>NZ_CEEDCD010000023.1:0-390485 GCF_979253085.1 Dyadobacter sp. AC419 | reverse complement strand
CCCGAATAGATAGTTGCAACCAAATTGCTCTAAGATTGTGCATGGTTAATACGGTTTGGAACCCATATTAACTTACTGAATTTCAGTAAAATGCATAATCTTTTTTCTCTTCAAATTTCAACCGCACAACGGGTGACAATTATTATGAAGGGTAGTACTCAATGTTTTACTTGACTGCCAGTAAGTCGACCATTTCAAGGACCGGATCAACTGCAAGCAGGTCCGGCGCATTTGCCATCAATGCTTTGGCAATAGCGCCTCCCAAATGTGCCGCCCTGCCTTCCTGATTTTCGAATGTATCAAAGATCCCGAATGTGGAAGGGCCTATTTGTAGTGCAAACCAGTTGATAGTACCTATTTCCTCCATTGCCAAGGGCAAAGCACCTTTGAGAAAATCTGCGACGTCTTGCTCTTTACCTGGCTTAGCTTCGAGTCTGGCCAGAATTGCCAATTTTACCATAACTGTTTGATTAGTTTAAATGAAATAAAGTTAATGATAAAATCCGGATCATGGGGTGGCATTAAAGTTAATGCATTAATCTTTGGGATTATACTACTGGTATTTATTATTCTAATCCTTTAATTTTTTTTCGCTAAGACGTGGCAGGGCGAAATAGACGTATTGTCATTCTTTAAACTCCAACCCATTTAAACCATGCAAAGAAATCACTATTTGTGCTGCTCACTCCCTTGTGGCTGGCCTGCGATACTGATGCAGTTTACCTATCCTTTTGAGAAGTTCAATTCATAGCCGCCGGCTGGCATAACCGAAAATGGTCTGAGAGTTAATTTTCTTACATTCTGCGTTGCGCCGGTTCCAGTATGTTCGCCAGGAAAGATGCCGTACGGCTTGCCTTACAAGCTGCAATCACGGAGGGTTTGCCCGCCGCAACAATAGTGCCGCCAAGGTTTCTTCCAGCCCCCGGCCCAACGTCGATGACCCAGTTGCATCGCATTGGGCGACCGTGCGCATATCATGCTCGACGACAATAACGGTATTGCCTGCATCTACAAGGCGGTTAAGCTGAACAAGAAGACGGTCTACATCACGCGGATGCAGGCCTGTGGTCGGCTCGTCTAACACGTATATAGGCTTAAACCGCGCTGCGTACGTTGCAGCTCGGTCGAGAGCTTGATACGCTGGGCCTCACCGCCGGAAAGCTCGGTCGCGCTTTGTCCAAGTTTGAGATAACCTAGACCTATATCCCTGAGTGTTTCCAGGGACCGCAAGACTGGCGCTTCCCCGGCAAAAAATACGCAGGCCTCGTCAACGGTCATATCGAGTACATCCGCGATAGATTTGCCGTTCCAGTCAATTTCCAGTGTCTTGTCGTTGTAACGCGTGCCATGGCAGGTCTGACAGGGTGCATACACGCTCGGCATGAAAAGCAGCTCTACGCCGACTTGTCCCTCTCCCTCACAGGTCGGGCACCGCCCTTTGACGACGTTGAACGAAAAGCGCCCGGCATCGTAATGCCTCCTGCGTGCCTCTCGGCGTTGCGGCGAAAAGTTTTCTGACATGATCAAAGAGGCCTGTATAGGTTGCCAGGTTGGACCGGCCTGGGCGTTCGTCCGATTGGCTTTTGATCCACCTCGATAAGACGGTGTACCGCATCGACATCGCCCCGCAACCGGCCTATGGTTTTTTCGACCCTGCACATCCTCTGGATCGTCTTCGTATGCATCCCCCCGTCTGATGCCCAGGCGCTCTGCGACCAGATCAATCAGAGACTGGCTCACAAGGCTGGATTTTCCAGATCCGGAAACTCCTGTTACGGCGGTAAAGCAACCCAGGGGAAACTGATACATCAACGCCATTGAGATTGTTCCGGCGGGACCCCTTCCAGGCGCAAAAAGCCTTTCGGGGAACGGTTTGCCGCAGCGGGTTGTGCAGCCTGGTCAAAAGGCAGGGCCGGGGTGCGGGACTCGCTGACTTCCGAAAGGCCTTCAGGCGGCCCGCTGTACAGGATACGCCCCCCCGCGCTGCCAGCCTCAGGACCAACATCAATAAGCCAGTCAGCACGCCGCATCATCTCGGTATCGTGTTCGACCACAAAAACAGAGTTGCCCGACGCCTTGAGCCTGTCCAGCGCATCGAAGAGCGCGTGGCCGTCGGCCGGGTGCAACCCTGCCGTAGGCTCATCCAACACATAGATAACGCCGAAGAGCTGCGAGGAGAGCTGGGTCGCAAGACGCAGACGCTGGCAGTTCACCCGGGGAGCACGTAGGGGTACCGCGGTCAAGCGACAGGTAACCAAGGCCAAGATCGATGAGCGTTGTAAGGCGATCCAAAAGATCACCGCACAAGCGCTCTGCTGCGATGCGCTTTTCAAGCGAAAGATCATCCGTGCGGCGCACATCCGAGGCTGCCTTGTGCGCCGAGCCGCCTTCTGTCACACGTTTATCCAGCGCGGCTTTTGCGACTTCGCGGCTCACGAGCGATTCGGACGGGTTCGTATCTGCTGAAAGCTCTCCATCTGCAGCCGGCCTAACAACTTCTGCAAGCTGCTCAAGAGAGAGGTGCGAAAAATCCGCTATGTCATAGCCCGCGAAGGTAACCGAAAGCGCCTCGGGTTTTAAACGTTTGCCTCTACATACCGGGCACGGGCTGCTGATCATAAACTGCAGGACACGTTTGCGCATGGATGCGCTTTCGGTATTGGCAAGGGTATATTCCAGGTTCCGTTTGGCGCTACTAAACGTACCTTGATAGCTGGGTTCCATCTCTAGCCGCTGGGCCTTGCGTGTTTCGGCCGGGTAAGTCCAGCATAGACGGCCACTGTCGGCTGCTCGTCGGTAAACAGTATCCATTGCCGGTCCTTTTCAGGCAGGTCATTCCAGGGAATATCGACGTCATAGCCCAGCGATACCAAGATATCACGCAGGTTCTGACCGCCCCAAGCAGTAGGCCAGGCGGCGATAGCCCGCTCGCGAATGGTCAGCGATGGGTCTGGGACCATCGATTGCTCGGTCATAGTATGCACACGTCCCATGCCCTGGCAGCGGGGACAGGCCCCCTGCGGCGTGTTGAAGGAAAAATCCTCGGCATAGAGCATTGTCTGGCGTGCAGGATAACTACCAACGCGCGAATAGAGTATACGTACAAGACTTGAAATCGTAGTCAGGCTGCCTACTGTCGAACGTGCATTGGGTGTGCCGCGTTGCTGCTGAAGCTGCTACAGCGGGTGGCAGACCGTCAATCCTATCTACATCCGGTACTCCCACCTGATCGATCAAGCGTCTTGCATAAGGGGAAACCGATTCAAGATAACGTCGTTGGGCTTCGGCAAATAGCGTACCGAAAGCAAGCGAGGACTTGCCCGATCCGGAGACACCGCTGAAAACGACCAACTGGCCCCTTGGTATGGAAACGTCAATATTTTTTAGATTGTGTTCACGGGCACCCCGTACGTGTACATAGCCTGACGCTAGTTTATCATCCTGATCGTTGAAACTTGTTCTTCGGTTCATTCTAAAAAAGATTCTTTAAGCGTGTTCATCATTTGAGAAATCAGGATTATTGGATCTTGCCGGAGAAAAAGTTGTGATTAGTAATGTATCCTCTCCCAAATGCAATATCAATATTTTCACATACAACTACCCGTTGTGCGGTTGAAATTTGAAGAGGAAGTCAGCAGCACAGTTTAAGGTGCCTTATTTATTGTTTATTACGCTTTTTCTGAAGCCCAAACCTCTCCTTTTCTTCTGCTCCTGCTTAGTTTTGATTTCTGACTGCGCCAATTCTTTTTTTTCCCTTTTGTTCTGCACCAACGCCTGACTCTGCTCCTTAGCCTGTTTAGCCTGGTGGCTTCGCTCGGCGACAATCATATCAGCACGCTGTATCGCTGATCCGTTTAGCATCGCTTTGCGATATTGAAAGGTTTCGCAAAGCTCACGGCCATAAGAAAATGTCCGGTCAAAAGCTTGCTCACAACGTTCTGTAAAATCCATACGGTCAAACTGTCCGAACTTTTGACTATGCACAGAGTTACTACCTCGATGGTTAGTCATTGGGCTGATCAAACGGCCATTGTCTGCCGTCTTACGACTTACAATCAGCTGCGCATGCATCTGATCGCCCTCTTTTGCTTCCCCCGCGTCTGCGGATACCTTGTTTTACCTCTGGATCTTCGTGAGTGTAATACCGGTTTTATTCGATCTTGCCATAATATTTGATATCCTTATCAGACAGCCCTTTGTTAAAATTTTCTGCATATTCCTTCATCACCTCACGCGCAAAGGCTTTAAGCTTCTCCGGATCATTGCCTGATGGTGCCCTCGAGCTCCTTTCCGGAAGGGCTGATATTGATCAGATAAAATTTTGCTTCTGTCTTTTGAGGTTTTTCTTACAAATGGGCGGAAACATACGCCAAGGAACCGCAGCGCGGCCGCTACGTTTTTAGTTTACCGACATAATTATACACGGTTCCGCAAGCAATTCCGAGCCGCTTGGAAATCTTGTTCATCGAAAGCCCTTGTTTTTGTAGTTCAAAAATTTCCTGTTGCTGCTGGATAGGCAATGGAGGCCGTGAAATACGTTTCCCTTGTGCTCTTGCCCTGGCCATGCCTGACTTTGACCCTTTGGCTGATCAGCGAGCTTTCAAATTGAGCCAGGGAAGCCGTCACATGAAATATCAGCTCGCCGGTCGGCCGGACGTGAGTATAAATCGATACCCTATTTCTTGTGTTGACACAAGCGTGTGCTGTATTACGGCAATCGAATGCAAGAACTTATATATCAATGCACCCGTTTGGATGTCGAGTTGATCGGGTAGGATCGACAAAATATGTCAATGTCCCGGCTATCAAGGTTTATAGAGGGCCAAATCGAACAAAGTTCAGTTCGCTCAGATTCTCCATAGTTTTTTGTTTCCTTTTTAACCATTACCTACCTAAATTATGCTCAAAGAATTTAAGACTTTTATCGCGCAAGGGGTATGTTCTCGACCTAGCTGTCGGGGTAGTGATTGGCGCTGCATTCGGCAAAATTACAACTTCTCTGGTAGAAGATATCATCAATCCTATCCTCGGGGTAATCATTGGTGGTGTAGACTTCACACAACTCAAAATGGTTCTTAAAGACGCCGTGGGAGAAAACACTCTGAGGTGGCCATCAAATACGGCAATTTTATTCAGGTGCTAATTCAGTTTTTGATCATTGCCTGGGTGATATTTATGATTGTCAAGGCTGCAAACCGGCTAAAACTTTCGTCAAAAAAAGGATTAGGTAGTTCTGTTCTGATGAAATAATATCTCTCAAAATAAACTATTATTTACCCCAATTTTCTATGAGCAAATTTGTTATCATTCTCCGAAAGAATCGGCGAGTTTCAATTTGATTTGAAGGCAAATAACGGTCAAACCATTTTAACCAGTGAGGGTTACAAAAGCAAAGACGGCTTGCTTGAATGGCATAGAGTCAGTGAAGACAAACTCATCGCAGGACAATCGTTACGACAAGAAGACCTCTTCGAATGGTAAATATTATTTCAATCTCAAAGCTGCAAACGGCCAAGTAATTGGAAGCAGCGAAATGTATGAAAGCCTTTCGGGAATGAGCAATGGGATTGACTCTGTAAAGAAAAATGCACCAACAGCGACTTATAGAGGATAGTAGCGAATTATAACATCTTATTTCACTGGCAATGACAGTTAGAGGGGACTTCATTTACTGGGAGTTCCCTCGGCTACCAGATTGACGAAAATGACTTGGAGTTTATTCTCCTGCCCATTTTGCACATATCAACCGGCTGGGGAAATACTCCTTTAATGCTGACCCGGATCTTGGAGGCAAGGGTTTGCGGCCATTGAGAAAGCCAAAACTAAACAGTTAGTTGCTTAACGTGTATTTCAGCCCATTTGTAAGAAAAACCTCATCTATACCCCTCCAACTTTGCTACACAAAACCCGTGGCGCTTTTTGTACTATCTTTTAATTCAACCCGACCCATCAAAATCAAAAGATACAGTTTGATCCCGTTACTTTAAGCTCAATGTTGGCCTGGGCTTTTCTAAATCTCCTCATAAAAAGTCAACAGATTACGATGGAGGTCAAGTGCCGGAAATTCCCGGTCTCCCCATGGTTGCCCTTCCACAACAGTTTCGGCGTCATATATAACGCCTTGCTTTTTATATTCTTCATACAACTCATCAATACCTTGGACTTCAATCCGGCAACTGGCCGTGCCTGCCAGAAAGCTCTCGGCCCCACTGCAAATTGGATCTGCAACCAAGGCTAAGCCCTTGTTCTTCCAGCTCTCATCCGAAGATGCCCATAAATGAATCTCAATTTCATCGCGGACTACCTTGGCAAAGCCGTCGTCATAATATGGTGCCGTGAAACCCAATTTTTCAGAATAAAACTTTACGGACTCTTCAATATTTTGAACAGGAAGGGCCGGAATTGTTTTCATCATTTTCATGGCATTGATATTATATTGTTAGGCACAGCATGACTTGTTCATTTGTATCGGTGGGCACTTCACCGTTCCATAGGTGCAAAATACACAGCAATCACCCGCAGCTGGCCTTAGCAATGTCTTGCAATTTGTGCACTCGTAAAAGTACATACATGCATTAACCGGCATCGTTTCAGCATATTTGGTATTGCAGTGCAAACAGGAAATTACAGATTCTAATATTACATTCATAACTGCCTAGTTTGTTTCAACGACTTTATATCCGGTAGCATCTCGACTGCCTTTTTAATTGCTGCCAGTGATGTTTTTGTACTGTCGTACTTAACGGTTGCATTGCCGTTTTTGTACGACACCTGAACCTGCTGTATGCCTTTTAATTTATTGACTTCCTGTGTGACATGATGTTCACACCCTTCACAGGTCATCCCTTTAATTTTTATAATGGCTGTTTGCCCTTTCTTGGAAATGGGTTGTTTTACTTCCTGTTTCTGATGATAGACTAGTCCAGAATAACTCGGGAAAG
This sequence comes from Dyadobacter sp. AC419, assembly GCF_979253085.1. Lineage (NCBI taxonomy): Bacteria > Pseudomonadati > Bacteroidota > Cytophagia > Cytophagales > Spirosomataceae > Dyadobacter > Dyadobacter sp. AC419. The sequence continues at coordinate 383,544 of NZ_CEEDCD010000023.1, read as the reverse complement.
TAATGAGTAATACTGCTGCAAGGGTTACCATGCTTAAAAACTTTTTGGTTTGCATAAATGGTTTGTTTTCAGGTTCGCAATTACATGAGGCTTCGGAAACTGGTTTTAACTGCTGATACCAGGCAAAACCTAAAATCAATACAGTACCAACAATAAAATAAGGACGTGCAGGCACAATCCAATCAAAAGTTGTTGCCAGGCCGCTTGTCCCGGCCACCAGGGCCAGTAACGGTGTGATACAACAAACAGAACTTGCCAATGCAGTAAGAATACCGGCATTAGCGGTAACTTTGGGTGCTTTCATACTGCTATACTTTCTTGATTGGGAATAAGCATAAATAATTGGTTGATTACATCTGCTTGATCAGGTATGATCGAATAAAAGATGGTTTGTCCGGATTTTCGGGTACGTACTAAGCTGGCATCCTTTAATTTACGAAGATGCTGAGAAACAGCCGGAACTGTCATCTGCAAAATATCGCTTAAATCGCAAGGACAAAGCTCATTCTGCTGCTGGATAAGATAAAGTATTTTTAGGCGGGCATCATTACCAGCAAGTGCATAGACCTGAGATAATCGGGTAAAAGCGTCTTCATTTTCAAATAATATTTCCTTACATACCTGGATCTGCACCTGATCAGCGAACAAACGGATACAGCCATTGGCTTGATCTAATTCTTTTTCCATATCTGCCTACGATTTTAGACAAATATAATCATATTTAAGTATTTGCTTAAATATGATTTCCTGAAATATTGAAGATCACAAAAATCGGCTGACACTCGTAGATAATAACGGATTGACTGGAAAGCTCAGATGTTAAATGGCAGCGGTATTAATCTATAAACTATTAACTTAGTTTCTTAGCGTATGATTTCGTCCATTTGTAACGAAAACCTTATTAGGAGACTGAATTCCTATTCCAGGCAGCACCCACTTTATAAAGCGCTTAAAGAACTTGGCAGGATTTACAAAACCCTTTATATACTTCAGTATATGGATCAGCCGGCTGTCCGTAAATCCGTTGAAAGGGTTTTGAGCAAAGTTGAGAACAGTAATAAGTTCGCCAAAGCGATATCCCACGGCAACAATCAACAGCTGATCGGGGCCACATACCGCGAACAGCTTACGGCAGAAGGCTGCAAAAGGTTGATCGCCAATTCAATTAACTGTTGGAACCTGCTTCACTTATCAGGAAGTCTGGCAGAATGTAAGAAACCGGCAGACCGGGAAGTATTATTAAAAAACATACTGGCCACATCTACCCACAGCTGGGAACATATCAATATGCTTGGAGAATATGACTTTTCAGAAAAAGTAGATTTTCAAGCCTTCAATCTTGATGAAATCTTCAAAGATGGCGCTGAGATTTGAATACAGCTGATCTACTCCCCGTTAATTTTGCTACGCGAAACCCGCGGTACTTTTGGTTCTAACTTTTAATTTAACCCAACAGGCTCTTTGAATTCAAGCTCAGGGATCCGGGCAGCTTAAATAAAGCGACCATTTACGATTGCCTCATTAAGGCTTACCTGGCCTTGCCTGAAAGACAAATGTAATGTTGCTGAGAGCAATGTATGCTCGGCTCAATATTATAGTTAATTTGACCGGCAGAATCTACAGCTCTATAAAAGTCGAGCAGTATGAAGCCCTCAAAGCTAACGTTCCCAGACCATGCAATACAAACCATTGACCCAGCTCAGAAATGATGAAAGTGCCTGTAAGGCCATCTTCGAACTTGTAACAGCAGGGTGCGGGCCCACAGAGTTTGGCTACGTGGAAGACTCCGAGCTCGGATATTTAACCTTATGGGAAAAATATGGAAGCGGCACTACGCGCCATATTCACATATCCAATGATGGCTCCATAGAACACTATTTCGGTGATGAGCTTGAACCTGTCGGCAATGTTTTCAAGCTTGTTGATCAAATCAGGATGCTAGGTTATTCTGCTTTATGATGAGTTACCTAAATCAGAAGGCATCAGTAATGTTTTGGGATAGACCTCTTCTTATCTTCTTTCGATACTTCCCTTAACTGGATTCGGAAACGTAGGATTCCCGCAATCAGTTTAGCTGCGGATTGGATCTTTGATGTCGTATTTCCGACAACCAATTTCAGTAGCATATGGCATGTTGTATAATTAACAATATGTTAAGGCAATTAGGAGTCTGGATGATTATGGACTGTTTTTACTATTCACCAACCCCCAACAGAAGCTCATTGTCTTTTATGCTTTTTAAGTAACTCACTCGCTTCTCTCGTTTCATTTTGCTTGTTTTTCAAAAGCTCTTCTACCTCTTTTAGAGACAGATCACGAGCCTCTCGCTTTTGCGTTTCAAGTTCTGCTCGTTCGGGGTCTTCATAGTAAATACTATCAACTCTCGCTGTAAGCGCCGGACTAAGCTGCCTAGCAATGCGGAATTTGAGATCTCTTTCTTGCAGTCTGCTGCTTTCCTTGTAATTGCTAATGGCCACTCCGACGCTTATAGCCGTTGAGAGCAATAGCACTGCTGCCGAGATAATGAAGCCTTTCGATTGAAGGTCGAAGTGATGGTGATGCCTGACTTCCGACGCCCTTTGGATTCTTACAATTTCTTCTTTTATCTGGGAAAACCAGGTATCCAATTGTTTAGCCGAAGCATCTTGTTTTAAATCCTTTTTTAGCTCAACGAGCGTATCTGCAAGCGTCTTCTCTTGAGTCTCAGTTGCCGTTTGGATCAGGTTTTCAATCGAAGCGTTTTTCCTGATCACAAGTGAAAGCACTTCTTCAATCGATTCGAGTTGTTCTTCTATCTTTGTCATAAGCTTTGTCCTAAGTATTTTTTACGTTTTTTCTTTTTTGATGGGTTCGAACCTTGCTGGTTAAATTGCTGGACAGGTCGCAGCAAGTCATCCAGTATTCGATCGTCGGGGATCTGCTGTGAGAGGGTTGCGAGCCGAAAAGTTTCTTGCGGGCGGACGGGTTGATATTTTGGCTGCATCCGAAACGGCTGCGCTATCGCCAGTTTCTGATTGTGCCGGATCATTGCATTCAGCTTGCCAAAGCTTAAACTCCGATCGATCTTCGATCCTTTGAATTGCAGATCGCCTTTGGCAAAGCTGACGCCTTGGATCTCACTAGTGCCAGATTTATACTTGAAAATGGTCTCGATGCCTTGCCTTTCCAACCTGGCGCGCAGTTCATTCCAGCTTGCAGCGGTTGCGCTTGCTGATTTGATAGCATCATACAATTCATATCTTACTTTGTCGGCACCTTTCAGCTGCTGCCGGTTGACCTGCTGTTTGCCCTTACCCAAATGATATCCGTATCTGAGCGTGATCTCTTTGCAGACTTGATGGTTTCGCTCTTTCTGAAACCGGTCTGAGATGGCCTTGCCTTCATTGCTAACCCGGTTATAAATAATGTGCAGATGTGGATGATTTTTATCCCGGTGCTCGACCAGGATAAACTGGGTACCGGTGATCTTCATCTTTTCCATATAGTCTAATGCACGTTGCTTCATAATCTCAGGCGAAAGCCGGGCTGCATCTTCCTTGCTCCAACTCAGCGAGATATGCCCGACTGCCTTTGTCAAGTCAGGGTTTAATTTCCTTTGCATATTAAAATCATCGATCATGGAGCGCACTTGATCTGTTCTCACGCCTTCGGCTAGCAACAGGCTCGCTTCCTGCTTTTCCATCGCATAGCGGATCACACCGCCGAAGCTGCTGCCAATCGTCACCTTACCGATCATCGCCGCCAAGCTTTTTCAGGATTCCATCGATTTGCAAAAGCAGTTCTTTGCAGGATTGCCGGATGAATGTTAATCCTTCCTTATGGGCAAGGTGCGTCAGCTGATTAAGGTTGTTGGCCATGCCTGTTAGTGTCCTGAAATGTCTGAGGTCATCAGGTTTTAATCTGGCCAAAACTTTTGCTTTTTTGGCAGCGCGCCTAAACCAGGCGCTTGGTTTCATCCCGGCATCCTTGGCCTTTTCTTCGATCAGAAAACGCTCGTTTTCCGTCAGCCTGACCATGAGCTGAGTTTCCCTTTTTACTTTTTTGCGTGGCCTGCCACCTTTGGGATTGTAGGGCTTTGGGTCTTTGATTTCTGTCTTTTCCATCTCACATTCCATTATCTGTATTAACCCTTTTGCGACCAACGGGAGAAAAAGGCAAGTTTGAGTCACGCGGGAGCGGGGTGGGTTTTTGCGAAGCGAAAACACAAACTTGCTCTCTGATGACTTTTACAAATGCAGCCCGCCAGACTTTTTAATAGCCTGCTTCTTTTTCATCTCTTTTTGGCTTGATTTCTCACTGACTAAATAGTCATTGACATCCTTGTACTGCCTGTAAATGATTGAGGCGTCAACTGTTTTAAGCCCTGCCGACTCGTATTTTTCCTGCGTCTTTCTACCAGCATTGTCATGGTCCAAATAGAGAAAAATGCTGCGATACTTCCCTAGAATATCAAGGCTTCTGTCTGCCATTCCCACCGAGTTGAGCACTAGAAAATCACTGCGGATCGGATGGATGTTTTTTTGCAGGGTGAGCAACGAAAGAAAATCCATGAACCCTTCCACGACGCAAATGGACTTTGCTCCGTTTTCAATGTGGGTAATATCCTTGGGAGAAGTTGATCCTTTGAAGTAAGCATTTCTAAGCTCATAACCGCCGGACCTGTTTGCAAATCCTGCCGCGAAGTACTGTTTGTCTTCCAGCTGATAATACACTTCCTTACAATAGGGCTTTGCCACGTCGATCGGAATAGCCCGGCTTTCCAGATAGCTGGTTATTGCCGGGTTGTTTCCCAGGGGCTTCACCTCGTTGATAGTGATAGCAGCAGCAGTAACTGGTTTTTCGGTAACGCTCTGTAATATAGGTTTAGCCGACAACGCGGGATTAGGCATTTGCTGTTCAAAGAGAAAAAGATTATTCAATTTTTCTACCAGGCTAGTGGCATCCTGATTCGGATACACCTTCTCAGCCAGGTCAAACAACTTTCCGCCTTGCATTAGCCCGTAGTCATACCACCTGTTAATGGCTGTATTCACCTTAAATGACGGCGAATGCTCAGGCTCACGGATAGGCGATACGTACCAATGACTTTCACCTCTTTTATAGCTAGGCTGGATACCGATTTTACTCAGAAAATCAGTAATCGGCACTTGATTTAATTGCTTGATATTCATGATTTTATCTTTTGGTTAGCAGATACCTGTTTTAAGCAGGCTGGTAGATGCCATTTTTATGATGAGATGATGAGAAATGGATATAAATAATTGATAATGATATTAGTTACAGGCTCATCATGCCCTCATCAAGCATATTCACCTTGATGAGTTTTCTCATCGTGCTCATCAAACCTCATCATAGAACAAGATACTTTGATGAGCATGTTACGTGCTGACAATTAGCTGGTTAGGTAGCATTTTATGGCTCCTCATCAAACTTTTGGCTAATCCAGTCCATTGAAACACAGTAATACCTGCCGGTTGAATGCACGGCGGCAAGGTCATTGCAGCTGTTGTACAAATAGGTCTGGTAGTTTAAACTGTTGGCTACCGGCTTCAATCCCCAATCGTTTTGCAGGACACTAGAAACCTGCTGGCGGGTAAGCCTTGGCATATTCTGCTTCAACAGTTCGAGCATGTCCTTATTGGTGAATTCGAGCTTATTGATACCGGTATTCTCAAAGATCTCGCGAAGGATAAAGAGCATTTCCGTTTCCAACCGGTTGCGGTTGTTGCGGATGACGCGCAGCAATGCTTCGGTACGTATCTGCCTTTCAGAAAACCACATCCTGGTTTGTGCTAGGGGAACTGAGAGGTTTCGCGAGATGAGAAAATGCAGAAATGCTGGAAGCTCGCTTGCCATTAAATCCAGAAGATGGATGTTCTCTGAGGGTAGCACCGGCACTTTGCGTACCCAATACCGGGTTTCGGCCGGGTCAATGACAATGAAGTTTTCTTCGTTATTCGAGCACAGGACAAACTTGCCAAAGAACTCGGTTTCTTTTCGGTCCTTGCCTTTGGCTTCGACCTTCGAATTCCGCGCAGTGCTCAGGTTCTTGATCTTCTCTGAATCCTCCCGTCGATCGAGCAGCACTTCATCGACGGCAATGATCAACGTATCCATCCAGTCGGAATTGAACTGCGATCGAAAATCACTGTTGCCGTTAAAAGTCATGTTCTTTCCAAAGATCATTTTTAGAAAGTTCAGAAAAGTTGTCTTGCCCGTTTTGCGTTTTTTAGAGACCAGGCAAAGGACCGGAAGCTTCTGCGTTGGTCTTTGGTAAAGAAGACTCAGATAATCCAGACCAAGCTCAAACTGCTCCCCGAAAATGTGGCGTATAAACCCGAGTGTAACAGACGTGTCACCTGGCTCGGGCCTCGCTTCCAGCCGGTGGTAGAGATTGTAAAAATTTCCGACAATCTCTTTGTAATCCAGATGGTCCGGCACGCAGCAAAAACCATCGAACTTTCTGATCTTCTTGATCTGGCTTGGTTCAAGATCCTGCCTGAGCATCTCAGCTGACCAGGGGATCCACATTTCCATAAATTCCTTGCTGACCGTCGGCTGCATACACTTTTTGTAATAGCCGGTCTGCACCCGTATATAGCTGCCTGGCAGGTTCAACGGATAATTATTGGCTGACATCATTCAGGAATTATCTTAGCGAAGTCTTCTTTTGCGTGTGCCCACCAAGGAGGGGAGTTGCTCCCGCAGTTCGGTCATTGTTTGCTTCTTACCGGATTTGATCCATTCTTCCAGCTCGGATTTATAGAAGTAAAGCCTTTTGCCCTTCTTGCTGACAGGAATCTCACGGTGGCAGACTTTGCCATAAAGAGTCTGCACTGAAAGATTAAGAAACTCAGCCGCTTGGGATATAGTCATCAGTTCGATGGCCTGCGGAACGGGCTGCCTGGATTCTAAAAGAAGATCTTGGAGGTTGTCAAGCTTTTGGTGAAGCTCGGAAACTGCGCGGGGCAGTTGGTCAAATGAGTATTGCTCCATAACATTGCATTGTTTTGTTTGATACCGCAATGTTATGTGCTTGGTTTGGTGGGTTACAAGGAGGAAGCAGTGTTACCCTACATTTGACTACCGATATTTTTTGATTTTTATTTAGTTGTCGCGTCCTTTTTTGCTTCTGCCAACAGCAGCCAAGGAAAAACCATCGGGGCTGGTATGAATGACATCAAGAATTGGTGACTTACAAATTTTGGTATCCGAAGAAATGATACCATTCAGATATCCAGTTGTGAACGGCTTAGCCTGGGCATTTGAAACGTATTGAAAATGCGTAATGATCCAGCTTTCAAGCTCCGCCTTACTGCAAGAAACGATCATATTGGCTTCGATCAACTGCTTAAATGCATCAGCAAGCTGATTGCCATTGCTATTAAAAAGTAGTTTCTGTCTGGGTGCAATGTTATTGGTCAAAAGCGACAACAATGGCTGCCGGTCTTTTTCTTCGAAATACTCTCTGAAAATGATGAAAAATTGATCGGCTATGCCTTCAATAAATACAGGATAGCGGCGGATTCGAATTGGCGTTTGTTGGTCAACAGTTGCCTTTTCAATCCCGTGATTTTGATCTCCTGTTTTTTCGAGTGCAGTGACTTCTGCTATAAAACCCGCCAAGCTTTCTTCTCTTTCCCGGATTGAATCACAAAGGTCTTCCACAAATTCTGGCCTGACGATCGCCTCAGTTTTATTAGGCTCTAAAAGATCGGTGTAAAAGATTTCGGCAAATTCAATTACAAGCAAAAAATTGTCCTGCAAGTTTTCTCCTGTTCGCAGGGTGATGACGGAAGTAATTTTCCCAAAACCTGTTGAATAGGGATAAAACCTTCTTTGCCTGATCCAAATATGCTTTTCGCCTCTCAGGATCTGCGCCAATGATGTCGATGACAGCAAGGTCCTTTAAGATTTGCAACCGCTTTGCAAACTGCAATGAGAAATGTGGGGTCTGGTGGGTGATGTCAAAGCCAGCTTTAAAAACCGGGCCGAGTTCCGCAGGTTCACGCTTGTCCCTGATTTCAGATAAGCGCAGGTCAAATTTTTGTAAGAAGGTGAAATATTCCTTGAAATGCTCCATGCTTAATAAATCTAGTACTGACTATCAAACGACGCTTAGAGTTCAAAAACTACAACAGCGCGCTGAGATATTTCTTTGTTTTTTCATCGTCAAAACTGCCTAAATAGCTTTCTGTAGTCGAAATCGAGGTGTGACCAAGCGACTGGCTAATAAATGCCAAGGGGGCTTCGGACTGTAGAAGGATCGTGGCAAAGGAATGCCTGGCGCTGTACGTATTAACATCGCTTTCGATTTCAAGTTTTTTGGCAATACCTCTCATATATTGATTGGTGATCTTAATGACCTGACTAATGATGATCCGCTCTCTTAAAACCGGCATATCGTTTTCAAGGAATGGGAAAATATGTTTTTTGGGCTGTCGGTCTTTACCTGCCCACCTTTCTATGATTGCCAGCGTTTCAGGGAACAGCGCAACCTTAATACGGGTTTGGTTGCTCTTTCTGCTCCTGGCTGTCTTCTGCCTAACAAAGGTCAACTTGTCAGACTGAATATCCTCCCATTTCAAACGGCAGATATCGTTGATATTCATACCATTGCACAAATAGGAAAATACCCAGAGATCTCGGCTTCGATGCTCCATGCCAGGTGCACACTGGTAGTCCATGATCTTCAACACCTCGGCTTTCGTCAGGGCTTTTTTGGTATTGGTCCCTGCCGGAATAGTGTAACGATTTTTGGAGAATGGATACAAATCCCGGTTAACGATGCCCTTTTCAATAGCATCATTAAACACTGATCGAATGTGACGGCCGTAAATACCTACTGTTGTAAGTGATGCGCCAGTTGCTTTTCCTTTTTTGCTTTTTGCAGCTTTGCCGTGTCTGAGCATCCATCTTTCATATAGGGCGAGCATCTGCGGTGTCAGGTGTTCAAATTTTATGACGAGATCCTCAGCTGCAACAGCTTTTCCTTTGGGCGCTATGTAGTTTAGGTTTTCATACCGCTGCTCAACAGTCAGCGAGCTTACAAAACGGCTCAGGGAAGCAGCAGCTGAAAGATAACTGGTTGCATTACCGATCCTGCCTTGCTGCGACATGGACTCGGCTTTTGATTTGAGTGCAGCAATAACGTTATTCTCGTCCTTACGGTTTTCTAAGAAATTCCTGTGCTGGCCGTACATGCTTATCTCGTGTGCAAACAACTCAAAGCTAAAATCGCCTTGAAGCTTCGATATAATTGTCTTAGCCCGGGACAGGTAACTTTCTACTTCCTTTCCGGTCTGATCTTCTTCAAAGTAATTCCCGTAAAACATATTCCATAACTTCCGGCGATAGTCATTCTTGACTTGTCCCGGGATTCCATTCTTGTGTTTTTTTAGGAATGTCCAATCCTCATCTTGCACTTTGATCCCAGTGGTAAAAAGTCGTTGTTTCCCCTCGAAGGAAACCAACCATTTTACAATACCTGCACCTTCTATTGAAGAACGTTTATCAAGGAATAAATTGACTGTTATAGTACCCATGATTTCTTGTCATTTGGTAGTGGTTGCAATAAACTTGCAATACAAATTTAAAAAACATCCACAAATAACAAAAAATATAAACGATCAAAAAAATATCAAACTTTTGTTTTACAGGTAGTTATAAAAATAACAAAAAATAAAATAACAATAAAAAATGCTATTTTTACATGACTTGTAATCAGTAGGTCGTTGGTTCGATCCCGACTGGGGGCTCTTGAAAATCAGGCACTTACAAGGTAAAACTTGTAAGTGCTTTTTTATTTGCAAACAATTTGCAAACATTTGGGTGTGCAATATGAACGGATCAGAAATCCACGAAAGCGCTGATTTTAAATTAACGAAAGAAAAGACCCACGAAGCGATAAGCTTGTGGGTCGAGTCAAAGTGATTATCTCATATCTTCTGATGCTTTAAATAACTTTTTCCGTTTCGTCCTTGAAAGGTTGGTTATAATAACGCTTGCCTTTCATCTTATATAAAGCATTCGCCACGGCCCCAAAGACCGGTGGAAATGGAGGTTCCCCCAATCCTGTTGGATCCAGTTCGTTTTGCACGAAATGGACTTGAATGCTTTTGGGCACTTCGTTTATCCGGATCATCCGGTAATTGTGAAAGTTGCTTTGCTGGGCGGCACCGTCTTTATGGGTCAACTGGCCATAAAAAGCGTTACCGATCCCATCCACGACCGCTCCTTGCACCATGTTGGTGGCTGCATCAGGATTAATGACAATCCCGCAGTCCATTGCACTGAACACGCGCTCGACATAAGGCTGACCATCGCGCGTTACCATATCCACCACATGCGCCGCATAAGAATTGTGACAAAAATAAGCGGCCACACCCCGGTTGTATTTTTCATTTCCCGGCTTATTCCAATTTGATTTATCACGCACCAGTTCCAGTACACCTGCGTAACGGTCTGCATCATATTCGTTGTTTTTGCCTACCGGCTTTTCCTTTGCCCTTTTCAAAAGTTCCAGCCTGAATGCGATCGGATCTTTGCCAGCTGCTTCTGCTACTTCATCTAGAAACGATTGTTCGGCAGCTGCGTTGAAATTGGACCGGGGAGCCCGGAAAGCACCTATGGTAATGTTTGAGGCGATCTGCCAGCCTTCGGCCAGGTAGTTGTCAACAGCCCCGGCCGGAAAACGGTTTGCATGTATTGGATGCTCGGGAATGCCGCCTCCTTTCACATGAAAAGCAATCAGGTTTTTATTGCCGTCCAAAGCAGCGCGGTAAGTGGCTGTGTACATCGGGCGGTAAATACCGTAGGTCATGTCGTCCTCCCTTGTGTACATGAGCTTCACCGGTGCTTTGACTTTCTTGGAAATCAGCGCAGCTTCGTAGAGATAATGCCCGTAAGCCCGGCGTCCGAAGCCGCCGCCCATGCGCGTCATTTGGATCTCAATCTTGTCGGCAGGCAGGTTCAGTAGCTTTGCAAGTGTAGGCTCAGACCAACCTGGGGCTTGCAAGGGCCCCGCTACCAACGCCTTTTCATCTGTCACATGGGCAAAGAAATTCATTGGCTCCATACAATTATGGGCTAAAAAGGGCCCGTTGTATGTACGCTCGATCACCTGGGCTGCATTCTTGAAAGCAGCTTCCGGATCACCATCTCGTCTCAATTCCTGGGCCGGCTTGGCAGCATATTCCTGCATTTGCTGCATTTGCGTAGTTGTACTTTCAAGGGCTCCCGGAACGGTAACTTCCCTTTTTCCGCCCCTTCCACCCATTGTGTCTTTCACATCATCAGCTGCTTCCCAGTTGGCGACCAGCTTTTTACGCGCACTGATCACTTCCCAGGTGCTACTTCCGACAATAACCAGCAGGTCATTAAATGTGCGCGTATCAAAACCTCCTTGTTCAAAATCGTCCCCGTATAATTTCAGCGTGAAAACATCTTTAATACCCGGCATTTTCAATGTTTCGGCGGCATCGAAAGATTTCAGCTTCATTCCAAAAGCAGGCGGGTGCTGGATCATGGCGATCAGCATTCCGTCAACACTATAATCCAACCCAAAAAGCGGCTGGCCGGAAGTGATCTTCGTTATTTCTACGTTCTTTTTGGACTTGCTGACAATGGTAAAATCCTTTGGTGCTTTCAGCTTCAAATCTTTTGGTACAGGCACGCTGGCTGCTTTGCTGGCCATATCTCCATACTTGGCCGATTTCCCGCTCGAATGCGACAAGACACCTGCCTTGGTGCTCACTTCGCTGGCTGGCACATTCCAGGTTTGGCCGGCAGCTTCTCGCAGCATCTGCCTGGCAGCTGCCCCGGCCTCACGAAGGGGTTTCCAGTACATGCGCACAGAATTGCTTCCGCCTGTGAACTGTGCCCCGAGTTTGGCCGGATCGTGTGGCCCCATTTCGACGCTCACGTTTTTCCAATCCACATCCAGTTCTTCGGCCAGCATCATCGGCAGGGAAGTCATTACATTCTGACCAAATTCAGGGTTGGGACAAATGAGCTTCACCTTGTTATCAGGTAAGATATGAATGTAACCATTCAGGGTTGCCCACTGCTCAGGCAAGCCCAGCGCCTGGGTCTCATCAGCAGATTTGAAGCTGGATAACCAGCTCACGGTAAGCATCATTCCGCCACCAGACAGGATTGAAGCTTTTAGGAAAGAGCGTCTGTTCAAGGCTGTTTTATCTTTGTCCATATTCGGATATCTTTAAATAGTTAACTAAGAATCTTTTTTGCTTCAATCTCTAACTGGCCAAGTGCATGTATTTCTATCTTTTCGGGCTAATCCTGTAAGGACAGACTTTCATCAGCAATAGCAAATAAAGCAGCGTCCACGGGCTATTTTCCAACCCGGTTCTGCAACGCTTCGGGATAACGCGCCCCTTCAATTTTAATTTCCGAAGCTGCACTTTCAATTTCAGCCCGGTCCTGCTCGCTAAGTTGAACAGCTGCCCCGCCCAAGTTCTCTTCCAATCTATGCAGCTTTGTTGTCCCCGGAATAGGCACAATCCAGGGCTTTTGCGCGAGCAACCAGGCCAATGCAATTTGTGCGGCGGTGGCAGGCATTCCTGTGGCAGGCAATCCTGTTCCACCTTTCTGCTTTGCAATACGATTAAGCAAATCCACCATCGCCTGGTTTGCTTTACGTGCTTCTGTGGTAAACCGGGGTACGATATTTCTGAAATCGCTTTTGTCAAAGGTTGTGTTCTCGTCGATCTTGCCGGTCAAAAACCCTTTGCCAAGCGGGCTGAATGGTACAAAGCCGATCCCGAGCTCTTCCAAGGCCGGTAGGATCTCATGCTCAGGATCCCGAAACCAGAGTGAATATTCACTTTGAAGCGCGGCGACGGGCTGCACGGCATGTGCCCGGCGAATGGTCTGCACACCTGCTTCTGAAAGGCCGAAGTGTTTGACTTTTCCAGCCTGGATCAGCTCTTTTACCGCTCCGGCCACATCTTCAATTGGCACCTGGGGATCGACCCGGTGTTGATACAGCAGATCGATGCGGTCTGTTCTAAGGCGTTTGAGTGACGCTTCAACAAATGCCCGTATATTTTCAGGCTTGCTGTTGAGCCCGCCTTTCGAGTCGCCATCTTCAAAACCAAATTTTGTCGCAATCACTACTTGATCCCGAAAAGGTTCAAGTGCTTCTCCCAGCAGCTCTTCATTGGTAAATGGCCCGTAAGCTTCGGCAGTGTCAAAGAAAGTTACCCCACGTTCGAATGCAGCCCTGATCAGTGCAATGCCCTCATTTTTATCTGTCGCCGGGCCGTAGCCGAAGCTCAGTCCCATGCAACCCAGGCCAAGTGCTGACACTTCAAGCCCGCTTTTTCCTAATTGTCTTTTTTCCATTGTGTTCCTACTTTTTCGTTGATGATCCTGAATTGAAAGCCTTACTTCTTGGGGGCGTAAGCGCCGCTTTGAAGCCAGGTAATCCAGGCTTTTTTGAATTCTGCATGTGTTACCGGTGGCAATGTCCTTCCTTCTCCCGGATCCCAGCCTGCCAGCACAAGCCCATCATCGGCGTGCTCGATCAGCTTTTTAATATCCTTATTGCCGTTTTGCTTTTTGTCAACCAGCTGTTTAGCTAGCTCATGCGCACTTTTTCCTTGAAAAACCATTTTCATGGCAGCAGGCGGCAAATGCCATTCAGGGTTGCCGGGCGGCATATGAAGGCCAGCTATGTTGGTTTCCTGATGGCAATTAGAACATTTCATGGCATAGACGCCCTTGCCATCCAAGCCACGTTTGGGTCCCATCGCATGCAAATGGCTGTCATCACCTTGCAATGGCACATCACCAGCCGGATGGCAGTTCATACAGCGCGGGCTCATCAGCGTTTTATAAACAATCTCAAAAGCTTGTACGGATTCTACGCTATCACGGTTAATGGTGCTGAATGTAATCTGTTTTACCGGCGCATCATTTCGGAATGCAGATGCCCCGACGGCGACGATAAAAATGAATAATGACAGCACGGTAGCGGCCTTTTTTGGAACAAATAGTTTCATTCCATTTTCTGGTTTTTGCTTCATAAGGTGAGTTTGAAAATGGATGTTGTTAACCCCTCGTACCTGTTTTTTTCTGCAACTCGGCAGCCGTGTGGATCGCCTCGCGAATCCGCAGGTAGGTGCCACAGCGGCAAATATTGCCCGCCATCGCATCATCAATATCCTGGTCGGTCGGATTGGGCTTTTCGCGCAGCAGCACCGCAGCCGACATAATCTGCCCTGAATGACAATAACCGCATTGCGGCACGTCAATTTCCTGCCAGGCTTTCTGGACAGGGTGAGAATTTGTTTCAGACAACCCCTCGATCGTTACTACCTTTTTCCCAGCCGCACGGCTCACTTTGGTCACACAAGAGCGTACTGCTTCGCCATCTAAATGCACCACGCAAGCCCCACACTGCGCGACCCCACAACCATACTTAGTCCCTTTTAGACCAGCCAGATCACGGATCGCCCACAAGAGCGGCATTTGTGGATCAGCTTCCAAAGGGTAATCCTTTTTGTTGATATTCAATGTGATTTTGGCCATGGTGAAAAGGTTTAATTGATGGTGAGATTAGGCTTATATTTTTAGAAAAAAAAGCAGTTACAGCTGGTAACAACTACAATCCAAATATTTGACTTACAGAAACTTTGTATAGAACTCAGCGAGCTTGTCAACAGCCTGATCTACATACTCTGGCTTCCAATAGGTCTGGATGTGTGTTGCCCCATCGATAACAAACAGCTCCTTGCTTTTTGAATTAGTAGCTTTGGGGAATGCTTCATCGGTCATGTATTTTGTGTCCGCTTTGCTTCCAGCCATCATGAGTAAGGGCTGATCAATTAAATCCATGTTCTCGGTAGCGTCCCAGGTCATCAAATCCAGTAAGTTGCTCATAGGGTACAGAAAAGTGGAGTTGGGATGTGCATGCGTTCTATAATAGTAAATGTACCCTTCGCGATATAGATCTGTGGAAACCTTGGCAATTTCTTCATCAGTGATGCTTGCCACTCCGGCGTAAATAATTTTGCCATCTGCGGCCTGCTGCGCGCGGGCATCGGAAGCCTGTTTTAAACGCTGTGAAATGGTTGCCAGGCCTGAATTCTGAAAGCCGTTGCGCCGGACTTCGCCCGAGTTAAACATGCTCAGGGTTGCAACCGCTTTTAGTCTTTTGTCAGATTGGGCAGCTTTTAACGTATATCCACCACCGCCACAAATCCCCAAAGCGCCAACACGGTTCACATCCACTCCCTTGTAGCGGGTGATAAAGTCGGCCATCCCACGAATGTCTTCGGTCCGAAAGGCAGGTTTTATCGGTGTGACGGGGCTTGCCGGCACTAGCTCCCTGGTAGGCTGCATCCGCAACAATGGTGATGTATCCTGCCCCTGCCAGCCGCTGCGCATACAGCCCGGCTGTCTGTTCTTTAATACCGCCATTGGGATGGGCAATTACTAATGCTGGATATTTTTTTGCAGGGTCATAATTCGTTGGCGTATATACGTTGGCGGCAATATCAATCCCATTCAACTTATATTTTACGGGGTGGATGTTGACTTTGCCTGCTATGTTTTCTGAAATAGCACCATCATAAACCAACGTAAACGGGTTTTTAGCTGTTGTAGCCTGAGCGTTTGCTACCTGCACTTCTGACATCGATGCTAACAGGCTCATTGTTGCGATTGCTATATTTTTCATTCTATTTATTACTACTTAATACTTCGTTTAAAACTGTATTTGCCACTGCCGTTTTCTGCTTGCCGATTGTTGGGGCTATGACAGTGACAAACTCTTTTAATTGGGCAGGCGACCAACCTGTACGTAGTGAAATGCTCAAATGGCTTTTCAGCATCGGCTCTGCCTGGCCAATGGCGCTGATTACCGAAATGGTCACCAGTTCCCTTTGGCCGTAAGTCAGCACATCTCTTTCAAAGATGTCTGCAAACAAATGTTCCTTTAAGAATGTGTCTATGGCCGGCGCAAATGCCCCATAGCCTGAAGGCTGCTCGGGCTGCGGCGTGCCCGTCAGCTCTCCTAATATTTTTTTGCCGCGCTCATATTTGTTGCTATCAGCTGGGACAACAGATGCTTCTTTTCCCATGTTGTCATGGATGCCCCTGACTTTCCTTTCTTCAATGACCTGCATGAATGTTTGCAGGCCGCGGATGCTCCGTGGAAAACCACAATAGGCATAGGTGTGCACCAGGACTTCTTTAATCTCATTGACACTCAAACCTGCATCAAGGCCCACGCCAAGCTGTTTTTTTAGCTCCGGGATCTCACCTTGTGCTGTCAGGGAAGAAATAATAATGATACTCTTTGCTTTGGGGTCTAACCCTTCTTTTGAGCTGGCCACGTTCTGTGCCTTTATACTGTTAACAGTCATTAAAACCACCGCTAACACCTTTATAAAGGCAGCTGGTTTTAATCTGCTCGTTCTCAATTTGATTTTGCTTAAATCCATAGTCTGATGATTACTTGTCCAGGCCTTTTTCTTTTAACCATTTCTCCAACACGCCTGCAACTTGCTCACTGTTTAAATCCGACATCAGAAAATGGGTATTGCCTTTAATACCTATCTCTGGCAAATGGACAATAGTAGCATCACCCCCGTGGCTGTTTACCACTTTTGCCCACTCGCGCGCCGTGGCCAAGACATTTCTCCAAAAATTTAATGAAGCTGCTTTCGTTTCGTCTTTCGGGATAAAATCACCGAAATAAACCACGATGGGTATCCTGGTCAGCTTCTTAAACTCGTCAAGCGGGACTCCTTTACCGCCACGGTTGCCTTCGGGTTCCTGGCCTTCGGGAAAAGTAAACCCGCCCGGCTCATAGGCCACGACGGCTTTAACATGCTGGTTTTTAATAGCCGTCTTCCATCCGGGCGAACCACCGGCCGAATGGGTAAACAAGATCCCGTCACCAGATTTATCCATCACTGCCGACATCGCATTTACAATCGTTGCTTCATCGACACTGCCCGTGTTGGGCGTCATCATCCGGAAAAAATTATTGAGCGATACGCTGTCTTTGGGAAACTGCACACCCTCATTAAAATCTGGATACAAGCCGATCCGGAACTGGGTGAACCAGGTCTGGTCATCTGGTGTGGCCGTGATCTGCCCCGGCTTTGAAGTTTGCCCTGCGTGGCCACGCCCGGGTTGGTCTACCAGATACACACCATAGCCTTTTCTTAGAAAGATATTGGCAAAGCCTTCCCTTCCATCGGCCGTGGTTTGCCAGCTGCGGCGCGATTGCCCGTAGCCATGCAGAAAAACCATAGAAAGTCGCTTTGCCTTTGGCGGGATCTGGTAAAACACATCGGCATGGTACCCGTGGCGGGTTTGTCCGCCCTGCGCTACATTCCAGGGTTTGAGCGCGTCGAACGTGCCTTCACTTTTGGTTACGCTGCCACCAGCAGAAAAAGCGCCCTGCTCCTGGATGATTAAAGGTTTCTGACTTTTAGTTTTCTGTGCCTGGCCTTGCAAGCTAACTATGGAGCATACCACACATACAAGGCTTAGTATTGCTTTATTTCTCATATCTATTGCATTTAGTCTGCGACGCTTGAATCAAATTGTTCGCATTAAATTATTTTAAGCTTTTCGAGCCATTGCTTGATCTCATCCTGGGTCTGGCGCGCTTTCTCATCCTTGATCATCAGCAGCTGCCCGTCCCTTTCAAGACCGCCCCGGGTCGAATAACCTTCCAGTATTTTACTGTTCGGGCATAGCTGCCTGACTGTTTCGAACGTGCTGCCAATGCCGTAGCCACCGTTCGTATTGAAGGGAATGATGGTCTTACCGCTCAAATCGTATTGTTTTAAAAAACTTTGCATCGGCGGTGGGAGCTGCATCCCCCAGGTTGGGAAGCCAACAAAGACCACATCGTACTGGGCGATACTATCAATTTTAGTTTTCAAAGGCGGCAGATATCCCGACTGGTTTTCACTGGCTACCTGCGCGACAGTTGCCTGGTAATTCTCAGGATAGGGCTTTTCCAGCTCAATCGCTACCAGTCTCCCACCTACGTTCTTCTGGATCATTTCCGCAACCGCCTTGGTATTCTTCGTGCGGGATAAATAGACGATCAGGATCTTGCCAGCTGCCACATCAGGGCCCGTTTCAGCATCGATCCGCTCAGTTTGAGTAGAAGAGCAAGCCGAAACCAAAAACAAAAAAGCCAGCAGCAGGTGTGCTAACGGAGCGGTTAGTTTCATGTTTTCTGATCTGTTTATTATCCTCCCACCTTGGTAAATGAGAGTGATCCCAGTTTCCAACCTTCTTTTTGCTGCACATACACTTCCGTCACTTCAAACTCGTTGGTAACCTCCCGGCCGCCAACGACCGCTAACAGTGTAATCCTGTTTAAAAGGATAGCCGTTGATCCAATGATGTTAACAGATACTTTATGGATATCTGCCTTTTTGTGATGAATACCCCCGGACTTGATGATATTGACTTCCTGCTGTTTGCCCCATGATCCTCCCATGTGAACAAAGACAGCCTTTTCATCAAACAGCGCCGCAAGCGAGTCTGCATTCTTGTCTGCCATCCATTGCCATTTCGTTTTAGAAAGTGCAATGATTTTCTGCTCGGCGCTATTTTCAGCTTGCGCGAATGCTACCTGAGATCCTAGGATCAAGCCCGCTGCAAGCATCAGGCAGGTAAAATTTCTGGCGATTGTTCTATCTACGTTTGATTTCATTGTATCCCACGTTTAATGTTTAATGACATGCGTATCGCGCACGCTGCTGAATGTAAGCGCCAACAGTTTCCAGTCACTGGCCTGTTTTGTATAAACCTCTGTAACAGTAAACTCTGTATTGGCTTCATTGCCCCTTACCATCGCTGAAAGCATAATCCGGCTCCAAATGATTGCCGTGTTACCCACAATCTCGACAGCAACATCTTTGACGTCTGCGTTTTTATACCAGATGCTTCCGGTCTTGATGATTTCGAGCTCTTCGTCTTTTTTCCAGGTACCGCTCATATGGACAAATTTTGCTTTGTCATCAAAGAGTTTGGCCAGCTCGTCCACGTTCTTATCAGCCATCCATTGCCACTTCTTTTTTGAAAGATCAATGATCTGCTGCTCCTGGCCAGCTGCGCCTTGTGCCAGTGATGATTGAGTACCTGCCAGCACGGAGCATAGCCCCAGAAACGTAGCTGCCAAAATAGATTTGAAAAATGATTGAGAATGCAATTGCATGAGTAATAAGTTGATTTAGAGGTTAAATATTACTTTCTCTGCCTCTTATAGGCTATTTGTCGTCGAGCTTTCTTTCACCTAGCCATTTGACCATATTGGGATCGCGGTGATCAAAGAAGCTGCTGGCATTGGTATCCAGAGATTTGATCGCCTCCATATCTTGCGCGCTCAGCTGGAAATCAAAAATGTTCAGGTTCTCTGCCATTCTTTCTTTGCGGACTGATTTGGGAATTGCAATTACACCACGCTGCGTGAGCCAACGGACGACTACCTGCGCGATTGTTTTGTTATATTTTTGACCAATCGAGGCTAAGAGCTCATTTTGAAACAAGCCGTTTTTACCTTCTGCAAATGGCCCCCAGGACTGGATCTGCACGTTGTTTTCTTCCAGGAATAGCTGTGTCTGGATCTGCTGGTGAAAAGGGTGCGTTTCAATCTGGTTGACTGCCGGCACTATTTCGTTATGGATGATCAGGTCAATGAGCCTGTCAGGTTGGAAGTTACTTACACCAATTGCCCTGATTTTACCCTCCTTATATAGTTCCTGCATTGCCCGCCACGCTCCATACACATCGCCGAATGGCTGGTGGATCAAATACAAGTCCAAGTAGTCCAGCTGTAACTTTTTCAGCGATACTTCAAATGCCTTTTTGGTATCCTGGTATCCGTTGGATTGTATCCAAAGCTTTGTAGTGATAAAGAGCTCTTCCCTGCCAGGCCACTTTTCTTTATTGCATTCCCTACGGCTTCTTCGTTCTGGTAGGCCGCTGCCGTATCGATCAGGCGGTAACCTGTATCGATCGCGTCCAATACACTTCTCTCACATTCTGCCAGGTCCGGCACTTGGAAAACCCCGAACCCCAGAATTGGCATTTCTACGCCGTTATTTAATTTTACTGTTTCCATAGTGGTCTTTGTTTTGATGATGCAAAGTTCCGCCTTTCCAGGGGCATGTTTGGTATATAGATTCCCGTTTTCTCTACCAATATTCCCGGTAGAAGATTGGGTCAGACCCTGTCAGGAAAGCTATGCGAGAACCGCTTTTAGTCTATTTCTCCGCAGCCTTCTGCATCACATCCAGCCGTGCTTTTTTAGGGTCGGGCCCGCCCATAGCCGAGCCGTCAGAGCGGAACTCAATGATTTCGTTTTTCCCCGGATCATAAACCGGCCACTTTGGTAAGCCCTTACCATTCGGGTCTGATGTCTTGGCAAAATTGGCCCAATACGTGTTCATCATCGTAGCAACCTGTTTGTCTGTTGGTGCAATTGTAGCTCCGTTGCGCTCCATCAGATTGTCAAAAACATAAGCGATTTCGGAAGCATGCGATGCACCAAAACGCATCCGCTGTTGCATAGCAGCTGCAACATAGGAGAAAAGATAAACGTAGGCTTTGTCACCTTTGGCTGTGACCGCACTTGCAGTAAAACGGGCTGGCTCTGCCCAAACTTTATCGGTGTTGACCATCGAAAGCATTTGAGCGAAGTCTGTTTTACCATCCGGATCATAGGCAGCAGTCATTTCCTTACGTACAGGTTCAAACTGCGCCAGCAATTCGTCCTTTGACTTTGCATTCACAAAGCCAGCCGGTACTTCTGCACTATTCGAACCAATGATGATTGGAACACGGATCTGCCTGCCTGCCTTATATGTCTGCTCGAATGTCTCTACAACCAATTTGCCGTCCAGGATCGGCCCGGCGTAAATCAGCGCCCCGCCCTGGCCATTGCTTTCTTGTCCATTATCGATAATATCTTCCACAGAAAGTGAGCGCAGTTTGTCCAAGGCTGCTGCATCCTTACCCTGGATACCATGTTTAGCAGCAAAGTTTACACCTATTGTCTCGGCTGAAACAGGATAATATTTGTCGGCATTTTCTTTACTGATCGGCCTGCTTGATAAAACACCGTCACGGCCGCCGCCCGACTCGATAATTGCCTTTTGAAAAAGGCCTTTCGCAGATGGAATCGTCAGCAGTGAATGCACTGAAACGCCACCAGCCGATTCTCCAAAAATCGTCACATTCTTTGGATCACCACCAAATGCGGCAATATTCTGCTGCACCCATTTAAGCGCCGCGATCTGATCCATATAGGCATAGCTCCCTTTTGGCTCGTTGGGATGCTCAGCGCCTAATGCAGGGAACGCAAAATGCGCGAGCCGGCCCAAGCGGTAATTGAAATTCACCAGAATGACGCCTTGTTTGACAAACTGAGTGCCGAAAGTTTCAGGATAGGAACTCCCACCGCCCACAAATCCGCCTCCGTAAATCCATACCATGACAGGTAGTTTGGCTCCCGGCTTGGCTGCACTAGGCTTCCATATATTTAGAAACAGACAATCCTCCGATGTGTTTTCCCGGATCTTACCCGCCTGGCGTGGCCAGCCAGCCTGGGCACAATCGGTGCAAAATTTAGTTGCATCCTTTACGCCCTGCCAAGCAGGATATGGCTGCGGGGCTCGCCATCGGAATTCTCCAATGGGTGCTGCCGCATAGGGGATTCCTTTAAAGACATCAGCGTCTGCTTCTGTGAGCCCCCGTAAAGTTCCAGCGCTTGTCTGGACCGTAGGACTGGCGCTGGCACCTGTATTGGTTGATGTTGGCTGGGCCTGCAAACCAAAACTTAAAATGAAAGTTAAACCTGTAAGTATGTTTCTCATTTTTTGGATATTTCCGCAGTTTAATTGGATTGTAAATTTCGGCTTTGCTTTGAGAGCAAATGGTATACAGATTCCCGATTTGTCTACCAATATTCCTGATTTGCCTTTCCAGGTTTTCAACCGGGTAATGAATTGGGTAACTTTGGGCATATAAAATTCTCAGATTATGGAAGACATCATTCGTTTCGAAACTGTAAATCAATACAATGCATTTAACCAGCAGGAAACACTGCACCCGCTGGTAACTGTGATTGATTTGTCAACCGCCAGTCCCAGAAAGAAGACCAGCCAATACATGGGCTGCTACGGGATTTTCTTAAAAGATGTCGTCTGTGGCGATCTTCGTTACGGGAAAGAATATTATGATTATCAGGAGGGCACGCTGGTCTTCATGTCTCCTGGACAGGTTTTCACTGTCGAAAATGACGGGGAGCTTTATCAACCCAAAGGCCACGCGCTCGTATTTCATCCCGATCTGCTTTTGGGAACTTCACTGAACGGGAAGATGCAGGAATTTTCGTTTTTTGGTTACCAGGTCAATGAAGCCCTGCATTTGTCCCAGCGTGAAAGGCAGATTGTGATGGATTGTTTTGGCAAGATCAAGTACGAGCTCGAACACGCCATTGACAAGCACAGCAGAAAACTCATTGCCGCTAACCTTGAATTGTTTCTGGATTATTGCACACGCTTTTACGACAGGCAGTTTCTTACGCGCGATAACATACACAGGGGAATCCTGGCAAAATTTGAAACCCTTTTAAGCAGCTATTTCAGCTCAGAGAAACCCCAGACCATTGGCTTGCCGTCTGTCTCGTATTGCGCCGAAGAGCTCAACCTGTCAGCAAAATACTTTGGTGACCTAATTAAGAAAGAAACCGGCCAGACTGCCCAGGAATACATACAAATGAAGGTGATTGAAGCCGCCAAGGAAAGGATATTTAGTAGCGACAAAACCGTTAACGAAATCGCCTTTGAATTGGGCTTTAAATATCCCCAGCATTTTAGCCGCCTGTTCAAACAGCGGATCGGGCAAACCCCAAATGAATACAGGATTTTAAGCAATCTCAATTAATCTAAAACCCCGCGAAATGCAGCCATCAAAAGGACTAATCCGTTTGCTGTTAGCGTTCCTGCTGACGCTTACGCCCATCTTTGTAAGCGCCCAGGTAAAAGATGCCGGGTCGCCAAGCACGTCGATTTTTCCAAAAGGACAGCTGGCCCCAGCTAGCAATTTCACTGGAAAAGCATGGGTTCACCCATTGATCCAAGCTGATAGTGCTTTCAATATTCCAGTGTCTTCTGTGACCTTTGAGCCAGGTGCCAGGACATACTGGCATTCACATGGAGGTGGCCAGGGAATTATCGCTATCGATGGTGTGGCTATTATCAGGAAAAAGGCAAGCCCATCAAAGTCCTTCGAAAAGGTGATGCAGTGAAATGCCCGCCCGAAACGCCGCATTGGCACGGCGCTTCTCCCGAAACCAGCTTTGTTCAAATGGCAGTGACACCTAATCATGCTAACGGAAGGGTCAAGTGGCTACAGCCGGTAACGGCTGCTGAATATTCTAATACAAAGTAATTTGAATTTGAAGCAAATAATGGCGCAGTTAAGCCTTCCCTCTGGATTAGAGTGAAAGTTAAAGTTTATGTTCACTTCTAAGTCTTTTTAGTTGTTTTTGCGCCTCCTCAGCCTCCTCTCGTCGCCTACTGAAAACTTCTTCTGCTTCCTTTACGGTTAGCTCATGTGCCTCACGCTTCTGCGTTTCAAGCTCTGCCCGGTCAGGGTCTTTGTAATAAATACTATCAACTCTCGCCGTAAGTGCCGGGCTGAGCTGCCTGGCAATCCGGAATTTGAGATCAGTTTCTTTCAGCCTGCTGCTTTCGTGGTAATTGCTGATGGCCACTGCAATGCTTATAGCTGTTGATAGCAACAGCACAGCTGCCGAGATTATAAAGCCTTTCGACCGAAGGTCGAAATGATGGTGGTGCCTGACTTCTGATGCCTTTGGGACGCTTACAACTGATTGCTTAATCTGGGAAAAGTAGGTCTCTAAATGCTGACTTGACTGATGGTGCTCTAAATCCCTTTTTAGTGCCATCAGCGTATCTGCAAGCGTCTTGTTTTGTGATTCACTGGCCGTTTGGATCAGGTTTTCCATAGATGCACTTTTCCTGATCACAAGCGAAAGCACTTCTTCAATGGATTCGAGTTGTTCTTCTATCTTTTTCATAAGCTTTGTCCTAAGTATTTTTTACGTTTCTTCTTTTTTGATGGGTTTGTACCCTGCTGGTCAAATTGCTGGACAGGTCGGAGCAAGTCATCCAGTATTCGATCGTCGGGGATCTGCTGTGAGAGGGTTGCGAGCCGGAATGTTTCTTGCAGCCGGTCGGGCAGATATTCCGGCTGAATTCGAAATGGCTGCGACATCGCCATTTCCTGGTTGTGCCGGATCAACGCATCTAGCCTGCCAAAGCTTAAACTCCGATCGATCTTTGATCCTTTGAATTGCAGATCGCCTTTGGCAAAGCTGACACCTTGGATCTCACTAGTGCCAGATTTATACTTGAAAATGGTCTCGATGCCTTGCCTTTCCAACCTGGCGCGCAGTTCATTCCAGCTTGCAGCGGTTGCGCTTGCTGATTTGATAGCATCATACAATTCATATCTGATTTTGTCTGCACCTTTAAGCTGCTGCCGGTTGACCTGCTGTTTTTCCTTACCCAAATGATATCCGTATCTGAGCGTGATCTCTTTGCAGGCCTTGTGGTTCCTATCTTTCTGAAACCAGTCTGAGATGGTCTTCCCTTCGTTATTCACCCGGTTGTAGATGATATGTAGATGCGGATGGTTTTTGTCCTGGTGCTCCACAAGAATAAACTGCGTGCTCATTATCTTCATCTTTTCCATGTACTCCAAAGCACGCTGCTTGATAATGTCAGGCGATAGTCTAGCGGCATCTTCCTTGCTCCAGCTCAGCGAGATATGCCCGACAGCTTTTGTCAAGTCCGGATTGACTTTCCTTTGCATGTTGAAATCCTGGATCATAGCTCGGACTTCACCTGTTCTTACACCTTCGGCCATTAACAGAGTGGCCTCCTGCTTTTCTATCACATACCGGACTACACCACCGAAATTGCTTCCAATCTTTACCTTACCGATCATCGATACTAAGCTGTTTTAAGGTCAGATCGATTTCTAAAAGTAGCTCCTTGCAACATTGCCTAATGAATGTCAAACCTTCCTTATGGGCAAGGTGCGTAAGCTGGTTCAGGTTGTTAGCCATACCGGTTAGTGTCCGCAGATGCCTGAGGTCATCGGGTTTGAGCCTGGCGATTACTTTTGCTTTCTTAGCAGCTTGTCTGAACCAGGCGCTTGGTTTCATGCCTGCATCCCTGGCTTTTTCTTCAATCAGAAAACGCTCCGTCTCGGTCAGCCTAACCATAAGCTGGCTCTGGCGCTTTACTTTTTTAGGTGGCCTGCCGCCTTTGGGATTGTAGGGCTTTGGGTCTTTGATTTCTGTCTTTTCCATCTCACATTCCATTATCTGTATTAACCCTTTTGCGACCAACGGGAGTAAAAGGCAAGTTTCCAGTCGCGCGGAAGCGGGACGGGTTTTTGCGAAGCGAAAACACAAACTTGCTCTCTGATGACTTTTACAAATGCAGCCCGCCAGACTTTTTGAAAGTCTGCTGCTTTTTGATCTGTTTTTCGTGCGATTTGCTTGACATTAAAAGCTCGTTGAGATCCTTGTGGTTTCGATAAATGCCCGAGGCGTCCACGCAGTTTAGTCCTGCATCCTGATATTTTTCAAATAGCTTTTTTCCCGCTTCGTCCCGGTCTGGATAGATGAAAACGGTCCGGTAATCTTTGAGAATTTCCAGGCTCCGGTCTGCCAGACTGACGGAATTGAGCACGAGAAAATCGCTTTGGACCGGCGTGTGTTTTCGCAGTGTTAAAAGAGAAAGGAAATCCATGAAGCCTTCCAATACACACATTGACTTGTGCCCGCTATTGATATGGGTAATGTCCTTTGGGGATGATGAGCCCTTGAAGTGCTGGCTTCTGAGCTCATAACCTCCTGAGCGGTTTTCGAAGCCGGCGGCATAGTAGCTCTTGTCTCCAACCTGGTAGTAAACCTCCTTGCAGTAAGGCCCGGCAATCGAAAGGTCAATGCCGCGCTTTTGCAAGTATTGGCTGATAGCAACGTTACTTCCCAAATCCTTTGTAGCAGTTATCTGGATCGCCGTTTGGATAGTTTCAGGGGTAACGCTACTCTGTATATGCGCAGCCCTTGCAGCGAACAGTTGCGGGTGAAACAAAAAATGTTCAGACCCAAGTTTTTGCAGCAATGCTTTTGTATCGCATTGGAAAAGCTGGCGGCCCAAGTCGATGATATCGCCTCCCTGGCCGCTGCCGTGGTCATAGTAAAGATTCAATTTTGCATTGACCTTGAATGATGGCGTCTTCTCGTCGCGTAAAGGCGAAAGGTACCAATAGTCCTGGCCGCGGACGTGTTGCGGATGGATGTTGCAGTTTTGCAGGAGTTCGACAATGGAAATCTCCCTGGCTTGTTCACAAGTCATAGTGATCGTTTTGATGTTGAATGAATACATCTCAAAAACCGCGGTTTCTACGGGGTTAATGCACCTTGTTTTTTGATGATCTGATGAAAATTGTATTTAAGCAATTGAAAACAAGTAGGTTATGGCTCATCAGGACTTCATCATTTTCATCAACTTTTTGTCCTTTCAACCGCAAACCTTCATCGTATTTTCATTTTGATGAAGCTCTGATGAACATTTGATGAATGATAGTGTATTCACAACCAGTTACTTATGTTCTATTTTCATCAAATCATCAGTTTATGAAGCTGGTCTTGGTCAATTTGATAGTAGCGCCCACGGTGCTGGCTTTCAAAGACACTGCTGTCGGAAAGCAGGGTGTACCTGGTATAGGCATTCGAATTAGGGCTCGGCTTTAAGCCCCACTCGGTCTGCAATACGCGCTTGATCTGTGTAGAATCTATACCGCGCATTCCGCGCGTGGCAAGCCAGTTCAATGCGTCAGCTGTGCAAAAACATAACTTCGAAAGATCTCGGGCATCCATCACGTATTGAAGTGCCTCTATTAATTCAAGTTCGACCCTGCTGCGGTTGCGTTTGATCAGCTTTTTGAGCGCAGGTGTTTGGATCTGTTTGACATCAAACCACATCCTGGACTGGTTGGTGCTCCAAAGCGGGCGATTGAGCAAGAAATCCAGAAATGCCGGGATCTCTGACTGCAACTCGGCGAGCAAGCGGATGTTTTCTTTTGCAAAAGGCTCGATTTTTCTGACCCAGTACCGGGTCTCACCTGGCTCGATGAAAACGAAACTGTCCTCATTATTGGAACAAAGCACGAACTTACCAAAGAACTCCACTTCGTTGCGGTCCTTGCCCTTTGCCTCGGACTTATATTTAAGCGCCGTACTCAGGTTTTTGATCCTTTCACTATCCTGCTTTCGTTCCAGAAACGTCTCGTCGATTGCAATGATCAATGCCGATACCCAGTCATCATTGAAGTTCGAGCTGAATTCTTCATTGGTGTTAACGGTCATATTCCGGCCGAAAATCGATTTAAGAAAATTAAGGAAGGTGGTTTTTCCCGTGCTCCGTTCCCTACTGACCAGACAAAGGATGGGCAGCTTCTGAAGGGGATTTTTCAAAAGCAACGTCAGATAGTCCAGCCCAAGTTCGTACTGGTCCCCAAAGATATGCCTCACGAATTCTTGACATGTTTTACATTTTCCTGCCTTAGCCTCATGCTCAAAGGGGTGGTATAGGTTATAGAACTTGCCGACAACCTGTTGGAAACCGAAATGATCGGGGAACAGGCAGAAACCGTGCAGCTTGGGGATCTCTGAAACGAAGTCCCTTCCATAATCGGCTTTGATGCATTCGACTGACCAAAGGGACAATTTACTTTCAAATGACCCATCCAGGTTTGGACGGTCAACGAGTTTGTAATAGCTGGTCCCAATCCGGACGTATCCGGGTCCTTGTTATTGCAGTAGCAATATCTTGTTCGTGTCTGGCTTTCATGACAAGGAGGGTTTATCGGTTTGACCGGAGCCATTCGATCAGCTCTTTGCGGAAGAAAATATTTCGGCTGCCACTTTTGTGAAAGGGGATCTTGCCTTGTGAGCAGTAGGCATAGACCGTCTGCTTTGATTTTTTCACCAGCAATGCGGCTTCCTCGATTTCCATGGGGTGTTCGGTATCGTCGGCTATCTTTCTAGTGATCACGCGCTCTACGACTGTCTCGATCAGCGGCTCGGATACATTGAGTAGTGCTTTCTCGACAAGTCTCTGGACAAGGCCGTCAAATGTCGTCTCTTCCTCCCGGTAGGTGCTTTTGGTAGTGTTTGATGGGTAAGTTTTCATTTTGGCAATTGTTAATAGTGATTGAAAAACAATTGCAAATAAAATTCGAAGAGGCTTCAAAGTGGGTCATCTGACATGACAAGAGACCCGACATTGATAAACAAAAGTAAAGAATGGATTAGTCGGGTAACCTGGAAGCATCTACCGAGGCGGTCACTTCATTGTAGAAAGCCCAGGCAACGTCGTTTCTGTCTTTGTTTTCAAGCTGGGTCATAAAGTCTGTGACTGCCAGGTCAGATAGGACGTTGCGCCCGAACCGGATTGAAAAGCTGGCGGTATAGATATCAACCCGTTCCAGTTGGGTGCAATCGAAGAACCGCTCGTTAATGACACCGAGGTGCTTTAAAATGTAGGGTAATGCAAGGATGTGGGTGAGTTTATGAAATGTGTTTTTCCTGGGGACGAAATGAGACGGGCTGTTTAAGATGCCGCGCTGGCAGAGCTGCCCTTTGAAGCCTTCTACGTCCAGGCCTTTCAGGTAACTGTACAGGTCGCCTGCAGGACTTTTAGTCGGCCGATATACGGGAGTAGCAGGGGCGGAAGTTGTCGCCGGGATGTTTTGGAGCTGGGCTGTATGTTGGGCAAGATCAATGGCCCGTTGCCAAAACCTAAGTCCCATTCGTGGGTACTTGCTATACCCATCAACAGGATAGAATTTGCTTTCAGCTGTGCGGAGCTTAACAAGATGTTCACTGACTTGCTTGGGATTAAGCTGATCCAGTATCAGCTGCCAGGATTCTATCCAATAATCAAATAGTGAGACATTGTTAAACGAAGCAGGCTGGCCGTAGATGACATAGTACAGGACTTCCCGTAATTCGGTCCTGTTAAAATCAGGGTCATCCTTTCCGAAAAAAGTAATTCCGGAAATGCGCTCGGAGAACACAGCAAGTTCGCTTTTCCTGGAAGCAATGAAACCGCCAACGATTTCTGACCGGAGATAAATTAATGCGGCCCATTCGACTAGCAGCTCGCCAAGTTGTTTAATAACGGCTTCCAGCTCGATGCCCCAATTTTGAAGGACTGTACATTCGCTTGTTGCAAACTCGGTAATGCTGGGATCATCGTCATTGAAAAACCGGAAAAACCCATTGTTTTCCAGTAGAGCCAATCTTTCCGGAACAATATCCATAGTTAAAAATTCAAAAGGCGGCTAGTGATTGTTTTTAGACGTTCGTCTTCAATACTTCCCACGTAACCCTCTGTGGTGGTGATACTTTTGTGGCCGGTCATCGATTTGATCTCCATCAGTGTACCACCTTCAGAGATCAGTTTAGTTACAAAGCTGTGACGCGCCACGTAGGTCGTTATCTCTTTTTCAATTTTAAGCTTCTCACCGATGCGCCGCATGTATTTGTTGATTTGCTTAACGAGCTGCTGCACAGCCCTTTTCACTTTTAATGAATCCATACTTTCGTCCAGCACGGGGAAAATATAATTTTCATCAATAGGTTCATTGCCCCATTCCTCTATAATCTGTTTCATTCTAGGCAACAAGTGCACTTCTATCAGCGTACTCTCGCGGTTGGTCCTTTTTGTTTTTTCACGCACAAAAACGACACGATCAGGCCTAAGATTGGCATATTTGAGCCTTGCCATATCGGTTGGGTTCATTCCGTTCCCCATGTACATGAAGAGCCAGTATGCCAGGTATCGTTGTTCGAACTGGTCAGGTTGATAGTTGATGATTTTACGCAGATCTTCATTAGACAAAGCGCGTTTAGAATTCTTCTTCGTGGGGATTACATAGCGGCGAGGGCCAAATGGATACTCCTCCATTTTTTGTTTGTCGCTATCGATCATAATATTGACCACAGCACGTAGGTTCCGCAAATAAAATCCCACCGTAGTCAGCGTGGCCCCATTGTCAACCATCCACTTCTCGTAGGCCCGCAGAAAACGGACATTGATGCTTCCCAAAGAAAGCTTCTTTTTTGCGTGAAACTTCTTAAAACTAGTGAGGGCATTTTCGTAGGTGATCGCCGTTCCTATTCTGTCTTCGGATTTCAATGAAGCGATCTTTTCTTCGATCGCTTCGAATACATCGTCCGAATCAGTAGAAGGCCGGTGAGCCGCCCGGTCCTCAAAAAGATCGAAGCTAAAAACCTTCATCTGGGCGATGATTTGATTGGCGTCATTGACGTGCTTATTCAGATCCTTACTGACTGCTAAAAGCTGCGCGTACTGCTTTGTCCCAATGTATTTTTTCGCCCGCAGAAGCTCACAATCACGCTGTCTTACAAAATCTTCCTCAGTCATGTCCTGACCTGTCGGGTAGTACTTGGATTCACGGCGGTACGTAATTCGAAGTTTTACCGGATACAATCCTTCTTTTTTTGCAAACCTTTTATCCAGGATGAGTGCCAATTTCGGGGCTGATGCTACCATACTGCAAGAATTTACCGTCAAAAATTTGCAAACAATTTGCAAACATTTTCAATAAATATAGGTAAACAGTAGTAAACTAAAAAATAAAAAACATTGAAATTAGCTCGTATGGGCACTTTTACTTGTAGGCATTTACTGCCATTTACCACTTTTCGCTGACTTGTAATCAGTAGGTCGTTGGTTCGATCCCGACTGGGGGCTCTTGAAAATGCGGTACGCCGCTCCGAAAGCACTTAGCATTAATTTGCTAGGTGCTTTTTGCTTTACTTGCAATGAAAGTTGCAATAGTTATTTGCAGGGGAGTTGGTGGGGAAGGGTAATCAGAATTGAAAATGTCCGGTTGGGCTCCTAATCCCTTCCAAATTCCCGGTGTCGCAAGTTCAACTAAATGTTTATTGATATCGTAGAAATAAAGGCTATATCCCTGATTGAAGGATATTTCACTCTCTACATTGATGTTGCGGCCTGTCAGACGTTCTTTCCAATAATCAATAGAATCACTATTAATTGAAAATGCTATGTGAACCGGTTCCTTTCCATCGTGGGTGGTATAAAGCCACCTCAGTGTATCTGGATACACTATCACACTTTATTACCTTCCTCAGAATTCATCATCCACTTGCTGGTCATCTGAGAATGTCGACACGTGCAGGATTTTTCCTGACTTCACTTGAAACAAATCCATTCCTCCCAGATCAAAAGTTTTCGACTCTTTCCTGGCTGTAACCAGACAGGAACTGCTACGAACCTGACACTTTCGCTCATCTCTCCGTTAGGTGATACAGTCATGTTCTCGGCTGTATCGCCCATGATGCCTGCGAACCTTTCAGCACATTCCTTAATACTTCTGATCAGATGAAAGCAGGAAGAATAGACTTCTCGATATCTTTCCAGGTCAGCGAGTGGCTGCCACTTACATCCGACGCGTTGTGATGCAATGTGAGGATCGTAAGATTTAAATCGGGGACGATGTACAACACCTGACCTCCGTAACCAGCAGCGTAGATTACAGGATACACTTTCTCTTTAACCCGGAATACGCCCCGCCACCATTGATAGCCATATCCCCAATCCGAACTTGACTCATTTTGTGGTAAGACAAACGCGGTCGATTCGGTGATCCAGGAAGTGGCCACGATTTGCTTATCATTCCACTTTCCTTTGTCCAAAACCAGCTGGCCGATTTTCAACATATCCCGGGGCCTGAGAAATAATCCACCTCCTGTATGGACTTGATTATTCATTGAAGTCCACGCAAAGTTCTCAATTCCCAAGCCTTTAAACAGCGATTGCTCTGCATATTTGTCCGCAGGCTTCTCAGTTACATTGAATAAAATACCACCCAGGAGGATCGAGAGGCCGCTGTTGTATTCGAATTTCTTACCCGGCTTATCCTTTTCATCCAAATTTTTATCCAGCACATACCGATACATATCCTTGCTCTGGTTCATTAATACGGCATCGTTTTTGGGATCAGTGTAAGGAATGTCCTCATGCCAATCCAGTCCGGTAGACATGGTTAACGCATTACGCAGCGTGGGTTGTGGGGATTTTGCTTTTATAGCGTTCTTGTAAGAAGGAAAAAAAGCTGTTAGTGGTGCATCCAGATTTTGTATAAGACCATCATCTTTTGCGATGCCAATCAGGAGCGACGTCACACTTTTTGTACAGGATTGCAAACTATGGATTCTGTCCCGTTCACCCAAATAAAAGTATTCGTCAAGTAACAATTTTCCATTCTGGGCGACAAGCACTGCATCCAGGCCATGATATTTACCCTTTAAAATGTTCTCAAAAAGATCGTGTAATACCTGGGAATTTATAGTTTGCGTATTCAATGCGCCCACTTTCCAGCCATCACTGGTTACAGGCGGAGCTTGATAGCTCCATTTTAGCAGTGCGCCATTATCCTGATCCATTCTTGCTGGTCGCTGTGACGTCCAACGATCTGTTTTTGTCAATGTCAGCGTTTCAGGTTTGCGATCGGGAATTTTGAGCAGCCCTTTAATCTCTGATTTACTGTTCGAAAGATTACCCGTAAATGTCGCTCCTTGCCCCAGATCCAGGAATATTTTTGAATTCGTTATTTTGATACCAGACAATGTTCCTTCCGCCATTGATTCCGGAATTTCGAATCGGCCGCTCCACGAATCAGAAAAAAAATCATGACGCAGCTCAACATCAAACGGACTTTTAAGATGTGGCACAGCCTCAAATTCAGTATGCCAGATTCCTACCAGTTTTTGCTCATCAGTAGAACAGGACAGCACATTGACGAAAAGTGCCAGACCTATGCAGTATCTTAATATCCTTCTCAGCATCATGAATTCCCAGACTTTGTAATTTGGTCGTAATATAGTATTTCCAACATTGATTTGAATGGTGCAAGTAGATCTGAGATCCGCGTAGACTTTCTTCCGGGCGCCATAAACCGCATCTTGATGTTCCTATGCACGAGTTGGCTGATGGCGGGCCGGTTTAATGATCCAACTAAATCGCACTATTATCGGACAATGTATTGAGTTTCAATTTCTGATGGCTGCGAGCATGTTTTTGAAATTCGTCAGGTGTCTGACCAGTTTGCTTTTTAAAGAACCGGCTGAAATACGGCCGGTCTGAAAACCCAAGTTCGTAAGCTATTTCCTTGATAGTTTGTTCACTGTGAATAATCATTCGTTTTGCTTCAAGAATAATCCTGTCATGGATCAGCTCCATACCGGTTTTATCCAGCTTGTCTTTGAGTATCTGATTCAGTCGCTTGGAGCTGATGCCCAGTTTCCCAGCGTAAAAATCGGTATTACGCACTTGCAAATAATTGCTTTCCAGCAGCATTAAGAACTCGTAAACGCGTTTTTGATGAATGTCATGACCGGTAAACTCCTGCTCTTTTACTTTGATCAGCTTCAATAGAAAAACTTTGAGTATCGCTTTTACAATCACCAGATCCTCAGCTGTTTTCTGATATTCATTGTTTAGTAGCTGAAAAACACTGCCCAGATCGGCTGCGGCTTCTTTGTCGAGCCTTAAACAGGAAAACTCGCCCTGAACGTTAAATATCTTAAAGATATCCAGCAAGAATTCTTTGTCATCTTCTTCCAGAACCTCTCTTTTAAACGAAAGTAACTCTCCATTTTTGCCTGCCTTATTGAGCTGGTGTACACGGTAGGGGGGAATCAGGTATATCCAATCGCCCTTGATCTCAAAATCATTGTTTTTGGTATCATGCAAAGGCTCTTCATTCTTTAACCAGACAATTTCAAAAAAGTCTTTCCTGCCAGGATCATTCAGATAGCTTGGCGGACAATCACGAAGATTCCGGATGTAAATCATTGCCCTTGCAAGCCGTGATTCTTTTATCGGTGCATTCATATTTAAGATAAATTGTCGGAAACCGCACGGTGGACGATCCGGAAATTATGGTGGACTATTCGGAAATGTAATTTTCTATTGCTCAAAAATATGAACTTTCACTGGTAAATGTTCCAGATTGTCCACCTTATCTGGATGATTGTCTAACCTGTACGAAACCCGGATCAAGTACATTTGTCACCAGACAAAACAAGGCAATTATGCATTTGGATCATCAACAAGGCGTACTTCATTCGACTGACATTCAGGGAAATCTAAAACAAATACTGGCCGAGCATTACGCGCTGGCAGAAGCATTGGCTTATGAAAATTTCGGAGCACTTATTACAGGCATTCAGCAGGCGGAATCGGTATTTATGCATGCGGCGGGGAGGTCGGGATTCTCCATGCGCTCGGTTGCAATGCGTCTGATGCATTTGGGTTTCAGGGTTTATTTCGTCGGAGATACCACCACGCCCGCTATACAATCCAAAGACCTCTTGTGGATAGCTTCCGGCTCGGGAACTACGGGCTCGATTGTGCGGGCGGCTGAAAAGGCAAAATCCGTAGGAGCCAATGTAATCGCTATCACAACCAACCCGGCATCAACGCTGGCAGGCATTTCCGATACACATATCCTGCTGCCAGCGGCGGAAAAAGAAGATCATGCAGGCAGCAAATCAAAACAATATGCAGGCAGCCTTTTCGAGCAGGCATTGCTGCTGATCGGAGACGCCATTTTTATGGAGCTATGGAAAATGAGCGGCTGTCCGGCTGAAACGCTCTGGAAGCGGCATGCCAACATGGAGTAAAATTTAATTAATACAGTACAATTTAATCAATTCAAAATGGCCAAATTACAAGTAGCAATAGACTTATTGACGACAGAAGAGGCATTAGCACTTGCTGCAAAAGTTGCCCCTTACGTTGATATCATTGAACTCGGCACGCCGTTGATCAAAAACATGGGATCAAGTGTAATCACAGCAATGAAAAATGCGCATCCCGACAAACTGGTTTTTGCCGACCTTAAAACGGCTGACGCGGGTGAGCTGGAAGCGGACATCGCTTTCAAGGCAGGAGCAGACCTGGTAACGGTAATGGGAGCAGCAGGAAATGCAACAATTATCGGGGCAGTAAAAGCGGCAAAGGCGCACGGTAAAGGCGTGGTGGTTGACACCATCGGCTACCCTGATCGTGTAAAAAGGGCTCAGGAAGTGATAGAACTAGGTGTTGAGTTTGTGGAATTGCACGCTGGTCTGGATGAGCAATGGACTGATGGTTACTCGATTCAGGTGCTAATCGATGAAGCTGCCCGTGCAGGTGTTCCGGTTTCGATTGCAGGCGGGGTAAACCTGAGCAACATTACTGCTGTTATTGAAGCAGGTGCACAGGTTGCCGTTGCAGGTGCAGCTATTTATGGTGCAGAAGATCCGGCAAGTGCGGCAAAGGCACTTCGCGAAGCGATAGATGCAGTTTTAGTTGCATAAGTGTTCTGACATTTATTGAATAATAGCCCGTCCAAACAATTTCGGCGGGTTATTTTTTATATATAGACTTGGATTCAAGAAACACGCAATTATTAACATTACTGGCAAATATTTTCCAATCAATCCTGTTTCCAGTCCAGCATTTTCGCAAGATCAGCAGGGCAGTATCGCTTAATCTACAGAGCGTTTACTTCTCAGGGTTGTAACATCAGCAGAGACAGTACGATATATTACAAATTGTGCCCTAAAGTATTAGATATTAAGGATATACGTTTGGTTAATGTGGGATTGAAAGTGGTTCTTTGTCAGATCTTTCAAATTCTATTTTCAGTACTACATGATTAAACGTTTATTTTCTTCAAAAGTAAAGTCTTCTCTATTCTCTTCTTCATTTCGGGTATCGACTTTTTTAATTGCTTTTTTCTTCCTTCTTGG
This sequence comes from Dyadobacter sp. AC419, assembly GCF_979253085.1. NCBI lineage: Bacteria > Pseudomonadati > Bacteroidota > Cytophagia > Cytophagales > Spirosomataceae > Dyadobacter > Dyadobacter sp. AC419. The sequence continues at coordinate 347,585 of NZ_CEEDCD010000023.1, read as the reverse complement.
CTTATCATCAGCCGTGTTGGCTCAGGCGAACATTCGGTATGTCACCACATCGGGTGGGGCCACTCAGAACGATGGCTCCTCGTGGGCAGCCGCCAGCAGTGATCTGCAGGCCATTATTAACGACAGCTCACCTGGCGACCAGATTTGGGTTGCTGGCGGACTTTACCGGATCTCTCAATCTGCTAACGGGCTGAGATTAAAAGAAGGGGTGCAAATCTACGGCGGCTTTGCAGGAAATGAGACAGCGTTTCAGCAACGGGATCTCAGATCGGATCGCTTCCGAAGCGTTATATCCGGGCTGGGCACGCATCCGTATGCAATTGATAATTCTAATTTTGACCAGACCAGCGGGCTTACAACAGCCACTGTCCTGGATGGTTTTACTTTGGCAGGAGGGACGGTTGCCGGCATCTATAATGGTCGTTCTTCGGCAACGTTTTCCAATCTGGTCGTCCTTGGAAACGGAACTGCCCAGGGGGGCGGGGGCGTGCAAAACGCACTCAGTTCTGCGATATTTATAAACGTGACGGTCATTTCAAATAATGGAAATGTTGCTGTTTCCAATTCAGAGTCTACAACGCAATTTATCAATTGTGCAATTATTAATAATGCAACTCCGCAGCTGGGCGGTATGGCTAATTCGGCATCGTCAACAGTTCTGATCAATTGCACAATATCAGGTCCCAACCAGGGGGGCGGGATCGTTAATTATTTGCGATCTTCTGCAAAAATCTATAATTGTATCATTACGGGAACACAGGGCGTCGTCAATGGCCGGACCGACAGGAGTGACATTCAAAATACGATTATTGTTGAATCATCGCCCTTTGTAACAGAGCCAGGCCAGGCTAAGATTGATCCTTTATTTGTCGATCCCGCAAACGGAGATTACAGGCTTCAGGCCTGCAGCCCGGCTGTCAATACTGGCAGTAACACCTATTACGCAGCAGGCCAAACGCCCGATATTTCAGCGATTACATTGGATGTAATTGGCCAGTCCCGTTTCTTCAACAACGGAACCGTTGACAAGGGCGCTTACGAATATCAGGGTGAGACCGGCACTGTTGTACCCGGGGTACGGTTTGTGCGCGCAGGTGCAACCGGCACCGGAGCAACCTGGGAGTGTGCGTCAGGGGACCTTCAAAAAATGATCAATACTGCTGTGAGTGGCGAGCAGGTGTGGGTGGCTGCCGGCACCTATCTCGCACCACCGAACAGCTATTTTAATTTGAAAGAAGGTGTCAAAATATATGGTGGCTTCGCCGGAACAGAAGCCAGCCTGACTCAACGTAACCTGTCAATTGCTGCCAACAAAAGCCTGCTTACCAGCACGTTTCAGATTGTAGTAAATACTATGAGCCTTACGTCAGCAGCAGTACTTGACGGATTCACCGTATCTGGCTCTGTGGGAGGCATTTACAATATGCAATCCTCGCCATTGCTGGTCAATCTGGTGATAACAGGTAACCCCGGCGGCGGTGTATTGAATCTGGAGTCTTCACCAACTATGGTAAACTGCTTGATCGTAAAAAACACAGGCAATCAGGACTTTGCCGCGGGTTTAAGAAATAGTTCATCTTCCCCGGTGCTGATTAACTGCACGATTGCCGACAATACGACCACCGGAACAGGTTTGTTTAGTAGCAGAGCCGGAATTTCCAATGATAGCCGTTCTTTTCCCAAAGTCCGCAACTGCATCATTTATGGCAATGATTTTGGAATCTTCAATGATAACACTTCCGCTGCAACTGTTGAGTACAGCATTGTTCAGGTAAACCCGGCCCAGCCCGGGGAAACACCTCCTCCGTCCCTTAACCCGCTTTTCAGAGATGCAGCCGCGGGCGATTACCGGCTGCAATCGTGCAGTCCTGCCATTAATGTGGGCTTCAATTATTTCCAAACTGGTCAGACTCCCGACATTACCGGCATTACTACTGACCTTGCTGGTGAAACAAGACTGCAAGAGCATATTGTCGATATGGGCGCTTACGAGTTCAGCGAGGAATTTCGCGGGCTCGCCAGCAACCTTACCAAAGTTTCGGCAGACATTACCCGTGAAACTGTGCTGACTGCCACCAATGATGCTTGCCGTTTAGTCGCGTACATATTGCCAAATGGGGCAGCACCCGTATCCGGACAAGTCAATGCCAAAGTTTGGATAGCTGAAAATCAGCCGGCAGACTTCGTGAAAAGACATTATCAGATCACGCCCGGAAATAATGCATCGAATGCCACTGCACGGGTAAAGCTGTATTTTTCACAGCAGGAGTTTACGGACTATAATGATATTAATGAGGTAAAACTGCCGGTGAATGCAGCGGATGCAGAAAATTATAAGGCAAATTTACGCATTGAAAAAAGATCAGGAATCAGCACAGACGACTCAGGGCTACCCAGCTCTTACAACGGCAGCATTTCAACATTCAGGCCTTCGGATGCTAACGGAAGCGTAGAATGGAATCCGGTTGGCCAGTATTGGGAAGTAACATTCGACGTAACCGGTTTCAGTGGGTTCTTTGTCAAAACAAAGGATACTGCGCTGCCGCTCAACCTGCTAAGCTTTACGGCGACCAAAGAAAGCGGAAGCAACTTGTTGCAATGGAATACGGCGAGCGAGGTTAATACGGACAATTTCGAGATCCAGCGCAGCAGCAATGCAAAAAACTTTGTCACGATCGCGACTGTGAATGCAAACGGAAGTGGAAATCACCAATACAGCTACATTGATCAATCCAGCGACGATCTTACGAGCTATTACAGATTGAAAATGAGTGATCGCGCCGCGAACGGTTTGGACGGGGCTTACAGTTATAGCAAGATTATTTCCGTCGATGGCGAAGCAGAGGTGAAAGCTATTTATCCAAATCCTGCAAATGCCGAAGTGACATTCCGCGCAAGTAATGCATTGCTCAAAACCACTGCAACACTGCACGACATTTCGGGGCGGGAATTGCAGACAATCCTGATCAGCAACAAAATACAAAAGCTCAACATCAGCTCACTAACAAGTGGCGTGTATATGTTGAAATTTGCCGACGGGACGGTGGAGAAATTTGTCAAACAGTAACTAAATGCGAAAGGGACATCCATTAAAAAGTGGATGTCCCAAAAATCTGAATCGCCAAAATTGCTTGTTAGTCCTCAAATCAGCAGGCTTGATAACTAGAATCAGGATATTCTGGTAACGGGTTTAAATCAATGGTTTTTCTGGCAAATCTGTGCCGTATACTTCTGCGACGCACTATGTATACTAGATCGATGTTGGGTAAGTGACTGCTACTGATTAAGTATGCCTATGCGCTCCTATTTAACCACCACCCGCACACGGTCCAGATTTTGAATGCGGGTATATGGGGTCTTGTCATCACCATCGCGCTGGGAGGCAACCCGAAGTGTTGGGAAATAGGTGCCCGGCTTTGAAAATTGGTACGTCGTCTTCATGGTGACTTTCGAACCGGTTTTGTTTGCCGGGGAGATCTTCGCCGCAATAGGGAATTCGTCAGAATCTTCAAAGCTCCATCCAGAACGTTTTTCGACTTCTTTTGACAAACCTTCGAAATTCCAGGCGGCGGCAACGATCTTACCCATGTTTTCAGGAACTTCAACTTCCGCCGTAAAAGTGACTGACTGGCCCACCTTTATCTCCGCCCGCTTGCCTCCGTTCGCCATCAAGGTAACTACAGGTTGAATGCCTTTGCGTTCATTTACCGTTTGGGGCACAATTACCTGACCATCTTCAATTGTATAGTTTGTAGTGGCTGCGGGAGCGACGTCTTTTTCAACCCATGCACTCAGATCAAGCAGGGCCTGCTGCAATACACCCAGGTAACCGACTGTCCGGGTCGGATCATCTTCAACAGCGATATCTCCGTGCAGCGCGTGGTCGGTGTACCAAAGCCTGAAATGATCATTCAGTTTGTCACCGAGATTGTCTTGTACTCTCGACCGGTACCAGTCTGCCTGCCAGGGAAAAGCTTCGCGGTCCCAAAGTGACTCTAACAAGATCATTTTACCAGTAAACTTCCCAGTTGGGAGCACGCCCGCAGCTCCACGCGTAAACAGTGGCCCAAGTAGCATTTGTCGCTGCGGATAAATCGGCTTACCCTCTTTGTCACGGAATTGGTCATAGACATAATATTCTTTCCCAGGGATCTGATGACGATGGTAAGTCTGTACAGCAAGGAAATTGGAATTATCTACCTGAACCCGGTCGCCGGGTTTAATTTGGGCAAGTACGGCCGCATCGGCAGGGCCCAATACTACTTTGTCTCCCTGGATTTTGGTTATCTGCAAGACTTTCCCATCAGCTGTACCACTTAATATTTGCAGATCACCCCCCAGAAATTCGATGTCGGGTAACGCATCTGTCAACTGAAAAGCGACGGGCATAGATTTCTCCACACCACCAATGGCTTTCCAGGCTGCATCTGCGGTTCCTCGCTCCGTAGGCGACATAGCTTGTGCCAATCCCAAGCCAACAGCTTCGTCAATCGCAATTCCTGCTTTTATATGGCTTGGCTGCTGAATACGGGCTTTGATTAAAGAAGCGGTGGGATTAGCGCCTAGATATCCGGGTGTATTCCAGAAATCCTTTTCAAAATAGCTTTTATCTGCCCCCACTACGCCTTGATACAGCACCAAAAAACCGTGAATACCCATATTTTTATACCCAAACCAGGATTTTGGCGGGAACCCCATTCTAGTCACTTCCACAAGCGCCTCCTTTTCTTCCTGATTCAATGTGGCATACATGTCACCGCTTCCGCCAGGCTCCAACGCGTCAATAATCGAAGGAAATTTGTCTTTCAAGATTCGCATGGCGTGCATGCGGACAGTGAACACATTGGGGATAGCCATTGGCGAACCCAACACGTACGGAACCACACCATCCCAAACACCATTTGTGTTTTCAATGCTGCCGACGGTGCGGTATGCACCACCGCTTCCTCCAAATGCGTAGCCGTACGGGCGTTTGCCGTCGTAAATCTGGTTGGCGATTACTCTGGAAAACTGCGCGGTAGCGGCATTTACGCGAAAAGCACCCAGGGTTGGATCGTTCGACCCAGGCTTAGCAAAATCAACGCGTCCGCCACCATTTGTTTCAATGAAATAAGAGCCGTGTGTGATCGCAAAACCGATTTTATCTTCTTCTCCGGAAGCTCCTTGTGAAAGGGTTTCACTATCGGGGAAAGGCGTAATGTACTGGAAAAAGCGTCCCTGATAATTTTCCTTTGCCGGGAAATATAGAGAGAACCGTGCGCCTGTGCCTTTGAAACCACCATGTACATACCGGTGGCGAACAGGTTTGTCGCGCCACTCATCGACGTCTACATACGGCCTTGCAAACAGGGTGTCCTGCGTAGTGAATTGTTGAGCAAGCTTATCGCTCAGGGGCAGTAAGCTGGTTTGTGCATGAGTCATCATGGCATGGGTAAGCAACAGACAAACCCACAGGTTGCGGAAAGTTTTGGCAGGCATTTTAGTACGGTTAATGTTTCTGGGTTAAGATCCGGTTTTATGCCGACTCGGATAATGTTAGCGTTTGAATGTGCTCTTCCAGGGCCATCAGGCCTTCTGGGGTACACATGCCGCGAATGTAATTGGCGGTTGTTTGCAGCAGCAGATCTGTGGCCGAAAGGCCGAGCCGTGTAAAAGATTCACTCGCCACGGACGCACGGTGCAGTGCAAATGCGCTTCGTAAAGCAACTTCGGGATGGATATCACTACGAAAAGCACCTTCGGAAACTCCCCGTTTTATGACGTCCAAAAAATGGGCTTCAAATTTCGGTGCAATCACTTTTTCAACTTTCCTGGCGAGTTCCGGATAATAGTATTCAAGTTCCTTGTAAAACGATTGGTTGATCTGATACTCCATTTCAACGGCAATTTGCCAGATGTCTAAAAAATGGCACGCGGCATTTTGCTCATTCGAAAGATTTAAAAGCTTCTCGTATTGTATATCATGATATAAATACAAGGCTTCTTCCAGTAACCCTTCTTTGTTTTGGAAGTATTTATAGATGGTTTTTGTAGAGATACCAAGCCAATCGACGAGCTTTTGATTGGACATTTCCTTAATACCATGCTTCAAAAAAAGCGCTAGCGACCTTTGTAATATCTCTTCCTTCATTATTTAAGTCTTTTAGCCATCGCCTCAAAGTCGGACATTAATTGCTTCCATTAAAGGTGAGGAAATTATTTTTATAAAAAAAGTTTCCACGATATTGTTTAGCAATAATCAGCAATGACGGATAATTATATAGGACCTACTGGGCCAATAGTGCAATGATGACTGCCTGTGAGTCTCTTACCGTTTCTGAGACTTTTCTACACAGAGAATGATATAATAGATTATCTGAATAGCTATCATTAATACGGCATGAAATTGGCACCGTCTCACCGAATCATCTGCATTTAGTAGAATTTATCTCAAATGGAAATCTTTTCACTCTTTTCGGTATTGATTACCCTGGCTGCTTTGTTTTCTTATGTCAATGTCAAAGTGCTCAAACTTCCTTCGGGAATTAGCCTGATGCTTATGGGAACGGTTGTTTCCTTGGGTGTGATTGCCTTGGGAAATGTGTCGGGCAGTGTTAGTGCATTTATAGAACATGAAATTGCTTTAATAGACTTTTCTGAATTTTTGCTGGGGATGCTGCTTAGCTTCCTGCTCTTTGCAGGGGCACTCCATGTTAACCTGGAAGATCTCAAAAAATCTGCTAAAAGTATCGGTAGCTTCGCCGTGGTAGGCACGATCGTCTCCACTGTACTTGTCGGATATGGGCTTTACTTTTTAATGGATGTGTTTAACAAACCGCTACCGATGGTTTATTGCCTTCTGTTAGGCGCATTGATATCACCCACAGACCCGATCGCCGTAATGGGCATCTTAAAAGAAACAAACCTTTCCAAAAGTGTAGAAACCAATATCGTTGGCGAATCCCTTTTTAACGACGGGATCGGCGTAGTAATCTTCGCAACCCTTCTTCAAATCGCATCTGTGGGCATTGAAAACTTTGGAGTAGGGGCAATAGGAGGGCTGTTTTTGCAGGAAGCCGGCGGTGGAATTTTAGCGGGCGGAGTAATCGGCTGGTCAGGTTACCGGCTAATGAAATCAATTGACCATTTTCAAACAGAGATATTGATTTCTTTAGCAATGGTAATGGGAGGTTATTCCCTGTGCCATTATCTGCATGTATCGGGGCCGCTGGCCATGGTAATAGCGGGTATAATGACTGGGAACCGGGGAAGGATCTTGGCAATGAGCGATGTTACACGCGACTATTTAGGGAAATTCTGGGAGGTAACTGATGAGATCCTGAACGCAATCCTGTTCCTGCTCATCGGGCTGGAAATTGTCATTGTTGACTTTGATCTTATCTATATAATTGTCGGGTTGATTATGGCTTTGCTGGTTATTGGCGTGCGCTTTGTTGCACTTTACAGTACAGCGGTGACATTCCGCTTTATTAAAGATTTTTCTGTTTCGACTTTGAAAATAATGACCTGGGGAGGTCTGCGCGGGGGGATTTCTGTTGCGCTCGCTTTGTCATTGCCTTCCAGTTCACACAAGAATGCAATCGTCTCAGTGACTTTCATTATCGTACTCTTTTCGGTGCTCGTACAAGGTCTTACGATCGGCAAGGTTGTGACCAAGTTAGGCGCAAAGGTTTAGTTTTTTATCGATCAGTTTATTCAAATACGATTTTCATGAATCAGGAATGACAAGTTACACGCACACCCTACAAAAGGTGAGTGGTCTACCCTTATTTATCAATAAAAGATAGACCACTCAGTATGCATACCAGATGATATTGTTATAGCGGCCTGGCAGCAGAATCACCCGTCATTGAATCGGTTGACATGCTGTCTGTTTGCATCTGGGACTGCGTATTGTCCATGCCAGAGGAATCCGTGCTTGCGTCATTACCGCTGTTGTTACTATTACAAGAAGCCATGCTCAGTAGCATTCCTAAGCAGGTGATCGAAAGTGCAATTTTAATAGATTTCATCGTTTTATGTGTTAAGTGAAAAGACCATTTGTTTACAACAATTGTTCCACTAGGAAATCAGTTGAATTTCGATTGTTTGTTAATTCATACTGGCGTTGCCATTTGCTCACAAATATCAGCACAATGGCGGCAGGCTTCGGCGCACTGGCGGCAATGATCCATCCCCATCTGCGCATGCTGCTCACATTCCTGTGCACAAGCATTACAAGCATCGGCACAAATACGGCATAAATGTGCGCTAAACTGGCTTTCAAGGCTCATTACTTCCGCAGCGCTGCGACAGATGGCAGCGCATTCGAGGTCGACCTGGATGCATCTGACCAAGTGTTCCGGATTGGCTTCTTTTAAACACTGTGTTGCACAATAGCTGCATGCCACTGCACAAGCTGCACAAGCATCAATGCATTCTTTAAATTGTTGATCTGCCATAACTTCTGTGTTTAGATGGATTCCATTGAAATTTGGCAATTCGCTACAAAAATGGTTCCTTCACAACACTTCCAAACATTAATTGTCCCATAAATCTTCAGATATCCTATGTTCCTTCATCTTAAAAACCTTCTGTTAAGCTGCATTGCCGCATTGTTGTTCGCCAGTTGCACGAAAAAGGATGACGGGAAAATTAAAATTACATTCCGCTTGAATAAAGCAAAAGGTGCCAGCGCAGATCTGGCCACTTACAATATGCTCAATTCGGATACATTGCTTCTGGGGAGATCTACATTGGATAGTAATGGTTTTGGGATAATAGAAACAACGATTGAAAAGCCTTTTTTCGGCCATGTTATTGTGCAAGATCATTATATTCCATTGTATCTCGAAGCAGGTGACGAAGTAGTTTTGGAAGCGGATACCAGTAAAAAGGGCGATGAGATAAAAGTTAGCGGTGACGGATCTGCGGTTAACGGGTTTATTCGGAATGCTCAGAAAATGGCGCGGAAGTATTACGATTATAAAGGAAAAGCGATATGGCAAAATGAGCCTGCTGCGTTCAAATCCAGCTTCAAATTGTATCAGAATGAGTTGAACGAAGAGCTTGAAAAACTGAAAAAAGAGGAAGGTGTAGATGCCGAAGAACTGGACTTAATGAAAAAGAAAGTTGGGATGATATTGTACGCTTATCAGCAGCACTATGTGAACAACCATTACAGCTATGACCTAGACGATCCCAAGATTCCGGCAGATCTGAAAAAGGTCGTGACGACGTTGCCCGTGGATTCAGTTTTATTTGACATGAACATGTATGAATACGGCGAAATCTTGTCGAGTTACCTGCTTTCCGGTATTCACAGGCCACTGGGCAAACTTACTGACAAAATGAACCAGGATTCATTGGATGGACACTGGTTGGAAGTGTCAGATGATTATATTCAAAAATCATCATTGGATCCATTTTTGAAAAGGCATTTCCGAGCTGCCAATATCAACTATTGGGTGCGAATGGAAGGCTTGTCTCCTGAAATTGCTAAGCTCCGTGAAGATCTTTACAAAGCTCCGGTGCTGCCGGTTTACAGAAAAACTTTGGACAAAAGCTTTGCCAAGTGGGAGGCACTTGGTCCGGGTAAGCAGGCGCCTGATTTTGACGGAAAAACACCTGATGGAAAAACAATGTCGCTTAGCAGTCTGAAAGGAAAATTGGTGTACATCGATGTGTGGGCCACCTGGTGCGGACCTTGCCGCGAAGAATTTCCTGAGTCGAAAAAACTGATGAAGGAATTTGAAGCAAATGACGAAGTTGTGTTCTTGTACGTGTCTCTGGACGAGAATGTTGCTGCCTGGAAAAAGATGCTGAAAGATGGAACTGTGCCTCCCGGAAGCCACATTAATCAGCAAAGCGATGCTCCCGGTTCGCTCTGGGGCAAATATATGTTGTGGGGAATTCCGCGGTATATTATGGTGAATAAAGACGGTACAATGCTTAAAGCGCACGCGCCAAGGCCAAGCTCGGGGAAGGTAGCTTCCGAAATCAGGACTTATCTGAAAGAAAGCTGATCACGGAGCTAGCAAAATATTTTTATTTTAGCGAAAAGCGGTTTTGGGAATGCATTTTTGCCTTTAACTTCTCCAAATAGAGGTAGTTGTGTGTTGGTAATATTTTTCTATATTTGAAATAGTTACTTAACGGAACTTACATGAACAATCCATTCGCTGCAATCTTTGGTCTAGGCAACCAGGAGTTGCTTCTTATCTCTTGCTTTATTTTGTTTGTTGCTTTTGTAATTTGGGCAGTTCTTGATCTGATGTCTAATAGTGACTATTCGGCTGTTGCAAAATTAATTTGGCTGGTGGCAATTATCTTCCTTCCGGCATTCGGAACGCTATTTTACCTCTATTACGGAAGATCAGAACAGCACTTGTCTCGGAAAAACGGTTGATAATTCTCTCAAAGAATCCGTTTCTTAATAATACATAATCTGCCAAAATCAACAAAGTGATTTAGTATTTGAAAAGGCATTAACAACTTCCGTTCATGAAGTAGTTAATGCCTTTGAAATGTATCAGAATGTCGGAATGTGATATTCTTTTCGCTCTCCATATCCAAAATAAACAGTACCGTCTTTTTCTTCTACAACTACAAATGCCCTGTAATAAATATTTTGGGGTACATTTTTAAATTTTGGATGAATCTGTGTGGATACTCCAAGAAGCGCTGGACTGTTAAATACTTCAAGTGGGCGGTCGAGTTTATCAGCACGTAGATCATCATCTGGTGGTGTTGCTCCATCATAATGCTCATAAGATATCCCATAGTCTAATATCTTTTTAGTCCCGAGTTCTGTAAAGTTAACCTTAAATACCATTTCACCATTAGGCCTATACTCTGCCTGTTCAGTTTCAATTACAGGGTTAATATTTTCATTTGGAATATTGTGGTCTGTACATGAAAAGCTGACAATAAATAAGACCAGCACACAAATAATGTTAGTAAAAAAAATTCGAGTCATAATTGTTTGTTTAAATTAATGAATAAGAATAAAATATTGTTTGAAACATGAAACTCACTAAATTTTTACGAGTAAATGATGTGGAATGAACCAGCGGGTTACAGGACTACCCTGAACTGGTTCGTTTTTACAGGCACAGTCTCGGTTTGGGTTTGCTGCCATTCCAGATGATCCTCTTGGTTTTGCTTTATCGCCTGACAATCAGTCGGGCTGGCCTGCATGACACTTTCCTGCAAATTTGTAGCCTGCCCATCCAGTGGACCAAACGGAACATTGATGCCCGTTTGGTTGCAGGAAGTAAGAACGACAGTCATCAGAACCGAGCATTTTATTAAAACTTTCATAGTAAGAGAAGCTTTTTTTTTAAATTTCTGCCATTAATTGTCAAGGCCAGACGATACTTGGTAAACTTAATTTTCATGACTAACAGGGATAACCGCAGCTGGTTTTAACGAACGGTAGTGTGTGGACGTAACCCTTGGAAAGTGTTTGCCTGTGTCACTTACCTTGGTTAGCGTCGCTTTGGGAGCTTCTTCAAAAGTATGGCGCTGCTTTTGTGATGGAAAGTTTAACTGCACGAAGCGTAGTAATCTGGACCTGAGTCGTGTGTAAATCGAATCGAGTGACACCGGCTAGCAAAGCCCTGCTAAAAGTTGAAGAATGTTTTTTTGTAATTGATTTTTTCGTGACTAATAAATGAATGATAAGAGATAAATGGTCCCTTTCCGGATCAGTAAATCGTGTTCCGCAAGACGATGCAAACTTAAATTGTAAAATAAGCGAGGGCAATAAATTGGAGGGTACAAAACGTAACGGTTTGTATTCCACCGTATATAAAAGGTGTACAGCCGCGTGTACAGGTAAGTTGGCTCTGAAAAATTAAAGCAACGGCACCGAAACCCTGAACTCAGTAGCCGTTTCGTCCACGCTGACTTCGCGCGGGCTTAGATAATGGTACAGTGATTTCAGGCTGTTCAATCCCTGCTTGTTTGACGTTTCAACGAAGCTCTTCCGCTGTAAGCTGTTTTCCACGAAAAGCGTATCGTTTTTGGCATGAATCAGGATCGTCAGGGGAGACTCGTCGCTGACAATGTTGTGCTTGATGGCATTCTCAAGCAGATTTTGCAGGGTTACGGGTACAATCTGCCGGGTCAATGACTCTGGGGTAACGTCAATGCTGATGCGCAGACCGTCGCCGAACCGGGTGGTTTGCAGGTCAATGTAGTTTTGAGCAAACGCAAGCTCGGCCTCGAAGGGTGACGAGTTCCGAGTCTTTGTTTTGCAGAATATAACGGTAAATCACCGACAGTTTCCGCAGAAATGTTGATGCTTCTTTGGGTTTGGTAAGAATGAGGCTGTTCAGTGAGGTCAGGCTGTTGAACAGAAAGTGAGGATTGAGGTGGTTGATCAGGTTGTGATACTGGATTTCGGCCTTGTCGCGTTCGAGCCTAGTCATCTGGATTTGAAAGTGATGCAGCCTTGCCGATTGCCGGAGCCGATACCGATATAAGCTGTACAGTAAAACCAGGAAGATAGCCACCAGCAGGGCCTTAAACCAGCGGGTGTTGTAAAAAGCCGTATCTACATGAATGCGCAGTGCGGTTTCCCGGCTTCGCAAGTCGCCCGCTATGGCTTCAACCCTGAAAATATAGTCCCCGCCAGGTAGTTTGGTGTAAACAGCATTGTTTTGGTTACCTGAGTCTTTCCAGTCATCGTCGTAGCCTTCCAGTTTATACCGGTACTGTTGATTTACCGAAACCGCCAGTGTACTGAACTCGATCATAAATGAGTTATCGTCGGGTTTAAGCCGTATGGGGGACATTCGGCCGTGCAGCATCAGGGTGGTATCATTCAGTCGGAGCCGGTTGAGCAGCACAGGTTCAGGTCGGCGGACAGGGCGCAGATTTTCGGGCTTAAACTCGACCAGATGACCTTTCTGGCCCGACAACAGGTGGCCATTCCGCATCGGGAACAGCCATGTGCTGTACCCGGTCGTGTACTCATTGATAGGTATCCGGAAGTTGAGAACCTGTTGTTTTTCGCCCGCTTTAATCACCGAAATCAGATTCTGGTTAGCCACCCAGGTATTACCGAACCGGTCGGGTCGGGCAGCTGCGCTTTGACTCAGCGTCATGGCATCATTTTCCGCCCGGATGGTATCCCGACGGCGCACCGGGTCGTAGGTTACCAACCCATTCATATCTGTTGCCATCAAAAAGGACCCGTCCCGGTCTTCGGCTACTGAGTTCAGCGTATTTTCGTAATCAGCCTGGTGCGTATCGGTCACAATAAACTCTTTTTGCTGCTGAGAGAACCGCGCAAACCCTTCGGGAAAAATATCCAGCCACAAGTTGCCCCGCCTGTCGAGCAGGGTTTGACGTACCAGAAATCTGGGATCAGTATTAGTCGACCGGATTGGGTAAGTTTTCCATTCCTGCCGGTCCAGGTCGTAGGCGAACGCCTGTTTGCCATCACCAAAGGCCCAATACTGATTACCAATAAGCCGAAATGTTCGTAGCTCAATCAACTTCGCCGCTGAGGGCAACGCGATCGTCTTGAATTGGTGCGTCAGCGTATTAAAGCTATAAATTACTTTTGCAGATCCTATTAGCAGCTCATTGTCGTGCTGTTCTATACTCGTAACAGGCATTCCCCAAGGATATTGACTTGTTTTGTTAGGCAGTCGATAGACATCAAGCTGGTTAGTAGCTGGTACGTAGTGCAGCAGTCCCCGTATAGATGTGCCCAGCCACCACGACCCGTCCGGGCCTTCTGCGAATGAGATGATGCCCCGCTCATCCGTCAGGGCTGGAAATAATGCTTCCAGGTCATATACATCGTATAATGTTCTTTCTGGATTGGTGTAGGCAAGGCCATTGGTCGTGCCCAGCCAGACGGTTCCGTCGGATTGCTGCCAGCCAGATAAGATAAAATCGGCACCAAGCGATGTGGGTTCGGATTTGGCATGGTTAAGTGGCGTTACCCGGCTTGTTTGTGAGTCGATATAAAACGTTTGGGCCCCCCATGTACCCACCCAGAGGTTGTGCCGCCGGTCCACGAAAATAGTGGCTACGAAAAACCGAGCCCGGTCCTGCGCGGTCTGGGGTTTGATCCGCTTCAATATCCGCTGGCTGCGCAGATCATATACTACAATGCAACTGTCTGTATGGTCGGCGATCAGCAGGTGATTCCCATCCACGGCCAGGGCAGACACATCATTAGGGTTCAGCACCGGACTATGTTTGGGATTATTACTGTGGGTGGTAAACTGTCGCCGGACCGTATCGAAGTAGCGCAAGCCATGTGCTTCCGCCATCCAAAAACCCGCCCGGTATGGGTCCTCCACCAACCCGTTGGGCAGCGTACGCACGCCTCCGGTGCTGTCAGACGCGTAGGCAGGGTAGTATTGAACCGCCCCAGTTTTAGTGGTGTAGCCGAACAGGCCCAGATTACGGCTGGTGAACCAAATGTTTCCCGCCCGGTCACAGCGAATATTTTTGCAAATGCCCAATGCCTTATTCCCGACAGTAGTGATGGTGCTCAAACACTCCTGTTGCTTTATCGTAGCGACTGACACCGTTTTCGAATGCTGCCCAGATACGGCCCTGCTTATCCTCGCAGATGGCATACACCTGATTGTTGAGCAGCGATTGAGGGTTATTGCGCTGGTGACGGAACTGGATAAAATGTGTGCCGTCGAAGCGGTTCAGGCCCGTGTTGGTAGCAATCCACAAGTATCCCTCCTTATCCTGAAACAGGGAATGGATTTTGGAGGACGAAAGCCTATCCTGCTCCCGAATATGTCCAAATTCAAAGCGTGGGGATAGTTCCTGAGCCGCCGAGCGACTGCCCAGACCAATCAGCAGGCAAAGCAGCCAAAACGCATATCTGGGAATATAGGCACTCATTTTTCCAGCCATTTCCGGAAGGTGGGTGCTTTATCCCGGCTAATGTCGATGGCAAACGATTTATTGGGTGCCTTCAGGACGAGTTGCAATTTGAGGTTGGCCAACCCTTTCAGTGTTTGTACGGCATTGATATGAATGATGCACTGCCGGCTGGCGCGATAAAATATGGACGGGTCGAGCAACTGTTCGATCTCGTCGAGCGAGTCATAATCCAGAATGTAACGTTCGCCGGTGTTGGTCACCAAAAAGATCAACTGATCGCGGACGAAATACGCGATTTCACTGATTTTAATGGGCACCCAGCTATTGCGGGCACTGCCCAGGAAATGCTCTTTAAATGTCGGTTTGAAAGGCGAAGGCAGGTTCAGTGCATCCAGTAGTTTTTGCACGTCGAGCCCGGCATGTGCCACTGGCTTAGCGAACTTACGGGCTTTACCAATCGCCTGTTTCAGTTCGTCATGGTCGACTGGCTTAAGCAGATAATCAATGCCATTAACCTTAAATGCCTGAATGGCATATTCGTTGTAGGCGGTTGTGAAGATGACCGGACACGAAATCTGGTATTTACTGAAAATGGTGAAGCTAACGCCGTCGGCCAACTGAATATCGGCAAATATCACATCTGGTTCGGCGTGCTCGGAAAACCAGGTCAACGCCGTTTTTACACTACCGACGGTGCCAACCAGGTTAATAGTTGCATCGACTTCTGCAATGCTGGCCGCCAGTTCCTGCGCTACCAATTTTTCATCTTCAATAATCAGAGCATTCATGATCGAGGCTGGAAAAGGAAATTGAATGTACTTGTAAATCTTTCATTTTCAGTAGAATTCTGCACATTTTTGGGTATGAGCCGTCGAAAACAAACCATTAATGACGCGTAACCAGCTTCCAGTCGTAATGCCTCTGCATAAGAGTCGCCTTTAAAGCCGCCTGAAAACGACTTATTGCTTAAAATTAACGATTCGTGCAAAAATACTGGGTTTAAGACTCGACTTCCGCTTACTTTACTATACAATCATCTATTAACACCCGCTATGCCAGTTCCAATGACCCAACAACAAGTCCGACTCGTCAAGCAATCCTGGAAATTGCTGCGCGAAATAAGCCCTATTGTGCTTGGCGATGTGTTTTACGGACGGCTTTTTATCAAATATCCTTTTCTACGCCCGCTTTTCAAAGGGCCAATGGATGAGCAGTACCACAAATTCTTCGACATGCTCAGTCTAATTGTTGCCCGCATCGACCTGCCCGATAACCTGGGGCCGGAAATTGCCGCCTTGGGCCGGAGCCACAAAGGCTATGGTGTGCAGCCCTCTCATTATGAAGACGTGAAAGCCGCCCTGCTCTGGACGCTGGAAGTAGGGCTGGGCAACGACTGGAACGAGACGGTCGGAGAGGCTTGGGAAGCCTGCTACGATGGCTTGGCCCATCAGATGCTGGCGCAGGAGTGAGGTGGGGGCGGATGTTTTATAAGTGCGTTCAGCATTTTACTATTTGCCGTTTTTTTCTCGCATTTGCAGGGTGCTCGGCAGGGACAATAACAACAGCACAAAAGGAGATAACCGGTGACAAGTTGCCCTTACGTATAGAATGTACCGGGATCGCCGTCTCAACCTATTTAATAAGTCAGATGAAAGCCTGATTCCCCGCCACACAATTATCACCAACTCGCCTCGTCTAAACTAAAATTAATCTTATGAAAAACTTCGGAATCGGATTCCTCGCCGGCCTGGCAGGCTATGTCCTGGTGGCTGTCAAGTCGGTCGGAAATTCCTCATCCAATTGACCGCCAAACGAATCAGAGTCTTCATCATGAACCAGTCGTGGAGGAATCACACAAACGACTCATCGCCATTGACCTACGGTTCAATGCCCCGATTACAGCCGCTCAGGGCAAAACTTTTGCCGCCTTCCCAGACTCGCCTCACATTTGTATCATAGAAAAGCAGGGAGCGCCGAAAACCTGAAACAGAGTAGGCGAAAATGAGAAGTGAATAATAATTTTTTAAACTAACAAAGCCATGTTAAACAAAACACATTTTTTCAAAAGTACCCTTTTCCTTGCCTTAGCGATTGGCTCATTTGCCTGCCAGAAAGATAGCGCTGTGGACCCCATGCCTTCTGACGCAGCCTCAGCATCTGCAGCGCGGATCGGAAGTGAGATTGGTTCACCCAACTTTCCCCAGGTGCACAAGCTCACTAAACATGGTCAGGCAACCCTGTCTTACGACAACGATGGCCGACTCCTGAACGTGATCACCCCCGCACGTGGTGGTCTGGCTATCGAGACCGATTACACCTACAGCCCCGGTAAGATCAGAGCGTTTACGCATCAGGGAAAGATCAAGCTCCGGGATGAAACCTTTATGCTGGATGCCAGCGGCCGCTGCACCGAATCGGTCGAAGCGATTACAGTTGTCAACAACAATGGCACTCTTCATCTCACAAGAGAGTGGAAATATGCCTATAACGCCAAGGGTGAGTTGTGGAATTACCAGAACAAAAACAGTTGCAATGGTGGATTCGGGTATAGCTACAATTCTGATGGAGACATGATCTCGGCGAAGGCAATAATGGGATTTGAAAATACTTTCGCAACAAATTTCAACTACAGTCCGGCAGGGGGCGACCCGATCATGAACGATAAATATCCGTTGAACGTGATAGGAGTGAACGAACATGACCCTTACCTGCGGATTTTCGGTAAGCCAAGCAAGCATCTTGTCACGCTGGTAACTAAGGAGGGTTCACTCGGTGGCGACTATTTCACCTACGATCTGGACGCTGATGGCTACGTGGCCCAACGGAAGCAGTTCAAACTGAATGGTGGCGCCCTGGTTGAAACCAAGTCGTACGCCTATGTGACAGCCAACATCGGGATGCCGTACTGAACAGAATATGCTCAAAATGAGCAGTACAAGATGTTTTTTTCAAAGTGAAACAGAGCTACCTGGATCGTCAGGTGGCTCTGTTTGTTTTCCACCGAATTTTCTGGTGTTACCCCTAATTATCGGGAGATCGTCCCAAATTTCTATTCGGCTTACTCTTTTTTATCTAGATTCGGGTATCAAGAATGCTGTTCCTGGTAGTTAAAAACCTCAACGAAACACCACAACCGAGGACAACTCAACCCTCGAATATTTGAATGCCGTTTAAAAATGAGTACTAAGTAAGCACAAGATCTTAAACGTTCCTTCTATCAATTTCAATTATGCTATTCAATTCAATCGAGTTCATTGTGTTTTTCACAATTGTATTCGTCTTGTACTGGTTTGTATTGAACCGGCACATTAAAGCTCAAAATGCTTTTCTGCTTATTGTAAGCTATTTCTTTTATGGCTGGTGGGATTGGAGATTTCTATTACTGATATTTACCAGTTCTTCTATCGATTACTTTCTGGGAAATCAGATATGGAAAACAGAAAATCCTGTCCTCAGAAAGCGACTCGTGATGGTGAGCATAGTATTTAATCTTTGCTTTCTGGGTTTCTTTAAATACTTCAACTTCTTTATTGATAGCTTTATTGGGATGCTGACTGAAATGAATATGCCTATTAATGTATATACGCTTCACATTATTCTTCCGGTCGGCATCAGCTTTTATACTTTTCAGTCGCTCAGCTACACAATTGATATTTATAAGAAAAAGCTCGAACCTTCTCATAATATCCTGAATTTTTTCGCCTTCGTTTCCTTTTTTCCACAGCTTGTAGCCGGGCCGATCGAGCGGGCGGAACATTTGTTACCTCAGTTTTTTCAAAAGAGAAAATTCGACTATGCAGTTGCAGCAAGTGGGGGGCGGCTTATTTTAAAAGGATTCTTTAAAAAAATAGTTATTGCCTGACAGTCTCTGCGATTTTAGTTGATACAGTTTACAATAATCCCGAAGCGTACACGGGCTTTCCAATGGTTGTGGCAACGATATTTTTTACATTCCAGATCTATTGTGATTTTTCCGGATATTCTGATATCGCAATCGGTACAGCAAGACTATTGGGTTTCGATATGCGACCTAATTTTGCTTCGCCGTATTTTTCAAGATCACTCACTGAGTTCTGGCGCAGGTGGCATATCTCCTTGTCAACCTGGTTCAGGGATTATCTCTATATCCCGCTGGGTGGGAGCCGCACATCCACCTTCAACGCGAACAGGAATCTTCTCATTACTTTCACAATGAGCGGTTTATGGCACGGTGCTAACTGGACGTATGTAATCTGGGGTTTCGTACACGGACTCGGTCTGATCGTCGAAAAGACGTTCAATATTCAAAAAGCAGATAGGGCGAGTGTGTTCGTAAATGCGATGCGCATGATCGTGACCTTTGTATTTGTTGCATTCGCATGGATTTTTTTCCGAAGCAATAATCTAAGCGACGCTATTTACATCATTACACACATGTTTTCGGATATCAGAGATTATACTGATCCGATGGCTATGTCATTGAAGTTCCGGGGTGTAGGATTGAAGCAGGAAGATCTTGTTACTTCTGTTTTCTTTCTTGGCGTATTTCTGATAATGGAATATGTGATGGCAAATGATAAGTTACGGACAATTGTCTATTCAAATTCTAAAATGAGATGGGCAGCCTATTATTTCTTCTTGATAGCGATCGTTTTTAGCGCCACAAAAAACCCGGCAGGTAACTTTATCTATTTCCAATTCTAATGATCAGCAAATGAAAAAATTCTTAACCAAATTCTTTTTTATTGCTTTTGCCCTTATTTATCTGGGGTATTTTAATCGCAATCATTGACCCATTCAATTATTTTGGGTTTGAGGTTTTCCATAGAACAGCTAAAAAAGAGGCTGAAAGTTTGAATACGCTCATTTACCGTACAATCGATTATGTGAATGAACCTTCCGAAAATGTCATCTTTGGTGATTCCAGAACTTATAACATTCCATTGGACCGAATTGAGGAGATTTCAAAACGGAAATACAAAAAGCTCAACATAAATGGAGCGAAACTAAATGAAATATTTGATCTCTTTTATTTTGCAAATTCAAAAACGCCGATCAAACGGGTTGTGATCGGAATTAACTTTAATATGTTCAACAAATTTGGTCATGAAAATAGGGTAGAAGGTGTGCAACGAATGCTGGATAACCCGTTCATGTATGTGTATAATAAAGACGTTGCGGAAGCAGCCTATTCCACTGTAAAACACACCGTTACCGACAAGAGGCCCGACTTCGCTCCGCCTATGTCCAGAAAAGAGTTCTGGGATTGGAGTGTCAATACAAAGGCCAGCCACTGGTATGGTAAGTATGCATTTCCGGATAAATTATATTCCCAGCTCTTAAACTTCGACAAATTCACAAAGGCTAATAAGATAGATGTGATTTTCATTATTGTTCCCCATCACAGAGACTTTCACAAAAGGTTAGTCGATTTTGGTCTGCAAAAAGAAGAGGCGAAGTTTAAGCAGATCATGGCTGGGTTGAGTGCAAGAGTTTACGACTTTGATTACCTCAATGATATTACCAGTAATCACGTCAACTTCGAAGATCCCATACATTATACAAATGCCGTTGGGAACACGATTGTAAACGAGATCTGGACTGATAAACTCATTATTGGAAAGGAAATATCGTCCCCGTTTGCAGACTAACCCGTTCTTGGTTGAAATTAAAATGTTGCTTGCCCCAGGCATGCATGGCAATTTTAGATGCTTTTATCGCCTAACATATTTAGAGACGGGTTTTCCAGCTATTTCTACTTTGCAGACAAATTGCTATTGCATCAGATCGGAGATATATTTTGGAACTGTCGGCTCGCCTTTGAAGAATGCCCCATTCTTTCCTTGGGTAAGAGCCCAGCGGTGGATCCATGAGATGCCCCTCTTTCCGATATATTGATCTTCCGTGAGGTAACAAGGATCTTCCAGCGCTTTTTGAATCGTGACAAACTGATAACCATCCGCTTCCAGTCTGGAAAGCAACTGGCCAAGTGCCTTGCTATTGAGCAAGTTAGCGTGCATAAGCAGAATGTGCGGAATGGGCCGGTGAAACAGCGAGTCGGCCTGGGCTTCGTAGTAATGGACATAATCCATCATATAGTTGACATATGTCTTCGATATCGAATCGGCAAGTGGCTGGTTTTTGCTTCCCATCGCCTTGTCAAAGGCAGCGGCAAAAATGTATTCTTCGTTATCGACCGTTACCGGAGCCTGGATGTATTTGTGTTTGGCCAGTATCATTTCCAGCGAATCCCGTTTCGCAACCGTATTTCCTCTGTGTAGATAGGGGTGCCGGAAATATTTGAGTTCAGCGCCTTCTCTTTGGAGGAAACCCCGAAGCAGTGTATCGGCTCCGAGCACATCCGCTTCATAGGCGGCTGCCGAAATATCGTTGATGCCTAGATGTCCGAAAGTATGATTACCAAGTGAATGGCCGGCTTTCAGCCATTTTCTTAGCAACCGATATTGAGCGGGAATAACTTTTCCGTCTTTGACAAGTTTTTCCCCGATGACATACCCTGTCGCCTGGACTTTATGTTGTTTCAAATGACCCAAAAGCTGATCTGTCAGCTCAGCTCTTAACGCATTGGTATTCATGGTCCTGCTAATTGTTGGCAAGTCGTCAATAGTGATGGCGATTTGTTTTTGAGCGAAGACTTCTTTTGACCAAAATTGAAGAAAAATGACTAGCAGCAGGATATGCAGTTTCATGAGGAGGTCAGGTTTGTTATTCAAAAAGTCTCGCAAAGTGGTTTTCCAAATGGCTTCGCATGGCATTGCGCAACTGCTCCGAGTTGCCGGTTTCTATAATGTCAACAAGGCCTTTATGGGAGACAAAGCTCGCGTTTGCCGAATATTTGCGCAACAACCCACTTTTGTGCACATAATCAAACACAGGTAAAAGCATCCGCTGGAATTTCTTCATCGTCTCATTACGTGTGATTTCATAGAGCTTGCCATGAAACGCGATCTCATGCTCGATCTGAAAAAGCATCCGGTCGGAAGCTGACGGCTCGTTTTCGACGAGGACTTTTAATGCCGCAATGTCTTCCGGCGTAACGCGCTCCATGATAAAATCGGCCATTCCGATTTCCAGCGAAAGGCGCATTTCGAAAATCTCCCTTAATGTATTGTCATCCAGGATTTTCGGGTTCATGCTTTTTTCAAGAATCGAAACCAGATCCGGACTTGTGATTACCGCGCCCCGGTGCTTTTTGGATTCCACTAAACCCATCAGGCGCAGGCGTAACATTGCCTCCCGAACCACCGTCCGGCTAACCCCAAGCGACTGCGCGAGTTCCAGTTCTTTCGGAATGGATTCGCCCACTTTGAAATTCTTTTCAATAAATAATGCGATGAGATTACTCTCCACCTTGTCTACCAGTGAGCTTGTGTCAATCGTCTTAATGCTCTGAAAAATGTCGTCCATTGATGCGTATTGCGTATTATGTCTGACAAAAGTGGTGGTTTTCCTTCAATCTGCAAGTGATTTTTTTATTATCAATTTAACATCATAAAAAATAATTTTCACAAGAAGCTTGGAATCAAGACGCTGGTCCCTTTACCTTTATTATGTCATACATAATACAAATCCTAAAACTTAACCTTTTATGAAATTCAACATTACGCGCTTAAATGTGCTTCTCAGTCTCGCAGGCGTGTTCCTTGCGGTGGCTTTGCAAGCGCAGTCGGGCAGGTTGCTCACCGGCAAGGTGATATCCGAAGACGACAAGCAGCCGCTTCCCAACGTCACGGTTTTGCTCAAAGGAAAAAGCATTGCTACGGAAACTTCGGTGGACGGTGATTACTCGATCCAGGTGAGCGGCGGTGATGTGATACAATTCAGAATGGTTGGCTATGTGATGCAGGAAGTGCCCGTCGGTGTTTCTGAAAAGCTCGATATTTTTCTAAAACCGGATGTTTCTTCATTAAATGAGGTCGTGGTAACCGGTTATGGCTCCGCAAGCCGGACCAAGATAACCTCGTCTATTGCCAAGCTAGATTCCAAAGTCCTGGAAACGGGAATGCGCTCGAACCCGGCGCAGGCTCTGGCGGGAACCATCGCAGGCGTAAGGGTTGCCACTTCAACAGGCCGCCCGGGCTCGGTTGCCAGCATTACATTGCGCGGCGGCACCAACTTCGACGGCAGCGGAAGTCCGCTCATCGTGGTGGATGGCCAGGTCCGCGGTTCGTTAAGCGACATTAACCCGGACGACATTGAAAGTATGGAAGTGTTAAAAGATGCTTCTGCCACAGCCATTTACGGGGCGCGTGCGAGTAACGGGGTGGTCTTGATCACTTCCAAAAGAGGGAAAGCCGGCTCTTCTTCCATTACATTCAAATCCAAAACGGGAATCAATTTTCTGAATGTTCCTTATGATTATCTCAATGCGGAAGACTACATTAAATGGACGCGGATGGGCGTGGTGGAAGCCATCAAAAACGGTGTGACAACTTCATCTTTGCTCAGCGGCGTTGGTCCGCGCGGAACAGGAAACTTATATAAAGATGCGAATGGAGCCATTCTGGACGGAAATTATGATTCCCGCGCCATATGGAGCACCATGCGCCTCACCGACCAGAACCGCGAATTGCTTAGTGCAAATGACGGCTGGAAAACGATGAAAGATCCCATCAAAACCAATGAAGCAGGCGCTTACGATCCGAACGGCACGAATGCGGATCTGATTTACAAAGATTTTAACTACGGTGATTATGCATTCAAATCGCCTGCTATTTCCCAGGATTATAACATTGGGATGAATGGCGGGAATGAAAAGGGCGGTTACTATGCCAATTTGGGCTACTATAATGAAGACGGACTTTCGCTCGGGACATTCTATCGCCGATTAACCTTCACATTGAATGGTGATTATAAGATCAAAAGCTGGTTGAAATCCGAAAGCAGCCTTGCTTTTGCAAGAGCCAACTGGCGCGATCAGTCGTTGCAAAACGGTGAAGCGAATTACTGGGGAAGGATGCTTTCTGCGCCGCCAACCATGCGCGGCACGAATGCGAACGGCGACTTGATCCTGGGCCGGGATGCCAGTGACGGGAATCCAAGTCTGAACATTGACAAGTATAAAAGAAGAAATCAGTCGGACAAATTCACGCTCGGGCAGGCATTCAAAGTCGATTTCAGTGATGATTTGTTTCTGCGGATCGGCGGGATTTTAATGTATGACGAGGCCGAAAGTGAATCTTTCAACCGTGATTATCGGATTGGAATTATGAACCCGGCGAATCCGAATACAGGCTGGAACCGCGACAGGGCATCATCTGCCGGTTTCGACCGCACCATTCGCCAGACTTACAATGCCATTTTAAATTACAAAAAATCTTTTGGCAAAAATTACATCGATGCCATGGCCGGATTCGAATATTACGATGAAGCCACCCGTGGTTTCAGTGCAGCAGGCCGTCTGGCACCCACAGACGATTTTCAGGACCTGGGCCTGACGATCAATGACGCAAACACGCGCAGCGTTGATTCCTACCACACGCAGGAGCGCATTATGTCTGGTTTTGCAAGATTGAACTACGATTACGACGGCAAATATCTGGCTTCGTTTACAGTAAGGCGTGACGGCTATTCGCGGCTCATCGGCAACAACCAGTTTGGTACTTTCCCTGCATTCTCGGCAGGTTGGCTGGTGCATAAAGAGGAATTTATGGCTTCTACACAGCAGTGGCTTTCTTTCCTGAAACTCCGCGCGAGTTATGGCAAGAACGGGAACATTGGCATTGGCACAAACAATGGGATCGGCGTTTATGAACTGCAAGGGTCATATGGTTCGCAAATTCCTTACAACGGCAGCATCGGCTTTTTGCAAACCGGCGTAGCCAATCCAAACCTGAAATGGGAGAAGAGCAACACGGTGGAAGCAGGCGTGGAAATGGGATTTTTCAATAACCGCATCACCACGAACATTGCCGTCTACAACCGCGTAACCACGGACAAAATCGCCAGCGTATTGTTGCCGACGTCCGCAGGTGTGGCCAGCGTTCGCACCAACAACGGAAGCATGCGCAACCGCGGGGTGGAATTGGAAGGTGTTTTTAAAGCAGTTCAAAAGCAGGATTTTACGGTGCAGATCGGGGCTAATGCGGCCTGGAACAAGAACAAGGTCCTGAAACTGCCGTTCAACGGCAATGAAAATAACCGTCAGGGCGGCCAGCGCGTGTATGATCCGAGGTCGGGTAATGTGATCTGGGCTGGCGGTTTGCAGGAAGGGCAGGAGCCAGGCGAAATCTTTGGTTACGTGAGCGATGGCATCATCCGCACGGGCGAAGATCTTGACAAATACAATAAGATAGACATCGCCGCTGGCGAAGTGCAATATGGCGCATCCGCCGGAAAACGGGTAGCAAGCAATGCATTGATCAATTCCAAAAACCTGAACAGGGCCACATACATTTCAACTCAACTGGGCGATATGATGTGGAAGGATCTTGATCAGAACGACACCATCGACACCAGAGATATGGTTTCGCTTGGCCGCACAATTCCAAGATGGACGGGAGGTTTCAACACGACCGTTCGCTGGAAAAACCTCTCTCTTTTCGCCCGGATGGATTTTGCCTTGGGTCACAAACAAATGGACTTCCAGCAAATGTGGGCACTGGGCAGTTTTCAGGGAGAATTCAATGCAACCGAACTGGTAAAAGACACCTGGACGCCGGAGAATCCTAATGCGAAATATCCGCGCTACACCTGGGCAGATCAGTTGAATTCCAAGAATTTCGACCGCCCTAGCAGCATGTTTTGGGTCAACTCGTCTTACCTCGCAATCCGCGAAATTTCATTGAGCTACACCGTTCCTTCTTCACTTTTGCAGCGTGCAAAAATTGCGGGATTAACATTCACGGCCACCGGCCAGAACCTGGGCTATGTTACCAACAAAATGCTGAGCCTGCCCGAGCGCACCGGCTCGCAAAACAGCGCTTATACTATTCCTACAACCCTTATTCTTGGAGCCAACTTCACTTTTTGACATGATGAAAAAGATCAGATATTACATTTGCTGGGCACTGCTTTCGGTGCTGGGCAGCGCCTGCCAGGATGCGCTTGAACTTGCGCCGCAGGATTATTTCGGGGACAGCAACTTTTGGCAAAACGAATCGCAGGTCAGCAACTTCATGGTGGGTTTGCACAAGCAATTCCGGGATAACCAGTTTCAGTTTCTGCGCCTGGGCGAAATGCGCGGCGGCACTTACAGCACCGTCGACCGTCAGGCCACCTCGTTGAACGAGCTTCCGGTGATCGAGCAGCGTTTGGAAGAAACATCTTCCGGCGTGAGCAACTGGGCAGGATTTTACGGCCCGATTTTGCAGCTAAATCTATTTATCCAGAAAGTAGAAGCGATCACTTTCCTTTCTGAAACGCGCAAAAATTATCTCTTGGGGCAAGCTTATGCGATGCGTGCTTACTATTATTTTCACTTGCTGCGGACTTATGGCGGCGTGCCGCTGGTGCTCGAAGCCGATGTTTTGAATGGCACAACGGATGCGGTTTTGCTCAGAAAAGCGCGTGCTGCAGTGGCGGATGTGCTGGCGGCGATCAAGGCGGACGTGAACAAATCCATCTCGTTATTTGGCGCGCAGGCTGCGGCTACGGACAAAAGTCAATGGTCACCGAATGCGGCTTTAATGCTCAAAGGAGAAGTTTTCCTATGGTCGGCCAAGGTGTATAATGCAACAGCCGATCTCGCAGAAGCCAAAACGGCTTTGAATGCAGTGACGGGCAGCGCGTTACTTCCCAGTTTCGCCAACGTTTTTGCCTATAATCAAAAAAATAATGCTGAGATGATTTTCGCCATCCGCTTCCGGGTAGGTGAGGCTGAAATGGGTAATGTGGCGGCTTATACTTATTCCACATTTAATTTCAACGGCCTGCATTACAAGGATTCAACGGTCAGCGCAGGAGTCGGCAATTTTCTGGTTGATCCTTTGACATTGGCTGCGCCCAATTCCATGCAGGTGATCCAGCGCTATGCGTACACTTTTGAGCTGTTCCAATCTTACGATGTGGCCGACACGCGGCGGAATGCCACATTTTATGATTTTTATAAAGTCAACACGGACGTGAAGCCTTTTGTAACAACCATTAAAAACACCGCGCTGGTGAAATTCCTGGAACGATCGATGCCAACAAACGCTACTTTTCGGATGACTGGCCGGTGTATCGCGAGGCAGACCGCTTGCTGATGCTTGCTGAGATTACCAACGCCGAAGGCGGCGATCCAACTGCATTCATCCAGCCCGTGCGCGACCGCGCTTTTGCACCTGCAAAGGACCCGAAACCATTTAAAAACGCAGGAAAAGACGCCAATGAACTGGCGATTTTTGAAGAGCGTACCAAGGAGTTTGTGCACGAAGGAAAGCGCTGGTATGACCTCCGCAGGATGAAGTATGGCGCTGAACCACTTATATTTAAAAGTGCAAGTCATCCTTTCGGCCTGCTCGACAAAGCCACACAAGCTTACCGGATTTTATGGCCGATCGAGGCTAACATCTGGACCAATGATCCGCTCGTGGCACAAACGCCGGGCTACCAAACCGCAAGACCTAATTAAGCATCAGATTATCAACATTATATTATGAATTTACATTTGAAAGGCCTCATTGCCGCTCCGTTTACACCCATGCAGGCCGACGGCAGCCTTAACCTGGATCTGATCCCGGCGTATTATCAATTTTTGAAACAAAATGGCGTGACCGGCGCATTCATTTGCGGTTCCACGGGCGAAGGCGTTTCGCTGACGGTTTCGGAGAAAAAGCAGGTGGCCGAGGCGTGGGCAGGTTGTGCCAAAGCAGATCAGGATTTCACCATTATGCCTTTGCTGGGCGGGACCTGCATTGCCGATTGCATTGAACTGGCAAAACATGCCGAGCAGATCGGTTTGGATGCGGTTTCATTCACGAGTCCGTTTTATTTTAAACCGGCGAATGTTGAAATGCTGGCCGAATGCATCATCGCCGTTGCCGAAACGGTGCCCCAAATGCCTTTTTATTATTACCACATTCCGGTGCTCACCGGCGTCGGTTTCCCTATGTTTGATCTGCTGAAAGCCATCGATGGGCGGCTTCCGAACTTCGCCGGGATCAAGTATACGCACGAGGATTTCATGGATTTTCAATCATGCCTGAATTTCTTGAATGGCAAATACGATATGCTTTGGGGACGTGATGAAAATATGCTTTCTGCCCTGGCTGTCGGTGCAAACGGGGCGGTAGGCAGCACATTCAATTATGCAGCGCCGCTATACTATGAACTAATAGAAGCTTTTGAACAAAATGACATTATTAAAGCAGGAGCATTGCAGCAGCAATCGATTGATATGATCCGTTTGCTGGGCAAATACGGTGGAATTTCGGTGGGTAAGGCTTATATGAAGGTGGTGGGCATGGATTGTGGTAAATTTCGCTTACCCGTGAAAAATATGAGCGACGCGCAGTTTGAAGCATTCCAATCGGATGTGGCCGCGCTGGATTTCGATTCGTTTAAATCAGGTCAGATTATGACCAAAACCATTCATTAATGCAGCTCCGAACCGCTTTTTTCTGTCTTCTTTTTTGCTTACAACTTATGTGGTCACCAACGCTGCGCGCCCAGGATCAGAAGGCGAATGAAATCGTCTGGTCGGAACTTGCCAACCTGCCTGCTCCCGCAAAGGACGAAAAACAGCTGGGCGTGGCCGGAGCATTCACAGGCGTCCATAACGGCGTATTGATCGTCGCCGGCGGGGCCAATTTTCCCAATGGAATGCCGTGGGAAGGCGGCAAAAAAGTGTATCGGGATGAAGTTTATGTTTTGCAAAAAAAGCAGGACAGTTACGAGTGGGTTACACCAAAAACACCTCGATTGCACGTGAAAGCGGCTTATGGGGCTAGCGTTTCCGTGGCAGATGGGATTGTTTGTCTGGGTGGAGAGCTGGAAAATGGCGTGAATAACAAGGCATTTATGATGCAATTTAATGCTGCAAAAAATGAAATCATTTCTAAACCCTTACCGGATATGCCGGTTGCGCTGGCCAATGCCGGCGCGACCAGCATTGGTAACACAATATATGTGGCGGGCGGCGAAAACAATGGCAAACCGTCCAATCAGTTTTTTGCATTGAATCTTTCCGATGCTGCGGCGAAATGGGAGATTTTGCCTGCGTTGCCGGTTGCTATGTCGCATTCGGTGGTGGTTTCGCAGCACAATGGCAGGCATGCGCAGGTGTATGTGCTCGGCGGCAGAAGCGCGATGGCGAGCGGGATCAGTGATCTGCATAGCAGCAATTTTAGTTATGATCCTGCTAAAAAATCCTGGCAAAAACTTGGCGATATCAGTGACGGAAAGCAGGTTACCACGTGGTCAGCCGGCACGGGCGTTGCCAGTGGCGCTTCCTACATTCTGTTGATCGGCGGCGACAAAGGCAATGTGTTTCACCAGATCGAAACATTCAACGCACAAATTGCAAAAGCCGGAACAACCGAGCTGAAACAAAAGCTGCAAACGGAAAAAGTCGCATTACTGACTTCCCACGAAGGTTTTAGCAAAGACATTTATTTATATAACACCATTACCAACGCCTGGACAACCGTCGGCGAGCTCCCGGGAGCAGCGCAGGTGACAACCACAGCGGTAAAATGGAACAACGACATCATCATTCCCAGCGGCGAGATCCGCCCCGGGACCCGCACGCCCGTGATCACCAAAGGCAGCATTCAGCACAAGCCATTTTTTTCCTGGATTGACTCAGCTGTTTTGGGGATTTGCTTTTTATTAATGACGGCCGGACGGTTTTTGTTCACCGGCAAAACCAGCAACACAGACGATTATTTCAAAGGCGGCGAGCGCATTCCGCAATGGGCTGCCGGCATCAGCATTTTTGGTGCAAAGCTCAGCGCCATCACATTCATGGGCATTCCGGCCAAGACTTACGGCACGGATTGGACTTACTTTTTCCTGCTCATGACGATCATTATGGTAATGCCGCTGGTTGCCAAATTTTTCATTCCTTTTTACCGGCGACTGCACGTGACATCGGCATACGAATATCTGGGCAAACGCTTCAATTATGGCTCGCGCGTCATGGCCTCGGCGCTTTACGTGTTGCTGCAAATCGGGCGCATGGGCATTGTGGTGCTGCTGCCAAGCATTGCGCTGACGCTCGTTACGGGCATCGACATCAACATTTGCATCATTATGATCGGCGCGATCAGTATTTTCTTCACGGTCAAAGGCGGCATTGAGGCGGTGATCTGGGTGGAAGTGATCCAGGTTCTGATCCTGGCCACGGGCGCATTGTTCTGCTTGTTTTATCTTCCGTTTCACATTACGGATTGGGATGCGGGCATCAATGCCATTAATCATGCGGATAAATTAAAGGTTTTCGACTTCCGTTTCGACTTCACCGAACCGACGTTCTGGGTCGTGGTAATCGGCGGGTTAGCGATCAATTTGCTTACCTATGGCACCGATCAAACGACGGTGCAGCGCTATCTGACGACGAAATCCGAGAAGGAATCGATCAAAAGTTTGAAACTCGGCGCGTGGCTCACATTGCCTTCCACATTGGTCTTTTTTTCGATCGGCACGTTGCTCTTTTTGTTCTTCCGCGAGCATCCGCAGGAGGTGAATATGGCTTTGAATGATCAGGACAACATTTTTCCATGGTATATCGTAAGCCAGCTTCCGGCCGGTTTGTCGGGGTTGCTCATCGCAGGCATTTTCGCCGCGGCCATGAGCAGCACGGAAGCCAGCATGAACTCCACTGCCACATTGCTGACGACGGATTTTTACCAAAAATTCAAACCCGGCGTTACGCCAAAACAAACGCTGTTCTTTGCCCGAACCACGACATTGTTGCTCGGTATTTTCGTCACCTGCATCGCGCTGTATATGGCGCATAAGGGCGTTTCTTCGTTATGGGACAAGTTTAACACCATTCTCGGCTTATTTACCGGCTGCATTGGCGGCGCGTTTATTCTAGGGATTTTTACCAAAAAAGCCAGCGGAAACGGCGTGATGACCGGGATGGCCATCAGCTGTTTTACGCAGATCCTGATCCAGCATTATACCAACATTCACTTGCTCATGTACGCATTTACCGGACTGGTAAGCTGCGTGGTTTTCGGATACATTTTTAGTTTGATCATGCCCGCCGAGCGCGATTTGAAAGGCTTAACCATGTACGAATGATGGCGCGAATCGTATTTTTATTGCTGCTGAATGTATTAGCATTTAATTTTTCCAAAGCCCAAAATGTGGCGGAAACCGAGCTCGCATTGGCTCCCGTATTTTCGGACCACATGGTTTTGCAGCGAAACAAACCCATTAAGATCTACGGAAATGTGGCCAGTGGAACTGACGTAACTGTTGGGTTTTTGGGAAGAATACGGACTGTAACAACGGACGGTTCAGGAAAATGGAGCGCGGCGTTTCCGGCATCAAAAGAAGGCGGGCCTTATAATATTGCCGTTTCGACGAAGAATCAGGAAATCCATGTTCGTGACATTTTGATCGGCGATGTATGGCTTTGCTCCGGGCAGTCGAATATGGCTTTTGCATTGCAGGATGCGAAAACCGGGCCGGAGGAACTGGCAGCGGAAAAATTTGATTCCAACTTACGTTTGTTGAAAATGAGCGGAACCGTTTCGACTGGGAATGTGGCTTGGGATTCTGCTTCGCTCCACAAAATCAATCAATATAAATTCTTCGCGGGCAGCTGGAAAACGCTGGATGAAGCATCGGCAGCCACGTTCTCAGCAATCGGTTATTATTTTGGTAAACAAATAAAAAAAGAAACAAACGTCCCAATTGGCCTCATACAGGTTGCATTGGGCGGTTCTCCAACCGAATCCTGGATTGATCGTGCGCTTCTCGAACAAGATCAGCAATTTACCGGAATGCTCACCGACTGGCAACATTCAAACCTAGTCATGGATTGGTGCCGCGAACGTGCTGCGAAAAATATCAGTAACGCGCAATTAAAGGATCAAAAACATCCTTTTCAGCCAGGTTACAACTTTCAAGCGGGCATTGTTCCGCTAACGGACTTCCCCATTGCGGGCGTGATCTGGTATCAGGGCGAAAGCAATGTGTTTAATGTGCCGCTGCACGAGCAGCTTTTCGAAATGCTGGTCAAAAACTGGCGGGAGAAGTGGGGTTATGCATTTCCGTTTTACTATGTGCAGTTATCGAGCATTGAAAGGCCCAATTGGCCCGAATTCAGGGATTCGCAACGAAAGCTTTTGTCCAAAATCCCCAATTCCGGCATGGCGGTGAGCTATGATTTTGGCGATTCGCTGGACGTGCATCCCACACAAAAGAAGGAAGTCGGCGAGCGGCTCGCATTGCTTGCACTTCGGGACACATATAAAAAGAATGTTGTAGCCGAAGGGCCGGTTGCGGAACAAGCAGTTCTTAAAAACGGCGAAATCAGGATTCAGTTTTCAAATGGGAAAGGTGTTTTATCAAAACCAAAAAGCCTTTTGACCAAAAACAATGCACCGCTGACGGGCTTTGAATTGCTGACGGAAAACGGGAAACGAATGTCTGTAAATGCGAGAATTTCAGGCAATGCAGTAGTGATCAGCGTTCCGGCTGGTGAGCGGATCAGCACCGTTTTGTACGCATATGAGCCTTTTACGCGGGCTAATCTTTATAATGAGGCGGGATTGCCTGCTTCGACTTTTTCAATAGCAGTAAAATAAAAAGCAATGCATTACACAAAAGCAGAATTGCAAAACCTGGGAGATTTTTACAAAAATCAGCTCTTGAACGACACGCTGCCGTTCTGGTTTCCGAGGTCGCTGGATGAGGAGTTTGGCGGATATCTTTTAATGCGCGATCACGACGGCACATTGCTCGATGATGACAAGGCCGTTTGGATACAAGGCCGCACGGCATGGTTGCTGGCGACATTGTACAACACCGTCGAGCCCAGGCAAGAATGGCTGGACGGCACAAAATCAGGAATTGAGTTTTTAAATAAACATTGTTTTGACACCGACGGACGTATGTTTTTCCACATGACACGCGCCGGTGAGCCCATCCGCAAACGCCGTTATTTCTTTTCGGAAACATTCGCCGTGATTGCCCATGCGGCTTATGCAAAAGCGAGCGGAGACCAGCAAGCCGCGGAAAAGGCGCGCTATTTATTTGGTAAATGCATGGAGTACGCAACCACACCCGGACTGCTCGAACCCAAGTTCACTTCCACCAGACCGGCCAAGGGAATAGGCGTGCCAATGATCCTGATGAACACCGCCCAGCAACTGCGCGAAACCATCGGCGACCCGCGTTGCGATGCATTGATCGACGGGTTTATCAGGGAAATTGAAACCGATTTTGTCAAAGACGACATGCAATGTGTGATGGAACAAGTCGCCCCCGATGGCAGCATTATCGACCACATCGACGGCCGCACGCTCAATCCGGGCCACGCGATAGAGGGTGCATGGTTTATATTACATGAGGCCAAATACCGGAACAATGACCCGCATCTGATCGCGCTTGGCTGCAAAATGCTCGATTACATGTGGGAGCGCGGCTGGGACAAGGAATTTGGCGGGATATTCTATTTCAGGGACGTGTATGGCAAGCCCGTGCAGGAATATTGGCAGGATATGAAGTTCTGGTGGCCGCATAATGAAGTAATTATTGCCACGCTGCTGGCTTATACGCTTACCCAGGACAAAAAATACGCAAAATGGCACACGATGGTGCACGATTGGGCCTACACCCACTTTCACGATCAGGAAAATGGGGAATGGTTTGGTTATCTGCACCGCGACGGAAGTGTCGCGCAAACCGCCAAAGGTAATTTATTCAAAGGCCCGTTCCATTTGCCGAGGCAGGAGTGGTATTGCGCGCAGCTGATGCAGGAGCTGGTCGGTGACGGAGCGGAGAATAACATTTTTGAAATTGAAAAACAGAACGCTTGAACATGAAAATCATAAAACTAACCCTCATCGCATTACTGATTTGCCAGCTCGCCGTTCAGGCGCAGACGCCCGTTTTTGTTTCCGGCGCAGAAGGTTATAAATCTTTTCGTATTCCCGCCATTGTGCGCGCACCGAATGGTGATCTGCTCGCATTTGCAGAGGGTAGGGTGGCCGGAAGCGGGGATTTTGGCGACATTGATATTGTCATGAAACGCAGTAAAGACAAAGGCAAAACGTGGTCTGCATCACAAGTGGTGGCGGGTTATGACAAGCTGCAAGCCGGAAATCCGGCTCCGGTGTTCGACCTGAGCGATCCGGCATTTCCAAAAGGGCGGTTGTTTTTGTTTTTTAACACAGGAAATAACCATGAAGGCGAAGT
Organism: Dyadobacter sp. AC419; assembly: GCF_979253085.1. Lineage (NCBI taxonomy): Bacteria > Pseudomonadati > Bacteroidota > Cytophagia > Cytophagales > Spirosomataceae > Dyadobacter > Dyadobacter sp. AC419. Next base: position 313,442 of record NZ_CEEDCD010000023.1, on the reverse strand, counting down.
TCGAAAGGGCAAAGGATTGCGTGAGATTTGGTATAAAACATCAACCGATGCGGGCGCAACCTGGGCCGAACCTGTTAACATTACGACACAAGTTCACAAACCGAAAATGCCGGATGTGAATGAGGCTTACAATTTCAGCGAGGATTGGAGAAGTTACGCCAACACACCCGGCCACGGCATGCAAATGACGGAAGGGCCATTTAAGGGCAGGATCTACATTGCTGCCAATCACTCAGCAGGCGACCCCAAACCCAAAGGAGCGGATTACCAGGCGCATGGTTTTTACAGCGATGATCATGGCAAAACATTTAAACTAAGCGAAACGATTTCTTTCGAAGGTTCCAATGAATCCACTGCCGCCGAAATTTCAGGAGGCAGGGTTATGTTCAATGCAAGAAACCAAAAAGGCGATGTGCGTGCACGTATCGTGGCGGTAAGCAGCAATGGCGGTGTAAAATGGGATACCACTTATTTTGACCATAACCTGCCCGATCCCGTTTGCGAAGGAAGCATTTTAACCATTGGTAAAAACGAAAAACACAACATTCTCGCATTCTCGAACGCAGCCGACACCAAAGAACGCGACAACCTCACCTTAAGGATCAGCTTCGACGACGGCAAAACCTGGAAGCAAAGTTACGTGGTTGACAAAAGCAAAAACGGCGAAAAGGATTATACAGCCTATTCAGATCTGGTGCAGACCGGGAAGAAAAGCGTGGGGGTTTTGTATGAGTTTGATGGTTATAAGTCGATTGTTTTTAGGGAAATTGTTTGGAAGGATTAAGTTTGCTGTGTTCAATCCGCTTTGGTATATGCAATTCGCTAATAATCACAGTCTTGCCAAACTATGAATCATTTTGATTTTGAGTATTCCCGCATTTGGGTTGCGGTTGGTTTTTGTTTGCTTGCCTTTGGTATAGCTATTTCACTTGCCCTATTGCTTCCGGACTTTGGAGTGTTTTTAGGGATGCCTGTCACGCCAATCGCATCTTTCATCATTGGGTTTATTTTCTTTCTGTCGAACCGAAAAAGGTGGAAAGGGACTGGTGAAGCTACCATCCTTGAAAATTCACTGGACATAACATTGAATGGCAAAGCCAGGATCATTCCATTTGAAAGCATCAAGTCGTTCCAAGTGGAATACGGTAATGGTACAGCGTTGGACATCAGGCTACTTAACGAGCCAAAGCTGAGCATTTTTGCTAATGAAAACTTCTGTAACGCAGCACCGTTTAATACCTTCTGCAATGAGTTGGAAAAAACCTTAATTCTTTACGCACGAGCCAACAATTTGGCTTCAACGAGAAAGCCGTCGCTTTACGAAAGTAAATGGGCTCTTCCCATCCTGATGCTGGTCACCGTCGTTTATTTCGGTGTTTTGATCCGTGCTGGTATGCTGCACAAAGATTTGAAAATCACTGCTATTTTCGGCCTGCCCTTTATCGCTATGCTCTGGACTGCATGGTTCGCCGCTTAGCTAAAAAAGAGCAGGTTGAACAACTTGAAGTGATTTTTATTACTTCGGCTTTCGTTAACGCCTTTTTGGTCGACCAACCATTATGTCCTTAGGGTTTTCCCTAAGATTTACAAGATGGAAACTGTTTGATTAATCTTCACCGAGGATTCATCGTAATTTAGATGGACAGATCTAAATTTATATTGGTTACATGATACGAGTCCTCATCGCGGATGACCATAATGTTTTTGTTGAAGGCATTGAGTCGCTTATTTCAGGGTCACTCGACATTGAAGTGACTGAACGCTGCTACATGGTAAAGTCGGTTATTGAGCGGTTAAGCCAGACTGCGATCGATGTCGTGTTACTTGATATTTCGTTTCCCAACATTGAAGACGGGCTCGGGCTTTGTGAGTATATCGGCCGCACATTTCCGGAAACGAAAGTGGTAGCATTAACGATGCACGACGATGCGAGTCTCATTAAGCGGATTGTGAAAAAAGGCGCGAAAGGTTATTTGTTAAAAAATACTACAAAAACAGAGTTGCTTCAGGCTATCCAGGCGGTTCACAACGATAAACAGTATTTCAATGAATCAATCACACAAATTCTCCTGAACGATAGTCCCAAAACCAGAAGGTCAGCAGCCGGAACTGGCGTAAAACCGCACCTCAGTCCGCGCGAATCGGAAGTGCTGACCCGCATTGCGCAGGGATTGACTACGCAGCAAATGGCCGCTCAAGTCATTCGTGAGCGCCAAAGCAATCGAATTTCACCGAAGCAGCCTGCTGATGAAGTTCGGTGTTCCGAATACAGCCTTGTTGATCAAGACGGCTATGGAGATGCAAATGATCGATTAGTTTTATTTTGTCAAAACAAGCGATGCTCATGAGATTTTGTTCTCCTCGGTCTGGTTGGCGGATCATTTTCCTTTACTTAATTATTATAACTGGCGGGTTTCAATCTGTGAAGGCAGTAGCGGACACAACGTCCGTTGAGCGGTTACAAAAACAGATCAATCTGTTGGTTCAGGATAAGCATTATAGTCAGGCTGCAAAGGCTTATGATTCTTTGGGCAAGATTTACCACCGGCAGTACGGGTACAATAAGTACACGATGGATTCTTATTTAAGCAGCTTGAAATATTACAGTCTGATGGGCGATTCGCTGGGTTATTTCAATCAGTATCTGGTGATTGGAGATTACTATTCGCAGGACTATTTCATGCATGCTTACGCCGAAAAATATCTGAAAAAAGCCCAACAGTATTTCGAGCGAACCCACAACATGCCCAAAGTCATCGAAGCGCGTTTGGGTTTAGATAATATCGCCCAACATATAGAACCCACGCCACCAGGTTTGAAAACGCACCTGCGGGAAACGGAACGACTTAGTGTAAAGTACAAACGACCTTATTCTCAGGCTTATGCGCTCAGTTTGCTGGCCAAGACTTATTCTAGAGACAAGCAGCCCGATTCTGCATATTATTTTGCCAGCCGAAGTTTGATTATATCTAATCAGTTAAAAGTCAACTGGTTAATTGCACTGAATCACTTTTACCTGGGCTTGGTTGAGCAGTTTAGAAACAATAGTATGGCTGCTATTGAAGAATATCAAAAGAGCTACAACTTATCGAAGGCGGAAAATAGTCTGGGCATGATGCGGGAATTGTCGCGGCATACTGCGGACAGCTATTCGCGCATGGGCGACTATAAAAAGGCATACGACTGGTCACAAAAAATGCTCGATTATACGGTACAATTTTACGCATCCGAGCAAACAAAAAGTATTCGCTTGCAGGAACTGGATAGTCAGATCAAGACGCTGGCGGTCGAAAAGCAACTCGTTGAGGAACAAAGCCGCAATCAGCATGTTTTGAACTCGGCGCTTTTCATTGGTCTGATCATCAGCATTATAGGTGTTTTCACGCTTGTGTATCTGAGACGACAGCAAACATTGATCGATCATCAGCACACCGTCATCGCCCAGCAGCAGATCCGGCAATTGGAGCTAAAATCGCTTCGGGCCATGATCGAAGGTCAGGAAGGCGAACGGAGTCGGATTGCGCGTGATCTGCATGATGGTCTGGGAATCCAACTGTCACGGATTAAGCTGTTCATCGAAGCACATCAAGAAGAACTGCCTTCAACCGTCAAAGAGCCCTTGAACCAGTTTCTGGATGAAGCATGCGCCGAAACCAGGCTGATCTCAAACGATCTGCGCCCGTATGCGCTATCCACATTTGGCCTCGTTCCGGCGCTGGAAGATCTGGTGCAAAAACTGAATCTCGTTAATCAAACAAACCTTATTTTAGACCATTACGGCGAAATGCCGCCTTTGGGCGATGAAGCTGCGGTGATGATTTACCGGGTCGTACAAGAGTTGCTCAATAACGCGCTGAAACACGCACACGCCCAGGTGGTGACGGTCCAGCTGATGGTCAATGAAGAAACAACCCTCATTAGCGTAGATGACGATGGCCTGGGCGCCGATTTCGATAATCTGCTATCCACCGGAAGTGGCATGGCAAACATTAAATCCCGCATTGCCTACCTCGGCGGGCACGTCATGTGGCAAAGCGAAGCCGGCAAAGGAACATCAGTGATGATTTCGTTGCCAATCGCAATCCGGCCGTTTTCTCACTATTGATAAAGATGTAGCTAAGGTCATTATTACAGACTATCACTCAAAGTAGCGACACATTTATACTGGCAAGTATGCCAAAAATCAGGTTATAATCTTATTATTAACAAAATTTTGCTAGCTTTGAAAACCAGTAGTTAGTCTGTACACACATTAGCAAGCCGCAAACGCGCGGCAGGATTCATGAAGATTGTTGAGCTTACACGCATTGTTCGAGACGCTTTGGGCGGCGCGGTTTGAAGGAAATGAAGAAAACGAATTTGACCGCACATTCAACTGCTGGGCAAATCCGGAGTATTTGGATACGTTTTTCACCGCACACGAAAAAGATCTCGTCAAAGACTTTTATGGTTATTGTTCAGTGAGTCAAGCTGTTTCAATTACAATGTCAGAGGTAGATGCATTTGAAAAACAGCTTTTGAAAGTGGCCCAAGAACAGGATTTGGGTAAACTAGGAGATATTTTCAAACCACTGGACAAAATTGCGAGAATCAAAATCGTAAATGAAAAGAGCAAAGCCTATGGAACAGGCGCAAAATCGTGGCTCAGAATTTATGCTGTCAGACTTAACTACAATTTTTTTGTAATCTCCGGAAGCGCCATCAAATTGACAAAGACAATGAATGAGCGCAAGCATTTGCAGGAAGAACTCAAAAAGCTGGATGTGCTCGTAAGATTTCTGAAAAGAACTGAATATTGAAACCGTAGAAGATTGGGGATACATTGATTTTGAATGACTATGCAAACGAGAGAAGACATATTACAAAAATTGGAGTCGGTTACAGCCACTGAATCCAGCAAATGGAAAGAGCGAGCAGCCCGCAAAGCCGAAAATCCGAAGGCACTTGAAAAATCAAGGATTATCGCGATTAATATCCTTGCCCAATTGCGTAAACTTGGAATGAGTCAAAAGGATTTGGCGGAGAAATTGCAAGTGACGCCGCAGACTGTAAATTCCTGGGTGAAAGGAAATAGCAACTTTACGATTGAAACGATTGTCCGAATTGAGGGAGGTTTTGGGGGTTGAGTTGATTGGGGTTAGGGTTGAATAGTTTAAAGGCTTTCTTGTAAAGATTTAATTTAAATAACACTTACATTTATAGTTCCACAAAACTGAGTAATGCTTTTAGTTTTGCTTAGCCCAGAAAACGGCACTGGGGCCATCTTCTGTTATTACAAGATTTCCAGCTAAAACATCCATCCACTTAGATCGACCAGAGGTAAAATAGTCTTCACCAGTATCAGACCAAACAGCACCCTTTACCTTTAATGCCAGGACAGGTCTTATCTGTTTTTTCAAACACATATCCATAATCTCTTCTTTAATACCATCTTGCAACAAAATGATGGAATATCCAGCGGACCGACTATAATCAATCTTAAAACCTCCTAGAAGTTGAACACGTTTAATATATAAAACGCCATCTTGTTGGAGCAGTGCCTCGTCAAAAGCGTCGTCGTTAATTGGTTTGAATTTATCAAGGTATCTCCGTTGCATCGTAATCCAGACGCTTAGATCCTCTTCTGTCATTGGAAAAGCAGTTAATGTCTCCAACCAATTCAATTGATTTTGTATTGTGCCGAAAGATGATATCCTAACAATTCTGTGATTTACCACATAGCTAAGCGTCAACGAGACACTTTTGAATATCCTTCGCTGAATCATCGCTTTAAATAGATTGCGCATTGCCTCAACTGTCTTATACAATAGATGTAAAGAATTTTCACCAAAATGCATGATTGAGGGTATATTCCATAGATCGTCGTCCAACTTCAACAGATCTATATCTACGGGAATCGAGAGTTCTTCTCCTAGCTTCGCCAATGCAAATTTCAATTCAAACACATTTTGTTCTAAAAAGTAGATTGTCTGACCATCGGTACTTAATCTGTCAAATACATCGACATATCGTCCAACTTTTATTGACTCCCTGATTTCATGATAAGATAACAGAATTTTAAGGCCTTCCTCTGACTTTATCTCAAATGGCAAAACTTTCCGAATTGGAGACTGCTTTGGAGGTAATTGAGTGTTAAGATGTTCAAGATCGACATCAAAGTATTCGTAAATGAGCGGATTTTCTTGATAATAATGTGTTACTAGTGTCTTCCACTTGCTAATAGATAATTTGCCATCTATTCTAAAAAGCTTAGTGTATTCAGATCTCCGTCCTGCTTCAACAAAAGATTGAGAAACCCTATCAACAAAGGACTCTAAATTGTAAGATCTTATAGCACCATCGAAATGCCGAAAATTACCCGAACTCTTTTCATAGATTGCATGCACATATCGACAAGCATAATGTTCATCAGTTACACCGGTAGGTAACTCTCGTATTTCTTCTGATTCAAATGTGAATTCTTTACCGTCATGTTTTCCAAAAAATTCGGTCGCTGATATTCCACTAAATTTCCTCTGAAAATCACTGGACACATGTTTTGTAATTCCGTGCTTAATCTGGTCAATTTGATTATTATACTTGGGGCCAAAATGATATGCTAGCTCGCCCATTTCTACGCAAGAAGGAGAATAACCTATGAGGTCTGAGTCAAGCTTAATGCGGATTGTTATATCGGAATTATTGGACAAGGATATCAATTCATCTAGAAAACTAAAAAAGAAATTGTTAAATCTAGATTGCGATCTTCGAAAGAATTGATGCGCAAAAACACATAATGGTCTTTTCTTATGTTTAAAAATACCCTGTTTATAATAATTAAACTCTGATAGAATATGTGAAAGTGGAAGTAAACCATTCTTGTCAATCTCCGCTCGTTCAAAAAAATCCTTGAATTCGTTGATAGCAATGTTAGTTTGCATGATTGCGGCACAACCACAATCAATTTTTAATGATCTATCTCCAATCGTAGTGTTCAGTGAATTGAGAGAACTTTCTTTTACCGGGATAAATTTATTTTCATACCGATCGTTTAGAAAATCTTTTGTTTTGGATAATATGATCTCTTGATCTGCTTCATTTTCAGCAATCCATCTGCAGGTGGTAGCGAAACCGATACCCGGCTTAATAAAAACACCAAATGGAAGATTCCAGCCGACTGGACGATGAAAGTCATGTCCAATTAGCATAGGAATTCCTCCTTCATGAATATTCTTAATTACTCGTTCAAATGCTTCAATGTCAATACGAAACCCATATCTATTGATTGTGTCTGAAGCGAAAAAAAAGATATCAGTTTTCATTGGCTAGTTCTCCTGTAAATTAGGCGTTGCGTATTTCAAGGTTCGCATCAAATTACTTCCCGCCAATCAACCGCTCCAACCGCCCCATCATCTCATCCTTCTCCTTCAACATCCGCTCATACAATGCAATCTTCTCCTCATGAAGCTGAATAATCTTTTCGATAGGATTTAGATAAATGGTGCCCTGATTAAATGAGTTGTCATTTGCATGATCGTGGTAAGTATTTGTAATGATATTAATTGCCTTCTCCTCATCAAAATTCCGAATAGCCTCAGCTGGAATTTTCAAAATTGCAGAAACTTGCTCCAAAATATCAGCATCAATCTTTTCCTTCTGTTCGAGCAATGAGATTTTTTGCTCGTTCCATTCTTCGCCGAGCTCGAACGCAAGGAAATCTTGTTTGATCCCGAGCATTTCTCGAAATCTTTTCAGGTTGCGGCCTTCGTGAATCTTTGGATTGGAGGTAGTATGTGTCATACAGTGACGGTTTTTGTTAAAAAGGCAATTTATATAAATACTGCGGGAAGTTCAGGTATATTTTACAGGCCAGGGAATGTAAGTTACCGGTTGCAGATTGTTGGGTACGTTTTTCAGGATTGCATGCTGCTATGCATTGGTGCTGCTCTAAGCAGAATTGGACTGACTCCAAGGGTTTTCCCTAAGTTTTAAAAAAGTAGGGTTTCCCTTATTCTATGTCCATGTTGATTCGTCCTATTTTTGCTGGATAAAATTCTATTTATCCTGCGGGACCTTCATGTACATTAATTTTTAAAATGATTCGAATATCAATCGCTTTAATCGTCTTCTTTTTTGCCTCAAATGCTGTGACCCGGGCGCAAAAACTGATAGACCCGAAAGCAACAAGAGAGACGGCGGCACTATACCAGAATATGCACAAGCTTGCCAAAAAGCACATACTTTTTGGACATCAGGATGCTACGGATTATGGTCACGGCTGGCGTGATGAAGCTGGAAGATCGGATGTAAAATCGGTCGTTGGCGCGCATCCGGCGGTTATTGGTGTGGACATTGCGCCGCTGACAGGCAGACCTGCGGAATCCATAAAAAAGAGTGAAGAGCGTTTAAGAAAACTGGTTACCGACACCTACGCCCGTGGTGGGATTACAACCATCTCCTGGCATTTTTCTAATCCGGTTTCGGGGGGCGGTTTTTACTGGAAAGATTCCATTTCATTGCCAGCGGTGAAATACATTGTTCCGGGCGGAAAAAACCATGAGGATTACAAGCTCATTTTGCAAAGTCTGGCTGGCTGGTTCAAAAGTCTGAAAGGCGCGAACGGAGAAGCTATTCCGCTTATTTTCAGGCCTTATCATGAGTTTGATGGCGATTGGTTCTGGTGGGGAAAGTCACATTGCACGCCAGATGAGTTCAAGTCATTGTGGCAATTCACGGCAGGCTATCTGCGGGATAGTCTGGATGTTCATAACCTGATTTACGCCTTTTCTCCTGACAACAAATTTAACAGCGTTGCAGAGTTCACCGAGCGTTATCCGGGAAATGAATGGGTTGATATGGTCGGCATGGATAATTACGGAGATATGGGCCGCGATGGCAAGTACAACCTGGATCAGGCGATAAAAAAAATCAAAATTGTCAATGACTTTGCATTGGAAAACAAAAAACTCGCCGCATTCACCGAAACCGGTCTGGAATCCATTGTGAATCCGGTTTGGTATACCGATGTGCTGCTTAAAGTGCTGCAAAAGAACAAGTTGAATCTGGCTTACGTGCTTGTTTGGCGCAATGATACCAAAAGCCCCACCCATTATTATGCGCCATTTCCCGGGCATCCGGCCGCATTGGATTTCAAGAAGTTTTACGACGATGAATACACGCTGTTTGAAGGCGATTTGGAGCAGATTTACAGCCGATAGTGCATTCAATTTGCTGCCGGATGCGGTGGCGTTAAACGAATTATACCTTTAAAACCAAACCATGTAAAAGTATGAAACATGCTTTACTAAGTCGACGCGCCTGTGCCGCGGCTGTCACCCGCCTGGTGCCAGTGCTTAATCAGGTGAAGATCAGAAGAATGAAGAAGTTGGCAGCCTGTGTTTTTGTGCTAGCTGTAATGCAGACAAACGATGACGTATATGCAATCGGCGTTCGGGAGTTTTATGTTAAAAATAGCAAGGAAAATCAGCTGCCGGTCATTGAGGTGAGCGGCAAGGTGGTAGATGACAGAGGAGAGCCGCTGCCGGGCGTCAGCATTGTGATCAAAGGCTCAACGCAGGGAACAACCACAAGCGCAGACGGCAAGTACGCGCTGGCGGTTCCGGGAAACAACTCGGTGTTGATCTTCTCATTTGTAGGGTATTTGTCCAAAGAAATCGTTGTAGGCACGCAAAGCACCATCAATGTAACCCTAGCCGCCGATACGAAGGCATTGGAAGAAGTGGTGGTTGTGGGATATGGCGAAATGAAACGTGCCGATCTGACCACCGCACAGACATCCATTTCTTCAAAGGATATTGAAAAAACGGTTAATACAACCATTGAACAGGCTATCCAGGGTCGGTCCGCAGGTGTGTATGTGACGCAAAACTCAGGGCAACCGGGCGGTGGTATTTCGGTCAATATCCGGGGTGTTAACTCGATTAGCGGCAGTAACGAGCCTTTATATGTAGTCGATGGCGTGCAGATTCCGGGCCAGTCGGCTTCCTATGGATCGCAGAGTTCTTCCAATCCACTTGCTGGTTTGAACCCGGCCGACATTGAGTCCATTGAGGTTTTGCAAGGTCCTTCGGCGACTGCGATTTATGGTTCAAGAGCTACCAACGGAGTTTTGATCGTCACTACCAAAAGGGGAAAATCAGGCGATACCAAAATCTCTTACGGATATCAATATAGTTTGCAGACGCCCCCGTCGCCGCTGAAAGTAATGAATATGCAGCAATACGCGCAGATGGTGGGTGAATACCATGCCATTGCGGGCGGTGATACGCCGGGCGAATTTCTGGATCCTTCATTGCTCGGTCCGGGTACGGACTGGCAAAAGGAGCTCTTCAAAAGCGCCCCCATGAACAAGCACCAGCTGAGCCTGAGTGGTGGAAATGACAAGACAACCTATTATCTGTCAGGCGAATATCTGAAACAGGATGGTGTTGCATTAGGCTCTGGTTTTAACAGATATGGATTCAGGCTGAACCTTGATAACAAACCCAGAAAATGGGCCACCATCGGAGCAAATCTGAGCTTTAACCAAACAAATGACAACCTGACCACCAGCCAGGAAAACGTCATTGCCAGCGCATTGCAGCTGACTCCGCAGGTTCCGGTAAGAAACTTGGACGGTTCTTGGGGTGGGGGCGATGAGAACAATGGTGCCAACCAGTTTGCGCCCGTAAACCCGATCGCGATTGCCAACCTGACTACCAATAAGCTCGTAAGAAGGCAATTTTTGGGTGGATTGAACCTGGGCATTGAAATCATGAAAGGCCTGAACTTCCGCTCATCCTTTAACACAAACCTGGGCTTTTCAAATTCCACCTATTACATTCCAACCTATGCCATTGGCTGGGCCAGAAACGTAACAGCCTCACTCACAAACGGAACGGGTGTCAACACGTATTACAACTGGAACCAGCTTCTGGAATATAACAAGCAGCTCGGCAAGCACAGCATCAATGTGATGGTAACGCACGAAGCGCAGGCTTCCACCTATAAAAATGTGGGCGGAACCCGGACGGGATTTTTGACCAATGACATTCTCGATCTGGCAGCAGGTGATGCATTAACATCGAGCAACTCAGGCGGCTCGGGCGAATGGGCCATGGAATCGTATCTGGGCAGATTGAACTACAATTACGCCGATCGCTATATTGTAATGGCGACCGTACGGCGCGATGGTTCGGCCAATTTTGGTAAAGAAAACAAATGGGGCTTTTTCCCGTCGGTGTCCGCAGCATGGCGCGTTTCGCAGGAGTCTTTCTTTAATATACCCGCCATCAGCGACCTGAAACTGCGTTTTGAAACGGGCGTAACGGGAAATCAGGGCGGGGGAGGCATTTACTCGCCGATGGGAACGGGGGCAACGCCCACTTCCACGGGATTTTTGCCTACCAAATACAGCAACCAGGGTTTGAAATGGGAAGAAACCAAAACCAACAACTTCGGTATCAACGTGGCATTGTTTGACAACCGGATCCAGTTTGAAGTGGATTATTATATCAAAGACACCGATAACCTGCTGATGGAGAAGCCGCTTCCCTGGTATATGGGCACCAACGGCACGGGTGCGGTAAGCTCTCCGACGGTGAACATTGGTGCGCTGCAAAATAAGGGTTATGGCTTTACTATCAACACGATCAACATCAATAAAGGCGGCTTCAAATGGGAAAGCAGCCTGAATATTTCCAGTTTCAAAACCAAGATAAAATCGTTTTACTCCGAAAGCGCATTCGTAGACCGCACCTCCTGGTGGATGCAGGATTGGACGCAACGTTCCGAAGTGGGAGAAGCGCCGTGGCTCTTCCGGGGTTATATGGAAGAAGGTTTATTCCAGAATGTCGCTGAGATTGACGGCAGTGCAGTTCCGGTTGATAACAATGGAGACCGCTTGCCTACCAATATCGATAACATTTGGGTAGGCGATGTGAAATTCAAAGACATCAATGGCGACGGAAAGATCAATGAAATGGACCTTACCAACATTGGTAACCCATGGCCGAAAATGTTTGCCGGTTTTACCAACACATTCTCCTACAAAGGTTTTGACCTGAGTTTGTTGTTCACCAGCACGTATGGAAACGACATTTATAATTACCTCGGCAAGCTCAACACCAATGCGAGCAACATTAACCTGAGCCGCAACCTGCTCGTACACGCCATGGATTATGCCAAGCCGATCACCAACGAAGCGGGCGAAGTGGTGCTGGCCAATCCCGGAACAGACGTCGCGCGCATATCTAATGGGCCCAACAATAATTTCAACCGGCATACAGACAAATGGGTGGAGGACGGCTCATTTATCCGCCTCAAAAACGTTTCGCTGAGCTACAATGTGCCCGCCGCTTTTATGTCAAAACAGAAAGTAATCCGGGGCGCAAAGACTTTCCGTTGGCGCGCAGAATGTGCTCACATTCACCAAATACAGCGGTTTTGATCCTGAGGTAGGCGCCTACGTATCGCGGGATGCAAGTCCTGGAAACCAGGCGATCGGTCTGGATTACGGTCGCTATCCGCTGACTCCTGTTTACACTTTTAGCCTCGGCCTGGACTTCTAAAAACGAATCAGATGAAAATTTTAAACAATATCCTTTATCTCGGCAGCTTATTCGGTTCGCTGCTCGCGGTAACTTCCTGCTCAGAAGATTTTCTGGAAAGGCCTCCTGTTGACGCCATTGTGGATGCAGGTTTCTACCAAACAGATGATCAGGTTCTGGCCTCGACCGCATTGCTTTACAGCAAAGTATGGTTTGATTATAACGACAAAGCATCCTACAATCTGGGCGATTTCAGGGCCGGAACAGCGTTTTCTGCCTATAACGATCGTGGAAATGTGCTTTTTAATACCACTGGAAACACGCCGGAGAATGGTTCTGCATGGCGTTCGTTTTTTATCGTGGTGGGTCAGTCCAATCTGGCGATCAGTAACATTAATCAATATGCGGGAGACGCGGTTTCTCCGGCGATCAAGAAAATGGCGATTGCTGAGGCGCGATTTATGCGCGCCGTGGCTTACCGGTCGCTTGTGATGAACTGGGGCGCAGTGCCGATCATTGAAAATAACCTGGAACTGCTCTCCGATACGACCGTTTCACGAAACACGCCTGAAAGTGTCTGGAAGTTTCTCACAAGCGAGATGCGTCAGGTGGCCGAAGATCTTCCTGCAACACCTATACGTCCGGGCCGCATTACCCGGTGGTCGGCAGAAGGAATGCTGGCGCGGTTTTACCTGACGCGTGCAGGCGTGGAGTCCGCAGGATCGGGAACCAGAAACCAAACATTTTTGGATAGCGCCAAATACTATTCCGAAAGGGTGATTACGCAAAGCGGCTTGTCGCTGCTCAAAAACTATGGCGACCTCTTCCTGTTTCCTTATGACAACAATTCCGAGTCGCTTTTCTCGCTGCAATGGGTCTATTCCCCCGGAGCGTATGGTACGCAAAATTCGACACCGGCTTACCTGGCATTTAGTCCGGATATTGCAAATGGCGACGGCTGGGGCGGTGACAAAAGCGCCACCTGGTGGATGCTGGGTCAATATGAAGGTATAAAGCAAACGGCCACCGGTATGCAGGGACGCACCGTGGATCAGCGCCTGAAAGCAACATTCATGCTTCCGGGCGCATCTTATCCTGAGATTACGCAGACGATCCCAGGTGGTGAGCAGAAACTGATCGTTCCCAATCCAGGCGGCGACAACAATTTTGTTTCCATCAAAAAATACGTAACCGGAAAAGCCAAGGACGTCGGCGGCTTGTCGGCTTCGCAGAACTACGGACACGACACGTACATGATGCGGCTTGCTGAAATGTATCTGGTGTATGTAGAAGCGGTTTTGGGAAACAATGCATCGACCAATGATCCCACCGCACTGAAATATTACAATGCAATACATACGCGTGCTGGCTTGCCGGTGTTCGCGGGGCCTTTGACTTTCGACATTATTTTCAAGGAACGGCTGGTGGAATTTGCCATGGAAGGAATGGCGTGGTATGACCTGGTAAGCCTGCATTACTACAATCCCACGAAAGCCTATGCCATCCTGAACAGTCAGGACAGGGGATTGTTCGCTACGGCGCCAGACGTTTTTCCAAACCCGACATCATGGACATTTACCAAAACGGCCTGGTCGACGACCGAGCGCACGATCAATGCGAACAGCGGAAATTTCCTGCTTCCAATCCCGTCGGCAGAACTGAGCCAGGCGCCCAATCTGCAAAAACCCGCTGTTGATTATTACAGCAAATAATTTTCGGATTTATAAAAATCGACATTCAAATGAAAAACAGATATAGATCGGCCCTGATGTTTGCCCTGCTGGCGCTCATGGCTGCATTTCAGATTTCGTGTAAGGAAGATGACGTTGACTCACATGGCGAACCTTCCATTACTTACATCCGCGTGACCAACCCGGCCTCGTCGGACTCATTGCTGGTCGGCGCTTTCCAAAGTAACCTCATCGCGATCGTAGGGGAGAATTTGCAGAACGTTACCGAAATCTGGTTCAATGACCAAAAAGCAGTTCTGACACCAACTTATATTACCAATAAGACGATTCTGGTGAGTGTTCCCGCAATGGTCCCGAAGGAAATCAGCAACAAAATGCGCATGGTTTTCTCAAACGGCCGGACGCTCGAACACGATTTCGAAGTGCAGATCAGCGAACCCGAACTGACGGGAATGAACTGTGAATATGTGGCAACGGGCGGCATAGCGACCATTAACGGAAGCTATTTTTACCCGCCGCTTACGGTCACATTTGCAGGAGGCATAACGGGTGAGCTCGTTTCTGTAACCGACCAGATCATTCAAGTGCGTGTGCCCCAAGGCGCGCTGCCAGGGCAGGTGACGGTAAAAACTGCTTTTGGAGAAACCAAATCGGATTTCTGGTTCAGAGATAACCGCAACATCTTTTTAAGCAATGATCCCTTTACAGGCTGGTGGAACCAGGCATATGTGGTTACTAAGCCAGGCGCAGGAGATCCGGTGGCGATTAATGGAAATTACATTCGGGTGAAAGAAGCGGTCAGCGGCTGGCAATGGAAGGAAGTTGCGGGAGGACCACCCGAGGCGATGGGGCCGATCAGCAAAAACATTCCCGATGAAGCGATCCTGCGACCGGCGGATTACAACCTGAAATTCGAGGTTAATACTTTGAAGCCTTACAATAACAACCTGTTGAAAATCAATGTGGGATTGGCAAAAGACTTCATCACCGACGCTTACCAATGGGCACCGCCTTACGATACGAAGGGCGAATGGAGAACGGTTACAATTCCTTTTAACGAAATAGCAGCCAGCTATGAAACTTTGGGCGTAAAAATGGCTGTGAATCCAAACGGTTACTACACCCGGCTGCTTTTCCATGGTGGCGGAGATCTGGATGCCGATATTTCCATGGACAATTTCAGGGTAGTGCCAAAAATTCTCAAAAAGTAACATCAAAGACATTCAGGATGAAAAAAATATATGATCTGCGGTTGTTGAACGCAGCGGTTTCTCTAATGCTTGCGGGGTTGCTTGTAGCCTGCAAAGAAGATGAGGTGGCCACAAGCAGCGAAGTGCAATTGCTCAGTTTCGGGCCATCGGGCGTGAGCCTGGGGGATACGATCAGTTTTATTGGTAAAAATCTGGATAAAGTAACGTCTGTCGAACTGACAGGAGCCAGCGTTCCGGCATCTGCATTTGTAAAACAAACTCCCGATCGCATTGTGCTGACCGTTCCGAACGAAACCTCGGAAGGACTTGTAACGCTAAAAACGACCGCAGGGGACATTGTTTCCAAAACCATACTGAGCCTGGAAGTGCCCGTAGAAATTACCAAAATCCCCACGCAGGCCAAACCCGGCGATAAGATCACGATTTCAGGAAAATACCTGAATTGGGTGAAGGGAGTCACATTTGCGCAGGATACGACGATAACAGAATTTGTAAGCCAAACCATGACGGAGCTGGTCGTAACTGTGCCTTTTGGCGCTCAAACCGGCCCGGTCATTTTTTCAGCCGGTGGCACCGAACCACTTTCCATTGAATCTGAAACGGAACTGGTCATCACATTGCCAGCAATAAAAAGCTTCGCACCGGCGATTGCCGAACGTGAAAAAAACCTTACTATCACGGGCACGAATCTGGATTTGACAATGGGCGTGCTTTTTACCGGTTTGACAGAACCTGTGACAACGTTCGTCAGCAAAGCAGCCGGTCAGTTGGTTGTGAAAATTCCCAAGGCAGCCACGAAGGGGAAAATTAGTTTGATCGCTTATTCCGGATTGCCGGTTGAATCGAAAGACTCACTAAAATTCGTTGGCGAGAAGTAAGCTTTGCTATTCCTAACCCTTTAAATTATTATGAAAAAAATCTATTTAAGCATTGCGCTTTTAGCTGCATTCAACAGCACAATAGCGCAGCAGAAATCGCCTGCGCCGCAAACATCAAACTACAAAGCTGATCTCAAAGCCACCGGCACAAGCGAGGACAAAACAAAACGCATCGACTCGCTGCTGCAAAGTTTTATTGATCATAAAAAGGCGAGCAGCATTGTAGGTTTTGTTGCCAAAGGCGGGAATGTCGTTTACAATAAAGCATTTGGCTATAAAGACGTTGAAAACAAGGTTCCAGCGGCTGTGGACGATTACTATATCCTGTTTTCTCAAACTAAAGCAGTGACGACAGTCGCTTTTATGACGCTGGTGGAAAAGGGACTGGTTTCGGTTGATGACCCGGTTTCGAAATATTTCCCGGAGATATCCGATAAAGTGGCGACGGCCATTAAAGAGGATGGAACATTTGAGACAAGGCCGGTGAAAACGCCGATGACCTTCGCGCATCTCATGTCGCACTCATCGGGAATCAGCGCCGGGCTGGTAGGAAAGGCTCGTCGCGCCGAAATGGAGAAAAAAAACGCCGCTGCAACTTCGGGAGCCACGCCACCGGCAGGGCCGGGACAGCGGACTGGCGGAGCTGGCACTTCGAAGTATCTGAAAGATGAAATGATCGCGCTTGCAAAATATCCGCTGGGCTTTGATCCCGGCAGCGAGTGGAGTTACCATATCAGCACCAATATGCTGGCTTACATGGTAGAGCTCATTTCGGGCAAAAGCCTGCGTGAATATGTTAAGTCAACGGTTCTGGATCCGTTGGGAATGACCGAAACGGACTGGTATTATGAGCCCTCGAAAATGAGCCGGTTTGTGAAGGCTTACAGCGACATTGATGGCAAGCTCGTGCCGGAATCCAACAAATATAGCGAGACCACGATCAGCCCGGTGCAAACTTATGCCGAGGGCGCTATCGGGTTAAACGGACCTATCGGCGACTATGCCAAATTTTGCCAAATGCTTTTGAATAAAGGCGAGTACAATGGCAAGCGCATTCTCAAACCCGAGACCATTGAACTGATGACGAAAGTTAACCGCCTGCCTGAGGTCAATTCCGGTGGAAAAGGCTTTCAGTTCGGGCTTGGATTTGAACTTTACAATGCAGAAAAGAAACCGGTTCCTGAGGTTTCCAACACCGCATTTGCCTGGGGTGGGTTATACGGCACAGATTACATTATCGATCCGGAAAACAACATGATCGTGCTGTTTTACCTGAATATGCCCAAGCACGAGCCGATGTATAAGCCATTTTTGAGCAAAGCCTATCAGCTCTTCAAGTAATATTGTCAGCTGTTCAGACTTATAGAATTGAAATTTATTCAAGCATTTTCCTAATGTCAAAACCACACAATTTCTGCAATAGATATGCAGTGCTGAAACCTTCAATGCTCTTTTCTGCATTGCTAAGCTTGCTTTTAACAACTGAAAATTTATTTGCCCAGACCCCCAAAAAACCGGAAGCTAACCGGTTCACCAAAGTGGTTCTTGCGCAAAGGCTTGAAGAGCCCATGCAGTTTCAGATCCTGAAAGACGGCCGGGTACTTTATGCGGAGCGGAAAGGGAAGTTGAAGGTGTATGATCCAAAGTCGCAGGCCATGGAAACGGTGGCTGAGTTTGCCGTCAGTACAAAATATGTCAATAAAGCAGGCGAGGTCACCGAAGGGGAAGATGGCATGCAGGGCGTGATCCTGGATCCGGATTATGACAAAAACCACTGGATTTACATTTACTATTCGCTGGCTGGCGACGAGGCAAAAAACGTGCTGGTGCGTTACGAGTGGCATGGCAAGGAGTTATTAGAAAGCTCGCGAAAGGTGGTTCTGGAAGTGCCAGTGCAGCGTGAAGAATGCTGCCACGTGGGTGGTGGAATGCTTTTCGACAAAGACAAAAACCTGTATCTGACTACGGGCGACAATACTTTTTCCAGAGCTTCCGACGGTTTTGCCCCCCTTGATGAAAGGCCAGGAGAATCACCCCGCGATTCTCAAAAATCATCTCCGAACACCAATGATTTGAGAGGAAAAATCTTGCGCATTCATCCTGAACCGGATGGTACATACACCATTCCCAAAGGCAACCTTTTTCCTCCGGGAACGCCGCAGACTAAACCTGAGATTTACACAATGGGCAACAGAAACCCGTGGCGGCCAACGATCGATTCAAAAACCGGCTGGCTTTACTGGGGAGAAGTAGGCCCGGATGGTTCCCGTGATGATATCGAAAAACGCGGACCGCAATCCTATGATGAATTCAACCGCGCCAAAGGACCCGGGTTTTACGGATGGCCGTATTTTGTTGCCAATAATAAGGCTTATGTGAAATATGACTTCGCCACCAAAGTTTCCGGCGCGCCTTTTGACCCTGCCCGCCCGGTCAACAATTCTCCCAACAGCACTGGTTTAAAGGAGCTTCCGGCTGCGCAGCCCGCATTTATCTGGTATTCAAAAGCGCAAAGCCAGGAGTTTCCGCTCATGGAAAGTGGCGGCAACAGCGCAGTAGGCGGCCCGGTATTCAGAAAAGATGATTTCAAAAATGCATCGCGGTTATTTCCCGAATACTATGAAGGAAAGTGGTTTATCACCGACTGGGTAAGAGGCTGGATCAATGTGGTGGAAATGGATGAAAACGGCGAATACAAATCGATGGAGCGTTTTCTTCCTGACTTGAAATTAAAGGGGCCGATCGACATGAAATTCGGGCCTGACGGTGATCTGTATGTGCTGGAATATGGGAATGGGTATTTCAAAGACAACCCCGAGGCAGAACTGATCCGGATCGAATACAACAGCGGAAACAGAAAACCTTTGGTAGAAGCATCCGTGAGCAAAACGGCAGGCGCGCTTCCCATGCAGGTCACGCTGTCATCGGAAGGCACCAAGGACTTTGACGAAGACGACGCGCTGCAATACGAATGGGTTGTCACCAAAAACAAAGGCGTTTTCAAAACGCTGAAAGAGGCGAATCCTTCGATCACTTTTACTACGCCGGGCACTTATCAGGCAACTTTAACTGTCACGGATAAAGCCGGAGAAAAGAATACCAAATCGGTTGAGATAAAGGCAGGTAACGAACCTCCGGTGGTTGAATTTAAAATCACTGAAAGGGAATTCCACCTTCTATTTTCCGGGAAAAAGCATTGATTATGAGGTTCGTGTGAGCGACAACGAAGATGGCAGTCTTGCAAACAAGAAGATCGCCCCTTCCCAGGTTTCTGTCAGTACGAACTATCTTTCAGAGGGTTTTAATCTCACCCGCATCGCTCAAAAGCAAATGAGCGTGGATGCTTCGGCGCAGTATGCAACTGCCATTTCACTGATCAATAATGGGGATTGCAAGGCTTGTCATGCCATTAAAGAAAAAGTGCTGGGGCCATCTTTTACGGCTATATCTGCCAAATACAAGGGTGACCCAACTGCAATAGCAGGTTTGTCCAAGAAGATATTGAATGGTGGTTCGGGCGTCTGGGGAGATGCATTCATGCCCGCGCACCCGACCATGGCGGAAAGCGATGTGAAAGGAATTGTCCGCTACATTATGAGCTTGTCGGACGCGCCCAAACCGGCCAAAACATTGCCAGTAAAAGGCACTTATACAACCGTTGTTCCCAAGGGCGATACTGAAGGCAGCTTCATTTTCCGCGCCGCATATGCTGATAGGGGCACAAAAACAGCATCCTCGCAATCCTCGGAAGCGACGCTTGTCCTTCGAAATCCGATGGTGCCGGTAAGATTGGCCGACCAGGTAAAAGATATCAGTTTCAACAACGACAGTACGATGGCATTTGTCAGAAATTCCGGCGCGTCTTTCAGGCTTAAAGGCACTGATCTGACAGGCATCAAACACATTGAAATCGTCCGCGCATCCGGGCGGAATGCACCGACACCTCCCTCGGGAACGATCGAGGCACATGCTGGCAGCGCCGACGGAGTTCTTTTGGGAAAATTTTCCGGTGAATACAGCGATCAAATGATCCTTAACATTGCTGCCGGTGCAGCTTCCGGTGTAAAAGATGTTTATTTTGTGTTTACAGGAGCGCCGATCAGAATTAAAGCTGTTCGTTTCGGCGCCGGTGAATAAAATCAATCCATATCAAATAGTATAGTTGTGTATAAGCATATTTTCAACAGCGTTTTTCTGGCAGTAACCGCGGCCAGCTCTTTTGCCCAGAATGCGCCAACCATCATCCCGATTGAAACCAGACAGAATGTGCTGGTCTTGCAAACAGACAAGGATAATCATCTTGAAATAACTTATTTCGGAAAGAAATTAAGTCAGCCTGCAGAATACAAACTCATCCCATCACAGAGTCGCCAACAGGATGGAAATGCGGGGATTTACAACTCGGCTTACACTCCGGCGGGAACGTGGAATGTCTCCGAACCCGCGCTGCAATTGACGCATGGTGATGGAAATAAATCGTTGGATCTTGTTTATGTCAGCCACAAAACCGCTAAGGAAAACGACAATGTCAGTCTTACGAGCATTGTTTTGAAAGATCCGGTGTATGCGGTGGAGGTGACACTTTTTTACAAAACCTATTTCCAGGAAAATGTGGTGGAGCAGTGGAGTGTGATCAAAAGCGAAGAGAAGAAACCTGTTACGCTTCAAAAATACGCTTCCGCCAATCTCTATTTCATTGCAAAAGATTATTATCTGACGCATTACAATGGCACCTGGGCCAAAGAAATGAATCCGGAAGAAGAACAATTGACGGCCGGGATCCGGGTGCTGGATTCGAAACTCGGAACACGCGCGAATCTCTATCAGCCACCGAGTTTTTCCTTGTCTTTTGATAAACCGGCCACGGAAACAGAAGGGAAAGTTTTACTGGGAACACTCGCTTGGTCAGGCAATTTCAAAATGGAATTTGAGGTTGATTCTTATCATAATCTGCGGTTGATCGCGGGTATCAATCCTTACTCCTCAGAGTATCCGCTTGCTTCAAAACAGGAATTTAAAACACCTTCATTTATCTACACATTCTCAGAAAACGGAAAAGGGGAAGCCAGCCGCAACTTGCATAATTGGGCCAGAAAATACCGCATCCTGGATGGGGAAGGCACCAGAATGACGCTTTTGAACAACTGGGAAGCCACTTATTTTGATTTTAATGAAAGTAAACTTTCTGAGCTTTTCAAAGATGGTAAAAAGCTGGGTGTGGATCTGTTTTTGTTGGACGACGGCTGGTTTGCCAACAAATATCCAAGAAACAGCGACGGTGCGGGTTTGGGAGATTGGCAGGAAAATGTAAAGAAATTGCCAAACGGGATTGGCTATCTGGTGAAGGAAGCGCAGAAGACGGGAATCAAATTCGGGATCTGGGTTGAGCCGGAAATGGTAAATCCTAAAAGTGAGCTGTATGAAAAGCATCCGGATTGGGTGATCAAACAACCGCAACGGCCGGAGCATTACATGCGCAACCAGCTTCCGCTGGATTTGTCAAACCCGGAAGTTCAGGATTTTGTCTATGGCATTCTGGATAAGCTTTTTACCGAAAATCCGGACATTGCCTACATCAAATGGGACTGCAATGCAACCACATTCAACCCTTACTCGGCTTACCTCGAAAAAAGCAAGCAAAGTCAGGGCAAGCTTTATGTGGATTATGTGAAAGGACTGTATAAAGTGCTGGAAAAGCTGCGGGCGAAATATCCGAAAGTCCCCATGATGCTTTGCTCGGGGGGCGGCGGTCGAGTGGATTATGAAGCGCTGAAATATTTCACAGAATTCTGGCCCAGCGATAACACCGATCCTTTGGAGCGCGTATTTATGCAATGGGAATATTCGTATTTTTTCCCATCGATCGCGCAAAGCGCACACGTAACCGATTGGGGAAAACAACCTTTGAAATTCCGTACGGATGTGGCCATGATGGGCCGGCTGGGTTATGACATTGTGGTCAGTCATTTAAATGAAAAAGATCTGCAATTCAGCCAGCAGGCAGTCGCCAATTACAATGCAGTGAAAGACGTCATTTTCCAGGGTGATCTTTTCCGGTTGGTAGATCCTAAAAAGAATGACTATGCAGCATTGATGTACGCGGCGAAAAACAAATCGAAAGCCATTCTATTCTCCTATTTGGTCGGCAACAGGAACGGTGACGGCTCCGACACGCCGATCCGACTGGAAGGTTTGGATGCAACAAAGAATTATAAAGTGAGGGAGTTGAATCTCTATCCAGGGACCAAATCTGCGATTAAGGAAGATCAGGTTTATTCGGGAGAATATTTGATGACGGCTGGTTTTAATCCGGTTGTGAATGCGCGGAGGACAAGCGTGGTGTTGGAGATTGAGGCGATGTAGGGTGCTATTTTTTGAAGAGTTTATAATCATAAATCTTGCTTTATGAACCTGAAATGCATATTAATAACATTTTTAACACTCGGTCTTTCACTTGCCCTGCGATTTACCGCTGATGCCCAGACATCCGAAGAAAAACCACTATGGCCATCGGGTATCACAGATAATCCCGTGAAATATCCTACTGGCGAAGAGGTGGTAGATTTCGATGTAAATCCCCAGTCACTTTCAAAGAAGAACAGGGTTTTTCGCAAAGTGTCCGTTCCTACTTACGTGCTTCATTTGCCGCCGCCGGGAAAGGAAACGGGAGTAGCCGTAGTGATATGTCCCGGAGGTGGTTTTGTGGATAATTGGTTCGATCGGGAAGGGACTGACCTTGCACTTTGGCTAAAAGAACGGGGCGTTGCATCGTTGGTGTTGAAGTATCGACTTAATACCAGAGATAGCAGCAAAAATTTTGTCATTCCCAGAGAAACCTATTTCGCAGCTGCATTCGATGATGCAAAGCAGGCCATTATCACTTTGCGAAAAGATGCAGCTAAACTTAAAATTGATCCCAATAAAATTGGCATAGCAGGTTTTTCGGCTGGCGGAACATTGGCGGTAGAACTCGCAGCAACCGACGAAATCAATGAGGGATCCGGCAAGGTTAGCTGGAAACCCAATTTCGCCGGTCTTTTCTATGCTGCATTTTTAAAAAACTACACGGTTCGAAAGGAAAGTTGTCCCCCGGTTTTCCTCATCAATGCGCACGACGATAAGTTGACCACAGCCGCCAAATGTGTTGATTTTTATTCCTCATTGCTAAAAGCAGAAATTCCGGCCGAAATGCATATTTACAACAAAGGCTCTCATGGATTTGCAATGGATTTTACAAAAGGAGAAACCCTGAAATACTGGCCTGAAAGTTTTTTAGGGTGGTTAGCGGACATTGGAATGGTTCAGAAAAAGTAGGCGTTCATTAAAAGCAGCGCAAAACTTAAATCAGAAATTCCCGTGCGAAAACGATATGAACTGGCTTTTTAGACGCTAAATTGCGTCCATCATGGATCTAAGTTCTTTCAGCACAGATTATTCGTTTGCCTTGCTCGTCGCATTAAGTTCCCTAGCTTTTGTTGCCGGATTTATTGACGCGGTGGTAGGAGGGGGCGGCCTGATACAGATACCAGCGCTCCTGATCGCATTTCCGGATAAGGCTGTAGCGACCCTTTTCGGCACCAACAAGATCGCGGCTATTTCCGGAACATCTGTGGCCGCTTACAATTATAGCAAGCGGATTAGGTTTGACTATCGTCTCCTCATCGTCGTTAGTCTGGCTGCTTTTACGGCCTCGTTTCTAGGCGCCAAGGTGGTAAGCATGGTCCGGGCAGAAGTTTTACGACCAGTGATTTTGATCATTTTGATTGTAATGCTGATTTACGTTTACACAAATAAAAACCTCGGAGCAGCACAAAACAAGGGACTTCCTCTGGCTAAACAGTTGGTGCTGGGATCATTGATCGGTCTGGTAGTTGGCTTTTATGACGGATTCTTTGGCCCGGGAACAGGAAGTTTTCTGATCCTGGGTTTTGTCGTGTTGCTACGGTTCGATTTCGTAACAGCCTCGGGATATGCAAAGCTCATCAACTGTGTCACCAATATTTCAGCATTGCTTGTTTTTATCCGGAATGGCAATTTCCTGTTAGGCATCGGCCTGACAATGGCTGTTTTTAACATTGCCGGCAACATTATCGGCAGCAGAATGGCATTGCGTGAAGGAAATGGATTCGTCCGGAAAATATTTCTGGTCGTCGTTTCACTGATGATCCTGCGCTATGGTTATGACGTTTTTCAGCAATTTTTGCCAAGTTCTATTTGACATAGATAATGCGATGTAGGATGCACCATTAATCCAGTTTCAACGGTGGCCCAACCACCTTCATTTCGTTTTGTTCAAATATTTTGGCAATTTCCTGTGGCGAAGGATCATGTGTCAGCGCCGCCATTTGCAAGAAAAAATCTTCCAGTTTCCCGGCCGGCTGCAAGGTTACCAGCATTTTGCCTTTGGCCGATGCCTGCGTCCAAGCGTGGGGGACTGCCCGCGGCAGGAAGATACTCTCTCCGGCAGTCAGGCTAAATCTTTCCTTATCCACAAGGAATTCATAAGCGCCTTCCAGCACATAAAAAACTTCATCCTGGCCCGGATGCACATGCAGCGGAGTTCCACGGCCCTGACTGAGTGAAGTTTGCTCAAAAATCGCAAAACCACCATCCGTATCACTACCCGAAACCTTAACATCCAATACATTCGCATTGACGCCCTTTAACTGGATGTGACCATGTCTGCGGCCTTCCCCAGCCTTCGCTTTAAATACTTTTCCGATCATTCCCCTTAGTGCCGCTGCCTTAGCAAATACAATGGCAGGAAGTGAACAAATGACAGCCATACTGCCAATGAATGCGTTTCTTTTCATAGGATGATGAATGTTGAAGTTGATTTGTTTAGATTAAAGGCATTCAAAAAAGGAGCAAATGTGCCCATTACCGCTAAAATGGACGCGTAGCGTTTGCGTTGATTATTTAAGCTGATATTTGAGAGGAGAAGCGCAACTGAAAGTAAGGATGTGATAGGTGTGGAGTGCTACCTTTTAATAAGTTGGAAGGAGCGCGCGCAGCCGTTAAGATTGTGCGGATTGATAATGGTACCAGGTAATTCGTGCAAGTGCCTCTTGCACAATTGCTTCATTGGGATATGCAGTAGCAAATTGGCGCATATATTTCAGGTTTCTAGGCGAAAGTCCCTTCATATCAGGAAATTCTTTTCGTAGGTCCGATGCCAGTTGATCGATGACTTTCGCTCCCCAACTTACAGCCTGCTGTTGCTCGACGATCATTTTTCCAATCTGCCAGTATAGCATCAGCATTTCTGCATTTGCCGAAAGGGACGCTTTGAGGTGACTTTGGCGGATAGTGGATTTTAGTTCAGCAGGGATTTGCGGGTATTAATTGGCGGCGAGTTGCATTCAGATTTAGGATGTTTTTTGAATGCGGGAATTTACAGAGAGAGACTGAAACGTCCAGCTGAAAATCTGGTTGTAGGATAATTGATACTGACCGGCGGCTAATTTGATGCTTTCGACATTTTAAGTATCTAACTACTTCTTTTCTAGTTCAAATTGCCACATTGTCACAATTCTAGTTTTCTGATATTCGCCAAGAACTAATAAATCCTGATCACCGGTAATTAAAAAATCAGCTTTACAACTTTCGCAAACTCCAAGTAAATAGTTGTCATCTATGTCACGGACGATTTCAGGAGCTACACCGTCCTCGGTTTTCTTCAAAAACTTCAATGTAATAATCTTGAAGCGATTAACCTGCTTGTGCGAAATGTATTTTGAAAATTTAGGACGTTCAATAACATCACTGAATTCATCCATTAAGGTAGATGAATAGAATACCTGCAAATCTGGATTTTTTAGGATATTATAATAAAGTGTTCGGCGGGATTTTCGACTGATGCAGGCAGATACATACCAATTAGCATCAAGGACGATGCTGAGCTTTTTGCTTTTTTTCATTCCGGTACGCATTGATTTCATCCTGGATCTCTCGGGTAGACATTTCGATATCAGGCAGCTCTGCGTCGAGTTCTTCGAAGAGTTGATCAATCATGCGGTCCTGTATTTTTTTAGCAATAGTTAGCTGTGCCTTTGCCGGGAAGGCCTCAAAGGTCTTTATAAATTCGGTCGGTGTCATTGCATTACCTGTTCTCATTTCCCTTAATTTTATCATACAACAATGGAAGTTACAAGAAAAATCATTCTCATCGAAACGCGACATGACCTTTACAATGGCTTTTCGCTACTTTCCAATCAACCACTCCAACCTCCCCATCATCTCATCCTTTCCTTACACATCCCTCATTCAAATAATTAACGAAATCTGACAATATCTGTACTTTCTAAATTATAATGTTTACGCAGTCTGCACCGCCTTCGGCGGCCATATTGCACGAATTTTAGATGCATCTACACGCTTCCTCGCCTGTGCAAGATCATAATTTTTCTGTACAGCTAACCAAAACTCGGCATCCGTGTTAGGGAACGCTGCGCCTAAACGGATTGCCATTTCGGGTGACACCGCAGATTTCCCATTGATAATGGCAGATAGCGTTTTCCTGGTTGTCCCCAAAACTGTGGCAACCTGCTCAACTGTAAGTTTTTGCCCTGTTTCCTCATAAATCCCGTCAAGGGTTTCTCGAATAAGTTCGCCCGCATGAGCTGGATCAAATAAAGCCATAACTGTAACTCCTGTTTAGTGATAATCTACATAATCAACATCTGCGGCGTTCTCTCCAATAAAACGAAAGATAATTCGCCAGTTTCCAGATACTCTGACCGAATAAAACGATCTTAAATCACCTTTTAGGGCGTGAAAATAATACCCTATCTCGTTCATTTTTTCTGGCGCATTGGCCGCATCCAACCTGGTCAAAATCAGTTTTATCCTAGAATATGCTTTTGCTGTAATTTTGAACGGTCGCCCTTGGTAGCGTAAAGCTCCAAGCCTTTATGTCTAAAACTTATAATCATAACATGAATGCAACACGAAACGTGTCACGTGTCACTTGTTTTTTTATAGTGTGCTATTTTTCTGCTACTTCCCAATCAGCCGCTCCAACCTTCCCATCATCTCATCCTTCTCCTTCAACATTCGCTCATACAATGCAATCTTCTCCTCATGAAGTTGAATGATCTTGTCAATTGGATGGAAAACGGGATTATTATTTACGACAGCCGAATTGTTATTGAATGTACTTGAAATAACGGTGATCGCTTGATTTTCATCAAAGTTCCGAATCGCCTCCGCAGGAATCTTCAAAATTGCCGCCACCTGCTCCAAAATATCAGAATCGATCTTTTCCCTTTGTTCTAGCAGCGAGACTTTTTGCTGGTTCCATTCTTCGCCTAGTTCGAATGCGAGGGCGTCTTGTTTGATCGCGAGCATTTCCCGAAATCTTTTGAGATTGCGGCCTTCGTGGATCTTGGGATTGGAGGTAGTATGTGTCATTTGTAAAGGGTGTTTGGTTAAAAAGGCAATTTATGTAAATCTCCCGGGAAGTTTCCGGATAATTTACGGGCGGCCCGCGTAGGGCGATCGATTGTAAGTTACCGGGCGGGTTCCGTCATTCCAGAGTTACTTTTTGAATCGATACGCCAGCAAGGGTTTTTTTTGATCGGTGGCTTGTGTTGGGCGTCAGCGATAATCATGGTTTTTAATGCTCCTGACATAGCGCTGTCAGTGGGCGGCGATACAGTGTTCATTAAAAACAGGCAGCATGAAAGACAAGAAAATCAAAGTTATCCCCGACAACTACACAGCCGTAACGCCATGGATCATATCGCGATCGTCGGCTGATTTAATTGACTTTTTAACTGCAGTATTTGCAGCCGAAGAGGTTCCGCATAGCAGAATTGTGGTTACTTGTTCAAGGTCAAACTGTTATGATTTGACAATGCACTAAACCAGCGGCGCTTTTCTTATTCTCCCGAGATTAATTACTTGCTAAAAGAACTATTTCATCCAGCATCCAGTTACTAATACATAAACGAATGCGCATGTATTTAAAAAATCAAATAAATGGATAGCAAATCACTTGTAAAAATGGCCAAATCGCTCAGCGATCCTACCAGGCTGGCGTTGTTACAGGAAATAGCAAAGGGAACGAACAGAGGGTGCGCTGACCTATTTGAATTTGTTCCGATAAGCCAGCCGTCCATGTCGCAGCACCTGAAATCATTGGCAGAATCTGGGTTAATTGAGTCACATAAGGAAGGCCGGAATATGCGCCTTGCCATTAATGATGAAAAGTTGGAGGAGCTGACTCATTTTCTCCAATCCCTAAAAATAGCATAAGAAGTTTACTCCCGCTGAAATCACATTGCAGTGGGTTTTATTTTAATCAAACATATAAACGTTTGCTTATATATTTATTTAATGATGTGACTTAAAAACAGTTTAAAAATGAAGATCGGAGTTATTGGCGTCGGCCATATTGGAAAAACATTGGCCTTGAAGCTGGCCAAATCGGGACATGAAGTAGTTGTGGCTAATTCGAGTGGACCTGAAAGTATAGATCCGTCTGTGATTGCTACGGGTGCTGTTGCCGTTACGGCCCACCAGGCCGTGCAGGATAAAGATGTTATCATTCTTTCTATTCCCTTGGAGCGGACACCCGAAGTTGCGCCTTTGTTTGCGGACGTTTCCAAGGACGTAGTTGTGATTGATACCTCTAATTATATTCCAGCACGCGATGGTGAAATTGAGAGTATAGAAGCAGGACTCGTTGAAAGCTTATGGGTTCAGCAGCAGCTTGGACGTCCTATCGCAAAAGCCTGGAACGCGATTATTGCCCATTCTTTTGCTACAAAGGGCAAACCTGCAGGAAATCCAGACCGTATTGCAATACCGATATCAGCGGACCGGGATGTTGACCGGGGAATCACTTTGCAACTGGTTGATGAAACCGGATTTGATGCCTTTGATGCTGGCTGTCTGGCCGATTCCTGGCGGCATCAGCCGGCAGCTCCTGCCTACTGTACAGATCTGACATTAGCGGAACTACAAGCTGTCATTGATACCGCAGAAAAGGAGCGTTTACCGAAACGTAGAGAATTATGCATTGCAGTTCTTACGGAACGTCTTGGTGGTATTTCCCCTGACAATATTGATTGGGATTTCGTCCGTCGACTGAACCGTACACTGTATATGTAATTCAAAAAACAGAATTATGGATTCTTTAATAAAACAAACCAATAAACTTTCCAATTCAAACAAACAAATGCTGATCGGCCTGCATTTAGGTAACGGTTATGGCTCTCAGCCTGGGGCGTGGCGAATGCCGGGTGTAGATCCGGAAAGTTATACCAGCTTTGATGCGCGAGTGAAGCAGGCGCAGGCAGCAGAGCGTGGAAAGTTTCAGTTTATCTTTTTGCCGGATGGCCCTGGCGCAATTATGTCTGATATCGCTACGGAATCACCGGGTTTCAATCTGGATGTCATGATGACGCTTGCCGCCGTGGCAAGGGAGACGGAATATATCGGTTTGGTCGCAACAGGGTCAACCACATTCAATGAGCCTTTTAATTTAGCACGACAATTCAAAGCTTTGGATGTGATGAGCCACGGCAGGGCGGGCTGGAATGCTGTTACATCAAGCGGCGACGATGTGGCGGCGAACTATGGCAGGAAAATTCCATCCAGCGAGGATCGTTACGGTCGCGCCCATGAGGTTATCCAGTTGATCCAGGCACTTTGGGGCAGCTGGGGAAAGGATGCCTGGATTCATAATCAGCAAACCGGCCAGTTCGCGAAGAAAGATAAGATCCTTCCCATCCATTTTCAGGGAAAATATGTCGGTTCGCGCGGGCCGCTTTACATTCCCCCTTCTGAGCAGGGGCAACCCATCGTCTTTCATGCCGGAGGCAGTCCAAATGCACATGAGCTTGCGGGGCGTTTTGCCAATGCGGTTATCGGTGCGGCATTTACCATTGAAGATGCACGCGCACAGCGGAATGCATTCAGGGAGGCGGCGAAACGTTACGGGCGTGATCCGGACGAGATCAAATACATTCCCGGCCTGATGACCACCATTGCAAAAGACAGGCGCACCGCCCTCGATCGCCGGATTCAGCTAAACAAGCACACGTTCCGTCAGAGAGTAAGTTATCTGCAGCAAATGCTCAGTATTCCACTTGACGCAAACCAGCTCGACCAGCCAATAGCAAAAGAGCTGCTGGCCGATGCCCGTCCATCCCGCTACGACCCGCGTTCTCCCCATGCATTGAAGATTGCAAAAGAAGGATGGAGTTTGCGCGATATCCTGGCTCACGGAGTCATAGACTATCATCCCGTGATTGTCGGTCCGGGCATTGAAGCGGCAGATCATATGCAGGCATGGTTCAAAGCAGGTGCGGCCGACGGCTTCTGGATCTCGCCGGACGTGAATGCAGACGGAATCGATGCTTTTGTAGATGAAGTAGTTCCTATCCTGCAAAAGCGGGGATTATTTCATCGGGATTACGAAGGGAAAACGCTACGCAAGCATTTGGGCGCGCCGGAACAGTATGGCATGGATGTCCGGATTTCGTAAAAACGTTTCACTATTGCCGACTTTTGTATCATACTTCCTACGCTCGATCGGCGGAACTTTGTCGTTATAAATATTACAAATAAAACAATGACAAAAACTATTTTTATAACAGGCGCTTCCCGCGGATTTGGCAGGATTTGGACAGAGGCATTTTTAAAACGTGGTGACAATGTAGTCGCAGCTGTGCGTAAGCCTGAAACATTGACCGAACTTTCAAAAGCATTTCCGTCAAATCTAGTGGTGTTAAAACTGGATGTAACGGACAAGCAAGCAAGTTTTCAGGCAATCGAAACTGCAAAAGCACATTTTAGCCGCATCGATGTGTTAATCAACAATGCAGGTTATGGACAAATCGGAGCCGTTGAAGAAGTAAGCGAGCAGGAAGTAAGGTCCCAGTTTGAAACGAATGTTCTGGGTTCATTATGGACTATTCAGGCTGTGTTACCTGTGATGCGGGAGCAAAATTCTGGGCATATCATTCAACTTTCAAGTGCGCTGGGGTTGAATACGGTGACATTCATGGGACTTTACAGTGCGACTAAATTCGCCATTGAAGGTCTAACAGAAACATTGGCTGCCGAAGTGGCTGATTTTGGAATCAAGGTCACGCTTTTGCAACCAGGCCCTTACGACACCGACTTCAATGGTTCGGATTCGCTGGCTGTAAGTGAGCCGATCCCGGTTTATGATGGTATGAAAAAGGTTTTTTGGGAATATGCCGAGGCGGGAGATTCGGGTAATCCTGCCGCGACGGTCGATGCGCTCTTTGCCTTGGTAGATGCCGAGAATCCGCCATCAAGATTGATATTAGGTAAAATTGCTTTGCCCTGGGTGAAACAAACCTATGAACAGCGCCTGAAAACGTGGGAATCATGGGAGGAAATATCTGTGGCAGCACACGGTTGATGAAGTTTAGAATAAGTGGAATCCGGATTTCCCGGGTTCCGTTTTTATCAATGCAAACCAATGAAACATTTCACAAAAATAAGCGAACTGCATGCAGCGCTGGGTGTAAAGCCCCCAGAGCATCCGCTTTTTAGCGTCATGTATGGCGAATACGGCTCATGTGATGGAACTTATGATGTTGAATTTACTTCCGCATTTTACATCATCGGTTTCAAAAGGTTGAAATCGGGCAGCATGCATTACGGAAAAACAAAGTATGACCATGACCGTGGAGCAATGTCGTTTGTAAAACCACAGCAGAAGGTGACATTTAAGCATGTGGAATTACAGGATAAGGGCTTTCTGATCATCATTCATGAAGACTTTTTGCCTGGAACTGCCCTTTACAGCGAGATTAAGAAATACGGTTACTTCGATTATGAGGTCAATGAGGCGTTGCACCTTTCCCCTTCCGAAGAAGACATCATCTGGAATCTATATTATAGTTTAGAAAAAGAACATTACAACAATACGGATGAGCTCAGCAAGGCTATCATTATAAGCCTTTTAGATTCCCTGCTTAAATATGCACAGCGTTTTTACAAAAGACAATTCATCAACCGGACACAGCTAACCGGCTCGACCGTCACCCGGTTTAATGCATTGCTGGTGGCTAATTTTGAAGACAGAAAGACTAAAAATATTGGTCTTCCCACCGTTTCGGGCATGGCAGATGAACTGAACATTTCTCCCAGATATTTAACCGATCTGTTGAAACAGGAAACAGGAAAAACAGCACTCGAGCTGATCCATCTTTTTTTAATTGGCGAGGCAAAGAACCTGTTGAGAGAAGGAACTCCGAATATCTCAGAAATCTCTCAATTACTCGGCTTTGAAAATACCACTTATTTCTCCCGGCTATTTAAAAAAGAAGTAGGGGCTGCTCCCAATAAATTCCGGGACAGTCTGCTTAATTAACCATTGTAGTTTCCCGCGAAGCCGGGCAATCCGGTCGCTTTTACAAATATAATTTCTAACAAAACATACAGAATCATGAATATCGGAATCATTGGAACCGGCGCAGTCGGCTCCCCACTTGCCAGGAACCTTGCAGCTGCCGGACACAATGTCAAAGTGACCAATACCCGCCCGTTTGCAGAACTGACTGAAAAAGCGCAATCTCTTGGCGCAAGTCCCGCCACAATTGAAGATGTTGTTAAGGATGTTGACATTGTTTTCATCAGTGTGCCTTTCGGCGCAATTCCCAAATTTCCCAAAGACCTGTTTCGATCACTGCCAGACGAGGTGATTGTAGCGGATACAGGCAATTATTATCCTTTCCGGGACGAGAAAATCGATGCCTTAGAGCAGGGACAAGTTGAAAGTGTGTGGGTTGCTCAGCAACTGGGACGTCCTATTACAAAGGCATTTAACAACCTGCTCTCCGAAACGATTGCCGCCGGCGGAAAGCCCGAGGGTACACCCGGCCGGATTGCGCTTTCTATTGCAGGTGATGATCAACATGCCAAACAGGTAATCGCTGGCCTTGCCAATGAACTGGGCTTTGATGTGGTAGATGGAGGAACCCTGGCCGACTCCTGGCGACAGCAGCCAGGCACGCCAGCTTACTGCACAGAATTGACCGCTGCTGAATTAACAGCAGCACTCGATGATGCAGTGCCAGGAAAGGCGCCGCAGATACGCGATGAGATCATCGGTGAGCTGGTGCAGCGCAAATCTTTGCCCACACGAGAGGAAATGGTGGCAGGCAATCGCGCCAGACAACTGGGCAAGTCCGGGGGCTTATGATACTGCTTTGTTAAGATCTTCGGCTGTTTAAAACCGAACAAGTCAGATGCCTGGTTTAATACGGCGCTGGCAAATGGATGATCAGCACAGTTCACATGATCCCCAATAAAAATTCCAAGAATGCAGACTGGGAAAGCTTCTGCGGTAGTTATACTTTTGGGTACGAGTAATAGGAAATGTTATTGTAAGTTTTATTTTTAGGAATAGTTTGCTCCATTTCAAATTGTACAGCGGTTGTACAATGGGAAATGCGGATTGGCCGAAATATTTGCTAATTGTAATAACGAAACAGAATTTTGACTGGAAAGATCAAAGTTTTTCACAAGCATTACGCCTTGCAAAAAGCACTTCTTTTTGTTTGTTTCTTACATTTTAGTTTTTCTGCCACTGCACAAACAGCTCCGGTTCTACTAACCGATAGCGCTCGATTTAAACCTCTATCATTGATCAAATCCCCTTGGAAATTCCACCCAGGGGACAATGCGCAATGGGCTAGCCCCGGCTTTTCTGACAGCAGCTGGCAAACCCTTGCCGGGACGAACTTTGGAAAAGGAAAATATATCAAATCCGCAGCGCCCAAGAACTGTACAGGCTTTGGCTGGTTTCGGTTATGGGTCAAAAAGACAAGCCCGGATTTGACAGACAGCTGGGGTTTGAAACTGAGCCACGACGCAGCTTCTGAAACGTATCTGGATGGTAAAAAGATCATGTCTTTTGGCCGGCTGGGAAATTCAAAACAGGCCATGCAGGCCGTACGGAGACCGAATGTGGCGATTCCGCTGGCTATTAGGGACACGCTGCCGCACCTGATCGCGATCCGTTTCAGCAACCACGAGGCATTTTATCCAAACTTCATCGGCTTTGAGGCCCAGATTCAGGATCTGCATCAAATGAACAGCCAGCTCGTGGCAGATCACCATTTCATGGATCTGCTTCTCATGAGCGTGGCTGCCGCTTGTACGCTGGTGCTGCTGCATCTGCTCCTGTTTGCATTCTATCCCAAACAGCGGATTCATCTGTGCTACGTGTTGTATGTTTCCATGATTGCGCTGGGGCTTTATGCGCGGTATGAGACCATTGTCGCGACTGACCCGGCGATGCAGATCTTTTATACGAAAGTGTTCTTGTGCTTTATTACCATGAACCTCGCATTTGGCGCATTACTGCTCTATTCGGCAGGTTACAGCACATTGCCGCGCAGAAAAATAATCGCGGTCTTTGCGATTTCCATTCCCGTTACGTTCCTGACCGTCTGGAATTGGTATGACATATGGTATGACCAGATCATAACCAACATTCACAATTTATATCTGCTGCTATTTATCCTGTTCTTTTATACCGATGCCTTTCTTGCCGTGTTGCGGGAAGTGCGAAAAGGCAGAAAGACATTGTGGTTGGTTGCAGCAGGGGTGATCTTTCATTTTTTGACAGGAATACTTATCGGCGCCAATGTTTTCAACTGGTTTACAGTACCGGAAGTAATGCTTGCATTTGCCTGGGGAAATCTGGTGGTGCCCGCGCTCTTTACCATTTACCTGGCTTTGGAAGTGGCCGGTACCAATCGTTTTCTGGCAAAGCAACTCATTGAAACCCGCGATCTGGCAGCCGCCAACTTAGCCCAGGAACAGGAAAAACAAAGGCTGATTCTGGCACATACAACGGAGCTGGAAACCACTGTTTTGAAAAGAACCGCCCAGGTAAGAGAACAAGCCGAGCGTTTGCAGGAGATGGACGCTGCGAAATCAAGGTTTTTTATCAATCTCACGCATGAGTTCAAAACGCCGCTTTCGCTGATCATGAACCCTGCGAGGGAATTGTTAACTAACCCCGACCGCAAGGTTGCCGAGCGATACGCTGGTTATATCCTCCAAAACAGCAATCGGTTGTTACAGCTTATCAATCAGTTACTTGACCTAGGCCGGTTGGAATCCGGGCAGACGAATCTCGACATAAATCCGGTTGATATCATTGCGCTTTTGCGCATGCACGTTGCCCAGTTTGATTCTCTCGCAAACGACCGGAACATTCAACTGGATTTCTTTACAAATGTGGAATCTTTGATTATCAACGAAGATGCCGACAAGCTTGAAAAGATCATTCAGAACCTGATCAGTAATGCGATCAAATTCAGTCATAAAGGCGGACAAGTGAAGATTTTTTTCAATATGCTGGCTGAGGAGCAGTACGAGATCAGGGTGGAGGACGATGGAATTGGCATTCCGGAGAATAAAGTGCCATTCATTTTCGACCGGTTCTATCAGGCTGATAGCAGCGACACCCGAACCAGGGAAGGAGCGGGGATAGGCCTGGCGCTGGTCAAGGAACTGGTCACATTGCTTGGCGGGAACATTAGCGTAGAGAGTTCCGAGGCGAAGGGAAGCGCCTTTACCGTCCGCCTGCCTTACAAATTAAGTGCCGAAAATGCGGAACCAATGCCATATCCCGAAACGCCCGTTTACCATTTAAACGGAAATGAGCAAGTTGCTGAACAGCAAGCCGGAGGCTCTTTACCCGTAATCCTGCTTATTGAAGACAATCAGCAACTGAACGCATTTATCCAAACAACTTTGTCCGAAAAATATCTGGTCCTGACAGCAGAAGACGGACAGGCGGGAATTGATCTTGCACTGGCAGAAATCCCTGCGCTGATCATCACCGATCTAATGATGCCGGTCAAAAACGGCTATCAGGTTTGTGCAGAATTGAAAGCAGATGAGCGCAGCAGCCACATTCCCATTGTCATGCTTACGGCCAAAGCCGATCAGGTTAGCCGGATCCACGGTTTCGAAACGGGTGCGGATGCCTATCTGGGTAAACCGTTTGATAACCGGGAGTTGCAGGCGGTGATCGAAAACCTGATGCGGCAACGCAAGACTTTGCAGGAAAAATACACTCAGAATTACCGTTGGCTTACCCATTCAGAAGAAATGCCTTCTGTGGAGAAGGCATTTCTTTATAAAATCAGGACGGTTATTGAGCAAAATCTCGACGATGAACAGATCAGTACGGATTGGGTTGGCAGGCAGCTTGGCCTGAGCCGGGCGCAGCTTCATCGCAAACTAAAAGCGTTGATTAACCAGAGTCCGGGCGAATTTGTCCGCAGCATTCGCATGCAGAAAGCGCATGAACTGCTGGAAAATAAGGCCGGGACCATTGCCGAAGTTTCCTATATGGTCGGTTACAGTAACCCGGCCAATTTCTCAACCAGCTTTTCCAAACATTTCGGCTATCCGCCCAGTGCTGTAAGTTTTGAAAAACAGTAATGATCAGTTTTTCAAGGTCACCCTCAATCTTTCGTAAAAAGCTTCGGTTACGCTGCCAACGTAATTATAAGGACTGGTGTTGCGGGGCAGTTTCACGGTTGTAACATCATTGTCAACAAAGAAAGACGACGAGGAAAACACCGTGATAGGCACAACTACTGACCCTGTTTTTTCCATCCTGTAAGGAAAGATCATTTCGTACGTAACATCCATATTTTCACCAATTGCCATGTTTAAAGCCACAGGCGGCCCAAATTTATCTCTTTCTCCATATGTGCCGCCTCCAGTGCTGGTATGGAGAATTTTTCCGCCCGAAGTGTTGTGCGTATATCCGATCAGGTAACCCTCATTTACCGGAAAGGAAGGTGAAGCGATTCTTTTCAGCGTGATTTTTATGTCAAATATAGCCGAGCCAATTTTTCCTTCTTCATTTCCGGCGTAACTGTCCGTCTTAGCGAGTGATCGCGGCAATGCGAGCACCTGGTTCGAGCCGGTTACCGTTCCGGCCTCTACGCCATCTGCACCCAGGAAGGTGATTTTTTCAATTAAAAATTCGCAGGGATAGAGGCGGTCGCCGCCGTTCACATCCTTGCATTTGGATTCGGGCAGGTTGCTGGCTGGCACGTCGTGATCTGAACAAGACACGGCCAACGCAAGTACACCGTAAGCAAGTGCTAGAAAAAATGAGGTAATGCTGAGTTTGAACATAGTTTTAAGGATAAATGATGAAAGATTGTGTAATAATTATTTCAAAAAACGCCTGTCTGTGAGGGAGATCAGGAAATTTTCAATGTCTTTGCTAAATTGCTTTTCGATGGCAGCTCGTTAAATATGCGCAGAAACGATTGCTGGTAAAATGCATCATTGTTCAACCGGGCAATGGCCGAATCCACCGGCAAGTCCATTTCGACCGGATTTTCTATGGGGATGAGCACCTGTTGTTCCAAAGTCGCAGCCCTTCCGTCCCAGAAAAAACTTTCCTGAAAACGCATGTTCATAGCAGAAGGCGTATTTCTTGTCCCCACCCGTCCATTCACGCCCGGGCTTATTTGTAAAGAGTCTGCGAAAGCCAGATTTTCTTTATGACAAGATCCGCAGCTGATGGCCCGGTTTCCGGAAAGGATCGGGTCAAAAAACAGTCGCTTTCCCAATTCAAGGGAAGTCGCCGGCTCGGGTTCGTGCATCACGCTGCGGATGAAAAGCAGCGGAACGGCGCAGAGCAGTATGACTATTTTTGCTTTCACGGGAAATATTGCGGTTATTTTTTTGGCAACTTCTTGCAAGCCAAACCATTCGCACCCTGATAGCGCTCCTGACAGGTGTCGGAAATGGCAGTAAACAGCAGTGAATCCTGAGCGTAATATTTCAGCTTGTAAGTCCCGTAGTAAGCGAGATTACAACCGTTGTCAGAAACACTTATGGTGTCATTTTTGATAAAATAGCGCCCGGTAGTGAATGCTTTCCCATTCACAATGCCATCATAAGTGCTGTCGGCCCGAAAGACAAACATCAGGTTAATGTCTCCGTTTGGAGATTTTTGTATCCGTTGCCAGCGTCCCACAATGGGATCGGGGGCGCTTATAAAAGAGACAATTGTTAAAATACCAGCTAGGCAAATCAGCCAGGTAATTGAGTTTTTCATCGGTTTCAAGATTGGTGATTAAGAAGATCACAAAGCTCGACGATGAGGCTGGAAATGGGTTTTGAATTTGTTGCAGATACGTTTGAAAATGTGTCAATTGAAGATAAATGCTTCGGTGCGAACAACTGGTGGAGACCTGTTTTTGTTTGTAGCGTTTGTAGGAAGAATGTTTGGCGTGAGCGCCTTGTCAGGTTGGACTACATTTTAATAATTCTTTACACTTATTAAGACTTGTTGAAAAACTCGGCTTTGAGCGGGAGGTAATTTTGTTGAGCCGATGCCATTATGATGCAACTCTTTGCAAAAGGAGATTTCAGTTATTTAAAGTTCTAGACCATCGGCGCGAAAACATTTTTAAATCATTTAATTCCAGCTCCAATGTCATTCAACTTTCACCATTTAATTGAAAACTTCGAACTCAGAGAACTCAGAAGTGAGACGGATATCGTAGATCACCTTGCTTTACGACGAGAGATCTATAAAAAGGAATATTCCCGCGAATACACGGACAATCAATATGATTTGCTACCCAGTGATTGGAAAGCAAATTTGATCGGCATATATTCTAAGGGAGAACAAATTGCAACAATAAGGGTTGTGACAAGACATGTTAACAAATCGATTGAAAAACAGCTGCAGAACATTAATCAAAAATTTCACCTCCAAATCCAGCCCGATTTATCCAATGCGCTTCCCACGGAATATGCCTTTGATATAAGCTCACACGGATGCCCGCTTTACAATGATGCAACTGTCGAGCTTAGCAGGGTTGCAGTAGCAGATGCGTATAGAGGATTGGGTTTATGCCGGTTTGCAATGTTGGCAGCGATCGGGATTTCGATTCTGGACAAGGCTGAATATTGTCTTTATTCTTGCTCGACCAGCGCAGTGAAATTTCATGAAGATCTGGTGCCAATGATGGAGAACACCACGGCGGTGCAAAAAGAATATGGTTATCCAGGATTTAAATTCCCGACGTCGTCTGCGGCTGTCCTATCATCAATCCAACATATTTCGCCAAAACAGATGAACCAGGCTATTCTTGCCGGCACTGTTTGCAGATATGGAATTGGTGTGTTGGGCGATAATTTTTTCGAGAAAACCAATGCCGGTCAACAACTTCCATCTTTCGCTTTATAAATCTTCACACCAGTATTTATGGATTCAATAACGAATTATACCCAGAATATGTCAGAGCAATTAAGCATCACTTTTAAACCGCTGATGTTCCGGCTGGTTGATTTAGCTGACAAAGAAAGGTTGGACCTTTTGCTCGAACGAAATGCTGATGTTTTAGTATTTGATACGATTTACGATCAGCTTATTGAGCTCGTAAAGATTGAAAATGCGGGCGTCAGATTAAGTCAGGAGCAGGCAGAAGAGCGTGTTCAAAACCATCTTGATGGCAGGGACTTGCAAGAATACGGTGTCTGGGTTTTTTACCCATGGAGCCGCAGGCTAATTCACCTGCTTGACCGTGAAGAGTTTCACACCGTGCGGACCAACAGGAATAACTGCAAGATCACCAATCAGGAACAGCAGGTTTTGTCAACGAAAAAAGTGGGCATCATTGGCTTGTCGATTGGACATGCCGTCGCAATGACGCTGGCCACAGAACGCTCCGTCGGCGAACTGCGCCTGGCAGATTATGATCAAATTGAACTGTCAAACCTGAACCGGATCCAGACGAGTACGCACAATTTGGGCATCAATAAGGCTATCGTCGCGGCGAGGGCCGTTGCAGAAATGGATCCGTTTATCAATGTCCAGGTGTATCAGAGTGGAATTTCGGAAGGCAATATTGATCAGTTTCTGACGGAGGGAGGAAAGCTTGACCTGTTGGTGGAGGTTTGTGATGGCCTGGACATTAAGTTCATGACGCGACATCGGGCGCGCGCATTTGAAATTCCGGTTGTGATGGATACAAGCGATCGGGGAATGATTGATATTGAGCGTTTCGACATGGAGCCGCAACGCCCGATATTTCACGGATTATTGAAAGATTTCGATATGAACAGCATGACTAACCTCACAACAGAAGAGAAAATAAAATTGGTTGGTGAGATCATTGATATGAATAACATCTCAGATCGCTTAAAATTTTCAATGACCCAGATTGGTAAGACGATTCTATCCTGGCCTCAGTTAGCTTCCGCAGTTGCGCTGGGCGGCGCTATCACTGCCGATACTTGCCGAAAAATCCTCCTGGATGTCAATGTGAAATCAGGACGATATTATGTTGACATTGACAGGATAGTCGGAGTTTGAGTTGTTCACTTATCGGCACCGGAATTACGATGTGAGAAGAAGCAGCATTAATGAAGTGGATTTAGTTAATAACAAATAAAACCGCCATTCAAAGTGGCGGTTTTATTTTGCATTGGTTTAAAAATCAATGTGCTACTGCAATGCAGCCGGTTCGCTATAAAGGAAATCATCCATCACAACCAGGTCATTTTCAGCATTATCCGCGTACTTATTGCTGATTGCCGCCGAACCCGAAGTAATGGTCACTTTTGTCACCTTGCTATCCGGGAAAACGGCTCCCAGGAAAGAAAATCCTTTGTCATCTTTTCGGATCGGTGCGGCGAACTTTCCAAGGCTTTTATCACCTTCAAAAAATTCCAAGGTCGTAGAATTCGCCTTGTCGACATCTGATAATACAACGCCAAATCCTTTCACAAAAGCCGCCGTTGCCGTTCCGGGCACCTTGAATGTAACGTCCATTTTGTTGCTTCCGGTGGCGGCGAATGTGCGGGCCGGGCTGAATGCATTGAACTGGTCTTTGTAATTTGAAACGAGATCGCTGAAATTTTTATCGCTGATCCGAAGCCCGTTTCCTGGCGTTGTGAAAATGGCTCCACGCTTTCTTCCGGCTGCAACATTCGGGTCTATGCTATTGAAAAAGTCGCCGGGGAATGTGTCTGTATTGGTCTGATTGTCGGGAACTGCGTCCCAGTTTATTTCGCGGCGTCCGGTGGTTTGTCCGGGCGTTGTGTTAAGCTGGTCACCAAGCAGACTTTTGAAAGAAGCCAATTGCGAAATAATGTCTCCACTGCCTTTTACTTCGGTAAAGTTTACGGATGGTGCAGGAGTTTCAGGCTCGTCACTGCTGGAACTGCACGCAGACATGATTGCAATACACATCATTGCGCCCGCATTTTTAATCGTTTTTTCGAAAGAACTTTGTGATTTCATAATTGAGTTTTGATTTAAATTCTTTTACTTTTTTGACTCGACAAAATTACCTGTCGCGGGATTGTGCAAATTGAAAGAAATGCTAAAAACTCTAAAAAAGTATAAAAATGAGCATCAAAAAATCGATTATAGTTCATTGGTTATCAAGATAGTAGGGCTTTTTTGTGAGTTGTAATCATAAATTAGTCTATCACAGATAAGCGGAGTTTTTATGGCCAAACCTTTAAATAAGAACTTTGGAAAATACAGGAGTAAAAGAGGAGATTATTCTATTTTTGGCGCCCTTACATCTGGGATTCTCAACTAAACTCACTCTTAAAGATGACAAGCCTTTTATTGATCGACGACGAAGTCCAGTACAGTGAATTGACTAAGGAATATTTGGAAATGAAAGGCTGCAATGTGGTGCTCAAACACGATGGACAAGCCGGATTGGACGCATTCAAACTACATACATTTGACCTTTGCGTGCTCGATATTAAAATGCCCAAAAAGGACGGCTTCACGCTGGCTGAGGAGATCAAGGAAATTAATGAAATGACGCCCATCATTTTCCTGACTGGTCAGTCGCTCAAAGAAGATAAAATCAAAGGTCTCATGCTTGG
The DNA here is from genome assembly GCF_979253085.1 of Dyadobacter sp. AC419. Taxonomy (NCBI): domain Bacteria; kingdom Pseudomonadati; phylum Bacteroidota; class Cytophagia; order Cytophagales; family Spirosomataceae; genus Dyadobacter; species Dyadobacter sp. AC419. The sequence goes on along the minus strand of NZ_CEEDCD010000023.1, from coordinate 271,239 downwards.
CGCCGACGATTATCTTACCAAACCGTTCAGTATGGAAGAGCTTTATCTGCGGATAAAAGCGATTCTGAAAAGGGTCAAAGTGCAGGAAAAAGCCATTGTAATCGACCAGTATCAATGGGGAAATTCGAAATTTGATCTTGAATTACGCGAGCTTACCGTTGCGGGAGAGAAAATCAAGCTCACTTCCATCGAATCCAAGCTGCTCAAATTATTCTGTGAACACCAAAACAAAGTGCTCACCCGCGAAGTGGCGATGATGGGAATCTGGGGCGACGAAGAACATTATCGCGGTTACAGCCTGAATGTGTATGTAAGCAAGCTGCGCAAATTTTTCAAACCGGATTCCTCTGTCGAGATTCTTAATCTGCACGGCGAAGGTTACAAACTGGTTTCCAAACAGCGTGTTATTTCATGATGGATCTTTCTTTTCTGAATAGGCAAATGGCTGGTGATGAGAAGCTTGTCGCTCGCTTTGTTTCCATTTTTAAAGCGCAGGTCCCAGCACAGGTCAGTCAGTTGCCGGGCTTATGTGAGAATGAAGATTGGGAAGAACTTTCATCCGCATTTCACAGTCTTAAAACGCAGTTCAATTATATGTTAATGACCGACTTTGCCGAACAAATGCGCAAGATGGAGGAAAGTGTCGACAATGGTGAAACCGCATTCATTGCAACCCGCATAGCTGAATTCACCAAAAAGTTTGATCATTTCTGGCAAACCGAATTTCCTGAAAACTGACACAATATCCTCAAAGCGTTTCTTCTGTTTTTGCTGCCGCTTCGAGCAGTTTCCTGATTTTAAATTTCAACTTTTTCGCTTCAATTGGTTTGGTAATGTAATCATCCATTCCTGCATTCCGGCACTTTTGCGCTTCTGCCGGATTAGCATTTGAAGTGAATGCCAGAATGGGGGTGTGCCTGTCTTTTTCACGAGCACGGATGGCCTGCGTGGCTTTATAACCATCCATAATCGGCATTTTTACATCCATTAAGATAATGTCAAAGCTGGCTTCATCCAGTTTTTGCAGCGCGATTGCTCCATGATCTGCAATCGTAACGCGCACATTCTGAATGATCTTTTTCAATGTTTCCTCAGCTACCACCTGATTGAAAAGATTGTCTTCGACCAGCAGGATATTGACGCCGGAAAGCACTTTTTGATTGTCTTCATCGTCAACTTGTTCACCCGGATTGCAAATTTCAAACGTCAGGTTGAAACTGAAATTTGTGCCTTTTCCCAGCTCGCTGTGCACACGCATGGTGCCGCCTTGTTCTTCAACCAGCTTTTTCGCAATAAATAAGCCAAGTCCCGTCCCCGACTGTTTGGTGTTCAGATCGTCGTCAATGCGGGTGAAAGTTTCGAAAATATACGCCAGCTTATCCTGCGCAATGCCCATCCCCGTGTCGATGACTTCAAAAAGCAGTTCTTCACTTTCATGGTCGCGGCTTACCATGCTTACCTTAATGCGAACTGCGCCATTGTCGGTGAACTTAACCGCATTTCCAGCCAAATTCAGCAATATCTGATGCAGCCGGATCGGGTCGCCGATGAGCTGGGGACTCACATTCTCATCCACGCTAAGTTCCAATTGCAGCCCTTTTTCCTCGGCAATGACTTTCATAATGTAAACCAGCCGGTTCATCCGGTCACGGACCTGAAATGGTTTGTTTACAAATGAAAATTTGCCAGCCTCAATTTTCGAATAGTCCAGAATATCGTTGATAATGGCGAGCAGGTTCTCCGAAGAATAGCGGATTCCCTTCGCATATTCGGTTTGTTTTGGGTTTAATGGTGTATCAAATATAAGCTCCGACATGCCCAGAATAGCCGTCATCGGCGTGCGGATCTCGTGGCTCATATTGGCAAAAAACTGCTCCTTAAACCTCGATTTTTCCTCCACCAAAAGCTTCTGTCGCTCGATTTCTTCTTTCTGCACCTGAATTTCAGCTGTCCTGACAGCCACTTTTTGTTCCAGCTTTTCGTACAGGATGGCATTCTCGATCGACACAGCGATTTGCCCCGAAAGCAATTTCAAAAGCTGCGTCCGTTCATTGGTGAAGACGGCGGTCGCAAGATTGTTTTCAAGATAAAGCACGCCAACCAGTTTGCCCTGATTCAATGCCGGAATGCATAATGTGGAACGGATCTGCTTTTCAACAATCACCGGGTCGCTGCCAAACGTATCACTGGCCAGTGCGTCATGCAAAATGACGTCCGATTTGGTTTCAAATACGTGTTTGATAATGCTTACAGGAACCTGATCCGAATCTGCAAGCCGCAATTTCCGGATTTCGCTGCCTTCGTCCACCACAGACCGCCGGGCTTCAATGTACAGTTCACCTCCCCAGTCCAACACAAAATAACCCGATTGCGCCCCGGCATTTTCAATGGCAAACTGCATTAGCTTGTCCATTAATCGGCTGAAAATCACTTCACTGGAAATGGCAATGGACGCCTTCATGAGTGTAGCCAGATCCAAAGTCGAAACAATGCTTTCTCCTGCGACATTTTTGGCTGCAAAAGGCGATGAAAAGTCAGTATTTGGCTGCAACAGTGCCGGGAATGCATCCAGCAATAGCCGCACTTTTAACATACAACCCCATTCTCTGTATCCTTCCAAAGCGGCGGTCAGATACGTCAGCGCCATTTTATGCTGGCCTTTTTCGTGCCAATATTTGCCGCAAAGCTCATTGGCTAATGCAGCTTCATGCGGGTGCCGGTTCACATTGCTGGCTTTAATGGCCTTATCGTAACAGGCTGCGGCCTGCTCGCTTTTCCCTTTGGCAGCGTAGATTTCTGCTTCTAATAAAAACACTCGATGTTCCAGGTTAATCGGGATATGCCGCGAAAGTTTCCTGAGCTTATTGTAATGTGTTATAGCGGTTTTCAAACCAGCTGAATCTTGACGACGCGTTCTATAAACGGCAATGTTAAGCAGTGCAAAAAAGAAGGAGAACAGCGCTTCGAAATGGGTTCCGCGCACATTAGTCGCAAAACCCGTAGCAGTTTGGGCGAAGACCAGCCCTTTTTCCAGTTCACCGGAAAAATAAGCCAGGATCATTTTATAAGTGAAAGCGACGAACATCCGGGAATTATTCTTCATCGCAAAAATGCCTTCACTGGCCTCTCCTTCATCGAAATAATCACCGGTAAGGGACAAAGGGTCATTATTTTCACCGAGCAGATTGGAAGCGATCTGGATCAGGGGCTCATTATAATGCGATAAAGATCCTTTTGAAAGCGATTTGGGCAGTTGATTATAGGTGATCATTTCATGCTTTGCCCAGTGCAGGTTTTTACCCGAAAGCAACAAATGAAAGCTGTATGAGCTTGATGCGTAGGAGCAATATTCTACGTCGCCTCGTTCGAGGCCGGTCTGGTAGGAAATGCGGAGCGGTTCGAGTGATTCATTAAGATGCTCGCCCGACGACCTGTTGACGATATTATAGAGCAGTAATGTGCGTGCTTTCGCGTCCGAATTTTCCATCAGGTCCGCCAGTTTCAATGCCACATTTCCATAACGGTAACAAGCCTGATGGTTGGTTTCAATTGCATTCACAATCGCTCCGTAGGTGGCGAATGTAATGGCAGACTCTGGTGCAATGCCGTATTTGAGCGACAATTCAACCATTTTAAGCACCATCAAGGGATACAATTCGGGGATAGCCGAGAAGGAGGCTGCTGTTATATTTTGTAAAAAACGCATGACCGTCAGCTTGTCCGAAGCAGTCATTTTAGGTAAATCTTCCAGCTCCTCAATCGTTTTTCCGCGCATGAGCCATTTGGATTTAATGTAGGCAGCGGCGGTGTGCAGTTTCGTGACTTTCGAAGGAAAACTGACGTCAAGCGTTTTCAAAACTTTCAATGAAAGCAGAACTGCATCCAAATGCTGCTCATGAAATATCAGGCTTTGAATCTGAATATGATAGAGCTCAATTTGGTCCGTAGTATTGGCGTGAGCAAGTGCTGTTTCGGCAACTTCCCAACACTTTTCAGCATTACCAGCCAGATATGCGCTTTCGGCAAGGTTCAAATGCAAGGTAAATGTCAGCGGATATTCATTAGCCCAATCTTCGGTCACCAGCAGGTCTTTCCCAATCTGAAAATAGGCCATCGCAACCGAGTATGCAGCCGATGACCGGGCTTTTTTACCGGCGTCAAGATTTAGCCCGGCAATTTTATAACGCTCTTCGGCCAGTGCAAACGCCTTCGGATGGTGATTCAGGTGGTTGACTATTTCAAACAACTGCTCATAACGCTCGGCCGCCGAAAGCCTTTCAAGCAAAAAGTAGCCAATGTTAACGTGCATTTCATCCCGGGATTCTGGCGAAAGCACATTGTAAGCAGCTTGCTGCACCTGATCGTGGACAAATTGATAGCGATTTGCCGATAAAAACTGATTTTCATGACCACGTTCTGCCGTTAGCCGAAGCAAATTTTCTGTAACACATTCACGCAGATCTTCCGCAGTTTCCTGCGGCGTTTTGTCGGTCAATGCCGAAAGCATGGTCAGCTCAAAATCTGAACCGATGCACGAGGCCGTGACCAATGCATGGCGCGCAGCTTCGCTTAATGCGTTGATTCTGGAAGTCAGCAATTGCTGGGAAGAGCCGGATAATGCGTAGTTGAGCACGCGCTGCTGCTCCCAGGTCCATTTGCGAGCCTGCGTGTTATAGGTTACAAAGCCTTTGGCAACCAGATCTTTAATGGTTTCAGTAACAAAAAACGGATTGCCGAGCGTGCGCGTGAGCACAATTTCTGCCAGCTGTGCAGCGACTTTTGGCGGGCAGGAAAACGTTTCCGAGATCATTTCGGTAATGTCGGCTGATCGTAGCGGATACAGTCTGAGCTGCGACAAACCGGATGCGGCGTCCATGGATTTCAGCGCCGCTTTCAGTGGATGATCTTCTGCTAATTCATTGTCGCGATAAGTGCCCACAATCAGCAGATTAGAACCTTCGACGGCGTAGGTAACCCGACTGAGAAACCGCAAACTGGACGGATCCGCCCAATGCAGGTCGTCCAGGAAAATGACGAGCGGATGTTCTTTTTTGGTAAATACATTGATAAACCTGGTAAACACATTCACAAAGCGGTTTTGCGCTTCAACGGGCGTCAATGCTTCCACGGCCGGCTGGGTGCCGATGATCTTTTCCAGCTCCGGAATCACATCAATAACGACGCGCCCGAACTGGCCAACGGCATTCAGAATCTCTTTTTTCCAATAGTTCGTTTGACCGTGCGATATTTTACAAACCAGCTCATTAAATGCTTTTATAATGGCTTCAAAAGGAATGTTTTGCACATATTGATCAAACTTACCCGTGATAAAAAGCACATTCTTAGACTCAACTTTCCGCTGTAATTCCCGGATAAGAGACGATTTGCCAATGCCGGAATTGCCCGACACCAGCACCATTTCATTACGCTCGCTGATTTTCTCAAAAGCCGCAAGCAGCAATGCCATTTCCTTTTCTCTGCCGTAAAGCTTTTCAGACAAATGGAACCGGCCGGGAACATCGTTTTTGCCAATTTGGAATTGCTTGGGAATGCTGCTGTTTTCAATGCATGTTTGGCAAGCTAAAAGGTCAGACCGGATTCCTAATGTGGTCTGGTAACGCTCTGAGGGCTTTTTTGATAACAGCTTTAATATGATGTCAGATACAATTGCCGGAACTGCCGGATCAACTGCTGACGGGGATGCAGCCGAACGGGCGAGATGCGCGTGCACCAGCTCGTTAGCGTCCGCATTTTCAAATGGCAAAATACCCGTAAAAAGCTGATAAAAAATGACGCCTAAATGATAATAATCCGACCGGAAATCAACAGGAATATCCATTAACCCACTCTGTTCCGGTGACATATATTGCAGCGCAATCGCACCTTTACTCTGGCATGCAGACTCATCCGGACGATCGTCCGCAACAGCGCAGGTTAGATCAGCAAGTCGGATTTCATAGGTTTCGGCGTTAATCAGGAAATGTGCAGGCCGGAGGTCGGGGTGGGAGATTCCGAGATAATGAAGCTCTTCGACGATCTGGGTAAGTGCTAATGAAATGCGCAGTGCTGCCTGAACGGAAGGTTTATATTCTAGCAAATAATCTTCCAGTCTGCAACCTTCAAAATCATCCATTTCAAGCACCAGATAATTCTCCGGCCGCAGCATCCGATGGTAATTCAATATCCCGCTGAATGCAAATGCGCTGCCAAAACTGAATTCCTGATCGATCTCTTTATAATGTGAATCCACGATCCCGGTGAACGGAATAATCTTTAAAATAACGTTTCTGCCGGTGATTTGCTCCACAGCGCGGATGAGCGATTTATTCGATTCTTTATGCAGTTCGGCAATGATCCGGTAATCGGGAATGGTTATCATACGGCGGCCAGCGTTAGCTTAATATGTTGTATGTCAAAGTTATGTAAAGGTAGGAATCAGCATTTGCCGTCAAATTCATGCTGCCCGATTTTTATAATTTTTTATACTTTTTAAGGAGTTCTTTCGATTTGCCCACGGCGCACTGCATTACCTTTGTCACTGTCAAAACGAAATTAAAACTTTAAGGATCAATGAGAAAGATAGCAATTATGGGAGCCGGCCAGTCGGGATTGCACCTGGCGATTAGACTTGTCAAAAACGGGTATGATGTGACGATCATTTCGGAACGCTCAGCAGAAGAAATATTCAATGGCCAGCCGACAGGTGCTACGTATCTTTTTCACGATTCACTGCAACTGGAACGCGAGCTTGGTCTGGACTTTTGGAGCGACACCGCTTACCATTCGACGGGCTTTAACATTAATTTCGGTAAGACCGACGGTAGCTTCGCGTTCGGCGTTAAATCCCGCACCAGCAAGCCTGGCGTATCCATTGATCAGCGGCTGAAATTTTACCAATGGATCAAGCTTTTTGAAAAACTAGGCGGAAAATTTGTGGTTAGCGACACGACGCCTTCCGATTTGCTTGCCTGCACGTCGCAGTTTGATCTGGTAATCGTCTCCTCGGGCAAAGGTCCGCTTGCAAGGTTATTCACCAAAGATGAGGCGCGTTCTACGCATGAAAAGCCTGCACGTAAGCTCGTGCAGCTGCATATCAATGATTTTGAACAAAGTGATAAGACCAAATTTACTTCCATAACCCTGGACGCACTCTTAGGCGGCGGGGAGATTATCACGGCTCCGTTTTATCAAAAAGACGACATTCAATGTTCCTTCGTGCTTTTTGAATGTATCCCCGGCGGCCCGATGGATGTTTTTGATGAGGCGACAACCGCTTCGGAATTGCTTGCAAAAGCAAAAGAAATGATCCGCACTTACTTGCCGTGGCGTTACCCGGCTTTTGCCAATGCAGAAGTCATTGCAGACAATGCATTTTTGAAAGGCGCATTCACGCCGGTCGTGCGCAAACCGGTCGTGCAGCTAAACTCATCTGCCGCGGTGCTTGGGGTGGGGGATACGGTGATTTTAAATGATCCTATCGTTGGGCAGGGGGGCAACAATGCATCCAAAATGGCCAACGTATATGCCAAAGCGATCATTGCAAGAGGCAACGAGCCTTTCGATGTGGAATGGATGAATGAGACTTTTGAAGAATTCTGGAATTACTCCAAATACGTGAACCGGTTCTCAGACATATTCCTCGCACCAGCGCAGCCGCATGTGATAGAAGTGTTGGGCGCAGCCACGGAAAACCCTGAAATCGCATCTGATTTCGTCAACGGATTTAACCATCCGCCTTCGATTTTCCCGTGGCTTGATGACGCGGAAGAGGCGAAAAAATACATGGCCAGCAAAGTCAGGACTGCCGAAGCTGTGATGTAAACAGGTCACCAAAACATTATTTACTCAACCAAAAAGCTTTCATTCATGAACAAGCTCAGCCTTGCATTCCCCGCGGATGCAGACCAGGACATCTATGTCTCTGTTCAATCAAAAAATGACTTCAAATTTCAATCTGCTACCATTTCCATGCTGCATAAATTGGTCTCCAATGGCGGGCCACAGGAATGTGACTATCCTGCTCTTGATAAATTGATGCAGCAGTTGTACCGCATGAAGCAAAATGGTCTGATCGGCCAGCAGGAAACCGCTTTTCTGCAAAGCATTTTCGACGAAGAATTCCTGAAAAACACGATTCATGGTTACGTTTTACGCAAGCCGTTGGGTTATGCAGGCGATTATGCACTCATTGACATGATCTACACCTATGACAGTTTCGGCCACCCTGCTTACCAGAACTGGGACCGTTACTTTCACTATCATGCGGCCACGCAGGCAGTGCGAAACCGGAAAGCATTTTTCAAAAGCAAACTGCTTGAAAAGCTGGAAGGCCGCAACGAACCTTTGAATTTGCTGAATGTAGCCAGCGGCCCCGCAAGAGATTTATTCGAGCTTTATCAAATGATCGATCCGGCGGTGCTTAACACAACTTGCGTCGATATTGATGCGGATGCCGTGGCTTTTGCGAGTGAACTTTGCAGGCCGTTTGCAGATCAGATCCATTTTCGCCGGCAAAATGTGCTGCATTTTTCGGGAGCTGAGAAATACGATGTGATCTGGTCCGCAGGGCTTTTCGATTATTTTCAAGATCGCGTTTTCACCCTGGCGCTCAAAAGGTTACTCACTTTTCTCAAACCAGGCGGCGAGATTCTGATTGGTAATTTCTCGGAAAATAACCCAACCCGCGGTTATATGGAGATTTTCGGCGAATGGGTGCTGATTCACAGAAGCGTAGCAGAATTAAAGGGTCTTTCGTTAGAAGCCGGTGTGCATCCAGACAACATTACCGTCGAGCAGGAGCCATTAGGCATCAACTTATTCCTCAAAATCCGCAGTGCCATTCCCGCCGGGCAGTCAACGCTTTGTATGAACTAGCGGTCTGCCGAATCACCTAATTTACTTTCTCTTTGAACCGGTAGCGTATTCCCCAACTGCCCCTAACAATTGCTGAACCCTCATAAACGATAGGCGCCAATTCAATATGAAATCCGAAATTTTTTGAAGAAAAAGGAAAAAAATGGGCTCCCACGGGTATAACCAGTCCTGCGATATTATTAGCTCGACCTCCTAATCCAACATAAACTTCCACATCTTTTTTATTGACAAACTGGTACGTTGCAACTGCTTCTATCGACATATTTTCCAGATTTGTGTCCATTCCCAAGCGGAGCTCCGGAACAAAGCGGTCTGCCACTTCATAGTTAAAGCCAATGAAAGGCAAATTGGATTGGTGAACGCTCACGCCAAATTGAGCGAACGAAGAGTTCATAGAAACAAAGCAAAAAATTATTACCAATAGCTTACGCATGACCCGGTTTACTTAGTTAATTGTGTTTCGATTAAACTGATTAATTGCCATAAATACAGAAATAATTCAACATTCTGATAACTTTTTTGGCGATGGTTTAAAGAGCATAGGGAGGACATTGTGCCATGAGACGTTATTTCCGCAAATCAATTTCGTTTAAACTCTGATCGGAATTTGCGATTAAATGTCAACATCTACCGACATTGGAAGCGTCTGACTGAATGTAGTTTTGAGATCTCAAACAACATTAAAAGATGGACAATCAAACACTGCTTCGCCGACTTTACCAGGACTTTAATGCTCGCCGGATCGATGCGGTGCTGGCGCATATGCACATTGACGTAAGCTGGCCCAATGGCTGGGAGGGCGGCTATGTATCCGGGCACGAGGAAGTGCGTGCTTACTGGTTGCGGCAATGGCAGGAGATTGATCCGCTGGTCGAGCCGGTTTCGTTTGATGTGAGGCCGGACGGGCGGATTGCGATCAAAGTCCGTCAGATTATAAAAGATTTGGAAGGCCACATTTTAACCGACACACTATTATTTCACGTTTATACTTTTGAAAATGGAAAAGTGCGCGCGATGGCAATTGAACATTAGGGCTTATTATAAAATGGGTTTTTGAAATTTTGTATCTTACCGAAATTTCAAAAACCCCACACACGAATGAAAACTTCCCTATCGCACCTTCCGCAAAACAAACAAAACCAATTAAAAGCGCTTACTCAAATTGTCCTGGATAAAGTCCCGGCTGAAATGATCATTCTTTTCGGGAGCTATGCGCGGGGTGACTGGGTTGAGGATTATCAGGAGAAATACGAATATGTGAGCGATTTTGACATTCTGATCGTTACCAAAGACAAAAATTCGGCTAAGCAAGTCAAGAAATCGCGTGAGCTGGACGAGGAATTGATGGCCAATGACGACATCACCCGGACTAGCATTATCTACCACAGCATTGGTTTTGTGAATGACAAAATCGAGCGGAATTATTACTTTTTTGTCGATATCCTGAAAGAAGGAATCACGCTTTTTGATTCGGGAAAATTTACCTTGTCAGAGCCGAAAGGTCTAAATCCGGCGCAACGGGTTGAAAAGTCGACGGAGGAATTTGAGCATTGGTTTGAAAGTGCAAGCAACTTCTTCCTGAAGTTACCAGGATACTTTTAACCGCGCGAATTTTAAAGAAGCCGCCTTTCTGCTGCATCAAACCACAGAAAGGTTTTATTCAGCTATTCTCCTTGTTTTTACCGATTATAAACCAAGAATCCATGATATTGAGATATTGGGAAATCAGGTAATTAAGCAGCATGCTGAGTTTGCAACTGTTTTTCCGATGACGAGTGAGGAGGAAAAGCGGCTGTTTGTGCTTCTTAAAAAAGCATATATCGATGCGAGATATAACAAGAATTACAAGATTGAAAAGGCGGAACTGGCGTATTTAGGAACCCGGGTGGCGTTGCTGAGAGATTTGACGGAGCGGATTTGTCGGGAGCGGATTGCGGGTTTTATTCAATGAAAAGGATGAGACGACGTTGCGTTTCAACAGGGTTTTGATAGTAACAACTGCCTGATTGAATTTACTTTTTGACCGCTTTGATCAGCTTGTATAATAAGCCATGCAATTCCTGCGCTTCTTGGTCTGAAATTCCGATGCTTTCTGTTAATTGATCCTGAATTTTTGGTGCTTGCTCTTTTAGTGCATTGCCTTTTGCTGTAAGCGAAATAATGACACTGCGCTCGTCTTCTCGGGAACGGTCGCGATTAACCAAACCCATTTCCTGCATGCGTTTCAGGAGCGGCGTGAGGGTGTTGGATTGCAAATAAAGTTTTTGGGAAAGCACGGTCACACTAACAAGGTCCGTTTCCCAGAGCGTCATTAGCACCAAGTATTGCGGATAAGTTATTCCAATTTCCTCCAAAGCGGGTTGATAGCATTGCGTTACTAACCTCGATGCTGCATAGAGCGGAAAGCATAATTGATTTTCCAATTTCAAAGATTCTTCGCTACTGACAGCCATGGTAATGAGGAATTAAATTAATGTTCAGCTTACCGCCGAAGTTACTTAAATTGATAAGATGCGGCAACCCTGGCAGGGCTGCCGCACAAATTAAATTACCTGTAAATGGACCTCAATGTTGCCCTTTACTGCATTAGAATAGGGGCAAACGGAGTGGGCTTTTTCCACCAGCTGTGTGGCTTGAAGCTTATCGACACCCGGAATTGTCACTGCCAGCGTCACTGCCAGTCCATATCCGCCAGCTCCATTAGATCCCATCCCAACGGTCGCTTTAACAGAAGTTGGTTCATCAGTTTTTACTTTCGCCTGGTTCATTACAAGATTCAATGCGCTGTCAAAACACGCTGCATAGCCAGCTGCAAACAGCTGCTCAGGATTTGTGTTAGCCACTAACGCCCCCCATTTCCTTGGGTACGCGCACTTCCAATTCCAAAATGCCATCTTCACTTTTTACTTTTCCGTTGCGGCCACCGGTTACTTCCACCGTGGTTTGATATATGGTCTCCATATTTGTATCGTTTAAGATTAAATCGTGTACGATACAAATGTATAGATGTTTTTTATGAATGCGAAAATTGAGAGGATAAACTTTTTTTAGACAAACTAATGAGGTGCCCTTGTGACTAATGATGAGATCATTAAAATTGCCGTAACTTCTCGCGTCTGTCCAAGAAGAATGCACTTCCTATCAATATCCAAAACAACAGAATGTCGTCCATGAGATACAACTTAATGTTGCTGTTTACGCTTAGTGCTTTAAGTTTGAAGGCCCAGATTGCGGAAGTAAATGTTGCTGCAGATTGCGCTAATCAACCCTAATAGCAAATCCGCGGGACTGCTACTGAATGAGAATTCCGAGAAATGCATACGGATATTGGGACATCCTGATACGATTTCGAATTTTTACTCCGAGATCGATGAGGATACCCATGAAAATGTACAAGTATGGACAAAATGAGCTGTATTTCCTGAAAGGAAAGTTAACCAGCTATGAGATAAAGGACAGCAATATTTGGGTTGGAGAGGTCAATGGTCAAATCTTCAAAATTGGAGATAGATTGACGTCTGGATCAGCGAGGCCTGCTAACTTTCAAGGGCTGATTATTAATCGTTATGCCGGTGAATCCAGGAATATGAGTTTTGCATTCGCCAGTATCAATGAGATAAAGAATGGAAACAATTATCTGGACAGCTATTTCGAGTTACTGTTTGATTCACAGGGAATGTTGTTTTCTATTTGCAAGGGCGACAAATAACTTTTCCAGCTCTTCGCCTTTTGTGACTGACAGATCACGCGCTTCTTGCTGCTGCATTTCAATGCGAAACACGCTCAACAAACCCTGTACTATAAGCACTCATGGATAATTTACAAAAAAAGGATAAGGAAGAAACGAAGAGGAAGCTCATTCAGGCAACAGGTGAAATCTTTATGACCAAAGGTTATTTTGGGTTGAAGGCTTCCAAAATCGCATATGTGGCTGGCGTGAGTAAGACGCTGATTTACCGTTACTTCGGAAATGTAGAGGAGCTTTTTAAGGTGTATCTGGCACAAAAAGATTTTTGGATATCGATGCAGGGAGAGCTTGTAGATTTGCTCGCAGCAACCAAGGACGATAATGGAAAAGAGTTCACCAAACACACGCTGAATGGCCAAATCGCCTATTTTTTCCAAAATGAAGAAATGCAGGAAATCATGCGCTGGCAAATTTCCGGGCCGAACGAAATTGCACGCAGCCTTGCAGATGCAAGGGAAAGGATCGGCGAGGAATTGTTACAAATCATACAACCCTATTTTGAAGATACGGACGTTAATTTCCGGGCAGTGCTCGCCGTTATCGTTCCAGGTATTTATTATCTCGTTCTCAATGCAAAGGTGAACGGGAGCTCATTTTGCGGCATTGACATTAATAAATCGGAAGATATGAAGCAGGTTCAAAAGGCTGTGGGCCAACTTGTTGAATGGTCCTACCAAAATGCCCGGTCCGAACTGACAGTTCCGCAATAAAATATTTTGAGCTGATTTTTAGTCCGTTGACGCATTTCCTTTCAACGGATTTTTCAATTAATAATAAATATTATCATGTTACGATTTTTCGAAAAAAGGAAACATAGATTTCGGAAAAAAATACATGAAAAAAACTTCTATCAAATTCTTTTTTGCCGCCTGCACTACAATTTCTGTTTGCCAGCTGGCCAGCGGTAACTTTGAAATCGGTTCGGTGCCTCTGTTTTCGATACTAACTGGCTCCGACAGCCCATTCACTGGCATACCCATTTTCACGGATGACCAATTGATCTATGGAGATTTCGACGCTGACGGCGACATCGATATCCACTCCTGGGGCGGCACATTAACCACAAACGATTTTTGGCAAAACAACGGATCCGGTTCTTTCACGAAGGTGACCGGTGCAGCAGATCCGTTTGAAAAAGTTGTTGAAAATGCAGTTTGTACGCTGCTAGCAAGGCATTCGTTGCAGATTGGGATAACGACGGGGATGTTGATATTTACGTGCCGATGCGTGACCACAAAAAAGTGAGAAAAACTTTTTCTATCGCAACGACAATGGAAAATATAAGCTGCTAAGCGGCGGATCAAGCCCGTTCGCGAATGTGAATGTTAGTGGCGATAACCAGCTCATCTTTGGCGACTTTGACAATGATGGTGATGTAGATCTGCACAACTATCCGGGTAACCAGCTGGAAAATGAATTTTGGAGAAATAATGGCAGCGGTGCATTTACAAAAACAACCGGGGCCGAAAATCCATTTAACACCTTGGCAGGAAAAGCGGCATTTTCCTCCGCACAATACGCTTATGTTGCGGATTGGGATAACGACGGGGATATTGACATTTTAAATACTTTGAAAGGAAATGAGACCGTCAGAGATTACTATCGCAACGACAATGGCGTTTATTCGCTGCAAACGGGCTCAGCCAACCCTTTCAACGGAATGGCGATCGCAACGAACAATCAGATCCTTTCCGGGGATTTTGATTCTGACGGGGATATAGACCTGCACACCTCAGATGGGTCTACCACACTGGTTTTCTGGCGCAATAATGGGAGCGGCGTTTTTACTCAGGTGACGGGCGCGGGCAACCCTTTCAATTCGCTTCCTAATGCGGGCGCATTTTATAATAATGCGAAAAAGGCTTTCGTGGCAGACTGGGACAATGATAAGGATGTGGATGTTTTCGTAACCAACTACACGGCTGCGAAGCAAAACTATTTCTTTCGTCAGAACGACGCGCCGCCTTTGATCACAGCTACCAATCCTGCAAATCAGGCAACGGGCGTATCTGCGAGCGGAAATATTTCACTTACATTCAGCCGTCCGGTGAGCGGAGCGGCAAACAAAAACATTCTGATACGGCGCTTTGATAACAATAACATCGTCGCGACCATTGCAGCCAACAGCTCGCAGGTAACAGGCAACGGAACCAACAATATCACCATTGATCCCACCTCGGATCTGGATGGTGCAACGGGTTATTACATTACAATCGACAAGGCTGCATCTTGTGGATCCGGACGGCCGCATCTTCACAGGCATCAGCAGCAATGCTGCATTGCGATTTACAACTGGTGTGACGTTGACGGCGCCCACCGTTACGACAGCCACTGCCGAAGAAATTACGCAGACATCGGCCCGGCTTGGTGGCGCAGTTACAGCCGACGGCAACGCGCCTGTCAGCGACCGCGGCATAGTATGGAGCACATCGCCTAATCCTACAACTTCGTCCAATAAAGTGCAAATCGACGCAGGCACAGGCAATTTTACCAAAGTAATTACCGGCCTGCCGCAAGGTTCGCGCATCTACGTAAGAGCTTACGCCACCAACTCTGTGGGGACTTCTTATGGCAATGAAATCGATTTTAACACCAAAACTCCTGAAAGTTCTCCATCAGATTATTATCGAGCAACATTAAACAGCGCAAACTGGGATGAGGCTTCAAGCTGGGAGTCCTCTCCCGACAATAATATCTGGATCAATGCAACAAATTATCCTGATGCTTTGGGTGCGGTCGCTACCGTTTCAGCCAATCAGACTATCATTGTTCCGGCTGACTTTTATGCAAAAGTGGAAGATCTGAATAACAACGGGACCATTGATCTGGCCTCAGGTGGATTAACTATTACGGATTTGTTTTCGAACGCTGGCACACTCAAAGGCAACGGCACGATCGTCAATGGTAACTTTGATAACGCGGGAACGATAGCTCCGGGAAATTCTGCGGGCAAAATTTCCTTCAATGGTGATCTTACAAATAGCGGCACGCTTGATATGGAAATCGGCGGAATGGCCGCGGCCACAGGTTACGATCAGATAAATGTAGCGGGCAGCATTGTCGTATCAGGCACGTTCAATGTGACGCTTATCAACGGTTTCGCACCTGTTTTGGGAAATGAATTTACCATGATTGATGCCGAAAGTCTTACCGGCATATTTACAACATTAAATCTTCCCTCAATCGCGCCCAAAATCTGGGAAACCACTTATGATAAGGTGAATGGAACGGTCAAACTGAAAGTCATAAATGATCCATTGCCTGTTACATTGATCAGTTTTAAAGCAATGAAGGAAGAAACGTTGGTAAAACTGTCGTGGGCGACTTCACAGGAAACAAACAGTAGTCACTATGAAATAGAAAGAACAGCGGATGCGAAAAAGTGGAAAACAATTGGAACGGTTAGCGCATCAATAAACAGCTCTTTGAACAAAGCATATGAGTTTCTGGACTTGAATCCGCATGCAGCAGAAAATCTCTATCGCCTGAAAATGATTGACTAGGACGGAACATTTGCATATAGTAACATTCGTGCTGTTGTTTTTGAGCACGAAAGCTTAATTGCCTTTATATATCCCAATCCGGTCGCAAACAGGTTGTTCCTTAATCTGAAACATACCAGTGATATAAAAGGACTAACGATTTATAACGCCTCGGGTGTTGCCGTTAGGAGTTTTGGAAAATATTCCGCGGATGGAATTTCAGTAAGTGATCTGCCGAGTGGTGTATATGTCTTGTTGATAAAAACGATAGACGGCCGGTCATTACAAAACAAATTTATAAAGCATTAAGGTTGGTCAAAAAAGTAACTTGGCCGTCTCAAATTAAATGAGACGGCCGAGTTCTTAAACAATATGAATGTTCTTTTACAGTGTCCTCAACAAATCATTTTATTTCAAAATAATCGGTTTTAGAATTCAATTTGTCCACGGATTTCTCCACTTGGATAAATGATGTTATGGATGTTGAAATAATACTGGCCATTCAGTAAGTCAGTTTCATTAATGTTGGCTCCATCAACCAAAACCGAACCAGAGTATGCCCCCGCAAGTTTCTTTGGAATTAAATCGAAGAAGTCATGCTTAATGGGAGCATTGAAGCCTCTGGCAGCCGTTCCGTGAATGTGCGCTCCGGTTGGGATACTGGTCAGGTTTTTCCAGGTTATATAATAGCTGAGCACTTTTGTGTTCTTATTGTAAGAGACATCTGCTGTACCGATTGCCTGCGTAGTTTTGGTAGGCACTTCCTGCATTCCATCAATGGACAAGCCCTTTTTGCTGATAATATGCGGCTGATTATAAAATTCTATCTGGCCTCTGATCTCGCCTCCCGGATTAAGAGCTGTATGGAAATTGAAATAATAGAGCCCATTCAACAAGTCCGTTTCATTAATAGCAGTTCCGTCGACCAGCACACTGCCAGAGTAAGTGCCTGTTGGTGTTTTGGGAATTGATCCAAAGAAATCGTGTTTAATGCCTGCATTAGCGCCCCGCAACGCCGTCCCATGCATGTGTGCTCCCGTGGGTACACCAGACAGATTATACCAGTTGATCGTATAACTTAAAATCTTGGTGGTTTTGTTATACGATACATCAGCCCAACCATAAGCCCCGCTTTCTTTTACTGGGAACTCCTGCTCAGGGCTTAAAAGCAATCCTTTTTGCTCAATGACATCGCTTGGAATATTGTGATCTTCACAAGCCGAGAATACACTCAGTAATAGCAGTAGCGGTAAGAATTTGAATAAATTTTTCATCATCAGTTCTTCTTAGTTTAGTTATGGTATTTAATATGATTTTCATAAAGTTAAGATTAATCGGGACAATTCTCTGTGTCCCGATCTCGTCTAAGTGGTTAAATTTAAAGCCATTATCGTGCTACAAGCCGTATCCTGGTTAAAAATCCTTCTTTACTTCCAGTATCAGTCTGCCTCTTACATGCCAGGTTTCGCTTTCAAGGTGTGCTTTGGCCACTTCGTGCAAAGGAAATACTTTGCTGATCGTAACCTTCACGCTGCCTTCATCAATTAACTGCGCAATTTCAGACAGCCATTGCTGACGGGGCTGATTAGCGGAAAGTTCTGCAGTTATTTTCTTAACAGCTGCGGTTTCCAATAATTGATCATTGAAGGGGAAATCTGTATTCACGCTAACAAATGTTCCTCCTTCTTTTAATATGCCCAATGCCCTAATCCGCTCATCATTGGTACCGGGTCGGGGAAGCCTCCAGAACTAAATCGATGTCACGCACCAGTTCCAGAAAGTTCTGGGTTGTATAATCGATGACCTCATCGGCACCGAGCTCCTTAACATACGCTAAGTTGTCTGTCGAAGCCGTTCCGATTACAAAGGCCCCTTTTGCTTTGGCAAACTGCACTGCGAAACCTCCAACGCCACCTGAGGCGCCCTGAATGAAAATGCGTTGGCCGGGCATTAGTTTTCCGTGCGCAAACAACCCTGTCCAGGCAGTAAGTGCTGCCAAGGGAACACCTGCGGCTTCATTAAAGCTGAGGCGCTTTGGTTTTAGTGCAAATTGCGTTGCTTTTGCGACACAGTATTCAGCGTAACTCCCATCGCCAGGAAAGTTCGGCACACCATAAACAGCATCTCCCGCTTTCAGGCTGGTTACATCACTTCCGGTCGCTTCAACGAGTCCTGCCGCATCCCAGCCGAGGGTCAAGGGTAAGGTTAAAAATGATCTCAAACTTTCATTGTCGCCCTTCCGGATTGCCCAGTCGACAGGGTTGACACCGCTAGCGTACACTTTCACCAGAATTTCATCAGATGCCGGAACAGGAACCTCAATATCCTCTATTTTCATGACATCCGGACCGCCAAACTCGCTTATTCTTACAGCTTTCATAATCTTCATTTTGTTTGACTGCAAAAATGAGGATGATTACTTCGGAAAATTTAGCCGAATCTCGGTTTGTCTTAGCCTAAACACGGATGGTTTTGACAACGATTTTTCATTTTGGCTACTTCTAAATCCGATTTGCCAGCTTGCTTATCGGATCGGGTTCGGATATTGTTTTCTATGCAGGGTAACCGGAATTTTTTGATCATAACGATCATCTGCGGAACTCCAAAATGCAGATCCGTCGGAGGATTTGAGAAGTCCTGAAACTCTATCGTCTTCTACGCCAAGCTTGCTTTTAATGATGGCCGTTCCGGTAAATCGCAGCTCTTCGTCATAGTTGGAACCCTTGCTTTTACTTCAGGAAGCAAATGCCCACGGCGGGTCGTAAACCATTAACATTTTCCTATGAATAAGGCTCGTTTTGAAAATTTAGGTTTAATTTCAAACCCGACCACAACCCTCAATTCATGCTGTCACCGAAAACCAAGAGAAATATTGCGCGTGTTATTCCCTTTGGCGCATTGTGGTTTATTTTCAGCGTGATTTATTGCATGCTGGAAAGGGGAGTTCTAGGCGATCTGGACCATTATCCTTCGACTGGCAATCAGTACAAATTTGCAGCAAACCTGATCGCCCTGCCCGCCGCTGGACTGATGATGGGCCTGATTACCGGGATTATGGAAATCGGTTATTTTAGTAAGTGGTTTATAAAAAAGAGCTTTGCCAGGAAAATTGTTTTCAAATCGCTTCTTTACCTGATCATTGTGATCCTTTTTCTGGCGCTCACGTTGTTTATGAATGCGCTGAATTCGCCTGGTGAGCACACTTTTGAAAACTTCGCTTCGCCAGCCTTCGCTTTTTTCACGGACTACGCTGCGGTCGGTCTGACGCTTTACATTGCTTCGATAATCCTGATCACACAATTTTATGCCGAATTCAGCCAGAGTATCGGGCCGGGCACATTGCATAATTTCTTCTTGGGGAAATATCATCATCCGGTCGAGGAAGAGCGAATATTCATGTTTCTGGATATGAAGTCGTCCACTACAATCGCGGAAAAACTTGGGCATGTCAGATACTTTGAAATGTTAAAAGAATACTTTTTTGACCTGTCGGAGGCGGTTATTGATTACGAGGGCGCCATTTATCAATACGCCGGTGATGAAATGATCATCAGCTGGAAACTGAAAGGCGGGTTGACAAATAATAACTGCATTGAATGCTTTTTCGCAATGAAAAAGACATTGGCGGGTAAGGCGGAGAAATACAATGCAAATTTCGGTATTTTACCAGCTTTTAAGGCCGGGCTGCATTGTGGCACAGTGACTGCCGGCGAAATTGGATCGCTCAAAAAGGAAATCATTTTTACAGGGGACGTGCTTAACACTTCCGCAAGGATTCAGGGACTTTGCAACGATTTCGGTGCGGACCTGCTGATATCGGAAGACCTTGCCAAAATACTACATCTTCCAGCCACATACGAGATACGATCTGTTGGAGAAAATCTGCTGAAAGGCCGGAGTAAAATGATGGAAATATTTTCCGTTTCGGCTTCTGATATTTCAATTAATCAGGACTAAGGCTTGCTGCTGAGCTGTCGCTGACGATCTTCAAGGAGGTGATTTGTAACAATATAGGAGGCCATATTTTCGGCAAACAGCGTTGCGCCAGGCTCACTCACATGACAAACATCGCAAAAAAGCGAGCCTTTTTTGGGCATAATCGCTTCCATGTCCAGGTAAGGCAGCTTCCTGCTCGCCATCAGCTCTTTCATGATCTGATTATGCGCCGCAATGCCTTTTTTAACATTGTCCGCTTTGCCCCAAATATTGACCGGCGATGCATATATGCAGCCAGCAAAATACTTCATATCACTTTGCTCGCCGGTAAGCTGGACGCTGTCCGGGAAATAAGATGCGTAAGTTGTAAACAGCATTTGATCGCCTCTTGCCGCCGCAAGATCTGCGATATCGGATAAATTCTGCTTATATGAAGCCGCAGTTTTAATGTCCGAGCCGAGAACCGAGTACACCTGATCCACATTATCCATGCTGATATATTTCTTTTTCGTGACCCGGTCTTTAAGCGCTTTGAAGGCCATATCCATGATGAAGGGAATGACCGTTACATTCATTTCGGGATGGGCTTGCAGCATATAGAGGTCGCTATACCACTTCATATGCGAGTAATCTGCGCGAAAATCTTCCTTAGGGATGCTGTTAGCGCGGTTTTCGTTGATGGCCTCATAATAGATGACCAGATCAAACCGCTCGTCTTTGAGTAACCTGTATTTGATGAGATTGTCGAGAGAAGTATGCCCGGCCGCTGCAATGTTGTAAAAAGCAAATTTCTTTCCCTGACCGTATTTCTTTTGTAAAATAGTATCAAGCCGGTAACCCATGTTCGACCATGGCTTGCTGATTACTGAGCCGCCCAAAATCAGCACGTCCTGAATATCGTCGTCATTCCGAATGTCGTTTTTCTTGACTTCTTCCAGGTTCGGATAAAAGCCAGAATACAGATAATCGCCCGGCCGCAGGAATGGATAGCCGTAAAAGGTGAGTCCAATTCTGAGCAAAATCTCTGCACTCAGAAAAAGGATCAGAAAAAATATCCCTGAAAACACGGCAATGCGAATACTCATCTAATGGAATCGATTGGTTGCAAAACGGTCCGGTCCATTATGCAGAAGAAATCATCTACTTTTCACTGAGGTACGCTTACCAAAGGATTCTGGATCAATCGGATTGAAAAAATTGTAAGTTTCAATGTTTGGCGTTGGCATCCTTCGTTTTCAAAATATCCAGCTTGTGTGTGAATGCTAACCAGTTGGTGGGCATTTGTCCTGGCAGGAGCAGCAGCATTGGGTATAGCAATTATTAGCTATACCACGCTAGTTTTTGACGCGGTAAATTTGTGTTGAAGCCAACCTTATTTACTCGATATGAAAACTTTATACTTCAATGACTTGGTATTATCACTGAGCAAAAGACTAATCCTGCTATTGGTTTTTGTCTGCATTAATTCCTTCGCTCGTGCTCAGGGAACAATCGTGATTTCTAAAAAAGCAGTGTCGCCAATTTCTCCGGGTGCAGATTTCTCTTTCACGGGTAACCTCCCGGTCAGCCAAAACATCATATTGAATGATGATCCGGCATTTATATCCATTCAGGATCTTGGCATGGGAGGGGAGAATACGATCTGGGCCATTGGTGCGCCAGATGTAGAACAAGGCAATGGAAACGTTTATTACAGGAATCCTGGTAACACAGGGTGGGTGCAGGTGAATGGCATGGGAACAAGAATAGATGCCACGGTGAGCGGCCAGGCCGTCCTTGTGAATACAGATGGTAATTTATTCGGCTGGAGGAACAACCAATTTCAACTGTTATCACAAGGAGCAAATGCTGTGGACGTCGGAGCTCCCGCAGCTGGTGGTGGTGGTTTGTATGTATTAGTCAGGAATGCTGGTGGATGCAACACACTGGCAAATTATTCAGGATTAGAAAATCTGACTTCTTATCCAAATATTTGCGGTCAGCGCCTGGACGTAGGTCTAAATGGCGACATATATGTGCTTAGCGAACAATTGGCGGCAGTATTGCTTGTCACAATCGAAGGAACGACTGCTACAATCCAAAAATCGTTTCCTGCTCAGGGATTCAGGGATATTACAGTCGCAGCCGATGGTAAAGTTTGGGGTGTGACCAGGGACAGATGCTATTATCTGGAAAACGATGTATTTGTTGAAGCACCCAACAGCAGCGGTGTAGGAGAGGGACGTAACCGATCAGGTATATCGGCTGGATCCGACGGCGATACACCCATTATGACATTAAATGCAGAAGACGATGCGCCCGCAACCTCTCGCGGACAAATCGTCCAGCGCAGGGAAGACGGCAGCTGGATGAACAGCCACAAAGTGCGGGCGTCTGGCAGTGGCAACAGTATCATTGTGAATGTTCCCCCGGGCCTTTACAACGTGACTGAGAATCCCGGTAACTGGAAACTTACGGGCATCAATTCAGCTGGTGGTTCCGTCCCCGTGGTTAAGAGTCTTCAAACGAACAGTGCATCCATCAGAGTGTTCGCAGGTCAGACCGTGCATGTGGAGTTTGTAAATTCCGCATATGATTATGGTGATGCACCCGATTCTTATGGCACATTATCAGCAACCGGTGGGGCATTTCATGAAGTAAATCCCGGGCTTACATTGGGAAGCACAATTGATGTTGACGCAAATGGTGCACCGGATGCATTAGCCGGAGGTGACAACTCCGGAGGCCAGAACGACGAGGACGGTATTTCCGAATTCCCGACGATTTCACCCGCCGTAAGCACAACATTTACAAATTATACGGTGAAAGTTTCGGCCCGTAACACGACAGGGGCTACCGCTAACTTATGTGGCTGGATCGACTGGAACAATAACGGCAATTTTGAGTCAGAGGAAGGCGTATGCACAACATTGGCGGCATCGGGAACAGAAGCTACGCTGGTGTGGCCGTCTTCGACGCTCACTGGCCCCGCAGGCACGAAGGGGACTTACGCCAGGTTTCGGCTTAGCACGAATTCGTTAATAACCGCCAGTGTAGCTGGCTTCGCTACTGACGGAGAAGTTGAAGATTACTTTATACCATTTTCAGGCGCGCTTCCGGTTACATTAATGACTTTTGAAGGTGGCATAGAAGAAAATCATGTGGCACTACAATGGGCCACAGCCGAGGAAACCAATGCAGATCGTTTTGATATTCAGCATAGCACCAACGGGAAAAACTGGAATGTAATCGGGGCCGTAGTAGCAAAGGGCGAAAGCAGCGTTCAGGCAAATTATACGTTCGAACACGCGAATCCTGTAAAAGGCCAGAATTTTTATCGCCTCAAAATGATCGATAACGACAAAACCTTCTCGTTGAGTAAAATTGTGAATGTTCTTTTTGACAAGACCGCTACGCTCACTGTTTATCCAAATCCAGCGGGCAATGTGATCCGGATCACCGATGATGAAAAGGTGAAGCAGGTAACATTACACGCAGTATCCGGTGTCAAAGTGTATGAAATGAAAAACCACTTTAATGATGGAATCGACGTTTCGAAGCTGAGTGAGGGCATTTACACCATGACCATAACACACCTGGATGGAACCTTAAGCACGCATAAGGTGCTTATAGCGAGAGACTAAACGGATTTTACTCGCTTTCGCGTACGCGCTGCTGGTATTTTTCGATGGCTGCGTCCTTATCGGCCCGGATTTCTTCCAAGAGGCCCGGGTCAATGACGGTCTGGCAATGTTTGGCTCCCCAGAGAATGAGCTCTACAATGATCGGCAGGGTATCGACGCCTTTTTCCGTCATGCGGTAAGTGAATTTTGATTTTTTATCAGCAGCCACATCCTTCGTCAAGATGCCTTGTGATTCCAGGACAGCCAGTCGGTCGGCCAGGACGTTGGTCGCTATTTTTTCTCCTGACATCAGAAATTCTCCGTAAGTAGATTTCCCCGCAAACACCATATCCCTGAGAATGAGCAGAGTCCATCTGTCCCCAAGCACATCGAGTGATGTGCTGATTGGGCAGGTGGATCGCTGTTTTATTTCTTTCATACAACTGATTTTATATTTTACTTGCAAATTGCAAGTAAAATAGCTTACCTTTACACTTGCAATTTGCAAGTAAATATACACGGATTTTTATTTCTTTTCATCATGATCTTAATAACAGGAGCCACCGGCGGGCTAGGACACCAAACCATCGATTTCTTACTTAATACGACTCCGCCCACAGAAATTGCCGCGCTGGTGCGTGATATCAGCAAAGCCACCGACCTTGCAGAGCGGGGTGTGGATGTCAGGCAGGGCGATTATCTTGATTATCCTGCGCTGGTGAAAGCATTTCAGGGCATTGATAAAGTGCTGCTGGTTTCCGCGGTGGCATTTACAGATCGGCTGCTTCAGCACCGGAATGTGATCGACGCTGCGAAGGGGGCGGGAGTGAAACACCTCTTTTATACAAGTATTCAGCGCAGTGCAGAATTCAATATGGTGGAAGTTACAGAAAGCGATCTGGCAACGGAAGCCTATCTCAAAGCGTCCGGGCTGACATACACCATTATCAAAAACGGCTTCTATTTTGAAGGTCTTTCGTACATGATCGGAAGCGAGTTACCGGAGTCAGAAATCCTTTTTTCGGCCGGAGATGGGGAGATTGCATTCGTGACGCGGAACGAATTGGCAGAAGCCACAGCGGCGCTGCTGACCAGCGAAGGGCATGATAATCAGGAATATACATTGGCCGGAAGTGAAGCCTATTCGTTTCACGACATTGCCCGCGAACTCTCCGAGTTATCGGGACGGACCATTACTTACAAAAGCGTTGAGCCTGAAACTTTTGTTTCACAGAAAGTAGCCGCCGGCCTCCCGGAGATCGTTGCCAACTTCATCGCCCAATGGGGCCAGGCCGCCAAAAACGGCATGCTGGGAGGGACGCACAATACGGTCGAACATTTACTGGGCCGCAAGCCAAGTTCGCTGCGCGATTATTTGAAAGAGACTTATTTTCCGGGTAACTGATCCTTTGTAGTATTAAGCAAAATCCACAGTAATATTTAACAAATAAACGGTTGAAACTAAGCTTTTAGCGAAATTTCAACCGTTTATCAACCACCCAAACACCAAGGCTGGTTTTATTTAAATAAAAGCGGTGCCATCTGATACAGGCTGCGGCGCCATGTAAGAAATTCATGTGCTGTTCCCTCGGAAACGTACGAAACCGCATTATATCCGGCCGTTTTAAGCTCAGTCTCCGCGTTCCTTACGCCGTCGGGTTTCTCTTTACTACCTGCACTGAGGAAAACAAGCTTAGGCTTGGTTTTGTCTTTTAGATCTTCCGGTGAATAAAGACCTCCGCTGAGTAGCGCATAGTACCCGAAAACGTCTGGCTTGTTCACCGTAATCATCCTAGTTTCCATTCCGCCCATTGAAAGGCCTGCCATGGCGCGTTTGTCGCGGCTGTCTAATGTCTTGTAAGTAGCGTCTACATACGGGATTAGCTCGTCAACCAGTACGGTTTGAAAAGGGTCGATCTTAAATTCTTTTATCTTTCCCCATTTTACTTCATTGGTCATTCCGTAGGTCATCACGATGATGAAAGGCTCGATTTTGCCGTCTGCAATCAGGTTATCCATAATCAGGTTTGCACGGCCCTGATTGCTCCATGCGGTTTCGTCTTCTCCCCATCCGTGCTGGAGATACAGTACCGGGTAGCGTTTGTTTCCCTTTTCATATCCGGGAGGGGTATAAACAAATGCACGACGGGAAGTGCCTGTGCTTTTAGATGGGAATAATATTTGTTGCACATGGCCATGAGGTACATTCTTCACCTGATAAAAGTCCTGATCGTGAGCCGGGATTTCAATGCCGCTTTCCCATCGAACCGAGCCGTAATAGTTCAGTGTGCCCGGATCATTAAAGGTCCCTCCATCCACATTAAGGTGGTAATAGTGAAAGCCTTCGTCCATGGGGCCTTCGGTGGTTCCGGTAAAAAAACCTTCCGGATCCTTAGTGAGTTTGGTGCCACCCCTTCCGCCCAGTCCAAGGCTTACCCTTACGCTATCTGCCAGCGGTGCCTTGATACGGAACCTGACATATCCCTGTGAATTCACCTGAGGATAGTCCTGGCCGGGCTGATTAAGTTCCGATGGCTTAAAGTCGTCCTTGACAGCAGACTTTTCCACCTGTGCCCAAGCGGATCCTACGGCCAACGAAGCTGCGAGAAGAAAGGTGAAACATTGTTTGGTCATGTGCTTTTAGATAAAATGCGCTTTGAAATATGATCCTACCGGCAAAATCGGCAGGGAGCTAGTCACCTCTTAAAAGTGGTCAGATGGAAAACCTACTTTATTCAATCGAAGGTTTCAAAACCGTGTATTTCAAATTATCAATACTAATCCCCGAAACGGATTTAATGGACACTTTGGACATCGGGGTTTCAGGAAAGAAAATATCCGTCATTACGGTAAGTCCGTTATCTGCAAAAAGCTCCACAGAAGCGACATCTGCAATTAATGTTAATGGAATATCGCTTCCCGTTGCAAACCTGGGTGCAATGTGTTTCTCTCCAAAACCTTTTTCAAAGTCAATGGCACCGGATTTTGACCGATCAATGTAAAATTGATTTTTTGCTTTGTCATAACCGACGATCAGTTCGTTACCAGCTTCATTCGCAAGCACAATCGAAAAATCCGCTGTGTTTTTGGTTGTTAAATCCAGGCGAAACAATCCGGTTTTATTCTTTGCCTTATCCGTCAGATCCAGATGATCTTTCACCTTTACATTCCTCATTGAAAATGTTGTAGTGTTCAAAACATCCAGTTCTTTTACCGGAACTGACGTCAGGTAAGTTTCTTTTCCAACTGTTTTTAAACCCAATTCACGAGCGATTGTATTTGCACTTCTCCACGGATCTGTCGGGACCTGATTCGCATATTGCCAGTTGCTCATCCAGCCCATCAGAATGTTGCGGTTGCCTGTGTTCGCAAATGTTACAGCCGCGTAATTATCTGTTCCGAAATCCAGCCATTTGGTTTCTTTGGAATTGGAAGTGAATGTTTTACCATCAAAATCTCCGAGGAAATATTGTCCTGCAGAGACCCTTGTTTGGCCCTCCCGGGTTAATGTTCACGATCAGCACCCAAATGTCTTTTCCTTCGTGTTTGATCGGAAAAAGATCAGGGCATTCCCACACGCCACCGTGGCCGCCTTCATTCGCACCAAATTCACTTTCACACGTCCAGGATTTCAGATCAGGAGAAGAATAAAACGTAATGCGGTCCTTGGTTGCCAAAGTCAGCACCCATTTTTTCTGAGGCTCAAACCACCGCACTTTCGGGTCCCGAAAATCCGTTACACCCGGATTCTGGATCACCGGATTTCCCTTGTATTTCGTCCACGTTTTACCGTCGTCCAAACTGTACGCAATGCTCTGCGTTTCGTGTTTGCCGGTTTGCTGCTTTTCCTGAACCGGGTCATGATGCGTGAAAATGGCAACCAATGCGTCTTTGCCAAATCCTGCCGTATTATTTTTATCAACAACCGCGCTTCCTGAAAAGATATAACCCAGACTATCCGGATACAAAGCGATCGGCTGCTCTTTCCACGCGATCATATCCTTGCTCGTAGCATGTCCCCAGTGCATCGGCCCCCAGACTTTGTCATTAGGGTAGTATTGATAAAAAAGATGGTAAATCCCATTGTGATACACCATGCCATTCGGATCATTCATCCAGTTGGCTTTGGGCGTAAAGTGAAACTGCGGACGGTATTTTTCTTTAAACTCCTGAGCAAAAGCAGTCGAGCCGGTTATGGCACAAAGAAGGAGTAATGCAATAATGATTTTTTTCATATAAGTAGGTGTTTGTTGTTTTGGCAGTCGGCGGTCGGCCGTCGGCTTTCAATTCCGTTGATCGACCAGCCGATGGCCGAAAGCTGAAAGCCGATAGCCGACTGCTCCCTTAAAATCCCGGGTTCTGCTTGTATAAGCCTTTTGTGAAACTAATCTCACGTTGCGGAATGGGAAGATACTCGTCCCGGCCGGCCGTGAATTTGGCGGTTGCCAGAAATGGTCTTCTCATTTTTTCCTTTTCAATATACGCATTCAGCGTCTTTTCAGCGATTCCCCAGCGAACCAGGTCGAAAAAGCGCGGACTTTCCGTTGCAAATTCCAGCCGGCGTTCCCATTGCAATGCTTTGCGCGCATACTCCTGCGTCCAGCCCGTTGCCGAATATTCTTTGACATTGTATTTGGAAGCAAATGTGCCGTCTGTCTTTTTCAACCTGCCAGTGCTGTTGGCCGCGCGTTTCCGGATCTGATTGATCAGCGGAAGCGCCAGAGCCTGTTGTCCGAGTTCGATGTAAGCTTCTGCCTGCATGAGCAAAACGTCGTCGTAACGCAGCACATCAATGTTTTTGGATGAACCGATAAACGGGCCTTCTTTATGATAAGAAGCACTTGTGGCCAGTTGCTGCTCTTTCATGGTATGGAAAAATCCATAAACTCCCGGGTCACGTATCCAGCTGTTGCTGAATGGTTTGGTCGCGTCGTATTTGTATGGATGTCCGTCAATTCCAATGGTGTGATCTACGCGCGGATCGACGGTTTCGGTTTTGAAATCAACATTTTTATCATTGTACGTTTCAAAAAGCGGCAAGCCGTCGGCTCCTGTTTTGTATGCATTGGCAAGGCTCTGGCTCGGCTGGTGAAAACCGCAGCAGCCGTATTGCGGCGCGCCGTGCGGATAATTTAAGCCGGTTACATAACTCAGTCGGCCGACGGCCGTTCCGTCATTGATGGAATATTGAATGGCAAAAATCGATTCCGGGCCGTTCTCTGTTTCAGCGATAAAATTCTCGGCAAAATCCGGCTGCAAACTGTATTGTCCCGAAGCGATCACCTGCTGCGTAAGCGTCACCACTTGCTGCAAACGGGTTTTGTTAATGCTCGTAACTTTATGCGTATCATCCTGCTCGTAAGCCTGATACAAGCGCAATTTGGCAAGATAGGCCGCCGCTGCGATTTTGCTGGCCCTTCCGATCTGCGTTTGTTTGGCCGGCAGATTGTCTACCGCGAACTGGAAATCTTCTCCGATTTTATCCCAAAGCTGATCATTGGTAAATTCCACATTGGACGTTTTCAGGATTTCCTCGCTGGTCAGGTTTTCGGTGATGTAGGGAATATTCTTGAAAAGCATTTTTAGCATAAAATGAGAATGCGCACGCAAAAAACGCATTTCGGCTATCCGCGTTTGCTTTAAGGGAAACTCCGCATCGCTCAGCGCATTCATACTGGCAAGCGCAGCATTGGCGCGACTGATTGCCTTGTAAAAATTCTCCCATGTAAATGGATGCATGGAACCCAGATCAGGGCGCGTCAGATTATAATGCTCGTAAAAATCGATTTCCGCAACATCGGAAACCCCGCCGCCGCCTTTGTAGGCATCATCGGAACGCACGCTGCCGTACACCCACATGCTCGTCATCGGCCCGATCATTTCATCGTTGCCAATCGCTGCATAGGCCGCAGTGGCCAGGGCTTCTGCATTGGAAGCGGATTTTACGGCATCTGAGGATAAAAGTCCTTTCGGTTCGTAATCGAGGTAATCTTTGCAGGATGTGGCGGTAAGTAAGCCGCCTGCCAGTAAAAGGCCGTATATGATTTTGGTTCTCATTGGAGTTCTGTCAAAAGTTAGAATGAAAGATTTAAGCCAACTGTAATCGTCCTTGGAATCGGGATGGCGTTCACATCCACGCGCTCTGGGTCCGGACCCGCAAACTGCTTTGATTTGATCAAAAACAGGTTTTCAGCCATTACATACACGCGCAGCCTTTGCAGTTTGATTTTTTCAATGGCTTTGGAATCAATGGCATAACCCAGCTGCACATTCCTTAACTTGAAATAGGAAGTATTCACATTGAAATAATCGGAAGCGCGGGTTTCATTGTTGGCGTCGGAAAGTGATAGCGCAGGAATTTTTGAGCCGGTATTTTGCGGCGTCCAGGCATCGAACACACCCGGGCCGGAGTTTTCACGACCTCTTATGAAGTTGTTATAGAATGTGTACGCATCAAAACCTGCGCGGCCTGCAACGCCTGAGCCGAATATGGACAGGTCAAAGTTTTTATAAAATGCCTCCACTTTCAGGTTGTATTCGAATGCGGGCAAGGTCGTTCCAAAAAATACGCGGTCCAGATCATCAATCCGGCCATCACCGTTGGTGTCCACATAACGAATACGGCCCAGACCTGCGCCCACCTGCGTCGGAGCAGCATCGACTTCCTGCTGATTTTGGAACAGTCCATCGGTTTTATAACCAAACAAATCAAACTGCGAATGTCCTAAAATCGTCTGCGTAACATTGCCCGCGTAAGCTGCACGAACTTCTTCCGGCAATACAGTGATTTTGTCCCGGAAACGGCTCACGCCTGCCATAATGTTGTACGTAAAATCGCCTTTTGGTTTGGCATAATAGCCGACTGAAAACTCGAAACCGTTATTGGATTTCTGCGCACCGTTCACCACTTTCAGCTGACCTTCGCCCACGGCGGATGCAATTGGCGGAGTAATTAATATGTCGCTGGTTTTGCGGGTAAAATAATCAAGCGATCCCTGAATGCTTCCGTTGAAAAACCCGAAATCGACCCCGAAATTGGCTTCATCCGTTGTTTCCCATTTTAAATTCGGGTTAGCGCCTTGTATCGAAACGATTCCGGAAGGAAGGTTGCCGGTATTGGCGCCATTCAAATCGTAAGCCGTTCCAATGTTATAAAACTGATCAAAGAAACTGTTATGGCCGTCGGGAAACTGAGAACGTCGGGAGCCGTAACGCGTGTCGTATAAACCAAATCTTGCCAGATCACCAATTTCCTGATTTCCCACGCGGCCCACGCCGGCACGAAGTTTCAGGTTGCTCACTGACTTCAGGTTTTGCATAAATGCCTCACGGTCAATGCGCCAGCCGACGGACGCAGCCGGAAAAATTCCATAGGCATTCTCTTTTCCAAACCGGGACGAACCGTCGCGGCGGATCGTTACAGCCGCCAGATAGCGGTCAGAAAACCCGTAATCGACTCTTGCAAACTGCGAAAGCAATCTGCTTCCCGATCCTGTTCCGGTAATGTTGGCATTTCCGGTTCCTGCATTCAATACAAAATAATCTTCCGACTGCTGCGCAAATCCTTCCTTACGTGCCGTTTCAAAATTCAGGTCATTTTTGATAGCTTCAATTCCGCCAAGCAATTTGAAATGATGCTCACCCAGATCAAAATTGTAGCGGATCGTATTGGACCAGGTTGCGCTCAGATAGCGGTTCTGATCAATGGTCAGACTATTATTGGTCCGTCCAAATGAGCCTTCTTCAAATGATTGCTCTATGTTTTTGAAATAATACCGCGCATTGTCCATACCCAGACTTGTACGCAGGAAAAGGTTCTTAACCGGTTCAATTTCAGCAAATACGTTTCCAAACAAGGTCACACGGTTTGTGTTATCCCATTTGTTAATTTCCTGCATGTGCAGCGGATTGTTCCGGTCCGAATATCCTGAGCCAATTGCGCCGCCCCAGGTGCCGTCTTCGGCATAAACGGGAATCGTAGGTGCAAGGGTAACGGCAAGGCCCGTGGTTGCGGCACCGCCGATGTCTGTGGAAGCAAGGGTTTCATTGGAGGAAGCGATCTGCACATTGGCCCCGATTTTAAGTTTGCCATTGAACGCGCTGGTCAATGCATTGATACGGCCGCTCAGTTTGTCATAATCCGTATATCTGAGCATTCCCGTGTTTTTGAAATAACCCAGGTTGATTTGCAGCGAAGACGTTTTATTTCCTCCCGAAATCGTCAGTTCATTGTTGGTTACAATGCCGGTTTTGTACAGCTCTTTTTGCCAATCCGTGTTGCCAGCGGGCATATTCGCATTGCCACCAACCAGCGGCTGAACGGTTACGCCGTTCAAGACCGGGTTTTTAAAGTCTTTGTTCCAATCAAACTGGTAAAGCGCGCCATAACCATCTTCCGGATTTACGCCGTCATTTACCGAAGCTTGCCAAAGTGCGCGTCCGCGATCCACGGAATTGAGCATTTTGAACCTCGCGTATTTTTCCGATTGCGCCGAAATGCTCGTATTAAAATCAATGCTGATCTTTCCGTCGGCATTGGCTCCGTTTTTGGTCGTGACGATAATGACCCCGTTTGAAGCCCTTGAACCGTAAATAGAAGAAGCAGAGGCATCTTTCAAAACCTGCACAGACTCAATGGAATTCGGGTTCAGGCCCTGAAAAACTTCCGGTCTTTTGGTGGGAACGCCGTCGATGATGTACAGCGGATCGGTGTTGCCGAGCGTGTTGGCTCCGCGGATCAGGATGCGGGAATTTGCTCCGTTGGGCGAACCTGTTTTTTCAATGTAAAGTCCCGGAACACGTCCTTGCAGCGCCTGCATCGGGTTTCCTGAACTGATGTTTTTAAGCGGAGCCATGTCCACAATGGCAATCGCGCCGGTAAGATCTTCCTTTTTAGAACTCGTGTAACCGACCACGACCACTTCGTCCAGACTTTTCTGGTCGTATTCCAGCGTAGCGTCCACAACAGATTGATTGCCAACCGGCAGTTCTTTTGCAATCATGCCGACATAGGAAAAAACCAATGTCGCAGATGCAGTTACCGAAATCGTGTATTTTCCTGCGGCGTCCGTAACGGCTCCGTTGGTGGTTCCTTTTTCGAGGATACTCACGCCCGGAAGGATTTCGCCGTCCGCTGCTTTCACGGTTCCGGAGACCGAAACCCTGTTTTGTGCCCATGCCAGCTGCATACTGCATAGGATGGCAAATGCCATCATTAGTAATCCTTTGTTCATGGAGTTATTGGTTAACGGTAAGAAAATGATCAAGTTCTGATTCAGAGATCCGGGGAGTAGCGCCGGGATAGGAGGCAACCAATGCGCCAACGGCACAGGCTTTTTTGAGAGCCGACGGAATGGAAGAGCCGGACATATATTCTTTCAGAAACATCGCCAGAAAGGAATCGCCGCTGCCAATAGTGTCCTGCACTTCCACTGCATATCCTCCTTGCGAATGAAATCCTTCGTTGGAAAGAACAACCGCGCCATCGGCACCGAGCGTAACGCAAACCAGTTTCAGATTGAAGCGTTCGTAAAGAAATTTCATCTGCGTTTCCAATTCGGGCTGGATGCCAAACCATGTGCAAACGGTGTTCAGCTCGTGCTCATTAACTTTTACAATGTCGGCCTGTTGCAGCAGATATTCGGTGGTGGCTCTGTCCAGATGCGGAGGGCGAATGTTGACATCAAACACTTTCAGTTTCGCATCTTTCAGCAATTCAAAAAGCGTGTCGCGCGATTGCTGACTGCGAACGGAAAGCGTGCCGTAGACAAACACATCTGAATCCTTTACCAGTTGCTTGTTTTCAGGCGTCGACATAATGTAGTCCCAGGCAACAGGCTGCACGATTTTGTAGGTGACTTCGGTTTTGTCCGTCAGGTTAACTTTTACAATGCCGGTAAGATGTGTTATGCCGGTTTGGATAAAATCTGTGTTAAAATCCTGGTTGTTAAGGTAATCCATGAGTTCAGCCCCTAGGTCGTCGTCGCCTACGCGGCTGATAAATGCCGGATTCAAGCCAAAGTTTTTCAGGTGAATGGCCACATTCATAGGCGCTCCGCCGGGTTGCTTGCCAGAAGGCAGCATATCCCAAAGCATTTCTCCGAAAACGGTTATTGTTGGTGTCATATAAGTGGAGATATTAATGTAGAATCATTGTTTTATCTGTTCTTTCCAGCGAGGTTCCCTTGGTTTCCGGCATGATGCGCCACACGAAAATGAGCTGCAAAATCATCATGATCGCAAAGAAGGAAAATGTGATTCCGCCGCCCAGATATTCGGAAATGATAGGAAAAGAAAAGGCGATGACGGCCGCCATAAACCAGTGTGTAAAGCTTCCCAGTGCCTGACCATTTGCACGCACTTCGTTTGGGAAAATTTCAGATATGAAAACCCAGATAACAGCGCCCTGTGAGAAGGCAAAAAAGGCAATGTAAACGAACAGGAAAACCGGAACACCCGTAAAATCCTGAATAAAAAATGCCCTGGCAACCAATCCAAGTGTGATAATGACACCCACGGAGCCAATCGCCATCAATGTGCGCCTGCCGAAACGATCTATAAAGTTGATGGCTAAAAGT
This sequence comes from Dyadobacter sp. AC419, assembly GCF_979253085.1. NCBI lineage: Bacteria > Pseudomonadati > Bacteroidota > Cytophagia > Cytophagales > Spirosomataceae > Dyadobacter > Dyadobacter sp. AC419. The sequence goes on along the minus strand of NZ_CEEDCD010000023.1, from coordinate 237,020 downwards.
GTGAAAGCGAAGTTGACGAAACCAATTCCCGCAGAAGACAAAAACGCAGCTTTTGCACCTAATCCTGTCATTTCGAAAATGCGTGGACTGTAATAAATGATGGCGTTAATGCCTGAAACCTGGTTGAAAACCGCGAACAGAATGGCAAGCATTACGGGTGTTTTGTATTTGGTAGAAAACAGCCGGGCAGAAGGTTTGTCTTTGGTTTCTTCGTTTGCATTCATGATCGCAAACAATGTTTCTTCGCTGGTTTGGGGATCGATAATGTTCAGGATTTCTTTTGCCTGCGCCACATCACCCTTTTTCATGATCAGCCAGCGCGGACTTTCCGGAACGTAAAGAATGGCCAGAAGGAAAATCAGCGAGGGCAAAGCCTGCACGCCCAGCATCCAGCGCCACGCATTGTCGCCCATATCCTGCATGAAGTAATTAGAGAAGTAAGCGATGAGAATGCCGAAAACGACATTGAACTGGAACAGCCCAACCATTTTCCCACGTGATTTGGCAGGAGAAATTTCGGAAATGTACATCGGGGCGGCGACGGAAGAAGCGCCAACGCCCAAGCCACCCAGGAAGCGGAAGAATATGAAAACATACCAGTCGGTTGCAAGCGCCGAGCCGAGAGAGAAACCAGATATAAGATGGCGATCCAGAATAAGGTGGTTTTTCTCCCCAGTCTGTCAGCCGGAATGCCGCCTAGCATGGCGCCGAGCACCGTTCCTATGAGCGCGATGGAAACGGTGAATCCGTGCTCGACCGCGGAGAGATCCCATACATGCTGAATGGCTTTTTCCGCTCCCGAGATGACGGCCGTATCGAATCCGAAAAGAAATCCGCCAAGCGCAACGACGATCGACCAAACTAATACCTTACTGTTTTTCATTGGTAGTTCTGATTTTTTGTCAAAACTACCGCCACTTGCTACCCGGAATAACTAAATAATATCTCAATAAAGTTAAACTTTGATACAGTGGTATTTTAGAAGGTTATAATGATGATAACCAGTGAATTAGCTAAGAATTTAAAATTTGATACATGCGCGATGTTTCAATTTTGATACATGATCTTTAAAATTCGTATCATTCTTTATGATTTCTTATATTCCATCGGCGTTTGGTTATATTTTCCCTTAAAGGCCGTGGAAAAGTAGGTAGGGGAGGAAAATCCGACCTTATAGGCAATGTCAGCAATGGTCAGATCGTCGCGGCGCAGCAGGAACTTGGCTTTGTTGAGCCTTACCTGCTGAATGTATTCATTCACGCTCATACCCAGCAACGCCTTCACTTTCCTGTAAAGCTGCACGCGCGACATGCCGAGGTCTCTGCCAATGTCCTCCACGCTGAGCTCGGAATTATCGTAACGCTCCTCAATATATGCAGTGAATTGCGTGATAAATTTTTTGTCCAGTTTGTTCGGATTCGTGCCCGACGAGGTTTCAATGGGCAGCTCGCTTGTATAGTGCTCGCGAAGCATCGACCGGTTTTTCAGCAAAGTCTTAATGCTTTCCTGCACATATTGCAGGTTGAACGGTTTGGTAATGTACGCATCCACGCCCGTTTGAATGCCTTCGATCTGCTGTTCGATGGTGGTCCTGGCGGTTAGCAAAATCACCGGAATGTGTGATGTCCTGAAATCGGATTTAAGGATTGAACTCACGCCCAATCCATCCTTTTTGGGCAATGTCACGTCGCAAACGATCAGATCGGGAATGTGCTCAAATGCCAGCCTCAAACCTTCTTCACCGTCATTAGCCACCAATATTTGGTAGTTGACATTTAGTTTTTGTTCCAAAAGCCTGACCAGATCATTGTTGTCTTCAATGAGCAGGACAGATTGATCGTGAACGGAAACCTCCTTAGCAGAAGCATTATTCGAAGCCGGATCTTCTTCCTGAATTTCAAAGTTTTGAACCATAAAAAAATCTTCCGCGTGCCCGGTTTGTAATTCATCTTCCCGGAAATGCTTGTTACCCAGCGGCAGTTCAATGGTGAATGCTGTTTCCTTATTCGGCTGGCTGCGGACGGAAATGGTTCCTTTGTGCAGCGAGATCAACTCTTTGGAAAGCGCCAGGCCGAGTCCGGTTCCGAGCGCTTTATAACCGCTTTCGGCTTGGTAAAAAACCTCGAAAACGTGCGCTACTTCCGATTCCGTCATCCCTATTCCATTGTCTTCCACCGTAATCTGCGCCTGATTGTTAGCAATTGTTTTGATATATAAATAAACCCTTCCCTTATCCGGCGTGAACTTGAATGCATTGGAAAGCAAATTAAAAACCACCTTATCGAGCATCGTGGCATCAAACCAGACCATCACTTCGGGATCGGAAGTGATCAGTTGAAAATCAATCTTGCGCTTGGAGGCAATGCGTTCGAACGCCACCATAATGTCTTTAACAAATGCTACAAGGTTATGTTCGCCAGCGCGCACCTGCATGCGGTGACTTCCCAGTTTGCGGAAATCCATCAGCTGGCTCACCAGCCGAAGCAGTCTTAATGTGTTTTTCCTGATCAGTGAAAGCTCCTGTTTGATCAACGGATCGCGGATTTTTTCGCTCGCCAGAACATCCTCAATCGGTGCTAAAATCAATGTCAGCGGCGTGCGGAATTCGTGTGAAATGTTGGTAAAGAATTTGAGCTTGGCCTCGTTTTCAATTTCGGCACTTTGCGCCAGTTGCTCGATCTGATTTTTTTGATCTGATATTTCATGATTCTGCACTTCCAGCCGCTTGTTGATCTTCCGGTTTTCGCGTAAAGAATAAAAGGAAATGGCCCCGAAAATTAGTGCTAATGCAAGCGTGATGGAAACGGTGTAAATGACAATGCTCTGGTTTTCAGAGATCGCGCGCTGTTCTTCAATTTTTTCCTGCCGACGCTCAATGTCCTGCTGCTGCGCCACCAGTTTCTCGCTCTGCAACTTCATGATCCTGACATTGGTCGAATCGATCATGGTGATTTGCAGGCGGTTTTCTCTTTTGAAGGGCTTCTTTTGAAGAATAGAAATGGCAGTTCGTATGGCTTCTTCTCCGCCGGTGGGATAAAGAATGGTAGCATTTAAAATGTCCCTATCAACCAGATCAATGCCGCCATTTGGGCCGGTTAAGCCGTCAACACCAATTAAACGGATCTTTTTTCAAGACCTAAATTTTTACAAACCTTAAAAGCAGTCAGCGCACGGCGATCATTCTGGCAGAAGATAACATCAATGTCTGTATTTGCTTTTAGCAATTTGGTCAGCGGAGCTTCAAAGGAATATTTATCCCAGTCACCATCGAGTTTGGCAACCAGTTCGATGCCGGCAAACCGATTAATGATCTCCATAAAACCTTTGTGGCGATCAATGTCCGCAGACGATCCCGGTTTTTCGCTGATCTCAATGACCTTTCCGGTTCCTTTTAAAAGCGTATTCGTATAAGCGCCGGCGATCTGTCCAACTTCCACATTATCAGCACCTACGTAAGCTGTATACTGATCCGAATTTGTCCGGCGGTCGAGAATAATAACCGGAATTCCGCTTTGATAGGCTTTTTCTACAATGGGTGTAATCGGCTCGGCTTCATTGGGCGAGACAATCAGCAGGTCAATGTTTTGTTTGAGCAGTTCTTCAATTTGTGTGATTTGTGTTTTGCTCTGTCCGCCCGCATCCTTCATCACAAAGTTGATCTCCGGATTGAAAGACAACTCGCGATACATGCTCTCCTGCATGGTTTTTCGCCAATCGTCCGCACCCGTGCATTGCGAAAAACCAACGGTATACTGCTTCGATTCTTTCTTGGAGCAGGCAGTTAAGATCCAACAAACCAGAACAATAAGTTTAAAGTATTTCAATGTTTTCTTGTATTTAACTCAGCGCTTCGCCTTTTATAAAAGTATCACAAATATGTGTTTTAGTAACGGCTTTTTAAGAAGACTAAGCGCTTCTCCGCTTACTTTTGTTACAAAACCACTTGAAATTCGCATTTATGTTTAGACCCGCACAACAGTTTGCCTTCTTTTTTCTGATTTTAGGATTCTGTTTAAGTCCGGTTTTCAGCGTTGCTCAAAAAACGCAGTTGCCCAACATCATTTATATCTACGCCGACGATCTGGGTTACGGAGAGCTGGGCTGTTATGGTCAGTTGAAGATCAAAACGCCCAATCTGGATAAAATGGCGCGAGAAGGAATGCGGTTCACGCAGCATTATACGAGCATGCCCGTTTGCGCACCAGCACGCGCTATGCTATTGACCGGCAAACATGGCGGACATTCAGCAATTCGAGGCAACTTAGAGCTTGGCGGGTTCAAAGACGAAGAAGAACACGGTCAAAAACCGCTTCCGGCAGCAGAATTTACGATTGCCGAAATGTTGAAACAAAAAGGTTACGCGACAGCATTAACCGGAAAGTGGGGTCTCGGAATGAATAATACAGAAGGATCGCCTCTCAAACAAGGCTTCGATTATTATTATGGTTACCTCGATCAAAAGCAGGCCCACAACTTTTACCCTTCCCATTTGTGGGAAAATGATCAGTGGGACACATTGCCACAGCCCTGGATAAATGTGCATAAGAAGCTGGACCCATCGACGGCAACCGATGCGGATTTCGCATATTTTAAAGGGAAAGCGTATGCGCCAGCTAAAATGACGGAGAAGGCGTTGGCCTTCATTGAAAAAAGTAAAGGCGGGCCTTTCTTCCTATACATGCCATACACCATCCCGCACGTATCGTTGCAAGCACCCGACGAATATGTGAAAAAGTATATTGGTCTTTTTGATGAGAAGCCTTATTACGGTGAAAATGGTTATGCCTCTACAAAATATCCGCTGTCAACTTACGCGGCAATGATCACCTATCTGGACGATCAGGTAGGCATTATCATGGAAAAGCTCAAAGCGCTTGGCCTGGATGAAAAAACGATTGTTATGTTCAGCAGCGATAATGGTGCAACATTCAATGGCGGGGTCAATGCGAAATTTTTTAACAGCGTTGACGGTCTGCGCGGACTTAAAATGGATGTGTATGAAGGCGGCATCCGGGAGCCATTTATCGCGCGTTGGCCGGGCAGGATCAAGGCCAACAGTGTAAGCAATCATATTTCTGTTCAGTATGATTTAATGGCAACGCTGGCGGAACTAACCGGTCAAACGCTGCCAAAAACGGACGGAATCTCATTCTTACCTGAATTACTAGGCAGGAAAAGCAAGCAGAAAAAACACGACTTTTTGTATTGGGAATATCCTGAAAAAGGCGGTCAACTGGCCATTCGCATGGGCAATTTTAAAGGCGTAAAAACGGACTTAAAGAATAATCCGGGAAGCCCGTGGCAGATATTCAATTTGAAAAAAGACCGTAACGAAACCACTGACATTGCGTCCAAACATCCGGACATTGTAAAACTGTTTGAAGGAACCGTCAAACAGCAGCACATTGATTCTGGTGTTGACGCATGGCGTTTAATTGAATAGCGGAACCGGGTCATTTTTTCAGCCAAGCCTCATTCAAAGCACGTTTTGACTCGTCTTTGAAACGGAAACCGTCGCCGTCGGAATAGTTTTGCTTTACGGTTCCTTTCAGTTCCAGATCCTGGCCATTGCGATTCACTTTTACCGTTATCGGGCTGCCTTCTTGGAGTTCATAACCCATGTAAATGAACCCGTTAGGGTCTTTTGGGTCTAATTTTAACCCATTGATCTCTACAAAACGGTCATTGTCTTTGATGCCCAGATTGTTGTAAAAGTTATTTGCACCGTCAACGGAATCGGCGAGGATTTGCCTGCTTGTCTTGTCAATTCGAATGTAAGGCGTGCGTTTGATCATGAAAACGAGCGGCTCAGGGAAAGGAACCACTTCCGCAACGACACCCACTTTCTTTGTAAAAGACTCATAATTAATAGGTTCTCCCTTGACAACATGTTTTTGAAGGAAGTCGCCGACGGCGGGGCTTGTCAGTTTCGTGATCTCCGGAATCAACTCCGCGTCATCGAATGCTTTGGTAGGACCGTAAATTTTAGAAAGCTCGCCCATCAGCCACAATAACCCGCGCTCGCCTTTACTTTCTTCTCTGATCAAAATGTCCACGCACATGGCAATGAGCGCACCTTTTTCGTAAACATTGGTGTACTGTGTCTTCATTTTCTTGTCCAAAACCTGGCTGCTCATTTCAGTAAAGGACAGTTCGTCATCATATCTTTTTGAATTTTCCACTTTTCGGGCCATCAGGTCGTAAAACTGGTTATCGTTGATCAAACCTTGATTAACCTGAAAAAGATTGGAAAAATATTCAGTCACGCCCTCATAAAACCAAAGATGCTGGCTCATTTTCGGATCGTTGAAATCGAAATACTGGATCTCCTTTGAGTGGACTTTCAGTGGCGTAATGGTGTGAAAAAACTCATGGCTGACCACATGGATCAAATCTTTGCTGCGCATCGGATCACGAAAAACTGCCACTGTGGAATTGTTATGTTCCAGTGCGCCAAATCCTTTTGCATCATTTTCGCCGCCCGATGAAATGTAAGTGAGCACTGCGTATTTCTTTGTATCGTTGACCGGCCCGAGAAACTTTTTTTGCGCCCTTATCATCTTTTCCAGATCGGGACGAAGATCACTGGCGCGCACGGTGCCACTTTTGGCATACACAGCCAGCAGCACTTCCATGCCATTGACATAGAATGTGGAAGTGTCAGGTGCGGCATACATCACCGGGTTGTCGACCACATCGGGGTAGCGCGCAATGTTGAAAACGTCGGATTGCGGACTGTTATCGGTGTCGATCAAGGCCGTTGATCCGTATAAATTGGCTGGGTGCGTGATTGAAATCTGGTAAGGCTTTTCGAGCTGGCCCGTAAAGTAACCCACAAATCCTGCCATATTGAGCATAAAATGCTTTCCGGCGTCAATATCGGTCCCGGCAGGTGAGAAAATCGTTTTTCCTTCCGCCGTGAATGTGTCATCATCTTTCTCGTTATCAAAGGTGTCATTGACCAGATAAGAAATGCTTTTCAGCGCCTTTGCATTATCAATAGTGACGGTGTTAGAATCGGTCCGGGTGGTTTTTAGCTCTTTTCCTTTGTTGTCAAAAGCTTTAACGTCAGTCACATAGCGGCCATAATCTGCGATCGCATATGTTCCAGGGATAATTTTCGGAAAATGATAGGCAATGGTTGAAGCCGTTTGTTTTGGGGAAGTGACAGTCACCTTTACCTGGTCTGATGCAACATTAGCCAGGTCGATCGACACCTGGACTGCATCGTTTGTTGAAATCTTTCCGCCCGTTTTCTTGCTGGCGGCACATCCGCAGAGCCAGATCAGGGTTAGCGATAACATGAATGTATTTAGTCTCATTGATGATTTATAGTTTATTAAATGTTTGATCAACCGGCAAGTTACAAAATCGCTGGCGTTGATTTCCGCCACACTGCTATTCCATAACCATGCCCTAGAAGCGCTTCTGAGCTAAAACGCAGGTTATCAATGAAGATAAGTTTGATAAAGCCTTATAAATCGGGCCGGGGGTCAAGTATAAAGTAGGAGCTATCCTTTTTTATGTAGTAATTGTAAGATAAACCCTACAAACTAATATGAAGGATTCCCGGGCTGCTGATCACGCCGACCTGGCCAGCTTTGGCTATCGGCAGGAATTGAAACGCTCGATGGGCAGCTTTTCCAGTTTTGCTGCCGGCTTCTCTTACATTTCTATTTTGACGGGGCTTTTCCAGATGTTCCATATGGGTTACGGCATTGCCGGTCCCGGATTTTTTTGGACCTGGCCGTTTGTGCTCGCGGGTCAGTTGCTGGTGGCGCTTTGCTTTGCTGAACTGGCTTCGCGCTTTCCGTTGTCCGGTGGGGTTTATCAATGGGCAAAATTTACAGGAAACCCTTTTTTGGGGTGGATGACAGGGTGGATTTACCTGGCTTGTCTCATTGTCACCCTTGCTGCCGTGGCTATGGCATTACAAGTCAGCTTGCCGCAAATTTCAGATGTTTTTCAAATGATTGGAACATCAGATGATGCAGAATCGGTTGCTATCAACGGCATTTTACTCGGGTCCATTCTAATTGCTATCAGTACGCTCGTCAATGCGAAAGGCATCAAGCTGATGGTGCTGATTAACAACATTGGTGCGATTGCGGAACTGGTTGGGATTGTGCTTTTAATATTTCTGCTTTTTCTAAACAGGGTAAGATCTCCCGTCGAGGCGGTTGTTCACATTGAACAAATCAAATCTGTGGGCAGCACTTTTCCAGATTTGAAGATTTTTCTGGCAGCCACGGCATTGACAGCCTCTTATGTTTTGTACGGTTTTGACACTGCCGGAACATTGGCCGAAGAAACACATAACCCGCGTACAAAAGCGCCCCGTGCCATTTTGCAGGCACTTTTAGCGGCCGGGACTGCGGGATTACTCGTATTGCTTTTCGCGCTCATGGCAGTGCAGGATTTCAATATGCCGGATCTGGGAAATATTCGCGGCGGGTTACCCGGTTTGGTGAAATCGGTTTTGGGGGAAACTACGGGAAGTCTATTTCTTTGCTGCGTTATTTTTGCCATTACTGTGTGCACTTTGGCTGTTCACTCCGGGGCTGTCCGGTTAATGTATGCGATGGGGCGTGACGGTTATCTACCTTTTAGCAAATCTTTATCAGCAGTTTCTTTAAAAACCCAAACGCCTGTTCTAGCGACGCTCATTTGTGGTTTGGGAGCGATCATCGTGTTGGCGGTGAACATTCAATTTCCCAATGTATTCGCATTAGTAACTTCAATTGCCATACTCTGGGCCAATCTGGCTTACTGGATTGTGGTTGCACTTCAACTCAAAAACAGATTAATGTCAGCTCGTGCTGACAGCGATAGTACGGCCAGATTTGATCTGGGCAAGTGGGGCTTGCCGATCAACATTCTCGCGCTCGTTTGGAGCACATTTATGGTGGTCAATGTGTCGTGGCCGCGGCCTGAAACGTATGGTTTGGAATGGTATCACCAGTATTCCGCATGGATGTACACGGCTGGTTTAATCGTGATCGGAATTTGTATTTATTATTATAAGTCGTTGAAAGACAATGGATAAAAATTTTGACACGATCATCATTGGCGGTGGGTCGGCAGGTTGTGTGCTGGCAAACCGGCTCAGTGAAAATCCGGACCATAAAGTGCTGGTCATTGAGGCGGGACGAACGGATTCCTGGTGGGATATTTTCATCCACATGCCAGCGGCGCTGACCTATCCGATCGGCAGCAGATTTTACGATTGGCAATATCAATCCGAACCCGAGCCGTTTTTGAATAACCGGCAGGTGTATCACGCACGTGGAAAACTGCTGGGCGGTTCCAGCTCCATTAACGGAATGATTTTCATCCGCGGTAATCCAATGGACTATGAAAAATGGGCAAAGGATCCCGGAATGGAAACTTGGGATTATGCCCATTGCCTGCCTTATTTCAAAAAATCCGAAAACAGAACCGCCGGAGTCAACGGCTGGCGTGGTGGCGGCGGGCCGCTGCATTTGGAGACCGGGCCGGCTACTAACCCGTTGTTTCAAGCATTTTTCAATTCAGCCAAACAAGCAGGATATCCGCTAACGGATGATGTGAATGGATTCCAGCAAGAAGGTTTTGGAAAGTTTGACCGTAATATCAAAAACGGAAAGCGCTGGTCGGCTACCGATGCATATTTGCATCCTGTTTTGGGAAAACGCAAAAACCTGGAAGTGATCTGTGATGCGCTTACAACCAGAATTCTGTTTTCGGGAAAGCGCGCAACCGGTGTGGAATTTTTGAAAGGAAATACTTTGCACAAGGTTAATGCTACGGAAACTATCTGTTGCGGCGGCGCCATTAATTCTCCCCAGGTGCTTCAATTGTCGGGAATCGGGAACCCGGAAACATTGAAGGCGGCGGGCGTCAATTCGCTGCACGACCTTCCCGGTGTGGGCCAGAATTTACAGGATCATCTTGAAGTATATATCCAATATGCCTGCAAAAAGCCGGTGAGCGTTTACCCGGCGCTGAAATGGTATAATAAACCGCGGGTTGGTCTGCAATGGATGCTTTTTCGCAAAGGACCGGCGTCGACCAATCATTTTGAGGGAGGCGGATTTATCAGAAGCAATGAAACGGTTGCTTACCCGAACCTTCAATTTCATTTTCTGCCTGTGGCGATCCGGTATGATGGCAGTTTTCCATCAGGCGGTCACGGTTATCAGGTGCATGTCGGCCCGATGAATTCGGATGCCCGCGGATCGGTCCTGATCAAGTCGTCGGATCCAAAGGAAAAACCAGCCATTCGTTTCAATTATTTGTCAACGGATAAAGATCGGAAGGAGTGGGTGGAGGCGATCCGCTGTGCCCGGAATATTTTGAACCAGTCAGCATTGGGTGAATATAACGGCGGTGAACTCTCTCCCGGGCCTGGCGTGGAGACCGATCAGGAAATTCTGGATTGGGTCAGGCGCGATGCGGAGACTGCGCTGCATCCATCCTGCACTTGTCGCATGGGTACGGACAGCATGTCGGTGTTGGATCCGCTCACATTTCGGGTTCACGGTCTCGAAGGTTTGCGCGTCGTGGATGGCAGTGTGATGCCGTATATAACCAACGGTAACTTGTATGCACCGATCATGATGATTGCCGAAAAGGCAGCCGATATCATTTTAGGCAAGCAGCCACTCGCACCGGAAAAAGCTGATTTTTATCAAAAGCCTTAATGCATAGCAACAACCTCCTTTATACTCTTAACTGAAATTCCTTGAAACCTGCCCAATTTGCTGCGCTGCTTGCCGGACCGGCTGCGTTTTTTCTTGTCCTGTTTTTCGCTGACTTAAATCCCGGGCACCCCAAAGTGACCAGAATGGCCGCGGTAACAGTATGGGTGGCCATTTGGTGGCTCACCGAAGCAACTGACCTCGCCGTGACGGCGTTATTGCCATTCATCCTGATGCCGATTCTGGGCATAGCCGATTCGCAAACGGTGGCGGCGCAATATATGGATCAAACCATTTTCCTATTCATCGGAGGGGTGCTGCTGGCATTCGCTATTGAACGCTGGAACCTGCATCAGCGGATCGCATTGTCCATTTTATCAAAACTCGGGGCGAATCCAGCCACGATGCTTGGCGGCGTGATGGTCGCTACTTTTTTCATTTCCATGTGGGTGTCCAACACGGCCACCGTCATGATGATGCTCTCCGCGGTGCTGGGTATTATCGTTCAGGTGGAAAAACACGAAATTTCTGCTGCTCAAAAAAATGCGATCGCCAAGGCAATGCTGTTAGGGCTTGCTTATGCGGCATCCATCGGTGGCATGTCCACATTGGTGGGAACGGCCACTAATCTTGCATTTTACAAAATCTATTTGGATGCTTACCAAGATGCAGGTGACATGAATTTTGTCAGCTGGTTTGTCCTGGCTTTTCCGGTTGCATTAATGCTGTTGGCTGCGGCGTTTTTCATTCTCAAATTCACCTTTCTCCGTGAGGCAAAAAACGTGGTTTTCGACCGCAGTTATTTTGTTGCTTCCCTACGGCAATTGGGTAAAATGGCTTTTGAGGAAAAGGTCGTATTTGCGGTTTTTGTGATTACCGCATATTTGTGGTTTGGCAGAAAAGACATTGACTTCGGATCGTTTCATTTAAAAGGCTGGGGCCGACTTTTGGGTACACAAGCATCGTTTATTACGGATAGCACGGTGGCTATTGTGATGGCAGTTTTACTATTTCTGATCCCCTCCAGAAATGAGAAAGGAAAAATGCTGATGAGCTGGGAAGAAGCCAAGAAGCTTCCGATCGGCATCATCCTCTTGCTGGGCAGTGGTTTTGCTTTGGCAAAAGGATGCGATCAGTCGGGGCTAAGCACCTGGCTGGCTCAGGAACTGCTTTTTTTAAAGGATGCGTCCCCGGTTTTTATCATCGCTGGCATGTGCGTGATCATTTGCGTCATCAGCGAACTCGCTTCCAATGTCGCCTGCATACAATTGGTGTTACCCATATTAATAGCCATTCAAAAAGTAACCGGCCTCCCACCATTAATGCTCATGGTGCCCGCGACAATGGCCGCCTCACTGGGTTTCATGCTCCCCGTAGCCACCCCGCCCAACACCATCGTCTTCGGAAGCGGCCGCATCCGCGCTGCGGATATGCGCAATGCTGGGTTGCTGCTTGATGTTGCGGGGATTGTGATTATTACGGTGGCGTCGTTGATTATTAGGGTGTTGATTTGGCAATAAGGATAGGGAATAGTGTGCGACATTAGGAGTTGGATTTTTTCAGTAGCATGTCGAAAATGACTAATCAATATAAAAAGCTAAATTTGGCGGGACCGGAAACCGAACCTGAGTGAGTAAGTAAAACCAAATCGATGTCTGCCGCCTTCGCATGAATAAAGATAAAGTAACGCTATCGAGCTTTAACGACGCAGAGTACAGTGAAATGCTGAGCCAAGCAATTGGCCAGATTCGGACAGCACGTATACATATTGCCCGTCAGGTAAATAGCAGCACACAGTCCGTTTATTGGAATCTGGGAAAATTGCTTTCGGAAAGGCAGCTGGAAGAAGGTTATGGAAGCAGTGTTGTGAAACAATTATCCATTGACTTGAAAAACGAGTTTCCGGATATGGGTTTATCTCCGCGAAATCTTTGGGATATGAAACGCTTCTATGAACGATACTATCAGGCAGATACAAAACTGCGACAGGCTGTCGCAGTTTTGCCGTGGGGACATAATTTGCTGTTAATCAACAAGGTAAAAGATGATTCTCAGATCGCATTCTACGCAAGCGAAACCCTCAGTAAAGGTTGGTCGAGAGACTTATTGCTCAATGCCATTAAGATGGACAGTTACAGCCAGGCACAAAAGCAGATCAAAACGCACAATTTTGACCAGACACTCCCCGAAGCGCATGCCGATTATGCCAACGAAGTTTTCAAAAGCACCTACAATCTGGGATTTTTGGGTGTTACGGAACCTATTAAAGAATTGGAACTGGAAAACAGACTGATTGCGAAAATCAGAGGATTCATACTTGAATTGGGCAGAGGATTTAGTTTCATTGGCAACCAATACCGGCTAGAATACAATGGCAAAGAATATTTTGTAGACATGCTTTTCTTCCACCGCGGCCTGCGTTCCCTTGTGGCGATTGAACTGAAAATTGGCAGTTTCAAGGCGGAATATGTCGGCAAAATGAATCTCTACCTATCCTTACTCGACCGTCTCGAAAAAAGCGAGAATGAAAATCCTTCGATCGGCATTATACTTTGTGCTGATAAAGATCACTTGGATGTTGAAATAGCTTTGCAGGACATTAACAAGCCGATTGGCGTGGCGGAGTATCAGCTTTTGCTGCCTCAGGCGGAATTGCAGCGGTTGGTGTTGAGTGAATTGAACGCGTAGAGTAAGACGCTTGCGGTATTAAACCTTTCGGAATTCATCTGCACGTTTTAGTTCCTTAATGTATTCTTGCCTCAAAAGGTCTGACGGATTGCTCAAATTTTTCAAGGCGCTACTTCGGCTTTCTAGAAGATGAGTCAGCCGGCTTTGCGCAGCAGACATGTGGTGCAATCACATTACACGCCGGCTCCTCCCAAGATCTCCAATTCCTGCCCTCTGGTAGGCTTTCCATCAAAAATCGGCATGGCTTTAATGATCAATTCTCTTACTCCTTCGACATTTAATGAATTGTCGTGATCTTCTTTGCTGTCCCAGATTTCTGTAACATATACCGCATTTAAGTCAGCTGCATCCTTTGCCACAACATAGATTTTACAACCTTTTGCTGTGGATACAAGTTGGGACGCTTCGAGTAGAATGTTCGCAAGATCTTCGGCTTGGCCAGGCTTCGCATTTAATTTTCCGTGGAGTAAATACATGGTTTCATTGTTTATGGTGATGGATTTGCCGAATGTAGTCAAAAAACGATTTTCATCCATAAAGTGTCTTGCAAGAATGGGCATGCACGGTTTTTCAAAACACCATATGTTCCGCGACTTGTCCACTTAATGCCGTATTTTGTCGGACAAAAGCCGTCTTCTATTTATCTACCTTTGATCTGCACAAGTCAATGGTTATGCTGAAAGAAGAAATACACTTATTTGAACTTGCTGAGGGCCGTTATGGATTGGTTATATCACCAATGCTGCCTTCATTTGTTCCGGTTGAAGATGAAGTGTCGGCGTTTGACCCCCACCGCCATGATTCGTACGGCCTTTTCCTTCTGAAATCCGGCGAGATGACATTGCTTGTGGAAGAGCAGGTCGTCAACATGCAGGGCTCGTCGCTGCTGTTGGTGCAACCTGGGCAGGTTCATCAGTGTGTTTATTCAAACGAAATCTTCGGGTGGGTCATGTTCTTTGACGGCAAGCATTTAGATACAAAAACAAGGTCCGTCATAGAGCAATCGATCCAAAAAATTGCATTGTTTGATCTGAACCACAGTGAACTGCTTTTTACGGATCAGTTGCTCTTGTTAATCCACGAGGCATCGGAAGCAAACACACCAGGACCTTTTCATCACCAAATGTTGCATGCCCTGATCAACGCACTCTTTTATCAGGGGGCTAACCTGCAATTGTTGCGTGAGTCATCTGATGACCAGCCAGATTCGCGCCCTGCCCAGATCGTCCAGGAATTCAAAGATTTGATCAAAATACATGCGAGAAGTTTGCGACGACCGGCGGCTTATGCTGAACTGATGCATATTTCAGTCAGCCACCTCAATGATACAGTTAAAGCATTTACCGGATATTCTGCCACTTATCTTTTGCACCAGGAAGTGATTGGTGATGCCCGTAAACAGCTGAGATACACGACCAAAACTGTGAAGGAGATTGCTGCTAATTTAGGTTTTGGTGACGTTAAATATTTTATCAGGCTGTTCTCAAAAGTAGTCGGACAATCCCCGTCAGCTTTCCGGAAAATCTAAAACGACTGCATTCCGAGCCCAGATATTTTAAGGAATTCAATTAAACACAAAACAGATTAGACAAATATGAATAACCAAAAAATTCTGGTTACAGGCGCTAGCATTGCCGGCCCGACACTCGCTTACTGGCTTAACCGTTACGGATTTAAGGTAACTATTGCCGAGCGCGCGGCTGAGCTCAGACTTGGCGGACAAAACATAGACGTGAAAGGTCCGGCGCAGGAAATTGCGCGTAAGATGGGTATTGAAGAGCTCATTCGGTCAAAAAATACAACTGAGGTTGGCATTCGCTTTGTTAACACGAGCAACGAAACGGTGGCCGATTTTCCAAAAGAAAGCTCTTTAAGTATGACACAGGAGCTGGAAATTCTGCGTGGTGATTTGGTTCAAATCCTTTACGATCACACCAAAGAAGCCGTTGAATACCGGTTCAATGAGCACATTACTAAGCTTTTGCAAACGGAAGCAGGTGTCAATGTTACTTTCGCAAGCGGCAACGAGGAGTTCTTTGATTTGGTAATTTCTGCCGAAGGAATCGGTTCCTCCACGCGTAAGCTCGCATTCAGCAGCCAGCCTGCATTCAAATATCTGGGCTTGTATACGGCCTATTTAACCATTGCCAAAGCGGCAACGGACAGCACCTGGGCCCGTTGGTGCAACACTGAACGCGGGATAGTTTACCTGATCCGTCCAGATAATTATGGCCAAACACGGGCATCCATAACATTTACCGCAGGCGAAGATGAATACCAGGACCTTTCATTGGAAGAGCAGAAAACGGCGCTGATCAACCGCATTAAAGGCAGTGGCTGGGAGTCCGAACGTTTTATCCAAGAAATTAAAAAGACCGAAGATCTTTATTTTGACAGGATCAGCCAGGTGAAGGCGCCCAAATATAGCGTGGGCAGGGTTGCCATCGTTGGCGATGCAGCCTATTGTGCAACGCCCATTGCCGGCAAAGGGACGGATCTGGCCATGTCGGGCGCTTACATATTGGCCGGAGAATTGTTTACTGCAAAAACATTTCAGGAAGCATTCGATTCTTATGAAAACAAAATGAGACCCTACGTGGAGAAATGTCAAAAGCTCCCGCCCGGAATTCCTGGTTTGGTTTATCCTCAATCAAAAATTGGCGTTGACATTTTGAATAAAATCGTTTCGTTAGCAGGCAGCAAACCGGCAAAGTGGCTTATGGCGCATTTTGGAAGTGATAAAAAAGTGGTAGAGCAAGAAATTGCTTGCCGGACTACATTAATTAACCTCCTTACCCTTATTATGCTCATCTTCAACAACTTCCCTGATGGCAGGTTTCGCATCAGGTTCGCTGTCATCTTCGCCTAAAAGCATTCCCCAAGGGTTCAGTCCATTTACACGGTCGAAAATCACTTTGAAAATGGCAATGACCGGAATAGACAGGAACATTCCCGTGATGCCCCAGATCATCTCGCCAAGAACGAGTCCTACCAGCGCGACAAGCGTGTTAATTTTAACCTTCGAACCGACGATTTTTGGCATGATATAATTGCTGTCGATCAGGTGGATTACCACGATGGCGATGGCGACAAAAATCAGCTGGCTCGTTCCGGCTGTGGCGAAGGTGATCAGGCTGGATAATATCAGGGCGGTCAATATTCCGATGTATGGGATGAGGTTCAAAATTCCGGTGATGAGCCCGAGCAAGAAACCATATTTCACACCCAGCGCCCAGAATGCAATGCACGTAAGTCCGGTTACCAACAGCATTTGCAAGAACAGTCCGAAGATGTATTTTTTGACGATATATTGAATCTGATTAACAATGTCGTATACAACTACACTATGCTCCTGATCAAAAACCGAGACAACAAAACGGAGCAGCAATCTTCTGTGCAGGAGAATGAAAAAGGTGTACAGGAACGTGAAAACGAGGAAAAGCACGATGGAGGAAACAGACATAATGGTGTGTCCGAGAATGCTCGTGCCGGTGTTCACCGCCTTTGATGCTGAATCATTGATGTAATTCATCTGCTCCTCACTGTTGACATGGAATGTAACTTCGATCCATTTTTGCAGATCAACTGTTGTGTCGAGCACCTGCTGTTTGAACGCCGGCCAGTCTTGAGCAAGTGCAGTCAACTGCGAGCCTAGCAGAAAAAATACGCCAGCAATAGCCGCGATCAATGCCAGCAAAGATAACAGCGAGGACAATGCGCGGGGAAAATGTAAACGGTGTTCAAAAAACACGCATGATGGCAAGAGCAACAGCGAAAACAGCAGCGCAAAGATGAGCGGAGCCAGCAATGTCTGGCCGATGATGGCGATGTAAACAAGGCAGATAATGCTGATCAGCACCTGCGCAAGGCGTGTGTAAAATGGGGTAGCGATAATCATGTAATATGTGTTTTTAGAGGCACCCGTCGTGAACCGGGCTTTTGATTTACGTGGCAGTTATGTTACCGGATAGAAAAAGCATGCCATCAAAGGCCGCTCCTGTTGCTAGTAACCGCTCGTAACGCTCTGATTATGATGTTACTATCAGGCACTTTGCTTTCCCGGTTTCGGCAATAGTGAGTGACAGTTAGGTTGTTATCGCATTGGTTTAAGTGTGGGCAGTGTTAGTAATGAGGTTGAAACTTTTTTTAAAAAATTTTAAAAATGGAATGAATGTTGAGGTAAACAATGGGAAGATGAGGTGTTGCTTTTGATCGCCTATGACGACGAAGCGAGTCGCCCAACCTATTTTCAGTTAATTTCCTATCTTTGAATATAAAATATTTGGCAATGGACGCAATCAAAATCAGGGTTAACAAGCAAATGGACGGATACTCATTCAGTATTTCGCCATCCATTCGTGATTTTATCAGGACGCTTTTTCCTAATGCGCATCCCGCTAACAATATTTTTGTGGGGTATGACACAAAAAGTGATTTTGAAGTTTACGCAGGTAAGCTCGAAAGTCAGATATATCCTGCTCTGCTAGGCGTTGAAAATAAGAGTGATCTCAACCAGTTTGAAGAGATTCAATTCGTTGATACTCAGACTGGACACATACTATACAAAGTTAACCCGCGTGACGAAAAAGTTTAATCAGTATCTTGGGAAAGCCGGGCACCTGGCTATTGTGTCTGAAGTTTTGATGCTGCTCAACCATTTTCCTAGGACATAACATTTAACTGAACTGTCATTCAGCTTGAATAAATGGACATCACCGCACTACGAATTTAACATGAAAACCACCCTCACGCACCTCCCGGAAGACAAACAAGACGAACTAAGAGCCCTTACCAAAATCATCCTTGAAAAAGTCCCGGCTGAAATGATTATTCTTTTTGGCAGCCATGCGCGTGGTGATTGGGTTGAAGATTTTCAGGAGAATACTGAATATGTGAGCGACTATGATATTCTTGTCATTACCAAGGGCAGAAAATCGGCAAAGGCTGACGAGAAATGGTGGGATCTTAAAAAATTGGTTAATGGAAATGGCGAGCAAACCCGCGTCAGTCTTATTCATCACGGTATTGGCTTTGTAAATGATAAGATCGAGCGAAATGAATATTTCTTCGTCGATATATTGAAGGAAGGAATAATGCTTTTTGATTCGGGAGAATTCACGTTATCTGAGCCGAAGGTTATGAATCCAGAGCAAAGGCAGAAAAAAGCAGAAGAACAATTTCAGCCTTGGTTTAAAAATGCGAATAGTTTCCTGAGAACTTTTGAGTTTAATTTTGGTGAAGGCGATTTTGCAGTTGCAGCCTTCCAACTTCACCAGGCGACCGAAAGATACTATACCACAGTCTTGCTGGTTTTTACAGATTACAAGCCAAAAATTCATGATATTAAAGAATTAGGAAACCAAGTTGAAAAACTCAATTCTGCTTTTGGAGCGGTCTTTCCTAAGCATTCCCCGGAAGAAAAGCGACTGTTCGAACTTCTGCAAAAGGCTTACATTGAGTCGAGATATAACATGAATTATAAGATTGAGAAAGAAGAATTGGAATACTTGGCCAATCGTGTGAAACTGCTGAAAGATTTGACAGAACGCATTTGTAATGAACGCATTGCACAGTTTACACTCAATATCAATGGTTTGTAAAACTGAATGTCGGCCTCTGAAAGGAAATGATGGCTGGCACGCATCGACGCTTCCCAAACGGAGGTAACTGCGGTGAAGTCATTTTCGGATAGTGGTGAGATGTGGAATTGCATGTTCTTAGCTTGTGAAAATCCATTTATATAAGCCCTAATATGGACTTGCGGCGTTAAACCGGGCCGTTATCTGCGTTGATTTGTGCTGGTCCGTTTTTTCGTCATAGTAATGCAATGTTCCCGAGATCTTGCCAGCAACGCGCTTGTTTTGTTTATCATACGCCATAATGAAAACCGAGAGCGGGCCGATCACTTTTTTGCCGGTTCGGGGATGGTAAGAATCTGACCACGATTTACGGTCGCGATCCATGGCAGTGATCGAAATAGTGCGATCATCAGTAACCTCGTAGGAACCCACGCCAGAAAACGGCAGCATGCTCAGCGTAAACACCGCCTGGCGCTGGTCATTCAAGTTTCGTTCGGACAAACTGATCTGGAAAAACTCTTTTTCGACGACCGATATAGCACCCACCTCGGCACTATCCACCTTGGCACCAGCAAATTGGAAACCATTGGCGGCTTCGATGACGAAATTCGATATCAGGATCAGTTTGGCTTTGGATTTAAGCACAACTTCGACGCTGACCGCTGCCTGATTTGAGTTGGGGACCCGGCTGGGGGCAATATAGGTGGCCGAGGCGCCGTTTCCGGTCACGCCTAATGTCCCGAGCTGTGGGTCTGGATTACCGGTTGCGTCCTTCCCGTTCAATTTCCAATTTCTCACATCTTCTTTTCTCAATAATTCAGGCATTGAGAGTGGCGTAAGCCCACTTTCATCCTCGCGGCCCGGATGGAAAAATATTTTCAAATCCACATGCTCAGCCGGGACAAGCGAGCCCTCAGACGGGGTCATGTAATATGCCTCGTAAAATGCGACCGGAAGCAGCTTTTTAATAGGAGTGGAGGCTTTTTTCTGAGCCTTGTCCGCAACCACATTGCGCCGTCCCTGCCAGCTGCGGTCGGCTTGCTGAAAAGCGATGCCTAATGCCTCCGGCGCAGAGCCGACCAGATCTTGATCCGTATAATTCCAGGTCAATGTGGCTGGTTTTTCAAATTCCAAATTCTCAGGCCCAAGCACATATCCGGGCCCGGTTCCGCCCCAGGCCTTGTTTTCGACGGGCTGCAAAGTAATGGTCGTGTCTCGGGCCAATGCACCCGCCGGAATGGTCAGGGTTAACGTCTGGTCTTCGGTTGCAATGCTGCCCCCGGCCGGGCCGATCTTTCTGGAAACCGCGGCTCCAATGGGTTTGCCAATTTCAGTGGGTGTTCCCTGGGTTGGGATGACCGGATCTGGCTGGGGGTCGGATTGATTTTGCTGACAGGCTGTAAATGTCCAAGCGGTCAGAAAAATTGTTGTGAAAAATCGAAGGGGTTTCATCATTGGATTATTGTAATGAAGTCAATTGGAGAGTTGCTTTTGGCGCAACACATGTTTCAGTGTTGTATTATTTCAATCAACAACAATGTCAAATTCCCCACTGAACGAGGCGCTGTCTGGATTGCATTGCTCTTCGCCATTGGCATCAATCAATGCACCGGAAAACGTTCCTTTGGCGTGTTTACCTGGCTCGTATTCGAGGATCGTTATTTCTCCTTTTGTGGAGCGATAGCCGCTTTTGTCCGGGCACATCTGGGCGAAATAGTTATTGAAAACTGTCCCGCCAGTCTTGTATTCAACCTGACTTACTTGCTTGTAATTGTTAATGTCTTGTTTGTAGGGATAAGTGCCTGCCTGCGATCCGTAGGCAGTTAATGAAAGATAATCAGACCCGTCAGAGCCCGCGGTGATCCCAATGCTTTCGATTGATCCAAGTTTTCCTTCGGAAATGCTGGCGTCGTGATAAGTCTTTGTTTTTCCGTTAAATGTTAATTTGAGGGTGCTTTTTTCAGATGTGCTTGTGGATTCTGACTTATTCTGACAGGCAAGCAAGAACAACATCATCGTTCCGCAGGTGAGCGTTTCTTTTAAATTCATGGCTAAGTTTTTGATTACGACTAACATTAAATCTCTGGCACAAAGGTGGAGAGTGAGTTTTCATGGAAAAACAATTAAACATTTGAAATGCATTGATAACACTGTGAAATGTCAGTTCTGCTCGCCGAATTGTTGAGTCCAGTGAAGCGTCTGGTCTGCTCCGCATTTGTGTCACCAGACCCAATGTCGCCGTACAATAATTAATGCTACTTATGTCACAAATTTTTATGCTGGGAGCTTACAAATCATTTTCAGAAGTCATTATTTCGTGCTTATGAACCCATGCGCGGACTTTCTGAATTGATATGGATACATTTATTGAAGACTTGATTAAATATAACAGCTGGTCGAACCAGCAGATCATTAATATCTTATCCGCAGACCATGAAAAGGGTTCAGACAGGTGCCTGGAACTCATGAGTCATATTCTGCATGTTCATCATATTTGGAATGGAAAGATCAGACCATCACCGGTTAGTTACGGGCCATGGGAACTTCAACATTTAGCCAAACTATCTGAAATCGACAGCTCGAATACAGCAGTGACTTTGCAAATTCAAAAAGAAACGGATGCTTCCAGGTCAGTTGAATATCAGACTAAAACCGGTGCAACCTTTGTTCATTCTGTTCAGGAAATCATTTTGCAAATCATTACGCATTCAACTTATCACCGAGGACAACTTGCAACGGAACTTCGAAACATTGACATTGAGCCCCCATTGACAGATTATATTTATTACAAAATGACTAGCTAATTAACATCTGGTTTCTCATAATGTATAATCGATCGAACTCATGTGGGCTTTACCCATGCGTTCGCCGAAAATGGGGAACTTGGATAAATTCTATATTGCTCAACTGGCACATAAAAATCTATTATTTTCAACGCTGGTAGGACACATTAAGGAAGAAGTAGGAGATAATTGTTTAATTTAGACTATGATAATAACATAACCGTCCGCCTATGTTAAGCGTTAAAACGATGTACGGCCTAATCGTAATTGTGTACTGTTTTCTGATGCTTGCTCATTTATGGCCGTATATAACCCAGGCTTGGATAGCGTATAGTCAGAAACGATCTTTTCGGGAAGTCCCGAGACCTCCCAAAAATCGATTACTCACAGGCGGCCTGGCATTTTTAAGCGGAGTGCTTTGGATTTGGCTTGCTTTAAAGCAATAGCGCGAGGCCCGGAAATTTCCAAAGTTCATCCAATTTTAATAATGAGCCTTGTAAACAGGGACTTTATCAGTGCCGCCATCCCTTTCTATAATCCATGATGACCTGAGCACTAAATTGTAATAGACTTTTCCTGAAATTACATCATCTTCTTCGACAAGGACGGAGATTCTTCCAGGTTCTGATGCGCTCTGTGCTTCACTAAGCGTTACAAAACGCGGCGGAACCTTTTTATCAAGAATTGCTTTTGTTGGGTAGAATTTTGAACGGGATGCAGATCTTATGATTGCACTTAGGTTACCAGGAAGTTTCATTTCGACGGTCTGAAGATCATTGTTCCATGTCCAAGAACCGTCATTTGTTGTGCCCAGAAAGGTCACTTCCATACCAGTTACTTTCGGGTAAGGGGCATTTCCATACGGGCCTGAACCTAAGACTTCATCCACAATAAGTGAGTCAAAACGGTAGCCTGCATTGGGAACAACGCTGGTCGCAATAACGTAATCAACAGCATCTGTAAAAGGATAGAAGTTGATGTGTTTAGTCGTATCACCCACTTTTATGTGGAGTTCCTCGACCCGCCAATATCTGCCGGGTGCTGTTAATGAAGAGACAAATTTCGTTCTGCTCACATCATCGTCACCGCCTCCAGTTTGCGGAGCGTGATCCTGGATGGTGCAGGAAAATGTAAAAAGGAGTAGAAGTGAGTAGAGGACTGAGCGATTGAACATAAGGGTGAGTTTTTTATTATTTTGGCTCTTATCAATATGGCAGATACAAGTTTTATATAATGTCGAACCGAAATTAGCTTGCGCTATGAGAAAAAAACTACTTCACTATTTAATTGCTTTGCTTTTTTCGCAAATCATCAGCCTCAATTCTGCCTATTCTCAGAAGGCTAAAAAGCTTACTTTTGGCGTGTCTGCTGGAATAATTGGTGAAAGGTTTGGAGTGACGCGGAATTTTAGATATTCCGATCAAACTACGTCCACCCAGGCTTACACGGCAAATTCATTAGCGAACTTTGGTGGAACGTTGTGGGCCGAAAGAGCATTATTTTCATCATGGTCGCTAATTCCTGAAGTGGGCGCTGAGTTTGCGCATGTGAAAGACAACATTCTTACCGGGGCACTGTCGAAATCTGGCTTTGGTGTTGACATTAAGGAAACGCATCACTATGTCTCCGGTGCTATTTCGTTGCGAAAGTATTTTGTGCGAGATTCTAAAATCAAATTTTTTGCAGATTTGGGCATAAAGGCAGACAAACTTGTCCTATTTAAAAATAAGTATTGGCGTTATAAAAACACCATCAGAAACTCCACTTCTAATAATATTAATCCGGCGATCTCCGTTGCCGTAGGTGTCAAACAAAATCGCTGGGCAATTTCCACACAATATCATTACTTTCTTGGCACTCCACTTGACAAACGTTATAGAAATACACTGGATATCAATGGAGTGGAAACAAATTTTAACAAGGCAAAGTGTAGCTATTAAGGGAGCTTACACAATATTTAAGTGATTTTCCACAATACTATCAGGACTGTCACAATGCAGCAAGTGGTTTTAGCACTTTGAGGATATTAATCAAGAAAACTTTAAAAAAATTGCTTTTGCAAGCTTGACAGCGCTATCTTATTTTTATAAACATCTGACATTAATATGGACATCATTTTGTTAGGTCATTTACTATTTATGCTATGCAGTCTGCTCATCGCTATTGTAGCTAAATCCGTTGAATTACAAAAGACTAATACCTTTTTTGGATATCGCACTCCTTTTGCCCTGAAAAATAACAAGACATGGAAGGAAGCCAATCGTTATAGTGCACGCGTTCAGATTCTGGCGTCGATTGTTTTTTGCGTCCTCGCTGCCGGTTCTTATTTAGTTATCGGCGGTTTGACTTCATTTTATCTGTGTAGTTTCTTACTTGCTCTCTCGTCTATTTCAATTGTTCCGATTACTGAGTATCACCTTCGTAAAAAGTTTGACTCAAATGGGAATCATTTAAGCTGACCACTGGCTTTCTATCAACATTAAAAATCGCTGCAATGGATTGGTTCTTATTCTTTATTGGCATCCTCATTATTGGGTTTGGTGGTTACATATGGCGAAGCAAAAATGTGCGTTTGCTGAATAATGTTCCTAACGGAGCAAGGATTGTTGATAAAGACAAGGCGGCTCGGCTCGGTGGCAGTTATTTGATTTTGATTGGTATTTGTTTCGTGTTTTTTGGATATGCGGTCGTAAATCTGTCAAACCAAACCGTTATCATCATTGTCGCCTGCTTCATTCCCATTAATGTGGTCGTTTTAATCTCATACCTGGTCGCTCAAAGTAGGAACATGAGATAACCCATAACACCTCACCTCCATCAGCGCAATCGGAACATTGGGATCTGAACCGGCAAGCCGCAGTTTCAAATGCTGTGTTGTGACCGGGTTTTTCAGCATTATCGTCCTTCTGCTCAGGTGATTATCCGTGAGTGTAGCGATAATCTCATCACTACAATTACTCACTTCCACATCCTTTACACAAAACGGCATGACGGTTTCGGGATGAACGTAAATTACGTTTTCCATCGGATGATCATAATCGGTGTCAAACACCAATTCGATGCGGGAAATGGTCATGGGCTCTTTCCAGCTGATGGTCAGCAACGGATTCCGGTCGTTCAGATCGGCGGCCCATGCATTCGGCTGGGAAATGGGTCTGTGATTTCCATTAATGAGATTTTTGGTTTCAAAAGCTTCCAGCGCATGGCCAAGCTTCATGGCAATGTTACGGCCTGCCGGACGGCGCTGTGGGCACCAGAATTCAAATGTATCCACGCCGATATCTTCCGTGGGTTCCTGTTTTCCATAATTAGAAACGGCCGGATTAGTCGCATTGAAAAGTGAAACCACACCAGAAATTCGGGTGTCGGAATATTGAAGTTTTACATTTGTGTTTTTCATAAAACACATAAAAGCATAGCACGGCTCATCAAAATTGCTTTCCCAGTCAATGCTGATTTCCTGTTTTCCTTTTGCTAAATGGAAGTTTTTCGATTCCAAAATCACATCCGGCGTGTGATTGAATGTTTTGCTGCTTTTTCGCAGTTGTACCTCGAAATGCATATCCGATTCTGCTTCTATCCAAAAAGAAATTGCAGGCATTTTTCCCGGAGTAACAGGAAGCATTTGCGCCACAGAATCTTTGATCGGCACCCAGAAATCAGACGGTGCAAGTTCTTGCAATTTTAATGTAGACGAAGCCGTGATCTGCACCGCCTGATTCACCAGATTTTCGGGATCTGAAATTTCAGTTTGAGGTAAATATTGTCCTGCCCGCCAGAGTTCCAGTTGAAGTTCCTGTAAATGTAACTGGCCCAGCTCGCGAGGGGAACATTGATACTTTTTGCATAAAGCAGCCGCTACACCCACAGCCTGCCCGCCCGCAGCCGCCGTCGCCATGACGCGGGTGGATGCAAATGCGACGTGCGTGGCGCTTATAATGCGGCCTGCAATGAAGAGATTACTGATGTTATTGCTATAATAACAACGGTAAGGAATGGAATAAACGCCCTTGCTATGCCACTGATTACAACCCGATTGGTCGCTGTAAACGCCATCTGCCGGATGTAAATCTATGCTCCAGCCGCCGAACGCCACGGTGTCGTCGAATGTTTTTTGCTCAACAATATCCTGCTGTCTGAGCATATAATCGCCTTCAAAACGGCGGCTTTCGCGCTTGCCGGGAATGGTGCCCACCCATTCCAATGTCATGTTTTCAGCTTCTGGAAAAGAGCCGGAATTTTTAATGTAGTTCCATGCGCCGTAAACGACTTTCCACAATTCCCATTTAATTTTCTCCGTATCGTGCACAGTATCAAGCCTTCCGCCATATTCCAGCCACCAGAGCCGACAGCCGAAATCTTTTGGATTAAAGGTTTTGTAACGCGGAATTTCAGTAATGTCCTGCAATGCAAATGAGGGCGGCACAAACTTCACCGGCCTTCCAATGTCTTTGGAATAAAAATACATGGAATGGCCGAGCAGCTCGCCGTAAGACTTATCCGGAGCAAATTTCTCGCCAAATTCTTCAATAGATTCAGCGCCCATCCGAAATGCTGCACCCGAAAGAAAACCAACGATTCCGTCGCCGGAAGCATCACAAAAAAGGGGAGCGGACAAGGTATATTGCGTGCTGTTCTGGCTGCAAAATGCGTGTACTGCCTTGATCATATCCTCGTCCTTACTTCCGGCTGGATTTTTGTCCAGATCATAAACTGCGGTGTTCAGCAGGAGCGTAATGTTCTTTTCCTCGACGATTTTTTCCAGCAAAACCGTGTCAAAAATCAGGGGATTTCCGTCCGGATTTCTGTAAATATTTTCCAGCATAATCTCGTCGATTACGCCGCTTTCACGCGCCCAGCGGTTGTTGTTACCCATGTGTGAGGTCGCTCCCAGGATCCACAACCGCACTTCGCTGGAACAGTTTCCACCCAAAACCGGCCTGTCCTGCACCAGAATAACCTTCATTCCGGCCCGGGCCGCTGTAATCGCCGAGCACGTTCCCGTGAGTCCGCCGCCGACGATGACCAGATCGGCAGAAAGTGCAATCGTTTTTGGTGTCCTTTTATAGGTGTATTTTTCTGTTATCATAATTACTTCAATTCTAAAATCTCGTCAACTACCTTGAAACCAGTCGGTTTGTATATGCTTATCGGAAGGTTTTTGTCAAAACCAATGATGGGAATGTTTATCTCTTTGCTTTCTCCCGGGTTAAGATTTGCAACCGGGATTTTCTTGCCGTTAACCATTAAATAGTAGCCGTTAATGGCATAAGCAGGGAAATCTTTTCGGGCTGTTACACGAACCGTAAGTTGCTGCGCACCCGGTTCGCTGGCATTAAAACTCACTTTTTCGAGCATTACAGGCGACATTTCACGCTGGTGCATTTTGTAGGCAGGCCGCGGCTCGCGATCCGGGCGCACGATGCCCCAGGGCCGGTAACCATTCGGATTTGTGCCATGAAAGCGGCTTTGGTAATCATTGTAGGTCCACCAGGAAGCGCCAATTACGTAATCCCGCTTGCGGATTTCAGCCGCGATGTCGGAAATATGCTTTGCCTGATTGATCTCACTTTCACCAAAATGATGTTCTTTCAAATCCTTATGATCGAGCCAGTTCTCTGATTTATTATCAGCCCGGACGCCCCATTCGCTGATCAGGATAGGCTTTTCCGGATACAGCGCATGAATGTGATCCAACACTTTTGCATGGTTTCCATAAGTGTTGGTGGAAACAAAATCGACATATTGGCTTGCCTCGTCTTCTGGTTTTTTGGGTAAAATGTTCAGTCGCATGCTGGCAAAAGTGTACAGCCGCGTGGCATCCAGCTCGCGCGCATAAGCGATCATATCTTTCGTCCAGCGCTGGCCCGCAGGATGTTCAGACAAATATTCGTTGCCGACACTGTATGCGATAATGCTTGGATGATTCCAGTCGCGCTCGGCCATTTCCCGAAACTGCGAGCGGAATTTTGTGCGCATCGAATCATTGTCCATCTGATTTGGCGTAAGCTGCCAGTTACCGGCTTCACTGATGATCAGCATGCCATATTTATCGGCCAGTTCATAGAAATACTCGGAAGGCGTATAATGCGTCAGCCTTTGAAACTCCATGCCGGCTTCTTTCATCAATCTGAAATCCTTCTCAACAAGCCAGTCCGGTTCGAGTGAGCCCAGGCCGGGATAATCCACCACGCGGTTACCACCCGCCAGTTTCAGCGACTTTCCATTCAGCAGCAGCTGCGTGTTTTTGATCTCTACTTTCCTGATGCCAAAATTGGAAGCAATGGTGTCTGTTCCTACCGATGCTTTTAAGTGATAAAGATTAGGATCGTCCAGGTTCCAAAGCTTCACCTGCGCAGCAGTAAGCGTGGTTTCAGATTCGAGAATTCCCGTTTGTCCGGCCGGAATGCTGGCTGATTTACTTTTCCAGTTTAAAGAGACCGGTTTGTCTCTGAAAGAAACAATGTGATTTGATTTAGCCGAAAAAGCCTGCTTCGATGCATTCCGGATTCTTATTTTTGTTTTTAAAACCGCTGTTCCTTTTTCAAGATCTGGCGTCGCTTCGATTTTAATGTTCTCCGCATAAACTTCGGGTTCAATGGTCAGGTAAACCGGACGCACAAGCCCGCCATAATTCAGCCAGCCCATAAATGCATCATTGACATCATTGTTATCTTTCGAGCCGGGAATGGTGCCGGTTTTCCACGTATTATTGTTTACCGAAACCGCGAAGAGGTTATCACCATCTTTCAAAAAATCGGTTACATCAAAACTGAATGGCGTATATCCGCCCTCGTGATCGCCCACTTTCTGATTGTTTAGCCAAATGTGGGTTTTATAATAGGCTGCATCAAAATGCAGGATAACGCGTTTTCCACTGGTTATTTTCCATGAAAAAGGCTTTCTGTACCAAACTGTGCCCGTATAAAATCCATAGCGCGGATCCACCGAAAAGCAATGCGGAACGGTCACTTTGTCAAACCGGCTGCCTTGCGCAACCTTATCCATAAACCATTTTCCGGGCACGCCCATTTCTGCGGGATCCAAGGCAAATGACCATTCACCGTGAAGCGGAATAGTATTTGACTGCCGGATGTTGTATTGTGAAAAGACAGATTTTGAAAGGCAAAATGTCAGAATGAAAATCAGTAATAAAGGAATTCGTTTCATGTATGTTGGGCTCAAATGGACAATTTTCAGGCGTTGATCACTTCCGGTTCTACTTTGATCTTCCGGGAAGCGTTGTAAGGAATGATGGTTGCGAAGAGGACGACGGTCGCGATAATGGCTGTTACGATGGCGCCGGATGTTGCGAAAGTGCTGAGAATGTAAAGCATTAGTGCTGTGAAAAGCAGTGCCGCGGCAATCACGCGCAACCCGAACCGGTTTTGCCGCCGTATTTCTGTTGCTTCTTCCACGCTGGCTTCCACCAGGTTATCAATCCTCTTTTGTTCGCGGGAAACCAGATAAGTGCGGTATTCGTCGGCGATTATGCCTTTTGAGCGCGCCCAAAGTTCATAAGCCAGCAGCAGCATGAGTGGAAGGCCCACGCCCACAATCGTTTCCATTCCCCTCGACAATTTGAAATCGAGCAGGAGCGGGGCCAAAACTTTGAAAAACAGGTTCACCGCAAGACCAACGCACGTGACCCAGAGCGTTACTTTACTATTCAGTCTTTTGGAAAACAGCGCCCAGAGTGGCGGAGCAAGCAGCGGCCCACCCGAAATGGCAGAAATGCTGAGCACGACTTCCACAATCCCACCTGCCGCCGGCACCATTAACGCAATGCCGATCATTCCCAATCCAAAAAACCAGGATGAAGTGCGCGCCACCGTAATCAGCTGCTTATCCGATGCCGCCGGATTAATCATTCCTTTATAAATGTCATTGGTAAAAACAGCCGAAACGACATTAAGCGCCGTATTTGCACTCGCAGAAGTGGAGAAATACATGCCCGTCAGCATCAAACCCAGTAACCCCGGCGGAAGCACCAGTTTGCAGATCATCAGGTAAGCATTCTCCGTATCCAGGCCGGTTAATGCAGGATTAATGGCTTTGTAAATCATCGGCGGGAACATCCAGATCACCGGACTGATCAGATACAATCCTGCGAAGAGGTAAGCCACTTTTTTTGCCGATTTTTCACCGTCAACACTGGTATAGCGCTGCACCATGGTCCAGTTTCCGCCAATGTAACAAATGTGGTAAATGATAAAAGCGAGTACAAAACCAAAGGTGTATTCACCATTGAGGAGATTGAAAAAATCATCAGGAACATTCCGGGTGAAGCCTTCCCAACCGCCAACCCGATCAAATGATAGGGGCAGCAGGATGAAAACGGCTGCGCAGAGCACTACAAATTGCAATATATCCGTCACCATCACGGCCCAAAGTCCGCCAACTGCGGTGTAAGCGATCATAAACAAGCCCAGCCCGATGGTGCACGGCACAAGCGGCAAATCAAGCGAGGCACTTACCAATCTGGCAACCGGATAAAGCACCGAGCCTTTTATAAAAACAGAAACAAGCGTAAAAATGAAAATATAGGTTTTCTGAACCGTTAAGCCCAGCCTTTCACGGATGAATTCGGCGGCCGTTAATGCGCCGGTCCGTTTCCAGCGCGGAGCCAGATACAAACCCGTCACTAGCGCGCCAATGCACATCGTCCATTGGATCGTAATGGCAACCCAGCCATGTTTATAAGCAATGGAACCCCAGGCCACAAAAGTCCCGGCCGAAAAGAAGCTCATAAATAAAGACAGCCCGCCGATAAACCACGGAACCGCTTCGCCTCCCGCAAAAAATGATTTCAGATTTCGTCCCGTCCGGGCAAAAAGCAGCCCGATAGCCAGCACAAAAGCTGAAAAAACAACAATTACAATCGTATCAATAGTCGTATTCATATTTTATTCGAAAGTGATCTTGTAGGTTTCTATTCCAAATCCTTTTAGCTGAAAAGAAACCGGCTGATTTGCATTGGAAAGGGGTTTTTCCGTTGCTGCCTGAGTAATGGATCTGATCTTTTTTCCTGCCGTCCATTTTTCGGGATCGAAGGTGATTTTACCTTCCGTTGGCTGAGCCCGGTTGTTCAGGATCACTGCGAAAGCCTCTTTTTTGTCAGAACTTTCTGCCAGGATAATGTCTGTAACGGGCGGATTTCCCATTGCAAAACCTTCCCGGATGACGAGCTTCGCTTTTTTGCCATAAATGGTCCCGTCTGCAAATCCGTAAGTCTGGTGCGGGCCGACTTTTGGCGTCACGAAACCTCGCGGAAATGTCACTTTCCCATTGGATCTGAGTTCGGCTTCGGCTAGTAAATAATCGGTGATCCAGCCCACCTGCCACCAGGCGTGATGCGGATAAGGACCTGCGCCTTTGTTCATTGCATTCCAGTAATAGGAAGCCACGCTCGTTTTGCTGTCCACGAATGCATCCCTGCCAATCGCGGCAGCGCGGGCCATATCAGCGAACATCGGCTCGCCCGTCAGCTGAAACATCCGGATGAACATTCCCGCATGACTTGCCAGCTGAATTGGCCCGTGACGCGTTGCCGAGCCGAAAATGCCGCCGTGCTCGAAGCTGAGGCCCGTTTGACTGATCTCCCAATCCTGCCTTTCGGTGCCATTCACGTTTTTGACTTTCGTATTGGCAATCGGATGGGTGTAAATGGAAGCCGTGTAGATTTTCGCGCAGGTGATGGCTGCGTCCTTGTATTTTTTGTTTTTGGTAAAATCATAAAGATCCAGAAATGCCTGGGCCGATTGCCCGGTTGCGAAGTCTGGCGCATAACGCGCATCGCCGCAAACGCCTAGGAATGCACCGGTTTCGACCGCATTTTTAATCATCCAATCAGCGCCTTTTTGAGCGGCTTTCAGGTATTTTTCGTCTTTGAGGAGCCGGTAGGCGACGATCATGCCATAAAAAGTCGGCCGCACGTCTTTGATATCTTTGAATATTTCTTTCTCGGTTTTACGGTCGTAAGCCACAGCCCAGCTGCCGTCGCGATTCTGCCAGCTCAGCAATTTTTCAGCAGCCAGTTTCAGGCGTTCTTTCAATTCAATGTTGGCCGGATCAAACAAAAGCATGTTGCCGACGTCGAGCATCACATAGTAAGTCAATGCGATCGGTTCCACGAGCTCGCCCCATTCTTCGACAAACTTTTTGCTTTTTGCCAGATAATACTGCCCTTCCACGGCACCCTTGAAAAATCCGTTTTCAGTCTGCTGCTGAACGAGCTTGAAGTTTTCTGCGGGTGGAAGCACTTTTTGAGTCAGTTCAGGATCATTTGTAGCATTCGCGAGCATCCACATCGCGCCGTAATCCGAATTTTTCATCGCATCCTTATTCGATCCCACCACGCCGCCGAGGTAAGATTGCGCACCGATTTGCTTGCCTTTAAACTCCTCAATGTTCCAAAGTGAGGTTTTAGGATCGGTCAGATAATGGTGCATTTTTTCAATGCGGTCTGTCAGCGACTGCTTGCTCTGGCGCAGCGCGAGTGTTTCGTTAAATTTATAAATGTCATTGGCCGCATGCTTGATCGCCGCAAACCAGTCCCCCGCGATCAGGCTGTAACGGAATGAGTAACTGATTTGCTCCCCAATGTTCCGTTGCGAGTTTTCTTCTCCCAAAACAGGATAATACAGCGTAGGTGAAAGTTCTCCTTTCCGGTTCATGTGCGACAGGCCCAGGTGCCAGTCCGTCTGCGTAATTTTATCCGAAGCCCACGGGTCGCGCGCCAGGCCCGGCTCCGGGATCACCGAAATCGTAATGCCATTTTTCGTGCTGACCAGCGGACTCAATGTAGAAGCGCAGCGCTCTCTGTAAATGACCGGCCGGCTCGGAACACCGTGACCATATGCATAAGCCAACGCAAAATTCGGCTGCATAAAATTTCCCTGAAAATACCCCGGAACCGAAGCCCAAGCCATGTTTTCGGGAGAAATAGAAGCAATAGTAGGCGTAGCAAGAGAGAAGAAACCCTTCTTTTTTGGAATTAAAGTCAATGTAACCTGGATATCGGTAGGAAATTCCGGGTCCAGCTTCCAGTTGGCAATTACGGTTGCTGCTTCTGTTTCTTTTTTAAATTCCAGCTCATTCTTTTTGATCAAAACATGCGAGGGAAGAAAATGATACGCAGTGCCGGCCGTGTTCAGAGAAACTTCGGTGGTGCTTTCCTTCCATTGCGCTTCCTGGTAATGATAATTATCTTCCGGAAACTTCCCGCCCGTGATTTTCTCAAAGGTTTCTTTGGGTTCAGATGAAGGTTTTGTTTCACTAAAAAGCAATGTATATGCCCCGTTGGGAGCCGCCCCGGACGGAGCCGCTCCGGACGGAGCCGAAACATTCACCCACTTTCCGTCTTTTTTCACTTGAAGCTGATTCACATTCCAGTCCAGCTTATTTTCGCTGGCCCAGCTTATATGAATGTGATCATTCATCAGGCTGGTGGCCGAGCGGCGCTGTGCGGCAACATTCGAAAGGAAAATTATGCTGAGTAACAGGGTAAGGGGGAATTTCATACAATCAAATTTAAATAAAGGAAATAACCGCATTGCCTACTTTGTGAATATCAGCTTTTGCTACTTCCAGTCAGGATTTTGTTCCAGCTGCGGATTGGCATTGATCTCGTCCTGCGGAATCGGGAAATACTTGTTTTTAGCCTGCACCGGGCGAGTCGGGTAAACCGAATTCACAGCCTTAGGAATCACTGTCAGATATCTGTCCGTCCTTGTGAGGTCATACCAGCGGTCACCTTCTGCGAAAAACTCCCACGAACGTTCCTGGATAACCGCATCCACAAATGCCTCTTTGCCCAGTCCTTTGGCTAATCCCGGCAGGCCAGCTCTTGTCCGGATCGCATTGATATACTCGTATGCTTTCGCCGATGCGCCATTCAAACGTGCTTCCGCTTCTGCTGCGATCAGGTAAATGTCCGCGATCCTGAGTATCGGAATATTCGTGATCAAACCCGTGCTGGAAACCGGGTCCTGGTATTTTTTGATCAAAACGGCATCCGTCGTAATCGGCGTAATGCTCTTTTGAGGAACCCATTTACCCGATTTATCAAGAAATGTTGTATCCAGTAATTGCCTGCGCTTGTCTTTTGGATCAAAGGAGTTGAAAAACGACATATATGCGAACATGGAACCGAACGAAGTTTTGGCATATTCCACACCCGCACTTCCCAGCGGACCTGTGAGTCCAACGAGCTGGTGTGTGTTTCCGGGCGTAATCGGATCCGCTTCAAAGGCCCAGATATTTTCTATACGCGCCTCATCCTCTTTCAAATAACTGTATACATCCATGACATTGGGCATTAATGCATACTTCCCGGACGCAATTACCGCCTGTGCTTTTTCCAGCGCCTTGGCCCAGTCTTCATTATACAATGCAGCTTTTGCATAGAGCGCATCGACGGCTTCTTTCGATGGGCGTCCCTTTTCGTTGGCCGGATATGAGGGCAATCCCGCTTGTGAAGCTGCATCCAGATCGCTGTAAATCTGCTTGTAAACGTCTGCTTTCGGGCTTTTCGGGAAATATGCTTTTGCCTCGGTAACACTCGGTTCTGTCTTGATCACCACGTCTCCAAAGTTTTTAGCCAAAGTCCAGAAGTAAAATGCCCGCAGGAAATGGGCTTCTCCGATGATCTGCTTCTTACGGGTTTCATCCATGGTTGCCTCCGGAACTTTGGCAATGATCCAGTTGGCTTTCTCAATGCCACTATATGAAGAAATCCAGAGTTGCTGAGGCGACTCATTTGTTCGGCCGGCACTTTTCTGAACGGTGTAAGTTGGTTCTACTGTGAATAATGTCAGTGAGTTACGTCCCACAACGCCTCTCGGATAAACCTGATCGGCGCTGTAATCGGGCACCATGGTTGCTGCCGGGCCGCCATATAATCCGCCCAATGCGTCATAAACGGCAAGCAAGCCTTTTTCAGCGTCAGAAGCTGTTTTGTAAAAAGATTCAACGAAGATGGAAGAGTAAATTTCTTCGTCCAGCTGGCAGGAACCCATTCCCATCACCAATGCTGCAAAGGGGATTATTTTCTTGAATGTATTTTTCAAAAGTGTCATATTTCAAATGTTTTAGGGCCCTTAAAAAGTAAGCTGAATGCCTCCCAGAAATGACTTAGACTGCGGATAAACGAGGTTATCGATCCCGATCGTCGTGTTGGAGCCGGCGTATGTATTTACCTCAGGATCAAAGCCTGAATACTTCGTGAATGTGAACAGGTTATTGCCGCTCACATAGATCCGCACCCTGCTTATTCCCTTAATAGCGGGGAGCGTATAACCCAGCATCAGGTTTTTAAAACGCAGATACGAGCCGTCTTCAACAGCATAGGACGAAATCGGCAGGCGGCCCGCAACGGCAGGACTAACATATTGATTACTCGGATTTTCGGGAGTCCAGCGATTTTCAACGCCTTGCAGCATATTGCGCTGGCCCAGCGGATTTTCAAATGAAAGCCTGCTGATGTTGTAAATGTCATTGCCCTGTGTCCCCGAGAAAAACGCGCTCAGGTCAAAGTTTCTAAAAGTGACATTGGTTGAAAAACCGTAAATAAACTTCGGATTCGGATTCCCTGTAATGACCTGATCTGCCGAATTGATAGCGCCATCGTTGTTAATATCCTTTACTTTATGTCCGCCCAGGCGCCCGTCGTAGCCGGGGATAATCGCCTCGCCGGTCTGGTTAATGCCATCAAAAACATACGTTTTAAAAACGCCAAGCGGCTCACCGACTTTAAGAATTGTGTAATTCGTAATGAATCGCTCGTTGGTGGTGCCTCCGTCCAGATCAAGGACTTTGTTGCGGTTCAGCGTAAGATTGCCATTAACGCTCCATTTCAAAGGCCCATTAAGCAGGTTTGCATTGACTGCTATTTCAAGCCCTTTGTTTTCAAGAGAACCGTAATTGCCTGTAATGCTGCTGTAACCAGATGAAAGCGGTAATGTCTTGATATAGAGCAAATCTTCGGTCTTTTTGATATAATAATCGACGATCAGCGAAAAGCGGTTGTTGAGCAGGCTGGCATCAATACCAATGTTGGTCTGCGTGGACTTTTCCCAGCGCAGGTCCGGGTTTGAAATGCCGGAAGGGCGTATCGCCGTAAAATAGGTGTGATTCAAGTTATAACCGCCGCCCGATTCCACCGTTGCCAGCGACTGGTATGGATCAATGCCGCCCGCATTCCCTGTAAGCCCGTAACTTCCACGCACTTTCAAGTCCGAAAGCCAGGAAGCATCTTTCATGAATGGCTCTTCAATTATGCGCCATGCTGCCGAAACTGCCGGGAAAAATCCATACTTGTGATTTGCTCCAAACTTGCTTGAACCGTCTGCCCGCGCAGTAATGTCGATGAAGTAGCGGTCTTTGAATCCATAATTGACCCTGCCCATGTACGAGTCCAGCCGCTGCGTGTTGCGGTTGCTTGAAATGGTCCGGTTCAATGCCAGTTGAAGCGCTTCGTTTTTGGTCGCGTCGTTTGGAAATCCTGTTGCATTGATCTGGTTGTTGTTGTATTTCTCAGTTTGTGTTGCAAACAAGCCTGTAAATTTCAAACTATGGTTTGCAGCGATTTTGGTGCTGTATGAAAGCACGCTCTCATGGAGCAGAGCCAGGAAATTGGAATTGAATTTGGTGGCAGATCCCGAATTATCGTTGCGGTCTTTCTGTGCAATGATCGAAATCGGCAAGTAAGTGTCATAAAGTCGCGAGTCCACGTCAGCATTGAAAGACGCGCGGTAAGTAAGTCCGGGAAGGATCGTGTACTCACCGTAAATGTTGATCAGCGCCCGCTTAATGTTACGTTTCCGCATTATGGATGTGTAATTGAGCGGATTAATCACCTCGCGATACTGGCCGTTGCCTTGTTCTGCAAACGGGAAAATGGAACCGTCTTCTTTATAAGGCTGCAAAGTCGGCGGCGCACCGATAGCTGCCCCCAAAACGCTTCCCGTGACAACTGCGGCATCGCCTATGGTTGTGCTTGCAGCCTCAATTCCATTGTTATTTGAAAAACTACCCATCACGCTCGTGCCCACACGAAGCCGCTTGCTGATATTGTGGTCAACATTAAGTCGGTAAGTAAGTCGCTTAAAGTCTGAATTAATAATCACGCCATCCTGATCAAAGTAATTGGCAGAAAGAGAAAGCTGTGTTTTTTCAGAACCGCCGCTGATGGTTAGCTGATGATTTTGAATGGGTGCTTTCTGGAAAATCAAATCCTGCCAATCGACACCCTCTCCCAGACTGGCGGGGTTCGGGTAAGCATTGTTTTTAAAGGTTTCATTTTCAAGCTGCGCAAATTCGGCAGCATTCAGCACGTCGAGTTTTTTCGTAACCTGCTGCACGCCATAGTAACTTTCGAGCGACACATTTGTCTTGCCTGCTTTTCCACGCTTGGTCGTGATCAGGATCACGCCGTTTGCTGCCCGCGCGCCGTAAATAGCAGACGCAGAAGCATCTTTCAGCACTTCAACAGACTCAATATCATTGGGATTAATGGTTGAAAGCGGGCTTACGTCATTGATTCCTCCACTGTTTGAAATCTGAATTCCGTCAATCACATAAAGCGGCTCTGCATTCCCGTTAATGGAGTTCGTGCCCCGGATCCTGACGCTGATATTGCCGCCCGGCGAGCCGGAGTTCTGACTGATCTGCACACCCGAAACGCGCGATTGAAGCCCCTGAGCCACATTTGTAATCGGTAACTGCGTAAGTTCATCTGACTTTACAGAAGCAATTGACCCGGTGGTCTCCACTTTCCGCTGCGTGCCATAACCCACTACAACCACTTCCTCCAAAGCTTTTGTGTCTGCTTTCAAAGTGACATCTACCCGGGAGCGATTGTTAATGGCAATTTCTTCCCGTAAATAACCTACGAATGAAATGACCAGCGTGGCGGCAGGCGCAACATCAAGCGTGTAAACACCTTCAATATCCGTAAGTGTGCCTTGCTGAGTTCCTTTTACGGCAACACTCGCGCCAGGAATTCCCTCACCTTTTTCGTCAATCACTTTACCGGTTACGGTGTTGTTTTGCGCTAAACCTTCATTTACCAAGCCCAGTTGCAGGGACATTAGTAAAAATAATCCGAGTATTTTTCTTAGCATAAATAGTAAGGGTAAAAAGGGTTGTTATTGAAATAGTACCAGAATGCGTCAATATTAGCTGGCAAATCAAATTTGAATGCGCCAAAGATAAATGAGCTAATTAGCGGTTTTGGCCGGTTACTTGTTTGAAGATACAAGGCACGACAAGGTGTGTCAAGGGCAGATAAACCCAAAAAACTCTGAGTTTAAAACAAAAAATATCGGTAACGTTTGCGGATACGTTACCGATATATGGTTATGACGATTATAAATATGAAAATATAATCATTCAATATTTTTCCTAGATTTATGAGCCTGTTCGTGTCAATGTGGGTTCACTATTAAAAAAGTACAATGGTAAGCTGTCCAAAATGTTCGGAAGTCGGATCGATTATGAAGGCGGGTTATGTCCGCAACAAGCAGCGGTATGTTTGCAAGGATTGCAACTACTTTTTCACACTGGCTAATCCAGAGCTATCAGTTCCGAGACGGAAAGCGAAGAGGCATCAAACGACCATTATCGACATCGCACGGTCGATCGGTGTGTCAAATTCAACCGTGTCCAGAGCATTGCACGGGCATGCAGACATTAGTCCGGAAACGCGGCAGGCTGTATTGGCGATGGCTTCACAAATGGATTATCAGCCCAATCAGCTGGCGTATAACCTGGTGAAAAGCAAGACGAACACGATCGGCATGATTGTTCCTGAATTTCACAATCCGTTTTTTCCTAATGTGATCATTGGTGCGCATAATGTGCTGACCGAAGCGGGTTATAATCTCACGATCATGCAGTCCAATGAATCGTACTCCGTGGAAGTTTCGAATACAAAAGCAATGCTGGCGAACCGGATCGACGGTTTATTGATTTCGCTAACCCAGGAAACCAACAACTTTGATCATTTGAAAGTCTTTGAAAAGCGAGGCATACCGCTGATCCTATTTAACCGGGTTTGCGATCATGTAGATGCGCCAAAGGTTGTGGTTAATGATTTCGATGCATCTTTTTCGGCCGTTGAGCATTTGATTTTGAATGGTTATGAGCGCATTGCGCATCTGGGCGGGCCGCTCAATCTGTCTGTGAGCCGCGAGCGCCTGCGTGGTTATCGGGCAGCATTGGAGAAGTATGGCAAAAGTATTGAAGAAAATATGATCATTCAGGGCATGTTCTCTCAGCAGAAAGCCAGGATTTATGGTAAATATTTACTGGAATTGGAAAATCGCCCCGATGCCATTTTTGCTGTAAATGATTCAGCAGCCATTGAAATCATGTTGATGGCCATGGAAAAAGGAATCAGAATCCCCGAGGAACTCGGCGTGGTGGGTTTCAGCGACAATCCGGAATCCGCTTACATTGGCCCCGGCCTCACAACGATCCGCCAGCCGACGATGGAAATCGGAGCAATAACGGCGCAATGGATTTTGCAGATGGTGGACGCAGAAAGTGACATTTCGCTTCCAACCGAAAAAATATTAAAAACCGAGCTGATTGTGCGTGGATCGTCTTTGAGAACGGGTTAACAAGTCCAAAAAAGTATTTCGTTACATTGCGAAGTTGCTGAGATTAATGCAGAACTGCTTCACAGATCTACTGCTATGGCCGGGCTAATGTTGCATTCACGCTAAAAGACAGCCTCGCTACAAATTCCGGTTCCACAAATTGAACCTCAAAACCAGCGCCAACCGTTTCGGCAAGTCGGCTGATGATCCAGAGACCCAGGCCAAAGCCATCATTTGTAAAATCCTGTTGATTGAATTCCTGGCTTAATAGCGGAACATTTGAAATGGGAGCGTTTGAAATGTTCCGGATGGTCAGCATTATTTCCTTTATTGAATGGCTGATTTCAACAATGATTGTGGTGTCCGTTTTGCCATGTTTGATCGCGTTTTCCAGTAAATTTATCAGGATAGTTGTCAGGTGTGAGCGGTCCGTGTTGATCAGGAATTGACCATCTTCGGGAGTGATTTCAATTTTGAAATGCTGGTCTTTAAGCATTGCTTTGGATATCATTCGTTCCAAAACTTCCATTGTGATTTCCGGAAGATTTACCTCGCTTTTGGTAAAAATCAGCATGCCCGACCTAAGCTGACTCATTAACAGAAAATCATTTACCAATTTACTCAGACGCTGCACTTCGGCAATCTGACTGCCGATTACGGGTTTGAAGGCGGTTGGTGTCTGCTCGTTTTGTAAAGTTTGCAACTCGGTCAGCATGACGCTCAGCGGCGTTCTGAGCTCATGTGAAGCGGATGCGAAAAAAGCGTTTTGATACTGAGCCTGCTGCTGAATTCTGGCGAGCATTTGATTCAGGGAAATCGTCAGTTTGTGAATCTCGTCGTGCACAGCTGGCTCTTCCAGCAAAATAATCTGGTTCTGCAAACTGACATCATTGGCTTTATTTACAATATTTTCAATCGGACGCAAAAGATATCCAGACAAGAAAAACCCGGCGATCAATGCGGCTAGAAATGACATTGGAAAATAAATGAAAAGGATGATTTTGAGGCTGTTAATGTCTTGATTCAATTCATCCGCAGCAAGCACATACAACAGCCGTATTTTCCCACCCGTATCGAAATTTGAGCTAAGCTCCTGCGTTCGCCATAGGGATAAATCCGTTTGTTTTGAATTTGTTTTTAATGATTTGGGCAGGTTATTAAATAGCGTGTCATGTTTATCATTTGCGTCGTAAATCAGCCGGAAATATTCTCCCGATGCGGGCAGGGGAACGGTTAGCGGGTTGATTTCAGTTTCCTGAATTATCAGATTTCCCTGGGTTTGCAAACGCGCGGCGAAGCTTTTTTCAAACTGACTTTTTACGTTTGTGTAAAGAATGAAGCCCGTTCCCAGCAGAAAACATAGAAAGACAAATCCGAAAATAAGTCCGAACCGGAACCTGAGGCTGGCGTAAAAAGGGTAGGAGTCGGGCGTTTTCACAGCGATGATTTTGAGCCGGTTAGTTTATACCCTACTCCGACAACCGTTTGAATAAGCGGTTGGTCAAAACCTTTATCGATCTTCCTGCGCAGCTGATGCATATACACTTCCACAATGTTGCTTTCGGGATCAAAATCCATATTCCAGACGTTTTCGAGAATCTGATTTTTACTCACCACCCGGTTGAGATTCCGCACCAGATATTCCAGCAGCGCGAACTCCTTTGCGGTGAGTATAATTTGCTTTTCAGAACGCGTTACCAGCCTTGCGAGCAGGTCAATCGTCAGATCATTGATCCGGATTTTGGTGCTTTCGCTGGCAAAGATCTTGCGTTGCAAAATCCGGATCCGGGCTAGAAGCTCATCCCATTCAAAAGGTTTTTTAATGTAGTCGACCGCGCCAAGATCCAGGGCTTCTACAACCTGTGAGGTGCCGCTGAGCGCGCTCAGAATGATAACGGGACTGGAAATGTTGAAGGCTCTCATGTTTTTGAGCATCTCGATGCCCGTCATTCCCGGCAGCATCAGGTCCAGTAATATCAGGTCAAAAGTTTCCGAAGCCACCTTATTAAGCGCCTCGGAACCATTGTTTGAAATTTGCACCTGATATCCGGCCTGTTGCAGTCCGTGGTGTATAAATCCGGCCAGTTTCTGCTCATCTTCAACAACTAATATTTTCATATAGTGTGAGGGATTGGGTTAACGTATTTTGTAAGTCACACTGTCAATGATCACCAAATTGGGTTTTACAACCGGCAGGCGCGATGCTGACAAAAAACCATCGGTCGTGTCACGCATAAAGCCTTTCACAGTAATTGTCTTTTTCTGATTGATCATTGGGAACAATTCGTGCGCCATATGCGGTGGTAATGTGACTATTCTTCCTGCAAGCATAAAGGCGTTTGCGTTTAGATCGAACGAAGGTTTTCCTTTGATTTCAATTTCAATTCCCTTTCGGGGCATCGGTGGCGGAATGTTGGCAAGATCGGCTTTCGTTTGTAAAACGCTGTTTGTCAAAGATTGAAGCGCGTAAGATTCTTCCTTATGTTCCGGGGAATGCGGTCCTTTTTGATTTACCAAAACATCAAGCTGCGCATTAATCACCGCGACTGATGTTACCTGGCGTGCAGTATGTGGGGGAAAATGCAGCCAAATCGTTTTTTCATCGGATAGCAGCAGCAATTTGTCAATGTCGCCTTCGCGATTGCTCCCGTATTCAATCACTTTTCCACTGATTTTAAACTGCTTTTGTTGGCCATGATTTACATGACAATGTTGCGTTTCTTCCGGATTTTTATCCTCTCTCCGGGATTTGAACCAGAAAAATCCTGCCGCCAGCATTACCAGCAGCAGGATTAATATCCAGGATTTTGACGATATTTTGCTCACTGTGAGTCAAGTTCGAGTGTTTCCTTATAAAAAA
Organism: Dyadobacter sp. AC419; assembly: GCF_979253085.1. Classification (NCBI taxonomy): domain Bacteria; kingdom Pseudomonadati; phylum Bacteroidota; class Cytophagia; order Cytophagales; family Spirosomataceae; genus Dyadobacter; species Dyadobacter sp. AC419. The sequence goes on along the minus strand of NZ_CEEDCD010000023.1, from coordinate 194,828 downwards.
AGGCAAATGCCAATTGGGATTTGGGGTCACTCATTATGCTTTAAATATGAAATATACGGCTCCTACCAGTAAGGCAAAGCCGATCAGGTGATTGTAGGTAAATTGTGTGTTTTTGAAAAATGTTACAGAAAATACCATGAATACGATCAGGGTGATGACTTCCTGAATGATTTTCAGCTGCACCAGTGAAAAAGGACCGCCTGTTTCCGAGGAGCCAATTCGATTTGCAGGAACCTGAAAGCAATACTCAAAAAATGCCAGGCCCCAGCTCAGCAATATGATCATCCAGAGTGATGTTGAGCTGTGACCACTTTCTTTGCTGAAAAATTTAAGGTGCCCATACCAGGCCAGTGTCATAAAGACGTTGGAAAGAACCAAAAGTCCGATGGTTGAAATGTATTTGCTCATTTGGAAAAGTGATAAAACAGGCAGCGTCTTTGCTGCCTGTTTTATATAGAAATTATCGAACCAGATATTGCTGACCGTTCACTGTAATCGTCCTGCAATGTATCACCTTATAGTCTTCCAGCACCACTTCTCCCTGATCCTTGTTTTTCTGACTTCCTGAGTAAGCGATTGCCGTGCCCGTTGCTATTTTATTTCCCAATTGTTCCAGAACGTGCGGCGGCAAACGCAGAATGGTTTTGCTATCTATAAAAACACCGCTAACCCGTCCCTCACGATCTGTTTGCAAAGCAGTAACCTTGCTGCTTCCGGTCACAGCGGTTTCCTGTGGCGCGGTTGCCGGCGCAATGGGTGTGCTGTCTGTCAGCGTTTTACCACCTGCTGTAATGCTCACCATTCTCATTTCTTTGGTCGTGCCCGCCAAAGTATCCGAAACTCCTGACACCGAAACCGGACTGCCCGGCTTGGCCAATGGCGCAATCTGCGAACCCATGTGTGCAGGGAATTTTACGAGTAAACTGTCGTTTCCGGTGATCATATAAAAGCCGTCAAAAACGAAGTCGTTATTTCCCCGGATTTTGACAACTTTTCCGGTTACGGTGCTCACGACGCGAAGTACTTTTTCGCCAGGTGCCGGCTGCCCTGCATGTGGTGGCCGGTGTTTGGGGCCTTTTTCAATGGGTCCCGCTAATTTGGGTCCGTCGGCGGGAGCTGGGATTTGCGCGAAAACGTTTGAGCCAGCAGTTAATGCGGAAATAAACAATGCAGCCAATGCTAATTTTTTCATGATTTTCTTTTGTTGAAATGATTCGTTTTATTTTCGAATCGAAGGTAGGGCGGCCAGATAAGGCTGATATGAGGCGGAAATTAATTTTTACTTATCTGGATTTTTGCAGAAAATACGGAGCAGCATGTAAATGAACAATTAGCCACGTATTTTCGAAAACCTGTTCCATTAATTACGCATGCAGCATTACGAAAAAATAGCCGAAAAGATCCTGGAAACAGCCATTCATCGCGGCGCTCAGAAAAGCACTTGTCCGTCTGAAATTGCACGCATGCTCTTTCCGGACGTCTGGCGTGACCATATGAAGGAGGTGCTTAATGTGGCAATTGATTTGCACAACGAAGGTCGCGTAGCAATAACACAAAAGGGAATTCCGGTTGATGTCGAGCATATCAAAGGCCCGGTCCGCATTAAGATTATTTGAAAGATGCTTTTTAAGTTTTGAGCATGTAACCTAGCATTAGTGAACAATAACCACCGACCGCCAGTACTGACCCGGCTTGCTTGCTAACCTGTTGCCGGGGTCCGTCATCCAATTGTTTTTTCCTGCTAAAAAAACATATTCATAAGTGCCTGGTTTCAGGCTTAGCTTGCATTCCCATTGCCCGTCGGCAGTTTTTATAAAAGAATTTGCATGAATATCCCAGTCATTAAAAGAGCCGACGAGGCTGACTGTCTCCGCGTATTCCAGCGAACCGATTCGGAAAGTGACATTGCCATCGGGCTGGTTGTTGAACAGCGTGGCCAACAGATTATTTGGGTTGATCGACAAGGCGCGCGCGAATAATTGTGCGGCCATATCCCGGTTTCCCAGCACGAGATTCGCTTGGGCGAGACTGCTCAGTGCGCGGTCTGATTCAGGATATGCGGATTCGTTTAACGCAAATATCTCAATTGCCTGAGCCGCTTTACCCGAGTTCAAAAGGGTGAATCCGAGTTCATCCAATTCGTTTTCGCCAAAATTGTAGCGACCAGGGTCCGTTTCCCTTAAAGACCAGTATAATGTAACGGCTTTTTTGGTGCCTTGCTTTGCCAAAACAGCTTCCAGCTTTTCTTTAATGCTGATCGGAAAAAGCCTCTTCATCTCCACCCGGTGCGCACCTTTCTTTAATTCATCCGTCAAAACAATTGTCACCTGCTGCTCGAAGCGATCGCGCTGGAAAAGGGTAATTTTACGTTGTTTTAAATCAGCAATCTGCGAATAGATCGTCGCATTGTCGACAGCGTGCTGAGCAGTTTTGATAAGAATCGCTTTGAAAAGTGCTTCTGTTACAGGCTGTCCGTCCAGCATTGCTTCCGCGGCGCGGTAACGATGACAGCTGTTTGTCACAAGCTCATTATTGCTCAAACTAAAATTGGCAACAGCCTGGTAAGGTTTCATCTGGTCTGACTTGCGAATAATGTAATTGGCATGGATAATCGCATAATCACCGGTCGCGTCGGCTACGAATATCTGCGCGCGCTCCTGCCAGACCAGGTTATATTGCTTAACCAACCGCACAACTTCGTCGACAGTCGCACATTCAGACAAGGCTTTATTTACAAAATATCCTTTGTAATCCGGCTTTGAGGCGTCGCGTGTGATCGGAATTTCTTCCGGAAGTGCGGCCGCGTCCCAAAACAACCCTTTTTCATTCATGCCGCCTTCGGGGAATTTTCTTTCTGCACCCCATGTCACAAAACCATGTTTTTGCCGCCGGGCGGGGTTGAACCATAAATAACTTTTCAGGGACGGCGATTGGTCTTCATTATTTCCAACGAGCACTGTTTTACCATCAGAAGCCGTAAAAATGGTGCAAGCCTGTACATTTCCGTAAAAGAGATAACAGACGATTAAAAGCAAAGTGAATTTTCGAGCAAACATATCGATCAATTTTTGATCAAATATGCAGTCACTCTAAGCGGTCGGAACAATCAAATCTGCGAATGCCGGATTCTTATCCGCGAGACCGTTTTGCATTACGGAATGTCAATTCGGCTTGGCGGACATTATTGAGATGAGGCGGGAGATTTTTGCCTGTTGGCGGATTATCTTGGTTACTGAAATTAAAATCGGTGTTATTTGCAGCATGTTGTCGCGTTTCAGAAGCAGCCCGGTTTTGCGCATACATGGCCTTTTCTGGACCATGTTCATTTTCTTTGGCGTTATTTTCAATGTGGCATCGCATAACCAGATGCGTGTCACATTCCCCTTGTTTTGGTCAGACCTCGTCGATCCGCTAACACCAATCGGTTATGCGCGGACCATTTTGATGTGCTATCTGAGCCTTTGGCTATTCGACCGTTTGCTCCGCCAGCATCATTATGGACTGGCCGTGATCGTGTTACTCGGATTAGTTGCGCTGGATGTTCTTTTAAGATATTGCATCGAACAGCTTTTCCTTGGACCAGCATTTGGCATTTGGCAATATCCTGCCGGCATCGGGATATGGGCCTATTTTGGAGAAACTGTCTTTTTTAGTGCTTTGGGTATTTTTCTGTGTTTTTTATTAAAAACAATAAACGATTTCTTTCATCAGGAAACTTTGCGGCATGAAAAGCTAACCATGGAGCTGGCCTATCTGAAAGCCCAGCTCAATCCGCATTTTTTATTCAACACCATGAATAATTTGTATGGTTTGTCGCTTACTGAACCAGCCCGCACGCCGGATGTGGTGCTTCGGTTGGGCGAAATGATGCGTTACATGCTCTACGAATCTAACGAAACACTTGTGTTGCTGACGAGGGAAATTGACTATATAAATGGGTTTATTGAGCTGGAAAAGCTGCGTTATGCTCAGCAAACGCATGTAGACTTTACAGTGGACGGGAATGTGAATGGTGTTTTGATAGCGCCACTGCTGCTGATCTCATTTGTCGAAAACGGGTTTAAACATGGACAGCTGCACGACGGCAAGTGCCCGGTGAAGATCAGACTTTCAGTTGTGAAGGGAATGTTGCATTTTGAAACGGAAAACCAGTTAGTGATTCAACAACAAGATGATTCGAGAGGGATCGGCCTGAAAAATGTCCGCAGACGATTGTCACTGCTTTATCCCGGCCAACACACTTTGCGGGTGTGGCAGGAACAGGATACGTTTCGCGTAAGCCTGGAAATTAATGTAAATCAATCCAATTGACGAGCCGATGAACCGTTCCAGAAACTTAAAAGCCATTGCCATCGACGACGAACCGATCGCGTTGCGCGTCATCGAAACACATGCTCAAAAGATCAGTCAGCTTGATTTGGTGCAAACGTTTACCAGTGCAGTCCAGGGGTTGGAATTTGCTTTGCAGCATCAGGTTGACATTATTTTTCTGGATGTCCAAATGCCCGATCTCACTGGATTCCAATTGCTTAAACAGCTCAGGGATAAAACAAAAGTGATCCTTACCACAGCATATCCGCAATATGCATTGCAGGGTTACGAAAGCGACGTCATTGATTATTTGCTCAAACCGATATCATTTGATCGTTTCTTCCAATCATTTCGAAAAGTGCAACGCCTGTTCCAGTCACGACAACCGGTTTTTACCGACCACAAAGGATTACGCTCCGCATCGTCCGCACCAGGGGTGATTTTTGTAAAAACGGAATACAAACTCGTCAAGGTGAATCATGATGATATATTCTATTTACAGGGCGGAAAGGATTACACGACAGTGTTTACCCGAACAGAAAAGCTGCTAAGTCTCACTTCTCTGGCAAAATTCCAGGAAGCACTGCCCACACCATTTTTCATGCGTGTACACAAATCCTATTTAGTAGCAGTCAACAAGATCCATTTCATCGAACGCCAGCGAATATTCATCGAAAACGCAGTAATTCCAATAGGCGAATCGTACAAGGAATCGATAATGCACCTTTGACTAATTGCCTCTCGCATTGATGCAAGAAAATTTAAATAGTCATGTCAAACATCAGCATTACCTTAGTTAAATCGGAGTAGCACTCCAATATTCTGTATCGCAGCGCATCATAACCAAAGAAAAGGCGTCTCATTCATGTTTGAGACGCCTTTCTTGCGGTTTTATTTTACCAAAATCAATATCCCGGATTCTGATACATTCTTGCTGGGTCGAGCTTGTACTCGTCGAATGGGATGGGATAGTAGCGGTCTTTGGCGCCGAAGTTTGAGAGCTTGGCGAGCCCGAAACTGTCCTGACTTTTTGCTTTGAAATAGGTAACCAGCTCGTCGGTTGTGAAGAAACGGAGCAGGTCAAACCAGCGGTGATTTTCAAACGCAAGCTCCGTGCGGCGCTCGTGCAGGATCGCCAGCTTTAATGTTGGATACTTGGCGCGGTAAGTTGTGTTGCGGATGGACACAGCATATAATGGCAGGCCGGCGCGCTCTCTTACCTGATCCAGAAAACCAATCGCGGCGGCTTCATTTCCCAGGTGCATATTGACTTCGGCCAGCATCAAAATCACGTCGGCATAACGGATCAATATCCAGTCATTTCCGCCAAAACCCTGGTTCGTTGCCGCAGGACTTGCATCGCGGAATTTGGTAATAAAATAATCGCGGACGATCGGGTCGTTGGCAAACTTAATGCTGAATTCCTTCCTGACGTCGGCTTCTTCAAAATCCAAAACGAGGTCTGGCGTAACATTGCCGCCTGCGCCGGTCGATGTGATCAGCGAATTGATCGTTTCACCTTTCGCCTGGTTGTTTCGCGCAATGGCAGACGAAAAGTTAATGTCGCCCTGCTTGTTCACGACCTGGAAAATGATTTCGGGAACGGTTGATTTTTTGGCAACATCAAAAACATCGGCATATGGGATCTCTTTCAGCGTCCCGAATGTGCGCAAGTCGTAACAGGCCGTTAGATAGTTTTTCGCTTGCGTTAAGTTTGCTGTCCGGTTGGCTTGGTCCAATGTCGTCGCCATCGTCAGGTAGACTTGTCCGAGCAATGCATTTGCCGCAGCTTTGGTCACTTTTCCTTTTAATGCGGTTGTCTGCACATTAGGCAGCGGGCTGTTTACGGCTTCGGTGAGGTCGGTGACAATTTGCTGGTAAACAACATCCTGCTTCTCACGGAATGTGTTTTGCTGAACTTCTGCAAAAGTCAATGGCCTGGTGATCAGGGGAACGTCGCCCCATCTGCGCACAAGATGAAAGTAAATCAGCGCACGCATGAATTTGGCTTCGGCCTTGTATTTTTCTTTCAGTTCAGCGTCGGTAAAGTTGACCTTTTCAATTCCTTCCAAAACCTGATTAGAACGCGTAATCGTCTGGTATAGAGCCAGCCAGTGGCTTTTCAGATATGTATTACTCGGCAAAAGCGAAAAGTCATTGAACTGAAACGGCTCGCCGGCATTGGACTGGTTATCGTTCCTGCCCGTGTTGTCCGAGCGCTCTTCACTGTAAAGTGCACTCGTTTCACCGATTCCGTTGCCATTGCGCAAGGATTGATAAATGCCATTTACAGCAGCTTCCACCTCGCCGGGCGATTGATAAAAAGATGCATTGGAAACTGCATTTGGATCTTCCAGGTCAATGAAATCAGTGGAGCAGGAGCTGAGCACGCAAAGCGCGAACGCTGTAATGATATGGGTTAATTTATATTTTTTGTCAAACATAGCTGCTAAATTAAAAGGTGATGCGTGCGCCAATGTTGTAGGCACGGGCAAGCGGATATTTACCATAATCTACACCCGGCGTCAGGTTGGAGCCATTGTTGTAGTCCACTTCCGGGTTATAGCCCAGATATTTGGTGAATGTAAAGGCATTGTCAACGCCTACATAAATGCGCAGGTTACTGATCGCATTTTTGCTGATCTGGGCTATTTGAGGGAAGTTATACGCCAATGTCAGATTGGTGCATCTAAGGAATGAGCCGTCTTGCAGATAAAATGTGGAAAGGCGCGTGCTGTTGCTCTGCGTGCCTCCGCGTGCAGCGCGATACACTTTGCCATCGCCCGGCTGGGCTTCAGAACGGTAACGGTTCAGGACCTTGGAGTACTGGTTACCCGAACCCTCCATGTTGTAAATGTAATAATCCTGGCCATCGAGCACCTGGTTGCCATAAATGCCATTGAACGACGAACTGAAATCCAAATTCTTGTAGCTCGCCGAAATCGCAAAACCATACGTGAATTTCGGATGCGGCGTGCCGATCACCTGCTTGTCCGAATCGTTGACCACACCATCACCATTGATATCTTCAAAATAAAGATCACCCGGACGAAGCGGGTTCGTTGAAGCCGTTGAACGCGCCGGGCCTTTCAGCTTATAACCCTCAGGGAATTTCTGAGTCGAAGCATTGTAAACTGCATTGTCTGCCGCCAGATTTTCCATATCCGACTCACGCACCATGCCTTTTACTTTAAAACCATAAAACATCCCTATGGGCTGTCCCTGCTGGGTAATGTGCGTAATGTAAGAGCGTTCCGCACCCGTCGAAAGGATCGTGTTCGCGCCACCCATATCCAGCACTTTGTTGCGGTTGAGTGAGAAGTTTCCACTAATGTTCAGGTTAAAATCGCGCTTCGAAATCACGCGTGCGTCAGCCTGGATATCAAATCCGGTGTTCTGTACTTTCGAGTTTCTGAGGTTTGTCAGAATGGTTGAGGAACCCGAGATGGCTGAAAGCGGCTGGTTGAAAAGCAGGTTGTAAGAACGGCTCAGATAATAATTGGCAATGATCGAAAGCCTGTCTTCAAACAACCCCAGATCCAGCCCCACATTGTATTGTGAAGTGGATTCCCAGCCCAGATTCTGATCTTTAATGCCTTCTGCCCAAAGTGCCGTATTAACCGTTCCGTTCCCAAAAACAACACCGCCCGGAGCGGCCATCGTTTGCAGGAAGTTGTAGTTACCAATGTTGTTATTGCCGCTCAATCCCCAGCTGGCGCGGAGCTTCATCGTGGAAGCCTTGCCCAGCAAGTCGTTGTAGAATGGCTCGTTCGAGATATTCCAGCCTGCCGAGACGGACGGAAAACTTCCCCAGCGGTTGTTAGGGCCGAAACGCGAGGAGCCATCGGTGCGGAAAGATGCCGTCAGGTAATATTTATTGTCAAAATTATAAACCGCACGGGCCAGATAGGAAAGTAATGTCCAGTCGGTTTTCCCCGTTCCGTCACTTTCCGGATTGCCCGTATTCAGTCCAAAGTAAATGGCATCTGCGCCTTTTCCGGTAATTTCTTCAATCCGGTCATTCTGGAATCCGCGTGCGGTTACCGAAATCACATCGCGGTTATTTTGCTGTGCAGTATACCCGAGCAAACCATCGAAATTATGCTTGCCCCACGTCTTTTTGTAATTCAGGGTAAATTCAGCAAGCTTGTCCATGAAACTAATGTTTCGCGAAACGGCATTGGCAGCTGCAATGGCCTGCGGTGATCCCGGCGGGTTGGCGCCGCTGCTCAGGCTGGTTGGCAAGTAATATTCGTACTTCTCATTGTAAGTCTGCAAACCAAGATTTACCTTAAAATTCAGGTCCTTGACGATCTCAAATATTGCAAATCCATTATAAGTCCCGCGCTGGCCAGACCGGTTAATGTGCGTTTCTGTGGCGAGTGCAACAGGGTTTTCGATGGATTGCAAACCAAATCCGGCGCTTGCAGCAGCAGCCTCATTCTTGGCAAGCGACCCGTCGTCATTATAAGCCTTGTAAATAGGCATATACACCAGCGCTCCCAATATCGGTCCCTGATTGAACCGGCCTTCCTGCACCTCGCGGTTCGTGTTGTAAGTGTAGGCCAGGTTCGCGCCCACTTTCAATTTCTTGTTTACATCCGCATCAATGTTCGCCCGGAAATTGGTGCGTTCCTGTTTGGTGCTCAAAATGATGCCTTGCTGAGTAAGATGCCCGCCGCTGATGGCGTAACGAAGCCCTTTTTGCCCGCCACTGAAACTAATGTTATGACGGCTCACGGGCGCATTCCGGTAAAGCTCGTCCTGCCAGTCGGTGTTGTATTTGGGTGTGATAAGCCGTTGATTAGCAAAATCATAAATGTCCGTAGGAATGCTCACCGAACCCGCGCTGCCGCCCAGATTTTTGATACGCGTCGCATTATCGTCCGAAAACATGGCGTCATTCCAGGGCTTGCCGCCATTCACCATCAGGTCGCGGTAAGTGTTGTTGCGGCCGTCGATCAGCAACTGTGCAAATTCCGAAGAATTGAGCATATCAACCTTTTTAGCCAGCTGATGCACACCAAACTGATAGTCATATTCCAGCTTTCCCTTTCCTTCTTTCCCACGTTTTGTGGTGATCAAAACCACACCGCCCGCCGCTCGGGAACCGTAAATGGCCGCAGATGCCGCATCTTTCAGTATATCAATCGATTCAATGTCGTTGGGATTGATAAATACATCATTACCAGCCGGATAGCCATCAATCACATATAGCGGATCGGAACTTGCGTTGATAGAACCAACGCCACGAACCCGGATTTTTGTGCCGACATAAGGTGCACCGCTCACTTGTGAAATCTGCACACCAGCCACTTTTCCAACCAAAGCCTGGCCAACCGTGGGCGTTGTCAGGTTCAGTTCCTTCGCTTTTACGCTGGAAACCGCGCCGGTCAAATCACTTTTCCGGAGCGTCTGGTAACCCACGGCCACCACCTCATCCAGCATCATCGCATCCTGCTTCAACTGCACGTTCAGGGGCTTTTCATCCGACACTACCACTTCCTGAGCCAGAAATCCGACGAACGAAAATACGAGCGTTGATCCCGCCGCAGCCTCGATCACGAACTCCCCGTTCACATCGGTCACGGCGCCGTGGCTGTTGTTTCCTTTCTCAATCACCGTAACCCCCAGCAGCGGGTCGCCATTGTCGTCAAGCACTCGCCCGGTGACCCGGATTTTGGGTGCATGCGTCCCGGCATGAATGGTTGACACAAGTGCCTCTGGCCGCGCCGCCCATGCCGGGCCAAACGCGCTGAAAACCAAAGAACCAGCGATTACCACAGGAACAATGGGTAAAAGTAGTTTTTTCATAAACTGATTATAAATTTGATTTTTACAAGATATGGGCTCAGGCTTCTCGCAGGTTCAAACACAAAAAAAGCCCAAATAAGGCCGCAAATTAGCCTTCTCGTGTTAAGTCAATGGAAGTTGAATGTTATGTTAATGTGAATTTTGTAAGATGGGGGGAGGGGAAGGGCGTACATTTCTGGCTGACATTTCAAATTAGCATTCAAAACCAGCCAACCTAATAAGCGTATATTTGATAACAAGTAATTAATACTACGAATTTTTGTAATATTACATGCATATACCCTCAACGTTATCGAAATTGAATTGTACTCATTTCTAAGAAGTTCGAACTTTTTAATCTGCTTGCTGGCGTTTGTGCTGCTTCCATTGGCGGTTGCTGGTCAGGGAATGGGATTTCGGCAGCTCACAACGAGCCGTGGTCTTTCTCAGAGTCACGTTGCCTCCATTTTAATGGACAAAAAGGGCTTCATGTGGTTTGGCACCGATGACGGTCTGAACCGGTTTGACGGCATTACTTTCAAACATTATAAGCACGACCAAAGCAATCCCGGCAGCATTAATGACAGTTATATTCATGACCTGCTGGAAGACCGGAAAGGCCGGCTTTGGGTGGCGACGTCCAGCGGATTAAATCGCTACGATTTCGATAATGACCGTTTTGTGCGCTACACGGGCATTTCTGGTGTGCGGTCAGTCAATAAAATCTTTGAAGACAAAGCTGGAAAAACTGTGGCTTTGCACGGATCAGGGTCTCGTGCTGATGGATGCGGATAGGGACAAAGCGCGGGTGTTTTTGCCTGCCGATACTGGCCGCCGACCATTTAAAAAGCCGCTGGATCTGACATGCATTGTTGAAGATGCAACGGGAAAGTTCTGGATCGGGACCAAGGTGGGACTCTATATGTTCGATCCCGTAACGAGGCGTTACAGCGCGTATGTCGAGCACAAAGGCAGTAACAAACTGGATTCTGATTGGATCAAGGTTCTATACCGGGATAAAAAGGATAACATTTGGGTGGGCACGCGCGGAAGCGGTCTTTCAGTGCTGAAAGCGGGCGGCAAAACATTCAAAAGTTACCTGCATAATCCTGCCGACAGCCTGAGTATTTCGCATAATGACATCCTTTCTATTGCCGAGGATTTCGACGGCAAGCTGTGGATCGGAACAGAAAATGGCGGCATCAGCATTTTTAACCAGACAACGGGCGTATTTCAAAGGATTAGCCACATCGAAGGCGATTTTACAGCGCTGAGCGACAATTCTGTTTACTGCATTTACCGCGACCGGGTCAATAACTTGTGGTTAGGCACTTATTCAGGAGGCGTTAACTTTTTATCGCGTTCGCGAAAGAAGTTTTCGACTTACCGCAAGACCAATTCCCTCAGCAATACATTGAGCAATAATTTGGTTTTAAGCATTTGCGGCGATAAGAATCCGGATAAAATCTGGATTGGAACCGATGGCGGAGGACTAAACCTGTTTGACCGAAAAACCAAAAAGTTTACAACATTCCGGCACGATCCTGCCAACAAAAATTCATTAAGTAATGATTATGTAATTTCCATTACGCGCATTTCCGACGACGTTCTTGGGCTGGCCTACCACATGGGCGGCTTTGACTTTTTTGATACGCGAACCAACACTTTCACCCATCATTTACCCGAGCCGGAAAATGCAAATAGTCTGAGTACGGCGGATGTCAACAACATTTTTACGGACCGGCAGGGTGGGGTCTGGCTGGGAACATGGAATGGCGGGCTTAATTACTTCGATCCAAAAATGGGTCAGATCAGGCATTATCAGCACGATCCGGCCAATAATGCAAGCCTTAGCAGTGACATTGTAACCAAAGTCTTTGAAGATAAACTTGGCAGAATCTGGGTAGGGACGTTTCAGGGGCTCAACTTGCTGGACCGCAAAACCGATAGCTTTAAGCGCTATCAGGCCAATGATAATAAGTTAAGTTCTTTATCCAATAATAAAATCCAGACCATCCAGGAGTCGCGTGATGGCAGCCTTTGGATAGGCACCTTGGGCGGAGGTTTAGATCATTTTGATCCGGAAAAAAATCAGTTTACCGCTTTTACAGAAAAACAGGGCCTGGCCAGCAATGTGATCTATGGGATTTTGGAAGATAAAAAAGGCCATCTCTGGTTGAGCACCAATAACGGTCTGAGTGATTTTGATCCAAAAAATAAAACGTTCAGAAATTTCGGACTTGCTGACGGCTTGCAGGGCAACGAGTTCAAAAGCAACTCCTTTTTTCAGACGCCAGACGGGGAAATGTTTTTTGGTGGGGTAAGAGGTTTTACATCTTTCTATCCCGATAAACTGACCGATAACACGCATGTGCCGCCCGTTTATATCACGGAGTTTTTGCTGTTTAACAAGCCTGTGACAGCCGGTGAGCACTCGCCTCTGGCAAAAGCGGTCATTCAAGCCACTCAAATTAATCTTACTTACGAGCAGTCGGTGCTAGCATTTGAATTTGCAGCATTGAACTACACCATGCCTGAGCAAAATAAATACGCTTACAGGCTCGAAGGCTTTGATAAGGATTGGACATGGAGCGGAACGGCGCGCAAAGCAACCTATACAAATCTTGATCCGGGAGACTATACTTTCCATGTCAAAGCGGCCAACAATGATGGCGTCTGGAACGAAGATGGTGCCAAAGTGAAGGTGCATGTTGCGGCTGCTTTCTGGCAAACATTATGGTTTAAAATGCTCTGTGCGTTGCTGGCCATAGCATTCCTGCTTGTCTTATATGGACTTCGGATGCGTGTGATCAAATCACAGCAAGCCGCGCTTGTTTTGCAGGTCGATGCACAGGACCAAAGAAATCAACTGGCAAAAACAGGAAATTCTGAATCAATCACACCGCTTGCAGGAGCTGAATACGCAGCTGCAAATCCAGAACCAGCAGGAGCAAATCGCCCGCCAGGAAGCTGAAAAGGCCAATGTTGCAAAAAGTGTTTTCCTGGCAACGATGAGCCACGAGATCCGCACGCCAATGAATGGCGTAATGGGCATGGCGATGCTGCTTTCGCAAACAGCCCAGACCAGCGAGCAAGCTGAATATACGGACACGATCATTAAAAGCGGTGAAAGTCTGCTGACGGTTATCAACGACATTCTGGATTTCTCCAAAATAGAATCCGGCAATATGGAGCTCGAATCGTTGGATTTCGACCTTCGGGAATGCATTGAAAGCGTGCTCGACCTGTTTGCTTCCAAAGCGGCTGCCATTGGCCTGGACCTGGTTTATGATATTGAGTTGGGAACGCCTTCGCAGATCACGGCCGACAGTCACCGGCTGAGGCAGGTGCTGATCAATCTGGTCGGAAACGCGATCAAGTTTACGGCGTCGGGAGAAATACTTTTGATCGTTAAGCAGTCGAAACAAGTAGCCGACGACGCGGTTGAATTGCAATTTAGCATTCGGGACACCGGCATAGGCATTCCGGAAGACAAGCTCAGCAAGCTCTTTGTCGCATTTTCACAAGTCGATTCTTCCCACACCCGCAAATATGGAGGCACAGGTTTGGGCCTGATCATTTGTCAGCGGCTGATCGGTTTAATGGGTGGGAACATCTGGGTGGAAAGCCTTCCGGGGCAAGGGTCATGTTTCTATTTTACCATCGCGGCGGGCATGCCCAAGCAGTCGACCCGGCAATATGTGGTGCTGAGCCCGGCAGGGAATGAAGGAAAATCGGTGCTGATTGTTGATGACAACGTGACTAATCTCCGGATTCTCGAAATGCAGATGCAGCAATGGAAACTGGCCTCGACGCTGGCCTCATCCGCCTTGCAGGCGCTGTCGTATTTGCAAGCCGGAAAACATTTTGATATGGTGATCACGGATCAGCAGATGCCCGGAATGGACGGCATTGAGCTGGCGATGCAAATCAGGGAACAGCATCCTGATCTGCCCATCATATTGTTAAGCTCCATGGGCGATGATGCCGGCAAAAATGAAAAGGCGCTGTTTACGCAGGTGCTTACCAAGCCGGTTAAGCATGCGCATCTCGAAAAAACGGTTCAGTTAATTTTGAAATCCGGACAAAAATTAAAATCCGTTCCCGAGCAGCAAAATACATTGGACCTGAGCACTGAGTTCGCACAGCTTTATCCATTGCATATTTTGCTGGCCGAAGATAATGCGATCAATGAAAAGCTTTTTGTAAGCATTCTGAAAAAACTGGGTTATAATCCTGCAATTGCCCGCAACGGAGCCGAGGCATATCAGGAAGCAATTTCGGCCACTTTTGACATTGTCTTTATGGATGTGCAAATGCCGGTGCTCGATGGACTTGAAGCCACCCGAAAAATCCGGGACGCAGATATCAGCCAGCCCTTCATCATTGCGATGACCGCCAATGCCATGCGCGAAGACAAGGAAGCTTGCTTGCAGGCAGGAATGAACCATTATTTATCCAAACCGCTGCGGCTCGAAGAGATAAAAGCTGCATTGCAACTGGGCTACACGCAAGCTAATGCCGACGAAATTAAGTCTTAACCATATCTAACCCCAATCGATTAATTGATTATCAAAAATGGTGTACTCAATCGTTTATTTAAGTTCATCCAGAATTCTGCCCGACGATACTGAACTGGAGCAGATCATCGAGCAAAGCCGCAGCAACAATGCCACGTCCAACATTACGGGAGCCTTGCTCTCCTGCAACGGAAACATTATTCAGGTGCTGGAAGGAGAAAAGGAAGTGGTCAGGTCGTTGTTTGTAAAAATCCAGCGCGATCACCGTCACGCCCACGTCATTCCCCTTTTTCAGGGCGATGTGCCCCGCCGGTCGTTTGAAAAATGGGCCATGGGTTACAGCACGCCCAGCACCCGCAACATGCAGGAACTCAGAGAGCAGCTCCCATTTATCGACAACCCCGATCTCCCGATCAACAACGGCAGCAAAGTCCTCACACTTTTGCAAATCTTTTTCAAGAATAATCATAGGAATTGAGAAGGGTTTTATGGCGAAGATTGAATGTAGCGCTGGCTGATAGCCATATTTCATAGCACATTGAAAAAGTTAAAAAACCAGGCTTATTCAATCAAAAGATAAAAAAATAGCTCCTGGATCTTGTTGGTATTTCAGCCAGTTTCTCTCTGGAAAGGGTTTGAGGAACTGGTGAATTTTATATGCTGGTATTTCATGATCCGCAATCATCTGCAACTCCTTGGGCGTAGCGTAAAAAGCATATGACCAGCCATCGGCATCACCAATAAAAAGTGCCTGATGCTTTGTGTTGTAGTTTGCATACAACCTATTCCATGAGGTCGTTTCGAAAGCGCTTGCTTCATAATAACTTCTTGCAAGGAAATTCTCCTGGACAAGCACATTAAGCTCCTTGACAGCGGGAACATCTCCACCAATGCTGCCAACACTATCAGTTTTCACAGCCGTATATCTGACCTCCGCGGAATTGCTTTTAGATAGTTTTGAGGTTGTGTAAACGATCAAAATAAAAGAGGAAATGTAAAGGGTGGTTTTAAGGTTTTTTTTGGTCATAAGATGTTTTAAATACATTATGTAATCGACTGATAGTGGGGAGCCAATGGCGACTCTCACTTCACCGACCTCCCGCGCATCGACAAATACAACCTCCCGCCAAGGATCAATGTGTTTATGAATGCAAGGATCGCTAGTCCGGTTACGATATCCGGGGCGGTTAGGAAAATTCGTTTCCAATTTAAGACGCGGCCGCTGATGGCTGTCACTAAAATGGGGATGCAGAGGAGGAAGAGAATCGGGAGTAATCTGGCAACCGAAAACATTAGCATTTTCCAGGCAGGGCGGTTGACGGCTTTTTTGCGCCATTGATCGAGTCTTAGTAATTGCCTTATTGCCAGGATAATGAAAAGTATAATGGTTAAATTGATAAGGATAGAATATGTCCTGCTGGATAATGCAGGTGTTTCCGGGTTTTTGTTGTTGAGAATTTGTGCAACTCCCTCAATGAATGCGTGATAGTCTTCAAAAGGAGTGAAGCCACTGTTGAACAGGATCACAATTCCGTAGCCGTTTTTAGTAACCATTTGCTCGGAAGTGTAAGTCCAGAGAATGCCGCTGTGGGATATCGTTTTGTCTTGATTAACAAACCATCCCATGCCGTAAGATGACGTTTTTGAGCCCGTATGCATTGCTTTCAGATGGATGCTATCGAGTATTGTCGTTCCGTTCCAACGCCCATTGTTCATCTGCAATCGAAGCCAGTTTGATAGATCTGCGACATCTGACACAACTCCTGCGGCACCTTCTACAAACCAGTTCGGCTCCTTAACCCGAATGGGCATGCCTAACGCGAAAATATGCCCGTTCTGAAACTGCGAAGACGCATTGTAAAACGATTTTGTTAATGCAAAGTCATGCGTTTTGACCATCCCAAGTGGCTCGAAAATGTGTTGTTTTAAATAATCTTGGAATGGTTGGTGCGCAGCATTTTCTACCACTTTTGCCAGGATCTGATAATTGGGGTTGTGATATGCATATCGCTTTCCGGGATCAGTGCCAAGCCTGACGCTATTCATGCGGAAAATGGCGGCATCCAAAGAAGACGGCTGCTGATTGAAAGTCATTTCTGGAAAAACTTTGTCATTCAGACCGCTCGTCTGGTGCAGCAGATGGTTAACCGTCATCTGGTGAGATCGCGGATCGTCCAGTTTGAAACCGGGAATGTAACTTTGTGCAGCAGCATCCAGATCCACTTTTTGGGACGCCACCAGCTGCATGACCGACATGGCCGTGAAAGCTTTGCTTAGCGACGCAATGGCAAATGGAGTTTCCGCAGTCACAGGCTTACCATTAGCATTTACGCCGTAGCCTTTCATAAAAACCACCGAATCCTTTGTCACAACCGCAATGGCAAAGCCTGGAATGCTGCTTTTCTCCAACATTGCTTGCAAGAACTGATCCATTTTGGTCACCTGCAGAGAACGCTGTGCGAACAAGGATGATGTCTGCAAGCAGAAGACGGCGATTATGGCAAGAAGTGTTAACCTCAGCTTTGTTGTTTGTGTGGAAGCGGTCATTATTATTTTCAGACTTTAATATTATTACTTTTACAAACCCGTTTTGAGATGTTCTTACTTACAAGTCAAATGCATGAACCCAGGTCAGCAGATCCTTTTCTTTTTTAGCGCACTGGGCGCGTTTAACGGGCTGATTATAAGTTGCTATCTGCTGATTTTCAAAAAGCCTAAAGCGCCTGCATCATACTTTCTGGGGTTGCTGCTGCTGGCTCTTACCATGCGGATCACCAAGGCCGTTTTCAATTATTTTTACCCCGATCTCCCCCGGATCTATCTTCAAATCGGACTTTCTGGCTGCTTTTTAATTGGCCCTTCGCTTTATTATTTCACAAGGGCGGCGCTTGAAAACACGGTTAAAACACCACTTCGCTGGAAGTATATTTATTGTGCCTGGCTGGCGGGAATCACTATTTTAGGCATAACAATTCCTTATGAAAGCCATCCCTGGGATTGGAACCATTACATTGTTCATATCATCTACGCACAATGGGTCGCCTATTTTGTTCTGACCGGATGGATGCTCAGAAAGCGGATCGCAAAGCTGTTTGATAAAACCGAAAATCTCTCGCCCACGGAGAAGCCGATCCTTTCTATCTTTTTCGGAAATGCGGTTATTTTGATCGCCTATCTCATTGTCTTTTTCTGGTCATTCAGCAGCGTATACATTACCGGCGCCATATTCTTTTCATTGCTGCTTTACCTGAATATTCCTCTGTTTCTAAGCCGAAAAAAGTCAAATACAACATTCCTGGGTTATGCCGAACCGGAGCGTTATGCCAAAAAGAAAATCTCCGAAGATCATGCATCCAGCCTTACGGACAAGATTCATAAAGTCATCACAGAACAGGAACTTTACAAAAATCCTGACCTGAAATTGAATGATCTGGCCAAGGCGGTTAACATTTCCGGGCATCAGCTTTCGCAGCTGCTTAACGACAATCTGGGCAAAAGTTTCAACGTTTATATCAATGAATATCGCGTTACCAGAGCTTGTGAGCTGATCGCAAGCAACAACGGAATCAAGCTCGAAGAGATCGGTTACGAGGTTGGCTTTAATGCAAAGTCTACGTTTTTCACCGCATTTAAAAAATACCGCGGAACCACGCCCAGCCTGTTTAGAGAAGGATTATCAACCACTTAATTGATGCGGTCAGTACGGAATTATAAATCCGAACTCCGAATTCCCGACTTCAAAACCTTCCTGTTTTTCAAGCAGACTAGCTTTGGACATTTAATCCAAAGTCATGAAATCTATCATTCTTCTAGTCATTTCAATTTTATTAAGCCTGCCCGTTTCCGCGCAAATCCGAAGCATTTCAGCAAAGGTTACCGACGCAGCGGGTGTTTCCGTTGACGGCAATTTGTTGCTGACCGACACTATTGGAAAGGTGATTCAAAACAGTCCTTTTAGCGGAAGTGTTGCAATTGCTGGCCTGAACAATGTGCATCTCAGGCTGACGCTGAGCTCGCTTATTTTCAAAGACACCACAATTAACATGGTCTTTGCACAAACAGCCGATGTAGATCTGGGCACAATTGTCATGCAGGAAAGTGCGACCGACCTGGGGCAAGTCACTATTACTGCTTCGGCTCCGTTAATGCATTATGGCGAAAATGGCAACATGGAAGTTAATGTGGCTGGAACCGTGCTGGCCAGCAGCAGCTCTGTCACCGAGATACTTTCACGGACGCCGGGGCTTACGGTCAATGAGGGCGTGATTTCTCTTTCAGGGAAAGGGTGACGCGATCATTTATCTGAACGGGACTTTAATTCCCGCCGAGCGCCTGGCGAGTATTTCAACTTCGCAGATTGTCCGTATTGAGGTTATTGCAAATCCTTCTGCACGTTATGATGCCGGCGGGCGGGCCGTGATCAACATTATTACGAAAGCTCCGGATCGGAACGGATTGAGCGGCAGACTTAGCCAGCACCTGACCGCATCGGATTTTGCCGGCACCAATGCCAACACCTTTGCCGATCTGGCTTTTGCAAAAAACAAAATTTCAATTTCTGCCAATGTTGCCTTACTTAAAGGCAGTGGAAGGGAACTGCTTTACACCGTCAGAAATCGTCCGGATTCCTCCGAATATCTAAATTCTGCTCTCACAACGGATTGGAAACGGGATTTCAATGTTTATGCGACCTATGGCATGGGTGTCAGCTACCACTTTTCACCTGCTTCTGTATTATCCATTTCCTATAATGGAAACAGGGATCAACTGGGCGGAACCGTTGAGAGCCGCAACCGGATCACCTCGCTGACGACTGACAATAATTATGGCAGCAGCATTGTAAGAGACGAACTCAGACAAAACAATACGATCCTGGCCGACTTTACCAAAACCACCGATACACTTGGTTCGCAAGTGTTCCTAAGCGCCCAGTATTCGACTTTCAGGACGGGCAATGAGGATGTGATTTCAGAGTTTGGCGGGTCTGCACTGCGTTACCTGTGGAATGCTTTTTCACAAGATCTGAACATTGCTGCCATTCAGGCTGATCATTCAAAATATTTTAAAAAAGACATGAAATTGGAGTCTGGTCTCAGATTTAGCCATGTGGGAAACAATTCAGACACCCGTTTTTTGGTTGGAAACAATGCTGACGGACCTTATGTACCGGATTCAAAGTTGTCAAGTCTGTTTGATTATAAAGAGACGATCGGAGCGGCTTACGCCAGTTTTTCGGGGAATGTCGGGAAGCTGAGTGCCAATGTCGGTGTGCGGGCGGAGTGGACGACTTATAAGTTGAGCACGACGGCAGGTGATGGGCAGGATTTTGGAAAAGACTATCTGAACATTTTTCCGAATCTGCAACTGGCATATCCGTTCGAAAATGGCAGTAATATCAGGGCCTCCTACAATGCGAGGATCACCCGTCCGAGATATCAGGCCCTGAACCCATTTGTCATTTATCAGGACGCTTTTACCACCATTGAAGGGAATCCCAATCTTGTTCCGGAAAAAGCACATGCATTTGAAATCGGTTTGAATCTGGAAAAAACGGAATTTAAGATTGGTTACACTTACACCATTGACCCGCTTTCAGGGGCGGCTTTGCGGGGAAACACTCCCGAGAGTTATGTGCTCAAATCGATCAACAGAAGCAGTGACCGTACGTTTCTTGCATCATTAACAAGACCTTTCTCGATCGGTAAATGGTGGCAATCCATCAACACGGTCAGTGTTACGTACGGACGGTCCTTTGACGATCAATATGATTATGCGACCGGAAAAGTAACGCCTCAGGCTTACTTTTATACAAGCAACACATTCAGTTTAACACACGGCATTAAAATGCAGTTGCTCGCCTGGCACCTTGGTGAGCGTTATTATGGCATCCGTCGTGATGCCCGGCGATCGCTCGTTACGGCTGGGATCGAGAAGTCATTTGTCAGTAATAGACTGAAATTGAACTCTGAGTGCCAAACGATATTTTTAACCGGTCGATAGCCGAAGGTGATTACAATGTCGGAAAAACGCAGGTTTATTATAACAGACGGTTTGGCAATAACTACTTTAAGCTGACTGCAACGTACAGATTTGGCGGCACAGCGCCAGCAGCGCAACAGCCAAGACAAGCGCAACCGGAGAACAGCAGGGCCAATTAACCGATCGGGAAGACTCCCATAAACTTTACATTTTTAACGTCATTATACGACACGCTGTCATCTGTAAATGATGAGCGCATACAAGTAATTTGGTTGCTAGCCAATCCTTTAAAACGATAAGCTCTAAGATCTGAAAATAGCAGATTTAAGTTTTATAAGGTCTTCAATAACAAGGATATACGTTTGGTTAATGTCATACTGAAAGTAGTTATTTGCAAAATCATTCCAATTCCACTTTCAGTACTACATGGTTCAACGTTTATTTTCTTCAAATGTAAAGTCTTCTCTATTTGTGTCTTCACTTCGGCTATCGACTTTTCTCATTGCATTTTTCTGCTTGTTTAGTTTATCAACAATCGTTTTGGCTCAGGGAGCCATTTGGTATGTGTCTGAATCGGGTGGATGCGTTATTAACCAACGCATTATAATAATATATAAGGAGTTGCAAAATGCCCCATCAATTAATTTTTGATGAGGCATTTTTTTTATCCGGGCAGTCATTACAACCTTGAATATCTAAATTGGGTCAACAGGTAAACATGCATAGTCTCTTTTATGAAAAATTATCTTGTCGTAATGCTCTTTCTCGGTCTGGCGACTGTGGGCTGTAAAGAAGAAACAAATGATTACCTGATTGATGAATGCGTTGGCGCGAGCTTTTACTATCTGGATAATCAGAGTACAGCCAGCCTGCTTGTTGATTTTGGTGATCCAAAACTTAACCAGCAAATTGACACAGCAATGGTCATTAATCCGGGGCAGCTGAAATTGATCGGGCAAGACGCAAGTTTCGGATCAATTCCCCGCCCGAGTGAAACATTTAAGAGCTTTAAGTTATACAAGCTGGCAGATGGTAAAAAGACATTGGTTTACCAACAAAATCCCGTTCAAAATGCCCTTTGGGTAAAACGCAAGCACAATGAAAGTGATCCTGACTTTGGTTGCCAGCAAGTTGATAACACTTTAATAGTTACTGACAATATGCTTAAGTAATATTCATTTCATCATGCACCGGGTCCTATCATTCTTTCACAAACCTTTCCTACGTTCCGTCAGCGAATTTTAGGATGTAGATGCCGCTTGCCATTGCGGGGTTTGGAAATACTTGGGCGAAGTCCGCATTGGTTGCGATCAACATTAATGTCAAAACTTCATTTACCAGATCCTACCAGAACGGCACGCTTTCAGCCATTTAGACCGTAATTACAACCTTGCTGTTTAAAACATTACATTGTCACCGTAGCCGGGAGTCGTAAATTTTAGTTTTATTTAGGCAGCAGATCCAAAACATTCTAACTAACCCTCTCTAAACCCCTTACATGGAGCAGATCGTCAATTCAATTAATGGTGTCATTTGGAGCAATGCGCTCATTGCACTCTGCCTGGGAACAGGGATTTATTTTTCAGTTGTAACACGCTTCCTGCAAGTGCGGTTTTTGAAAGATATGGTCACACTGCTTTTTGGCAATAAGGCATCAGAAAAAGGGGTTTCATCATTTCAGGCTTTTGCCATAGCAATATCGGGAAGGGTCGGAACCGGCAACATTGCAGGTGTAGCGACGGCCATCGCAATGGGAGGGCCCGGGGCAGTTTTCTGGATGTGGGCCATTGCATTTCTGGGCGCGGCATCTGCTTATGTCGAAGCCACACTCGGACAAATTTACAAGCAGGTCAAAGACGGACAATATCGCGGCGGCCCGGCATTCTACATTGAAAAAGGTTTAGGCGTGAAGTGGTACGCAACATTGTTTGCGATTGCCACCATTGCCAGCACTGCATTGTTTTTGCCAGGCGTGCAGAGCAACAGCATTGCCACAAGTGCGAAAACTGCCTTTGACATTCCGGTTGAAATGACGGGAGCGGCCATCACAATATTGCTTGGGCTGATCATTTTTGGCGGAGTAAAGCGGATCGGCAAGGTGGCAGAACTGGTTGTCCCGTTTATGGCGGGTGCGTACATTCTCATGGCGCTGGTCATTATCGCTATCAATATCACGCAAGTGCCGGCCGTTTTTGCCCTGATCATCCGTTCAGCCTTTGACATGGAACCAGCATTTGCCGGGATATTTGGTATGGCGGTTTCCTGGGGTGTTAAGCGAGGCATTTATTCCAATGAGGCAGGCCAGGGCACAGCACCCCACGCGGCGGCTGCAGCAGAAGCTAGCCATCCCGTAAAACAGGGCTTGGTTCAGGCATTTTCTGTTTATGTCGACACTTTATTTGTGTGTACGGCCACTGCGTTAATGATCCTTTTTACAGGCAAGTTCAATGTGGTAAATCCAAATGGCGGATTTCTGGTCGAGAATGTAAAAGGCATGGCAATCGGATCTGAATTTACGCAGCAGGCCATCAATGCGCATTTTCCTGCATTAGGAAGCGGATTTGTGTCAATCGCACTGCTTTTCTTCGCATTTACGACGATTATGGCTTACTACTACATTGCGGAAACCAATCTGAGCTATTTAATGAAAGATGGCGACAGCAAAGTCATGCTGTGGTTGCTGCGCGGCCTGATCATGGCGGCCACATTTTACGGATCAGTAAAAACAGCCGAACTAGCCTGGACAATCGGGGACATTGGTGTTGGAATGATGGCCTGGCTGAACATTATCGCCATTTTGCTTCTGAGAAAACCCGCGCTGGACGCATTGAAAGATTATCAGCAGCAGAAAAAACAAGGCAAAGATCCTGTTTACAAGGCATCTGACTGGGGCGTTAAAAATGCAGAGGAGTGGGACTAATGTGATTGGAAAAATTGAATTCCATGTGGCCAGACCCTTCACCAGTTCACTAATTATAAAGCATTGCTATGATCATTGAAAAGTTACTCAGGAGGTTTGATATTTCTTCTGAGCGCGAGGACTACATAAAGATTCACGATACGGTCGAGAGCGGCATTGAGTTTAAAGGGACAAACTTGTGGATCCTTATTTTCGCCATCTTCATTGCATCCGTCGGTTTAAATGTTAATTCCACGGCTGTTATCATTGGAGCAATGCTGGTGTCACCGTTGATGGGGCCGATCCTGGGGATGGGATATAGCATTGCGACTTATGATTTTTCACTTTTCAGGAAGGCACTTTTTAATTATCTCTTTGCCATTGTGGCCGGCCTGCTTACGTCTGCCATATATTTTTATGTTACACCCATTTATCAGGCGCACTCCGAACTGCTGGCCAGGACGCAGCCAAACATTTATGATGTAATCATCGCACTCGTCGGAGGGCTTGCCGGAATCGTTGCGATTTCCAGTAAAAATAAGGGCAATGTAATTCCGGGTGTTGCCATAGCAACCGCACTCATGCCGCCGCTTTGTACGGCGGGTTACGGACTGGCGACGGCGAATTGGGGCTTTTTCTTCGGCGCATTTTACCTGCTCACGATCAACACTGTATTTATCGGAACCGCAACCCTGATCACGGTAAGGCTGCTTCAATATCCCATCCGCGACTATGCCAACGAACATCAAAAGACGATGGCAAATCGCTGGGTCAGTTTTTTGGTGCTCTTAACGACCATTCCCAGCATTTACTATGGTTATTTATTGGTTCAAAAAGAGCATTTCATTCAGAATGCCAACAATTTTATAACCAATGAAAGCTATATAGAAGGTGATTTTCTTTTAAAGCACGAACTGGATCCGGCCAGAAAGCAGATCAAGCTTATTTATGGAGGAAAATTGATCGAAGACTCTGAAAAGAAAAGGTTGAACAGCCGAAAGGGAATTTATGGGCTGGCGAGCACGACGCTCATCGTTCAGCAAGGGTTTTCGATTAATGATGTTCCAGGCGATCTTACACAAAGTGACCGTTACCAGGCAGAAATTAATCAATTAAAGACCGAGCTCAGCCGTAATATTCAAAGGCAAGACAGTATTGGCAACCTTACCAAAGCGACCGGTCTTTTGTTTAATGAGATCAAACCCCTGTTTCCGGACATACGCTACTGCTCAGCAGATCGGCAAACATTTTTCACCGCTGGTGGCAAAACAAACAATTACACAGTCGTCGTTTTAGGTTCTGCCAATGTGAAGCAAACCGGCAGAGATTTTACAAAAATAAAGAACTGGTTGCAGGTCAGGCTCAAAAGCGACTCAATCAAATTATATGTTGAAAAGGCAGTTCCTTAAACATTAGGGGATGGACGTCGCAGAATACTATTTTGAAGTTGCAGCCAAAACTTGTGCACGAAGAGACGCTCCTGACGGGATATGCCTTCATGCGCCTGTTTCACCCGGCTGAGGATGGATACAAACCGCTTTTTTGCCGTTTCGGTAATTTTTACTGGCGCATTAGCAAATGTCTGTCCATCATTTTTGGCAGCGGCTCCCGAAAGCACATTTGCATTCTCCACAAGAAAATTGGCATAGATCATCCAGTCATCCTGCCGGTCCTTAACAGTTGCATTTCCAGCCCTATGAGCGCTTTTGACACGAAAAATATCTTCCAGTTGCGCGAGTTCCATCGCCACAGAAGCCTTGCCGGTTTTTGAATAAGATAAATGCATAGATCCCAATTATTACTTTTCTGCTTAACTAACCTGCCTGCTTATTTTATAGCATTACAAACCTTTTAGTGCCGAAGCAAGTGCTCACTTTTGCCTGAGCATTTTTACAGTTGTAAATTTAGAGCCATATTTTCTGTTTAGCAAGTAAGAGGCGGAAAGTATTAGATCTTGCAAATGAATTGGAGAAGACGCATTGGTGAATTGTGACCAGCACTAGAACTGTAAGGCCACTGTTCAAAACCGAACACATCCCGCTCAGTAACGAACAGCACATTCAATTCTAAAACAGGTCATTCAGCCTCAAAAGGCACATTTTCGCTTGCTATGCATCTTGGTATGCATTTATACTACAAAATAGAAACTAATCATTTTTTCAATGCGGAGGACGTATTTGGGTGAATTTGAAGAGCTGATTCTGTTGATGATCGCTATCCTGGAGGGAGATGCTTATGGCGTCACCGTTTCGCAGGAAATTGAGCAGCAGACGGGTAGGGTCGTGACTTTTGGCGCGGTTCACAACACGTTGATCCGGTTGGAAGAAAAAGGGTTTTTGACGTCTGAAATGGGCGGTGCGACCACTGAACGTGGCGGCAGAAGAAAACGGCTTTTCAAATTAACAGCTTTGGGCAAAACCGCACTCACCGACATCCAGCAGCTGCGTAACAAGCTCTGGAATTTAATGCCCGATGCCACATTAAAGCTAAGCGGCCTATGAACACACCACAACCGCCGCGTTGGGCAAATGCCTTGCTCCGCTGGCTGCACCCGGAAAATACGCTTGAAGAAGTGGAAGGAGATCTGGAAGAGTTGTATGCACATAATTACCGGCGTTCAGGGAAAACCCATGCGGTGCTGCGTTACCTGGTCAATGTCATTTCCGTATTGCCTCCATTTGTCCGCCGCCGTCGCAGCCAGTCTCAATATGAAAAATCATTTTCTCTTAGCCCTGATATGTTAAAAAACTATTTCAAAATCGCGTGGCGGAACATTGTCCGCCAAAAAGCTTACTCCGTTTTAAACATTGCCGGCTTGTCCATCGGCATGGCATGCAGCATTCTGATCCTGCTATGGGTTCAGAACGAGCTGAGCTACGACCGGTTTCATCCTCGCGCGGATCAGATTTTCCGGTTAACGTGCAGTGCGGGAGATTTCAGGGCAGCGGTGAGTGCGGCCGGAATGAGTCCCGGGCTTAAAGCGGAATTGCCACAGATTAAAGAAGGCGTCCGCATCAGCAAATGGGTCAACATGCTTTTTGAGGCGGGGGAAAAGAAAGTGGAAGAAAAACGGGTCATATATGCAGATTCCAACTTCCTGGACTTTTTCTCCTTTCCGCTTTTGGCGGGTAACAAGGCTACGGCGCTGCAAGATCCGTCATCGATTCTGATCACGGAAGAAATGGCCACAAAATACTTCGGCACCAGTGATGCGGTCGGCAAAACCATTCGCATTGATAACAAAGAAAACTTTACGGTAGGAGGGATCCTGGCCAATCTGCCTGCTAATTCGCATTTGCAGTTCGACTGTCTGATTCCCATGAAAACACTTGCCCGGACCAGCGAGGACCTGCAACACAGCAATTGGAATAACTTTATCTTTTATACTTATTTACAACTTGACGACAAAACCGCAGCGTCGGCACCAGCCCGGCAGAACCTGATCAGGCAGATTTCTTCGATTTTCAAATCACATGGCCAAACCATCAAGCTGGATTTCGAATTGCAGTCGCTGACCGATATTCACCTGCATTCCAATTACCAGCTCGACGTCGCCGGC
Organism: Dyadobacter sp. AC419; assembly: GCF_979253085.1. Lineage (NCBI taxonomy): Bacteria > Pseudomonadati > Bacteroidota > Cytophagia > Cytophagales > Spirosomataceae > Dyadobacter > Dyadobacter sp. AC419. The sequence goes on along the minus strand of NZ_CEEDCD010000023.1, from coordinate 167,767 downwards.
CACGGAAACATGCAGTATGTCAACATTTTCTTCGTCATCGCGATCTTCATTCTGGTTGTGGCCTGCATCAATTTCATGAACCTCGCCACGGCGCGTTCCGAGCGCAGGGCCAAGGAAGTAGGGCTGCGAAAAGTGGTGGGCGCGAATCGCTATCAGCTTATATTCCAGTTTCTTGGCGAATCGCTGATCTTTTCATTTCTATCTCTCTTTATCGCAATCGGCATAGTATTTCTGTTGCTTCCCATCTTCAAAATGCTGACGGAAAAGAGCCTTACCATTCATTTGTTAGACGGAAAATTGTTGCTGAGCCTCATCGGCATTGCGGTCCTGACGGGTTTGCTTTCAGGGAGTTATCCCGCATTGTTCCTTTCTGGTTTTGCTCCGGTGAAAGTCTTGAAGGGTAAACTGAGGGTGGCCGGAGGAAACCTGCTTTTCCGTAATGCGCTCGTTGTTACGCAGTTTGTGGTTGCAATTGTGCTGCTGGTGGGAACGGCGGTGGTTTACAAGCAACTGGATTTTATTAAAAAGCGGAACCTGGGTTTTGATAAATCCAATCTGCTTTATCTGCCGATGAATGGAGAGCTTTGGGGTAAACAGCAGGCTTTGAAATCGATATTAAAACAAAACGAATACACGGCAAACTTCACAGTGATTTCCGCGCTGCCCACCGCGGTCGAATCCGGGACTGTTGATGTGGTCTGGGACGGTCAGACTGCTGCCAACCAGGTTGTTTTTCCATCTCTGGATGTGGATGAAAATTTTGTGCATGTGTTTAAGACAAAAGTGCTGTCGGGACGTGGGTTTGATAAGGCATTTTTGGGCGACAGTTCCAATTACATGATCAATGAAAAAGCGATGCAGATCATGGGCATGAACATTCATAATGCTGTTGGCAAAAGCCTGTCTCTTGGCGGCACCAAAGGCACGATCATTGGTGTCATCAAGGATTTTCATTTCAAATCGCTGCAATATGCGATGGAGCCGCTGATCCTGCGCACAAATACTTGGGGCGGTGTGGTAATGATCCGCACGGCTGCTGGCAATAATGAGCAGACAATCAAAGCATTAGAAAAAGCCAATCAGCAGCTTAACCCTGCCTTTCCATTCAGATTTGGTTTTTTGGACAAAGATCTGGACAACCTTTACCGGAGCGAGCAGCAAATGGGAAACATTTTTAATCTGTTTGCCGGCCTGGCGATTTTTATTTCGTGCCTGGGGTTATATGGACTTTCTGCCTTCATGGCTGAACAGCGCACAAAGGAAATCGGTGTGCGTAAAGTGCTTGGTGCAACGGTCGCCGGGGTGGTCGGTTTGCTGTCGCAGGATTTTTTGAAATTGATCCTGATCGCCATTGTCATAGCCTCGCCAATAGCGTGGTACGCGATGAATAAATGGCTGCAAGGATTTGCTTATCAGACCACTGTGGAATGGTGGGTTATTGCCTTAGCGGGCGTGCTGGCGACTGCGATTGCATTATTTACCATCAGCTTTCAAAGCATTAAGGCAGCGCTGATGAATCCGGTTAAGAGTTTGCGAAGCGAGTAAGGATTGAAATCCGTGTTCCTTATTATTATATTTATCGCTTCTACAAACCTGAAGAAAATGGCAGCCAGTAACCGCGAAAAGCACGAGCAAATTCAATACATCGAATTCCTGACTCAGGACATTCCACGCATCAGCAAGTTTTACACCGAAAGTTTCGGGTGGAAATTTCAGGATTACGGCCCCGACTATTGCGCGTTTGAAGGAGATTATGTGGATGGCGGTTTTACCACTGGCGCGCCTGTCAGGGGCAGCATTCTGGTTATTCTTTACTCAGATGACATTGCAGCAACCAAAGCAAAAGTCCTGGCAGCAGGTGGCGTCATTGTGAAGGATATCTTTGAATTCCCCGGTGGCCGCCGCTTTCATTTTCTCGATCCGGATCAAAACGAACTTTCAGTTTGGGCACATTAAAGTATTGAATGCGTTGACATAACAGCGAAAAGACTATTCAGGCTGCTTCTGCATTTCCGCATTTGAATTGGAATACAAAAACGGACTAACTGGCTTCTGGTTCAACATTAGCATTGGAACTTTTGAATCCGGTGCAGAAGTGGCTTTCGCCGTTCCTGGATTGGACCCGTACATCACATTTCCTTTTCTTAATGTGCTCCGAGGCGTCATTTCGGCTCTTTCGTGATACACCGCGTACGTCAGCATCAACACCAATAGCAGGGGGAGTTTACTTTTTTTGTGCATAAAAATGCGAGGATGACTTGCCGTGTCGTGGTAAGGTAGAATTACTTTATAGTCCTAATTTAATCCGACAACTTTTCAAGATGAGATATTTTCGACGAAATGCTTATTCCTTCGCTTAATTGAAGAAATGGACCGTGCAGATGGATGTATTTATCGATGAAGATTTGGAGTTGGTGCGAGCGGATATCCCGATGCGCATTCCCGCAAAACAATATTTTTAAAATCGCCCGCAAACTTTTTTAGACGCAATTCCTTGTCTTAACTTTAAACCGCGCAAACGGGAAAAAAATATGAGGGATTTAGAGGCAGACAAGTTGACATGCTTAATCGCTGACGATGAAAAGGCAGGAAGGGACTTAATCAAAAAGCACATTGCGAAAATACCATTTCTTACGCTTGTACAGGAATGTACATCGGCATTCGAAGCGCTGGTAATGATCCCGGAGCTTCGCCCGGACATTGTATTTCTCGATATCCAAATGCCCGGCATGACCGGCTTCGAATTGCTGTCTGCACTAGGAAATGCGCAGCCAGCTGTCATCATTGTGTCCGGAAATTCTGAGTTTGCACTTGCGGGTTTCGATCATCAGGTTAGTGATTTTCTGCTAAAACCGGTCACATTTGAGCGTTTTTCCAAAGCTGTTGCGAAAACCCTTCGCGAAGGCAACTTCCGCAATCCGGCAACGCATTCAAAAGAACAGGATATTCCCAAAACACCTGACCATCGGGCGCTGAACATTCAGGATTATTTGCTCGTAAAGGAAAACAAGCAATTGATTCGCGTAGACCTGAAAGATGTGCAATTGATTGAGGCAATGAAAGATTATCTTAAAATCCAGGATAGCAAAACTACGCACGTGATTCATGAGACAATGGCCAATATCGAGTCCGCATTGCCTGCGCAGCCATTCATCCGCGTCCATCGCTCTTTCATTATCAACCGCGGAATCATCACCGGAATCGACGGAAATCTGATCAATACAACGATTGGGCGGAGCATACCCATCGGCAACACGTATCGCACTGCCGTTCTTGATTCTTTCCGTAAACAAATATTAGGCGCGTGATGGCTTTGTCAAAGTTGAAACTGAGGCAAATTCTCAGATTGGTTATTCATGCTGCATTATGGATCATTATGTGGTCGGGAATCAGGTATTTTACCATCCCGACGCTAACCAAGGACAACATTAATGTCATTGAAAATGCATCCGTTATTACATTTGGGTGGACATTGATCGTGTTCTATTTCATGGGATATGTCATCTTCCCCAGATTTCTTAACAAGCGGCGTGTATACTGGTTAATTCCTATCCTGCTCATCGTATTTCAGGTCACTTTCATCCTGAATCTTTACCATTTCAAATATCTGTTTTCGATCAGTGATGCCACAACGAAGGGTGCCGATATTTACATTGGGAGAGCTTGGAACAGATATTTAGCATCGGCCGGCATGTTCAGCTGGATAACCAGCGTGACATTAACCTTTATCAATTATAGCTGAAGTTTCTTTTACCTTTCACCGATCCTTGGATTAAAGGCAGTCACTGACGTAATCAGGTCCCGGGACCGGAACCACTTTCTGGAAACGGAAAAGCTAAGATTGGAAAGCCAGAATCTGGCGTTAACCACGGAGCGGCTGTCATTGCAAAGAGATCTTTTAATGATGGAGATCAGCTTTCTGCATGCGCAGGTTAACCCGCATTTTCTTTTCAATAAACTCAATGGAATTTACAGCAAGCTCATCGATGTGGATGAACAAACCGCAGACACCGTTGCCAGATTGGCCGAATTGATGCGATACAGTCTTTCCGTATCCGATCGCGGCTTTGTTTTGATAGAAGAGGAAGTCACTTATTTGCAAACTTACATTGCCTTAGAACAGGAAAAAATGGAAGATGGCGTGCTTGTTACATGCCAGTTCAAGATCGATAACAATCAGTTCAAAATCGCGCCGCTCATTCTTATTACTTTTATCGAAAATGCTTTCAAGCACGTGCCGCCGGCTAAGGATTCTTTTGTAAAAATTCAGATAACGGTGGAGTCCGAGCAGCTCGTAATGGTTGTTGAAAATACGGGTTACTATCCCATTAGCACTAAACAAAATGGCCTTAATACAAATCAATATAAGGGTGGAATAGGGTTGCAGAATGTCCAGAAGCGCTTAAATCTGCTTTACGGCAGCGATTATCTGTTGGAACAAAAGAAGGGTGCAACATTCACCACAAAGCTTACACTTCCGGAATTGCGGGTAGAACCGGCTGTGCTAAAACGAACCGTTGAAAGTCAGCCAGCATAATCGCTTTCAGAATATTTAAACCGACATTATTCACTTTCCTGCAATGGAGGAATTTATCAAATTCATTAAAACAATCATCTGGATCGATGACCTGGATCTGCAACTGGTTCTTTCCAAATGCAAGGAAAGGGAAGTGCCGAAGGGGAAAATGATCCTGAGAAAAGGTCAGATCGCTAATCAGTATTTCTTCATTGTATCGGGCGGCGTGCGCTTTTTTTATCATTTAAATGACCAGGAAACCACAACATGGGTGACTTTCAAAAATGAATTCTTTACGGAGATTTCCAGTCTCAACCCGCAAAAAGCATCCCGCTTTAACATTGAAGCCATAGAAGACACCAGATTGATTGTGATTGACAAGAAAGATATGGATTTCCTGTATGGGCATGTGGCGGTTTGGGAAGAGTTTGGCAGGAAGATCTGGGAAGAAGTGTCCGTCAGAATGATCGACCAGATCTTGAATTTTCAAACCATGACGGCTGAGGAGCGTTATCTGGAATTCATGAGCAATCCCGAATTTTTGCAGAAAGTCCCTGTAAAACAGCTCGCTGCCGTGCTCGGCATTACACCCAATGCATTAAGCCGCATCAGAAAAAACGTCCGGTGATTTCACTATCTACCACTTGGTAGTTTGCAGGCTTTGCCAGCGGTCTACCTTTGAGTCTCGAAAATTTAAAAAAGATGGCTCAAATTATAGTAACCGAAACAACTTCTCCGCAGCAATATAATGATGCTGAATTAATTAAAGATTTTCCCGGCTTCACCAACCATTATGCACATGTGAATGGCGTGAAACTGCATTATGTTGAAGGAGGCAGTGGCGCACCTCTGATTTGTTTGCCCGGCTGGCCGCAAACCTGGTATTCTTACCATCCGGTCGCCACGAAGCTGGCGGCGCATTACCGGGTTATTATTGTCGACATCCGCGGAATGGGCAGTTCAGAAAAACCTGCTTCCGGCTATGATAAAAGAACGATGGCGGCGGATATTTTGGCGCTGATTCAGCAGCTCGGATTGTCAAAAGTGCATATCATCGGCCACGACATTGGCGGCATGGTGGCGATGAGCTTTGCTTTTAATTACCCTGATTTTGTAGAAAAATTGATTGTCCTGGACGGTTCACATCCAAGCGAGGGCATGCTGCAAATGCCACTCATTCCAGCGGCAGGCACATTTGCTGCAAAAATGGATTCCAATATGCCCTATGCCTGGTGGATGGGATTTAATCAGGTCAAAGAGCTGCCGGAAAAGATTCTGGAAGGTCGTTTTGGTTATCTCATCGACTGGCTTTTTGAATATGTAATGATAGATGCAAGCAAGATGAAGGCGTTTGACCGGGAAGTTTATGCTACGGCTTATAACGAATCCGAAAGCATCAGAGCATCGAATGCCTGGTATCAGACTTTTAATCAGGACATTGACAATGCGAAAACTTACCAGCCGCTCGAAATGCCCGTGCTGGGAATTGGCAGCAATGTGAGTTACGGTTATATGAAAATGGGGCTGCCTTATGTTGCTAAAAATGTTGAAGTGATCGGCGTTTTGGATAGCGGACATTATATGTTTGAAGAAAAGCCCGAACAAGTCATCGAAGCAGTTTTCAGTTTCCTGGCTACAACCCACTCTAAAACAAACATTTGATATGGAAAAATCAGTTTTAGTTGCCGGTGCAACGGGCAACCTTGGCAATAAAATTTGCAGGGAATTAATGATCAGAAAAGCAGACGTGACTGCCTTAGTAAGACCAGAAACCGACGCTGAAAAAGTTGAAATGCTCGCCAAAATGGGCGTGAAAGTGATCACCGCAGATTTAAACAACATCGATGAAATTGCAAAAGCCTGCGAGGGGATCAGTTGTGTCGTTTCTGCGATTGCCGGTCTTGGCGATGTGATTGTGGATCTGCAAAAAAGGATCCTGGATGGCGCGATCGAGGCCGGAGTTCCAAGATTTATCCCTTCCGACTTCTGCACGGACTATAATGATCTTGTCCCCGGAGACAACCGGAATTTCGATTTGAGAAGGGAATTCAAGGCATATCTGGACAACACTGCCATTCAGGCGACTTCGATTTTCAATGGAGCTTTTGCAGATATTTTGAAATACAACACACCCGTGCTCAACCTGAAAGACAAGAGCATTGCATATTGGGGCGACAATGCGGACTGGAAACTCGATTTCACCACCATGGATGATACAGCAGCATTTACCGCGGAAGCAGCCCTGGACGACAACGCGCCCAGAAATTTTCAGATTGCCAGTTTTCAGATCAGCTCCAACGAATTATGGGCCAATGTGAAAGAGATAGCGGGTCAGGAATTCAGGATTTACCAGCAATCCAGCCTCGAAGATTTCGCCAGATTTATCAAAAAGCAAAGAGCCGACAATCCGTCTGGTGAGCACGAATTATACGCTAAATGGCAGCAAGCGCAATACATGTATTCCATGTTCAGCACACAGCATCAACAATTAGCCAATGACCGTTACGAAAACCTGACCTGGACGACCGGATTGTCGTTTATGAAATCTTTTGTAAAATAGTGAACTGGCGGACTCTGCTTCAAACAGGCTCAATCTCAGGCACAATCAGCAAACCTTCCGATTCGTTGCCGAAAGCCATATAACGATCCGCCATGTAATAGCATCCCACGATGGCCGCCGTAATTGCGTCGAGCTCGTCGTGGGAAATTGGCGTTTCGATGAACGCTCCGGTAATTCCGAAGATTTCCAGGCCTTTTGCTAATGCTAAAATTCCCTTCCGCTTTCTTGGGATTCCCAGAATATCCTGAGCGCCGCCGGGATATCCTTCAATAACCTGAAAGCCGTGCGATCTGAATTCAGCGGCCAGACGGATGCCGCGTTCGGTGAGTTTTTGCATGCTTGGGATCAGGCATGGATAGGAGCGGATGCCCGCTTTAAGCAGCGCACGCTCACATTCGCGCGTGATGCCGAAGTCCCGGCGACCCGGATCGGTGTCGAAAACACTGATGCGTCCGGTCGGGAGGGATAGCGGCGCGTCAAGGACAATGACTGCCGGATTTTGTGCAATGGTTGCGTCTATCAATTCCTGATCCGTGCGGATGCGCCGCGTTGCTGCTAGGCTATTGTTCAAAACGGCCCAGCCGCTCGGTTTCTTCTCGGATCCGGTCAGGTCTATTCCAACCGATATGACATTGAATATTTCATCCACTTTTTAAGGGCTTATACTAGCGGGTTGAGGGTCTCGGTTACCCGTTTGAGATCGGCTTTATTGGAAATGGTTTTTTGCTGATGGTGTTGCTGATGGAAATCCTCTAACTTTTGAAGTAAATAACCAAGCGTCAGTTTTTCGGAAACCGTCAGATTTCCGGAGATCATCTTACCCACGTCGTTCATATCTTCAAACACATTGTAAAGCAATTGCTTACCCTGATCGGTGATCGCGATCTGCCGGCTTCTTTTGTCCTTTTCATCATCCCATTGCTGGATCAAGCCTGCGGCCAGAAGCCTTCTGATAACTTCCGTGCCTGAGGTTTTTTCCTGTAAATTATGGTGGATCAGCTCGCTTTTGGACAGGTTATCATGGGTTAGCAGGATCGCGAGCGCTGTGAAATCTTCGGCAGTCAGCAATGGCGTCCCGTCCAGCGCTTTTTTGATGTACGATTTGGCATAGCGGCTCATGTATACAAACAGTTTACCAATGTTATTATCGAGCTGAAAAGCCTGATCCTGCGCCATTTTCTCGTTTTTTCCGAATCTGACATCCTGACCTGTAACGGAAGAAGGGCCGACGTTTAGCGCAGATTTTCCAGCTTTATGAACCACAAATCCTGCAAAATCCTGCATGGTAACCTCCCTGTCCGGATTTTGCTGTTCAAGCTCTTCAACGAGTGAGATGAGCTCATGAATAAGCTGGTATGATTTCATCTGGAAATTTATTTCTGACTGTTAATAATCGCCTCTGCTGCTAACCGGCCCGTTTTCATCGCCGCATTAATCGAGCCGTTGAGCAAATGATCGCCACAAATGAAGCATTGCTCTGTTAATCTGATTGCGTCATGATCAGGCACATTAATAACCTGATCATCATTCGGCAGCGCGTAACCAATGTGATAAGTTTGTAAATGTTGCCATTGCATTGCCTCCGGAAACCAGGCTTGCATTTCGCGCAAAACCTGCCCTTGAAGCTGCGCGCTATCCGTTTTTGAATGGTCACCGATCAGCGATAAGGAAATTAATGCATCACCGTTTTTAGAATAAGCTGGCGCAATCCGGTTCATGACGGCAATGTTGTTAACCAGCTTGTCGGGCATTGCATTCAGGGCGATCAGCGGTTGGTCATAAGGTTTGGTTGCCGCGGTGAAATACATATTCGTGACCGAATGAAAGGAAGCAGGCGCTTTCCGAAACGGCTCGGGCATTTCAAGCTGATCGGTGGCGATGAGAATGCTTTTGGCACTGTAAACTTCACCCGCAGATGTTTTTACAATGTTTGCATCAATTGACACCACTTTTTGGCCAAAGACAATTTCGTTCACAGCAAGCGAATTAGCCAGCTGCAACGGAATCATGCCCATTCCTTTCGCGGGAACGGCCGTATCGCCCTGGCTGAACATTTTGAACACAAATTCGAACATTCGGCTGGAAGTGCTCAGTTTGTCTTCCAGAAAAATTCCGCTCATGAACGGTTTGAAAAACTGTCCGATCATTGTCTGACTAAATCCGGCGTCGTTGAGATAAGCCAGTGTAGTCTTCTTCACTGCCTGCAAAAATCTCTTCAATGCTCTTGCTTGTAAGTTTTAACTTCAATCCAAGCATACGAAGCTTGTCCGCAAATGTTCCGGCGGGTGATGCCAGCGTGCTGAATAACGCGCCCGGCTGCCGGAGCGGATCGCCGATTTTTGTCGTGCCGGTTTCATTTAAGATCAATGCGCCGGGATCGAATTTTTGCAAGTTCAGGGCATCGTAGTCTAAAAATCTTTGAGTTTCGGGATAGGCCGTTAGCAAAACCTGGAATCCTCTGTCCAGCAGGAAGCCATCAACTTCCTCCGTTCGCACCCTGCCTCCCGGCCGGTCAGAAGCTTCCAATATTTTCACCGATTTTCCAGCGGCCTTCAACACTTTTGCGGCTGTCAAACCTGCTAATCCCGCGCCGATAATGAGCACATCCAGATTGTCTTCCATAATATTTAAACAGAGCTTTTTAGCAAAAGCGTTTTATCCTATTTCTGCGCAGATCACGCTGTTTTCAATTTGCCCAAACCACCGTCAACGCCGATGATCTGGCCGGTTACCCAGCTGCTGGCGTCTGATAACAAGAATGCGACGGCCTGACTAATGTCTTCCGGCTGCCCATATTTGGCTAGCGGATGCCTTTTTGCAGATGCTTCGCGTTTCTCCGGCGAGCTGAGCAGGTTTTGTGCCAATGGTGTGTCCGTAAGTGAAGGTGCAATAACATTCACCCTGATCTTCTGACCGGCAAGTTCCGCTGCGAGCGAGAGCGCCAATCCCTGGACGGCGCCTTTGGCTGCGGAAATACTCGCGTGGTAAGGCATTCCAGTGTTAGCCGCAACAGAACTGATCAAAACAACAGAAGCGCCTGCCGCATTTTTCAACTGCTTCAATGCGTGCTGAATGATCTGCGCAGCACCCAGGACATTGATTCGGTAATCGTTCAAAAAGTCTTCGGGTGTAAGTCGGTTGAATGGTTTCAGGTTGATGCTGCCGACCGAGTAAACCACGCCATGCAATTGTTCGGGCAAAAACCTGCTGATCGCTTCCAGATCGCCTGTTACATCGGCTTCCAGGTGTGCAATGCCTTCCGGAAAATCACCTGGCTTGTTACGTGAAATCACATAAACAGATGCATTTTGTTCCTTTAATAAGTGAACAAGTGATAAGCCAATGCCAGAACTTCCACCCACAACAAGAATATTTTTACCGTCAAATTTCATTTTTATACGCTGTTATAAAATCGTGTTCAGGGCGTCGGCGAAACTGAATTTCTCGCGCTTTGATGCCCACAATGCTGTTAATACTGAAATATGGCTTCAAGATAGACCATATTTCAGATATAATACAACATTGTATCATAACACAATAAATATAACGTGATCGTACTAAATGGGAAGACGTTTACAAACTTCTTACTTTGATATTTTTCAGCCAGACCTTCTGTCCGTGGTGCTGAATCATGATAAGCCCGTTGGTCGATTTGGCAAATTTTGGGTTGTCTTTGAACTTACTATTGGTGATGAGTTGATTTAATTCTGGTGAGCCGATCTCGTATTCAACCACTTTTGAGCCGTTAATCCAATGTTCTACGTGGTTATTGTTAACAATGAGCCTGGCCTGATTGTATTCGCCAACCGGTTTCAGTGTTTTATTCTTTGGAGTAATCAAATCATATAATGAGCCGGCAGAGCGAACAGCCGCGGTGTCATTGAAATTGATATCATCCAGCAGCTGCATTTCAAAATTGTCCAGCCAGTTCGGACTGTTTCCATTCCCCGCTTCTTTATCCGCCGCCTCATCCATATAAAAAAATATCCCGCTATTGCCTGCTTTGGAAACCTTCCAGTCCAGAATAAGCTCAAAATTTTTGTAAGGCTGTTTGGTGACCAAATCAATGTTAGGAACGCCCGTCTGCGCCACCAGCGCCCCGTCTTCAACCTTCCACGCATCATTCGGAAACCCCGACATTTTGTATCCCCTCAAAGCATCCGTCGATTTCCCATCAAACAAATAAGTCCAATCAGATTTCTGCTGCGCACGCAGGCTTGTCGTTGTAAAAAAAGCAATTAATAGGAACAGGTAAGTAATGTAAGGTTTCATATTACAGGTTTATGGTATGGTTTGTTTTTTTAGGATTTGGTTTAGAGATTTATTGATTGAATTTAGCATCAAACACTCAATCCGAGTCCTCCAACTGGAAGATTTCTTCAATGGGTTTTTCGAATGTTCGGGCAATTTTTAGAGCAAGGACGGTCGATGGTGTGTAGCGGCCGGTTTCGATTGAATTGATGGTTTGCCGACTTACCCCGATCTTTTCGGCTAGGTCTGCCTGAGAGAGGTTACATTCTGCACGCGCCACTTTAATGCGATTCTTCATGCCAGAAGTTCTTTATTCATTCTGTATAATGTCCATCGGAAGATCGAAATAAAGACAATTAGAACCGTGTACATATTCAAAATCAACACATTAAAGAAGTCTCCCCAGTAAAACGCCAGGGAACAAAATATGAGCACCAGGTAATTTACGTAAACACTCCACTGCAATGCTTGCAACCGCAGATTCTGAATCATTTCATCTTCTTGTTTCTCTCTTGAAAACGCAATAAGGATCAGCGCAATCGCTATGCCTATAATAAATACATTGACAACCGTTTCGTTGTAGCCAGACCAGTTATTTTCGGTGAACCAGTTTTGAAGATTGTCAGAATAACCCTCACCAACATTGGAACCGATTATCAGATACAAGAAAAGCAGGAATATGCCGAGAAACCAGCCAATTTTTCTAAAAACATGCGGGAACAACCAATCTTGCTGCTTCATAAGATGATATTTATGTTTTTCTCAAATGTAAAACAAACTTTACAAATAATCCAGTATGCTTTACATAATTTCAGAATTTCATCGTTTTCATTTTGGGTGAAAGCAAGTTACCCGAACACAACAACAACCTTCTCATGCCCCGAAAACACTTCCATTACCAGATCGAAATAAGTTTTTCCATTTCTGCTTTCCAGTGCTCGCAATCTTTCTGAAAATAGTGCCTGGTTGAAAGGCGAGCCGGGTTGGAGCTTGCTTTGGTAATAGCGTTTGGTTTCTTCATAGCCCAGCGCGGTCTGGCTAATGTCAATGTCCAGCCAAATGATCTCTACATGTGTTGCACCTTTGGCGGCTCCGAAACCTCCGTACAGCAGATCATCCAGTGCGTCCAGACTTTCTGCAATGTCCCACGTCTCGTCTTGCATGAATACGCGGTTGATCTCTTTGTAAAATGAGGTGATCCCTCGGATTGAGCTGCCTTGAAGTGTCAGTTCGGTTTTCATTTGATCCGGTTAATGTTGCCAAGGTGCTATTTAATTTGAGCAGTGCAAAATTCTGTATTTATGCTTATTCAGATTATCTGCATTCCGGAATGGGTCACTTTCTGATCTCAATATACATTCACGACATTCTCAATTGTTAAGTATTAATTAATATTTAGATAATCTCGGCGCTTTAAACAACTGCTACATTTGCGATATGGAAGGAGTTGTTCTGATTTTGTAAAGTATTAGTAAACTTCCTCAAATAATTTTCTGTAACTTATGCTGTGTTTTTTAACCCGGATCCTATGAGACAAATGTTTATCAAATCGCCTGCGGTATTGCGCTACGGACTTGTCGTCCTGGGCATTATCGCTCATTCACCCATGGCAGCGAATGCGGCCGGCACAGGGGAAGCATTACCAGCCGATCCGGGAAAGCCGGAGCGTGGAATTTATGGGACGTATAATGGCATGCGTTTAAATGTTACAACGATGTCCGCCCGCGCGATGGAAGCTGACATTGCGGGTAAAGTTACAGATAGCAAAGGTCAGCCGTTGCCAGGCGTAAACATTGTGGTCAAGGATTCGCAGGTTGGCACAACGACCAATGCGAATGGCGAATTCAAGATCAGGGTCAATGCCGACAATGATATTCTTGTTTTCTCATTTATTGGTTACAAAACGCAGCAGGTCATTGCCCGTAAGCTTGACAATATTTCGGTTACATTAGAAGAGGATACCAATGTTTTGAACGAGGTGGTTGTGACTGCGCTGGGGATTACTCGTGAGAAAAAATCGCTGGGTTATGCCACGCAGCAAATTAAGGGCGACGTGATCAATGAATCACCCGCTTCCAACTTTGTGAATAACCTTTCTGGAAAAATTGCGGGTGTTAACATTAGCGGCGGGGGTGGCGTAGGTTCTTCGGCCAGGATTGTGATCCGGGGTGAATCTTCGCTTTCGCTGCAAAGTCAGCCTTTGTTCATTATTGATGGCGTGCCGGTTGGTAATGATGGTACAAATAACAGTGGTTCAGCGGATTATGGAAACAGTGCTTCGGAGATAAATCCCGCAGACATTGAGTCGGTAAACGTTTTGAAAGGGCCTGCGGCTGCGGCATTATATGGCTCGCGCGCGGCACGTGGCGCGATTGTGATCACGACGAAAAAAGGCAGCAACCGCAAGGGCGTGGGCGTGAGCTTCAATTCTTATCTGTTCGGGACCAAGGTCGGACGGCTTCCGAAGTTTCAGAATCAGTTCGGGCAAGGCAACAATGGTCAGTATGAAGGTTCCAATTTTGGCGCAGGCTGGTCGGCTTATCCGAATGGAAATAATGATGATTATGACGAAAGCTGGGGGCCGAGAATGGACATTGGCACTACAAAAGCGCAATTTGATTCGCCAACAACGAACGGTTTCCGCGGAGCGGATGTAGCGGTGAACAACCGTGGCGACATTATTCAAACGCCTTGGGTTTCGCAGCCAAACAACATCAATGATTTCTTTACATCAGGCAAAAAATATTATAATAACCTGGCATTCTCGGGCGGCAATGAAAACGGTGATTACAGGCTTTCGCTGACGTCTTTAAATGAAAAAGGTGTTATTCCAAACAACAACCTGGACCGTTATCAGGTCAATCTCAACACGAGTTATCATTTGACAAAAAGGCTGACGTCTTCGATCAATATCAATTATGTGAAGCAGAAAAGCGACAACCGTCCCGATAATGGTTATGGTCGCAATACATTCATGTATTTCTTCACCTGGATGGGCCGGAATGTGAACATTAACAGTCTGAAACGCTATTGGCAGCCAGGTTTGGAAGGCATTCGCCAGTTCCAGTACAACTATGGCGAAAATCACAACAACCCGTTCTTTTTGCAATATGAGAACACGAAAGGGCAGGATAAGGACCGTGTTTATGGAAATGTGGCATTGGAATATGCATTCAATGATCGTTTGAAACTGAAAGCAAGGGTTGCTGACGATTTTTACAATGATTTCAGGCCGATGCAGTGGGCAGTAAGCACGGTGGATAATGAAAGCGGCCGCTATGAAATTGTGCAGATTAAAAATGAAGAACGCAATGCGGATTTCCTTTTGACCTATAATAACACATTCCGCGAGCGTTTTGGATTTAATGTGTCTGTGGGCGGCAACCGCTTTGATAATTCGGGTCACAGCGAGAATGTGGCTGCCCCGCAATTGCTGATTCCGGGCGTTTACAGCATCAGTAACACGGCGTCGCCGCTGACAGGCGGATCAAGTCGGTTCAAAAAACGCATCAACAGCCTTTACGGAACCGCAAACCTCAATTACAAGGATTATGTATATCTTGATTTAACCGCAAGAAATGACTGGTCAAGCACGCTGCCTGCGGGAAGCAATTCTTATTTCTATCCTTCTGTTGGCCTGAATGGAAACCTGAAATCCATTCTTGGCTTGCCGGATGTGATCAGTCAGGCGCAGTTGCGCGGAAGCTGGGCGAAGGTCGGAAACGATACGGGACCATATGCGTTGAAAAACACTTACAATTACGCAGCACCCTGGGGCAGCAATTATGCGCTTGTAGGAACGGGCGGACTTTTGAACCCGAATCTGAAACCCGAGATCATTACGACATTCGAATTCGGAACGGCATGGAGCTTTTTCAGTAACCGCCTTGGGTTCGACGTGACTTATTACAATGCACTTTCCAAAAACCAGATCATCAGTTTGCCAACTGTCCAGAGTTCCGGCGCAGGCAGCAAGCAGATCAATGCAGGTGAGATCAGAAACAAAGGTTTGGAAGTGGTGGTGAACATTGCTCCGGTAAAAACGGCTGATTTCCAATGGAATGTAACCATTAACTGGGCGCGTAATGTCGGCAAGCTCGTGTCGCTGACAGATGAGGTTGATAAAATCGTTCAGGCAGCTCCGGGTGAAGACGCTTCTATTCAGGCGCGGGTTGGCGAAAGGATGGGATCCATTTGGGGGCCGGGTTACCAGCGTGTGGCCGATGGCCCGATGGCTGGTGAGGTGATCATTTTCAATGATGCCTATCCAAGACAAACGAGTGAGGATATTTACCTCGGAAATTATCACCCGGACTGGACAGGTGGCATTTACAACCAATTAAATTACAAGGGATTGAGCCTGAACTTCATGTTTGGCGGACAGCTTGGCGGCAAATTTGTGTCACGCTTTTATAACAAAGCAACAGGCGCAGGCCAGCTCGAAGAAAGTGCATTGGGACGTGGTGCCCGCGAGCCGGGAAAAGAATATGATGCGCCTTACTACATTCCGGGAGGTGCACAAATGGAAGACGGGTCGTATCAACCTAATAATACGAGCACAGACGGCACATTCAGCGCAGGTGTTTACGGAACGAAGGCAAGGGATTTTATTAAAAAACCGCTTGATCACATCTCGGAAGCACAGTTGTTCAGTTCCACTTACTTCAAGCTTCGTGAGGTTTCACTGGGTTACGCATTGCCTGCAAAATGGCTTGCCAATGGCAAATTCATCAAGAATGCGCGGGTGGCAGTAACAGCCAGAAACCTGTTTTTGATCACCCCGAAAAGCAACAAACACTTTGATCCGGAAGTGACTACGGCCACGGATGGCGGCGGTTTGATCCCGGGCTTCGAGAACATGAGCACGCCTGCTACACGTGAAATGGGTGTTAGTCTGAACCTGAATTTTTAAAATATTAACATGAAAAGGATGAAAAAGTTTAGCTATATATCGATGTTTATGCTGCTGCTGAGCGTGGGCTGCACCGACAATTTTGAAGAGATCAACACCAATCCAAATTCGCCGGACAAGGTGACAAATGTTGGACTGCTGTTGCCGAACGCGATCCGTACTTCGGTGAATAAAAGTTATGCAAGTGCTTACGATAGGGGAGGCATCGCGGCTAACCTGCTGGCTTCGGATTTTGCAAGCAATTTCAGCAACTGGACCAGAGCGGATGCAACGGGCTATTTTCTGTGGAGTTACTATGACCAGATCCGTGATTTGAACGAGGTGATCTCCATTTCCGAACAGCAAAATCTGAAAAACTACAAAGGCATCGCGCTCGTGCTGCGTTCCTGGATGTTTCAAAGCCTGACCGACATTTACGGCCCGATTCCGTTTCGCGATGCTGCCAATGCAAAGCTTTTGGGCATCAGCACACCCAGATACGAATCCCAGGAAGCGGTTTATCAGGGCATACTGGCCGATCTGGCGGAGGCGAACACATTGTTAGGAGCAGGAAACGAGACGGTTACCGGTGATATTTTGTATAGTGGAAACACGACGAACTGGAAAAAACTGGCTAACGGTTTAAGATTACGTGTGTTAATGCGTCAATCGAAACGCGTTGATCCTTCTGCTGAAATGCAAAAGATCGTTGCCGATCCAAGCACATATCCGCTTTTTACTTCGCATACAGATCAGGCCGCGCTGGAATATCTTGCCGACATTCAGGCAAACGAATCGCCATTTTACCGCTCCGGAAATGGCGGCACGAACACGAAAGTGTCCAAGCAACTTGTTGATTATCTGAAACTGACAAACGATAAGCGCTTGTATATGTATGCATTGCCTACGCCTGCAAGCAGCGCCATTGATGCAAATGGAAATCGTCCTGATCCTTCCAAATTCGTTTATGCCGGTGATTTGAATGGCATCGGCATGTTCCCGAACGCGAATGTTACGTCACCTTCCGGCATGCTATGGATGTCCATCCAGTTCAGTCCCGATCTGGCATCTGCCAAAGGTGGCCAGGGCATTATCATGAGCTATTCCGAAGTCCAGTTTACATTGGCTGAGGCGGCTGAAAAAGGCTTTATCACCGGCGGCTCTGCTGCTGCTGAAAGTTACTATCTCAAAGGAATTAAAGATCAATTCACCTACTATGCGTCCCGCGTTCCTGCCAATTATGCAGCCTCGTATCTGAAACTTACCCCAGCGAGCATTACCGCAGACGACAGTTATTTCAAACAGGATGCCATTGCCTACAAAGGAACGTCCACACAAAAACTGGAAAAAATAGGCCTTCAAAAGTGGATTTCGCTGTATCAGGTTGGTTTTGAAGCCTGGTCAGAATGGAGAAGGACCGGAGTTCCGAACATTCCGGTAGGGCCGGTTGGCCCTGGTTACATTCCAAGAAGAATGTTCTATCCAGCCGACGAGCTAAGAATCAACGAAGCCAACTATCGCGAAGCCGTAACCATGCTGGGCGCTGACGACATCAAGTCACGTGTTTGGTGGGATAAATGATGGGTTAATGTAGGATTTTGAATAAATAAAACGGGGCAAGAAATGATTTTCATTTCTTGCCCCGTTTTATGTTCGTCTGTTCTTAATAAGTGCGGTAATAATGCTCGTGATATATGTCAAGTGTTAATGGAGAAGTGCCTTTTACAACAACCAGACGGAACTGGCCAGAGGTTGTTTTGTATGCGATCACGGTTCCTACGGGCATGTAGTTTACCCATGTCGGTGTGGATCCCGGAGCAGCGCCGGGTGCCCATGCAACTTGTCCTAGCTTGAACGTGGTTGTCTTTAAGAGATCCGGCAACACCGTTTGGACATCTACAATGCCCATGATGGCCTGAGTGACTTTCCGGCAGGCGATCGCTGAATAACAGCCGCCATCCGAACCCCAGCTGATGTCACCGTCCAATTCATTGACGATTGCAAACGGGCTTGTAAGATTAACGCCCTTATTCATAGGCAGCTGAACCGTTTTCATGAATTTCCATTCGAACTTTTGAGGACTGGGCATTTTGTTCGGAATCGGATTGGTAACCTGCATTCCGTCAGGCGTTGTGCCGGCAGACCCGGCCGCCATGTTTTGAACGCCCGATCCGGAATTGGGCTGGGGATCATTGGAATTGTTGCAGCAGAAAGAAGAAATGTCATTAAGATAAAACCGGCACTCGCAAGAAAATTTTTCATGGTACTAATAAATTAATTTGAAAAGTGATGTTTGATATTGCCTTCAATACGTTTTTGTGAAGGCAATGCAAACTTAGTGGCGACGGGAGTGTTGAACCTATTTGAGACCGTATGCAAAAGGTGTACGGTGTTTATAAAGGAGGTGTACAAAAAGTAAACATGTTCATTTAAGCCAATTCAAGGGCATTTTTTACTTTATTTGAACCCAGAGGTTATTTGTCAAATCTATTAATGGTGATTCCTTTCTAATTTTAAACATGAATGAAACCATATCACTTCCCGTAGAATATCACGGAGAAACGCTCGAATTACCGCTGACCATTGTCACATTGGGATACACTTACCAGCTTCACATCGAAGCCGAAGAAAAAACGCTCATTTTCGAAAAAGACGACGCCGGTGAATACCGCGTCATCGACGGCTCCGGCGGCACCGGCCACATCGACAAAGGCCTTGTGTCCGCGATTTTGAACACATTGCAAAACTTGTAACGAGGGGAGATTTAATTTCAAAGGGGTGGATTACAACAGCTTTTATCCAGGATTTGATCAACAGCCATTTAGAAACGCAAGATTAGTCAATATGAAACGCTTATTAATATGTATGCTGATGCTGAGCGTCTCCCAAGCTGGTAATTGCCAGACAGCAAACAAACCCTCTATGATCTTGCTAAGCTAAATGATTTCCCGGAAATTGACTCGGCAATGAACATTGACAACCTGACGCCAAAGGCATATAATGCCCTCATTGACAGAATGTTTGCGCTCGATCAAAAGTACAGGATCAAAGTAATGGACGAGTGGCATAAACAGCCCGACGGACAGCCGCGACAAGAAAATCCGAAAACATGGCGATACTGGCAACTGGTAAAGCTAAACGATCAATCTAACCAGGCATTATTCCTAAGATTGCTTCAAAAATACAAGTGGCCAACCAAGACGGGAAAAGACGGCAGCGCCGTAAAAGCCTGGTACATCGCCTGGCACACACAGCCAAACCGTAAAAAGCTATTTTATCCACATATGGTCGAAGCGGTAAAAAACAAGTCACTTGGCAGCGGAACGCTTGCTCCGTTTCGGGAGAGCATGTATTAGATGATAGGAAATTCCTACTAGTCTTAATTGCATTTTGACCTTCACCGCGAGTCTCCCACCACCTTATAACTCCGTCTTTTCTCCGTCTTATACTCATTAGGCAGCATATTGAACTTCGCCTTAAACGACTTCGCAAAATAATTCGGTGCCGTAAAGCCCGTCATATAGGAGATCTGCGAAATGCTTAAATCGCTGTTTTCAAGCAGTAATGCGGCTTTTTCCAGTTTGATCGAGCGTATGAATTCGATAGGCGTTTGTCCGCTCATTTCCAGGACTTTGCTGTATAATGTTCCCCGGCTCATGCCCACGTGTTTGCTTAGATTTTCGACGCTTAATTGAGATGTGTGCAGATTTTCTTCAATGTAAGACAACATATCTTTCAGCAATTTTTCCTGACTGGATTCCATTTGCGGCGCATTGCCTGCAACTTGTATTTGTCTCGAATAAACTCCTTTTAACAGCCGGTTAAGCAGGATCAAATTGTTAATCTTCGCATTCAAAATATCGAAATTGAATGGTTTGGTCAGATAATCATTCGCGCCTGAGCTGAGGCCTTCAAGTTGTTGCTGTTCGCCGGTGCTGGCGGTTAGGAGAATGATCGGAATGTGCTTCGTGCGCTTGTCCGACTTGATTTTCTGGCTTAATGCGATGCCATCCATTTCAGGCATCGCCACATCGCTCACGATCAGTTCGGGATGGTGGCTGAGCGTTTTCTGCCAGCCTTCTTTGCCATTGCTGGCTTCAATGACGTGATAAAATGGGGCCAGGCTTTCTTTTAAGTAATGTCTGAATTCATCATTATCCTCAATGATCAACACATTAGATGGATCTTCCGGGAGAGCCTTTTCTGCCTTATTAAATGTATTATCCATATCGCCCGAACACATATTCGGCGCTTCTGCGGGCTGTTGAACAGGAAGCAGTTCCTCTTCAATAGGCAACTCCACGGTAAATGTACTTCCCGCGCCAGGCTGACTGGCGACATTAATCTTTCCCTGATGCAGCTGCACAAATTCGCGCACAATGGACAAGCCAATGCCGCTTCCCTGGTTCAGCACCGTCAGGTCCGTATCGCTTTGGAAAAACCGGTCGAAGATCCTTTCATGCTGGTCTTCGGCAATGCCAATCCCGTTATCGGCAATGTTGATTTGCAGCCAGTGTTTTCGCTCCGCATCGGTTTCAAGCCGTACATGTAAAGCCACTTCACCGCCTTTTGGGGTGAATTTGAATGCATTGGAAAGCAAATTGAACAAAACGCGTTCGAGTTTGTCCGCGTCGAAATCCATATCCAGCCGGTCCAACGCACTTTCCACTTTGAACAGAATGCCTTTTCGAATGGAAAGATCGCTGAACTGCTCGCAGGTGTCTTTGATGAACAGAATGATGTCGCGCCGTTTCAAATCCAGCTTCACTTCCTGCTCCTGCATATTTTTAAAGTCCAGCAGCTGGTCTACGAGGTTAAGCAGTCGTTTTGCATTCCGTTTGATAGCGGTGACGGGCGGATGCAGCTCGGTGGATTTGGTTTTAACGAGCAGATTATCGACTGGCGCCAAAATGAGCGAGATCGGCGTCCTGAACTCATGACTTAAATTGGTCAGAAACTTGATTTTCATCCGGTCCAGCTCCAAAGCCCGTTCCACTTCGGCGCGTTGCTGTTGCTCTTTGAACTGCCTTTGCAGCTTCTGAATGCCGCGGCGCCTCATATAATACACAAGCGCAAAAGGCGTGAGAATGTAAAAAATATAAGCGTAAATGGTCAGGTAAAATGGCGGTTTCACAATCACGGCCACCGACTTGGTTTGCGGTCCCCAATTGATACCGTCTCCGCTGGCCTGCACTTCAAAAACATACTCACCCGGGCTCAGATTGGTATAACTCGCAAAGTTGGTAAGCCCCGTTTCGTTCCATTCCGATTGCATGCCGACCAGCCGGTGCCGGTAATGCATCTGCTTGGGATTGGTGTAATCCAGCGCCGCAAAACCAATTGAAAAGTTCTGCTTGTAATCCAGACTGATGGTTTTGGCAACCGCAATGTCCGCATCAATAAAGTTGGAATCGGCCGGTGTAATGCTGCGGTTACCGATTTTTAAATCCTTTAAAATGATCGGCGGAATGCGTTTGCTGTTGGGCAGGCTGCGCGTGTCGATGTAATTAAATCCCGCAATGCCGCCAAAAAACAGGGTGTTATCACTGGCGCGGATACCCGAGCCGAGCACAAATGTCCGATCCTGAATGCCGTTATAGGATGTGTAGTTGATAAATTTTTTGTTTTTCGAATCAAAATAGCTGATTCCCTGGTTGGTACTCACCCAAATGCGGCCCTGCGCATCTTCCAGCACTTTGTTGACAATGTTGCTGGCCAATCCTTCTTTTGCTCCGTAAGTAATAAATTTCTTCGATCGCGGATCATACAAAGCCAATCCTTCACCCGACGTGCCCGCCCAGATGTTCCCTTTGGTATCCTCCAAAAGCGTGAAAACAATGTTGCTGGGCAGGTCGCTCGTCTGCTTGTCGAGCAACATTGATTTTTGGGTTATCGGGTCAAAAACGGCGATTCCGGTTCCGTGAGACGCAATCCAAAGTTTCCCATTCCGATCCATTAGTAAATCCCGGATATAGCCATTCAACGGAATGCTCCGCTGGGTAACCGGAATGCCCGGATCGTACATTCTTTTAAAAGTTTTGGTGGCAGGATCGTACAAATGCACGCCGCCGCCATTGGTGCCCACCCATAATTTGCCAGACTTGTCCTTTTCGAAACAAAAAATCTCGTTGTTACTCAGGCTGGTGGAGTCTTTTCCTTTCAAAAACTGCCTGTAACCGCCTGTTTTGGGATTAAATTGAAATAATCCGTCCCCAAATGTCCCGATCCAAAGTTCATTGCTGGCCGTGAGTTCTAATGTTAAAATAGCCAAGCCCGAAGCTGCGTTTTTGTTTTTGGGGTTAATGGGGAATTTCCTGAAAAGATTGGTCTGGCGGTTATACAAATTCAGCCCGCCGCCGTCTGTTCCTACGAACAGCTCGCCCGATTCTGTTTCTGCAAAAGCCGTAACAAACGGCCCGCTTAAACCATAAGGATCGTTTACGTCAGAACGCTTTAACCCAAAAATGGCGAGGTTCTTATCATATTTGTTGACACCACCTTTATAAGTCCCCAGCCAGCAAATGCCCTCATTATCAAACAGAATACTGCGCACCGATTTATTGCTCAGACTAAATTGTGTCCGCGCATCCGGGCCGTAACGCGTAATGGCGCCCGTGCGCGTATCGAGCATGTTCAGCCCCGCATCCGTGCAGATCCAGAGCCGCTGCGCATTTTCCCACGTCACCGCAAAGACCATATTCGTGCTCAGCGAATTCTTGTTATCTGGCTCGTATTTAAAGTGTTTGATAATCTGCCCATTTGAATTGAGCTTAAAGACCCCGCTGAATGTGCCTGCCCAAAGGTTTCCTTCCCGATCCTCGACAATGGACTTCACCGGTCGAGCGCCGACGTCCTCAGGCAAGGATTGCAGATAATTAATGTATTCCCCGCTTTTATCCGCCGGGTCAAGTTTATACAAACCCGTCCGCGTTCCTACCCAAACCCTTTTTTTACGATCCACAGCAATGCTCAGGATCATTCCTTTGGAAATCTGATCAGGCATGTTCGCCACAGAAGTAAATGTCCGGATTTGATAGGTTTCCGGGTTTACCTGAATGAGGCCTGCTGTTGTTCCCACCCAAAGTTTGCCCGCCGCATCACTTAAAATGCTGATCACGCTGTGCGGGGATGGAATGCTTACGAATGC
Source organism: Dyadobacter sp. AC419 (assembly GCF_979253085.1). Lineage (NCBI taxonomy): Bacteria > Pseudomonadati > Bacteroidota > Cytophagia > Cytophagales > Spirosomataceae > Dyadobacter > Dyadobacter sp. AC419. Next base: position 144,402 of record NZ_CEEDCD010000023.1, on the reverse strand, counting down.
ATCTTTCCGACGGTCATAGAGATGCAGGCCGCCTTCGATCGTACCCACCCATATCCGCCCTCTTTGGTCCTGGTGCAAACAAGAAATGTCGCTCGACCTGAGCGAAGTCGAATCCTTTTTATCATGCCGGTAAACCATCACGTCTGTGCCGTCAAACCGGTTCAAGCCATCGTCGGTCCCGAACCACATCAATCCATAGCGATCTTTCAGGATAGCCGTGACGGTGTTGGACGACAATCCATCGGTCGAAGTGAGCGAAGTGAATTTTGGTTCGGCAGGCTGCGCCCAAGCATTTATCGTCGCCGCAAAACAGACAACAATCAGGCAGAGCAAACGGAGTGTGAGCAGAATCTTCAAGCGCATTGACATTAATGGGTTAAAACCGGAGCCCCGGACGAAAGTTATCTCAAAAATGCAAGTTTGTCCCAGAATCAGGCATTTTTTTGGCCCATTTGAACAATTGTATCCTTAATATGAACAAATGTGCTCACAGCAGGCTGCCTCGCTGCGCTACTTTTGTCGACAATAAATCAAATAATATCTGGAAAAAGTGATGCATATTTTTTCTCAATAAAAGCCAAAGTTACATTCATTTCAAATCTTGTCAAATTGACACTTTCACAATAACACCAATTAAGCCACATGATTCAGTCTAATTTAAACATCAAATCATACACAAAATGCATGAACGTTTATTAACCAATAAAACGCTGGCCAGAATGCTCGGACTTTCTGGTCTTCCGATTCTGCTGCTCGGAGGCGCTTCGATGGACGCGGTTGCCAGCAGCGCGGCTTGGGCCGATTATGGCACGAGACACAGGTCAGCACCCGCGGCCGACATTGAGGTTTCCGGAAAAGTTACCGGCCCGGACGGCGAGGCGCTGCCCGGCGCAAGTGTGCTCGTCAAAGCGACAACAAAAGGCACCAGCGCGGACCAAGACGGAAATTTCCGGCTGACGGTTCAGGATGCAAATGCCGTTCTGGTGTTCTCACTCGTGGGTTACGCGCCGAAAGAAGTGGTCGTAGGCACGCAGCAGATCATCAATGTAACATTGGCCGTTGACAACAAAACGCTGGAAGAAGTGGTCGTGGTCGGTTACGGCGTTCAGCGGAAGCGGGACGTAACCGGTTCGGTCGTTTCTGTCAGTGAAAGCACATTGAAAGAAGTCCCCGCGCCGAACCTGGTGAATCAGCTAAAAGGCCGTGCGGCTGGGGTTTCGATCATTAGTAATGGAAGCACGCCAGGCTCGCAAGGACAGATCAGGATTCGGGGAAACCGCACATTAACAACCAGTTCAGGATCGAGCGACGGTCTGGACGGTCCGCTCGTGGTGGTGGATGGAATTCCTTTCGGTGGGTTGAATGACATTAACCCGGACGATATTTTGAGTCTGGAAGTTTTGAAAGATGCCTCTGCAACAGCCATTTATGGTTCTCGTGGAGCAGGGGGGGTGATCCTGGTAACGACCAAAAGAGGAAAGATCGGCAAACCTGTTTTCAGTTACGACGGCTATCATGGACAAACGCAGGTGATGGGCAAATTCAATGTCATGAATGGCCAGGAATATGCGCAGTTCAAAGCCGATGCAGCCAAATACAACCGCACAGCGCCGGGCACATCGGGCTATTTGTTAACCCAAAAAGAGCAGGAAGCACTCGACAACGGCGTTTCGACAGACTGGCAGGATCTGATTTACAAGCCAGGTTTCATGACCAATCACCAATTGGGCTTGCAAGGCGGCGTTGAAAACACGCAATATTCGCTGGGTTTAGGTTATTTTAATGAAACCGGGATTATTCCAAACCAGAGTTTCCAGCGTTTCAACCTGCGCGCAACGATTGACCAGAAGATTGGAAAAAACGTGAAAATAGGTCTGAACACATTGAATACGCTGACTTATACGAATACGCCGGGTGGCGGAGGTGTGCCGGGCGGACTTGTGCGATTGACGCCATTGGCATCGCCGTATAATGCAGACGGTACGGTAAACACATTCCCGGCCGAAGGTTCCATCGATGCAGCCATCGTGAGTCCGCTGACGATTATGTCCAAAAAAGAATCTGCTTTGGGACGCACAAGGTCGATACGGACATTCAACAGCCTTTATGCGGAAGTAAACATTTTGCCGGGACTGAAATACCGTTTCAACGCAGGTCTTAATTTCAGCCAGTCCAACCTGAATAATTACAATGGCCCGCTGACGTATTTCAATACGGCCACCACGCAGGCCGGTTCCACAGCCGAGATCAGCAACACCGAATATTGGGACGTGAACTTGCAGCATTTGCTTTATTTCGATAAAACATTTGCAGACAAGCACAAACTGGGTTTCACGGCGCTTTATGAATACACCAAAAACCACTCGCTGGGAAGCCGCTTCACGGTAACTGGTGTTCCGGCCGATTACATCAAAACTTCGAATTTCTCACTCGCAGCAGGCCAGCCAGTTGCGCCGTCGGATTTCGGTAACTCGTTCTCGGAAACAGGGTTGCTATCCTACATGGGAAGGCTTAATTATAGCTATGCCGACAAATATTTGCTGACCTTGACATTGCGTCGCGATGGTTCTTCAACATTATCCCCGGCCAATCAATATTTCAATTATCCGGCGATCGGTGTAGGCTGGAATGTAGTGGAAGAAGGCTTTATGAAATCGGCTCCATTCATTTCTAATCTGAAACTGCGTGGCGGTTGGGGGATTTCGGGAAACCGGAATGTGGGCGCTTACTCGACATTGGGTGCATTATCTGCGGGTTATTACAACTTTGGATTGGGCACGGCCGGGCAACAACTGGCTTACACCGTAACCAGCTTGCCTTCCAGTGATTTAAGCTGGCAATCGACCGCGCAGCTGGACATTGGAATTGATTTTGGTTTGTTCAACAACCGCATTACAGGTTCCGTAGACTGGTATCACCAAAAAACGAAGGACATTCTGCTATCTGTGCCGCTGCCTCCAAGCAATGGTGCAGGTTCAACGCTCAAAAATTTGGGTAGAACAGAAGGAAAGGGTCTCGAAGTAGCCGCAACCTTTGAAATTGTAAGAAAACCAAAAGGCTTCAATTGGAGCATTGACGCAACTTATTTCTTCAACCGGGAAAAAATCACGCAGCTGACCACGCCGGACGAAAAATCCAACCTGGGCGCAGGATGGTTTGTTGGACAGCCACTCTCCGTGATTTTTGATTACAAAAAATTGGGAATCTGGCAAACTGCTGATGCCGAAAACGGAACATTGGCACAGCAAACTTCACCAGTCCAGTTCGCAGGACAGATCCGCGTTGAAGATTTGAACGGGGATAACAAGATCGACGCAAACGACCGCCAGATCCTGGGTAATTTCCAACCTAAGTGGGAGGGAGGACTTACGAGCCGTTTTAGTTTCAGAAACTTCGACGCTTCTATCGTAACCTACGCGAGGATGGGCATGAAAGTGCTTGTGCCTTATTTGACTGGAAACTCCACGGGCTCGGGAGGTTTTGCATTCTTTAATCAAAGCCGTGTAAATCAGGTTAAAACGGATTACTGGACCGACACCAATCCAACCAACGCATTCCCGGCTCCTGATGCCAGCGGCGCCGTGGCCAACTTCGGTTCCACATTGGGTTACTATGATGGTTCATTCATTAAATGCCGCAGCATCAACTTCGGTTACACTTTTGAAAGTGATCTGATCAAGAAAATAGGTGCGAGCTCGGCAAGGATCTACGTCAACCTCACCAATCCATTTATCATTTACGCACCATTGGTGAAAGACGATCTGGCGATCGATCCCGAAGGAAACAGCTATGCGACGGGCCAATCAACGCTGAACCCGCAAGGCGCCAGCGACCGTGGCGCGCCGGAACGTCAGATCTCGGTAAACTTGAATTCTCCGCCGGTAAGACAATTCACTGTGGGCGTAAACCTTAAATTCTAATCCGAATATGAAATCCATAAAAAATCTGATCACAGCAGCCTTAATCGCTTCACTCAGTACGGGTTGCGAAAAAGTGCTCGAAGAACATCCGCAATCCCAGATCGTTCCCACTTACTTCAACAGTCCGGCGGGTGTACTGGGTGGAATTGCCGGGGTCTACAACGACATCCGTGGCCAGTGGGGAACCGAAGGTTTCACCGTTGAAATGCAGGCCGGGACGGACGAATTCATTCAGGGAGTAAATGGCGGCGGCGGTCCGGCTTACACGTACAATGGTCTCAATAGCAGCAACTTCGGTGCCGCCTGGGGCGTTGCATTTCAGGATATTAATACATTGAATGGCGTGCTCCAATACGGTGCAACGATTGATTTGCCGGAAGCCACGCGGAAGCAATATCTGGCGCAGGCCAAGTTTCTGAGAGCATTCTGGTATTTCTATTTGGTGCAGACCTGGGGCGATGTGCCGTTGCACACGGAGTTCATCACCGTGCCTTCGCAAGCCGCATCCCGCCAGCCGGCAGCGGACGTTTACGAGCTCATTATTAAAGATTTGACCGAAGCCGCAGCCGATCTGCCTAACCAACCCACTGCGCCATTCTTGGGCAAAGCAGCCACCAAGCCTGTTGCGCAACTATTGCTTGCTAAGGCATATCTGACACGCGGCTGGCTGAACAACACAGCTTCCGATTTCACCCAGGCAGCAGCCATTTGCGACGACATTATTACCAAGAAAGCAGATTATAACCTTGATTTATGGCAGGATTACGGAGACGCATTTGTGCCCGCAAACGATTATGGCAAAGAAACCATGTTCGTTAGTGACCACGTGCTCGACCCGAAATATGGTTACTACCAGGTGGGTGGACAGGCTGGGGGAGGCGCGGCGCAAAACCTGAGCCCGTGGTTTACCAACTGGAATTATCCCAACAACAGCGGCATTAACTCAATCAAAAATGCAGCCGGTGCATTTGTCAACAATGGAACTTCCGGCATGCTGCGTGACTCGTATTACGGCCGTCCTTATGTGCGGATGCGTCCGAATTCGGATAAAATGGCGACCGGGCCGCGGGCCGGTAAAAACTATTTCCTGGATCAGGCATTCACCAACCGCAATGTTGATTCGCGTTATAACAATTCATTTTACACGGTTTATATTTCAAATACGGCTGTGAAAAATGAGGCGAATGCTGCCAATAACCTCCGCAAAATCTCCTACACAACGGTTCCGGGCGTGGATACTGCCGTTTGGTTGCCCGATTATGAAGTGCCGGGCGCGCCGCAATTTGTCGGAACTCGTCCATTTAAGGGCATTGTGGTGCCGCCAAGTCTATGGAACAATGGTATTTTCCCGGCTTTGAAAAAATTCATGGACCCGAGCCGTGGAGCAAATTTCAACGATCCGTCAACGCGTCCAGCGGTGCTATATCGCTTTTCGGATGTGTATATGACGGGCGCGGAAGCCTATTTCAAAGCGGGTAACAACGCGAAAGCAGCCGCATTGATCAATGTAGTCCGTCAACGCGCAGCATTCAAAAAAACCAATTCAACCGCAGAAAACGCCGCCGCAGCAACAGCATTGACCATCACCCCGGCACAAGTAACCCTTGATTTCATCCTTGACGAACGCAGTCGCGAATTTTTTGGAGAATGGCAGCGCTGGCATGACCTGGTGCGGACGCGCTCCCTCGTGCGCCGGGTGCAGGAATGGAATCAGGAAGCTGCGCAGTATGTGAAAGATTTCAATATGCTCCGTCCCATCCCGCAATCACAGATTGACCGGGTGGTGGAAGGGCCTAAGTTTCCGCAAAACGCAGGTTACTAACAGTCTATATCGGTGACTTGAAGATGCCGAAAATGTGAAACCGCATTGTTTGTGGTTTCACATTTTTTTCAATTTGTTTCTTTCCGAGATATGTCCATTTTTGCAACTTCAATTCTTAAAATACTTAAATTATTTATGCAAAATTTCACTTTAAAGAATCTGCTTACCATCTCCGCAATGTTACTATGCGGCCTAGTTCATGCCCAGTCTAATTTTACCAACAAAACCATCGGCGTCGGTGTCGTGGTTGCCGACATGGAACGCTCATTGAATTTTTATGTAAAAGGCATTGGAATGGTGAAAACAGGGAATTTTACCATTAATGAAGAATTTGGAAAGCGTGGTGGTTTGACGGGCGGAACGGCCGTGGAAGTCAACATTCTCAAACTTGAAAATAGCCCCGAAGCGACCGACTGGAAATTGATGAGTTTTGGTAAAAAGGCGACGCACCCAGCACAGAAGTTCATTCAGGATGATACAGGTCCGCAGTACATTACCATTCAGGTTAAATCATTGAAGCCCATTATTGAGCGGCTAAAAGAGCAAAAAGTCACTTTTCTGGGAAGCACGCCCACGCCGCTGACAAAAGATTCGCACTTCGTTCTGGTGCAGGATCCCGACGGAACATTTGTAGAACTGATCGGAGCTCTTGAATAGCGATAAGTGATGCGTGTTTTTGAATTTTTGCTCCTGCTCATTTTTATTTCCGGCACATCATATGCGGAGGTTCGCCTGCCTAAGCTGATCTCGGACAACATGGTTTTGCAGCGCGACCAGCCCATAACAGTTTGGGGCTGGGCCGCGCCAAAGGAAAAAGTAACTGTCACGTTTAAAAAGAAAAGCAGCAGCGCAGTGACCCTTGCCAACGGTAAATGGCAGATCCAGCTGCCCGCGCAACCAGCCGGGACTGGTTTTGAAATGCTGATAAAAGGGAAAAACCAACTCCGCATCAAGAACATTGCCTTTGGTGACGTGTGGCTTTGCAATGGCCAGAGCAATATGGTGATTAGTATGGAGCGTGTGAAAGAACGCTTTCCCGACGATATCGCCACCGCCAATTATCCCGACATCCGCAACTTTTTCATTCCCACATTAACCGATTTGAATGGTCCGCAGGAGGATTTTCCCAATGCAGAATGGAAAGCTGCAAATCCCAAAGACGTGCTCGGCTTTGGGGCCGTTTCCTATTTTTTTGCGAGAGATCTTTATGACCAATATATAGTCCCCATCGGCATCATTAACAGCTCAGTAGGCGGCACGCCAATTGAAGCCTGGATTAGTGAAGGCGGCTACAAGGATTTTGCTGACATTCAAAAGATTATCATTCAAAACAAAGACACTTCCTATGTAAAATCAAGACGGCAGGAAGATCTGAAAAACGCGCCAAAACAACCGAAGATAACGGACCTGGGATTGGAAGAGCATTGGGAAAGCGAAGCATATCAGCCAAAGGGCTGGCGGAATTTTAACATTCCGGGATTCTGGGAAGATCAGGGATTGAAAGATCTGAACGGAATCGTCTGGTTTCGCAGGGAATTTGAAGTGCCTGAAAGCTGGATCGGGAAGCCGGTGAAGCTTTATATGGGACGCATAGTGGATGCGGATCAAATGTTTGTGAATGGAAAAAGCATTGGTACTGTGACTTATCAATATCCGCCGCGCCGCTATGAAATTCCGGCTGGTTTGCTGAAAGCAGGCAAGAATACATTTGTGATCAGAGTGACAAATTCGGCAGGAAAAGGCGGCTTTGTGCCGGATAAGCCTTATTTCATGACAGCAAATGATCAGCAAATTGATCTGAAAGGAACCTGGCAGTATAAGGTTGGACAAGTTTTCGAGCCAACTAAAATGTTGAATGCTAAGCAGCTTCCTTTAATTGCTCAAAACCAGCCGACGGCACTCTATAATGCAATGATTGCGCCCGTGCTGCCTGTGAAACTGAAAGGATTCCTCTGGTATCAGGGCGAAACCAATGTTGATCATCCCGAGCCCTACAATGCACTTTTACCCGCATTGATCAAGGATCGGCGCAGACTTTGGAATGATGAGAATTTGCCGTTCCTGGTGGTGCAGCTTCCCAATTTCCAGGACATTGATGTCACTCCCGCAGAAAGTAATATGGCGCTCCTTCGCGAAGCGCAAAATCAGGCACTAACATTAAAAAATACGGCCGTATCCGTCACGCTGGATCTGGGCGAATGGAACGACATTCATCCTTTGAACAAAAAGGACATTGGAAAAAGGCTGGCATTATCTGCCAGAAACCTGGCTTATGGTGACAAGAATGTAGTTCACAGCGGCCCGACATTGAAATCGCAAAACATTGAAGGAGATAAGATTATACTCATATTCAACAACGTTGCCGAAGGCATAAAATCGAGTGATGAAGAAACATTGCGCTGGTTTTCAATTGCGGATTATAATAAGAAATTCTTTTGGGCTAATGCAAAAATTGTAGGTAAAGATCAGATTGAGCTGAGTAGCGAAAAGGTAAAAACGCCGAAATACATTCGCTACGCCTGGCAGGACAATCCCGAAGGAATCAACTTTTACAACACGGCTGGTCTGCCTGCTTCTCCCTTCCGCACCGACGGTGATCAACTCGATGAGTCCAAACCCTGGAAAGGGAAAAAGTCAGCTGTGGTTTTGACTTATGATGACGCATTAAACGTGCATTTGGACAATGTGATCCCGGCGCTGGATTCGCTCAGCTTGAAGGGTTCGTTTTACCTAACCGCGTCATCGGACGCCGCTCGCAACCGCATCAAAGACTGGCGCGCAGCCGCCGCCAATGGCCACGAACTTGGGAATCACACGCTTTATCATCCCTGCGACGCCACTGAACCCGGCATGAGCTGGGTGAAGCCGGAGTATGATCTGAGCAAATACAGTATGGCCAGGATTCAGGATGAGATCAAAATGTGCAATGCTTTTTTGAAATCCATTGACGGCCTTGACAAGCGCACATTTGCATTCACTTGCGGGCATAAAAAAGGTGGCTGAGGGAGCATTTATAGAAACGCTTTCCAACGAATTTATCGCCGCAAGAGCCGTAAGGCACGAAATGCACACTTTCGATGAACAAAAACTGCTGGACATTGATTGCTATTCGATGGTCGAACAATCCGGGAAGGAAATGATCGAGCTGGTCAGGCAGGCGCAGCAAAGTGGTAAGCTGCTCGTTTTCCTGTTTCACGGCGTAGGCGGGGAGCATGCATTGAATGTTTCCACTCAGGCGCACAGCGAGCTGCTGCATTATTTAAAGGAAAATGAAAAAGACATTTACATTGATACGATGCGCAATGTAGCAGAGCATATCCAACATTTGAAGAAATGAATTTTTGCCAAAAATCCATGATGACCAGAAGTCTTTTACTCGCATTTTTCAGCTGTCTTTTAATTTGCTCAAAGGGCTTTGCAGCGGATCCCTTGCTTTCTGATGGAGACGATGGTTATAGGTTATGGTTTAAATACGAGCCAGTTAGCATTGCTTCTGTAAAAGCTGAATATCTCAAATACACTGCATTCATTGCGCAGCACTCAAAAACCGAAATCCTGCAAAGCGCGTCGAGCGAGCTGCAAATGGGATTGGAAAAGCTTTTGGGCAAAACGGTTCATGTTAGCAATTCAGCTGGTGGAAAAACGGGCGGGATTATATTCAAAATTGAAAGTGGCGCGGATACTACAAAGCCAGCCGAGGGTTATCAAGTTCAGCTTTCGGGCGGCAACATTGTGATCAGCTCAAAGTCCGAAAACGGCATTCTTTACGGAACATTTGCCTTGCTGCGGCACATGCAAATGCAGCAGCCGATCAAGGGACTAAGCATTGCGAGCAGCCCGAAAGTGCGTTACCGGATGCTGAATCACTGGGATAATCCCGACGGGACGATCGAGCGCGGTTATGCAGGTCAATCCCTTTGGAAATGGTATGAACTGCCCGAGCGCGTTGACCCGCGTTATACCGATTATGCCCGCGCCAATGCGTCTTTGGGAATCAATGGCACGGTGCTTAATAATGTGAATGCCAGCGCGCGGTTCATGTCTCAGGAGTACATTGTGAAGGTTGCTGCGGTGGCCAATGTGATGCGGAAATATGGGATCAAAACTTACTTATCCGTGTATTTCGCAGCACCGAAAACCCTGGGCGGACTTAAAACCTCTGATCCGCTCGACCCGCAAGTGCGTGCGTGGTGGAAGGAAAAAGTGGCTCAGATTTACAAGGAGATCCCCGATTTCGGTGGTTTTCTGGTTAAAGCAAATTCGGAAGGCGAGCCCGGGCCACAGGATTACGGTCGTAACCATGCCGATGGGGCGAACATGCTGGCCGAGGCATTCAAACCTTACGATGGAATTGTGATCTGGCGTGCCTTTGTTTACAAAGCAGACCCGAATGCGGACCGGTTTAAAGCAGCTTACGAGGAATTTGTGCCGCTGGATGGCAAGTTTGATCCCAAAGTGATTGTGCAGGTTAAAAACGGCCCCATCGATTTCCAGCCGCGGGAACCATTCTCGCCGCTCTTTGGAAATATGCCCAAAACGCCGCTTGGAATAGAGTTTCAGATCACCCAGGAATATCTGGGCTTTGCCACGCACGCCGTGTATGAAGCGCCTATTTTCAAAGAATGTCTGGATTCCGACACGTACGTAAATGGGGCCGGATCGACGGTAGCGAAGGTTGTGGACGGGAGTTTGCATAACTATTCGCGCACACTCATGGCGGGTGTGGCCAACACTGGAAACAGCCGGAACTGGACCGGGCACCCGCTTGCGCAGGCCAATTGGTATGCATTCGGAAGGCTGAGCTGGGACCATCAGCTGACTTCGGAACAGATTGCCAAAGAATGGATCGCGCTGACATTAACCCGCAATCCAAAAGCAAGTGAGCACATTGCCGCATTGATGTTGCGATCGCGGGAAATTTACGTCGATTACAACACGCCGCTGGGACTTTCACGTCCCTGGATGGGTGTTCACTTTGCGCCTGAACCCTGGCAAAACAAAGGCTCCCGCCCCGACTGGACCGCCGTGTATTACCACCGCGCAGATTCCACGGGACTCGGCTTCGACAGGACTGCTTCCGGAAGCAATGCACTCAGCCAATATCGCCCGCAGGTGCAGCAGCTATGGAACAACCCCGACCAAACCCCGCTGCCTTATCTATTATGGTTTCATCATGTCCGCTGGGACAAAAAGCTCAGCACCGGACGAACATTATGGGAAGAACTCTGCACCCGTTTTTACACCGGCACCGACTCGGTAACCTGGATGCAGCAGCAATGGGATCTGGCCAAACCGAACCTGGATCCGCAAGTTTACACCGACGTGGCCGAACGATTAAAAGTCCAGCGCCGGGAAGCGATCTGGTGGCGCGATGCCTGGGTGCTATATCTTCGGAGTTTTGCCAAAAAGCCTGTTCCTGCTGGTTTTGAACCTCCAAAGCAGACTTTGGAGGAGGTTAAGCAATCGGTAAATGTGTATTTGATGCGTTAAAAGGCTGGCTGGCGCTAGTAATCCCGTTTATTTCAAATAAGAAGCAAATTCTGTCAGGTTAATCAGCGGGATTTTGGAATGATAATGCGCGTTGATGACTTTGATGGTCTCGTTGGCAATAACCGCATTTCCGATAGCAGAAGGGTAAATTCCATCGCTGGAAAAGAAGCCATTCACGCCTGGCCTGGCACTTATTTTCAGTCCGTCATCAGTAATGTAACGGCCCGCCGAGATTTGCGCATATAATGTTTCAAGATCCACAATCAGCATCCTTTTCTCTCCTGCTTCCTTCCGCATACGTTTGTTGAATCTTTTTGACAAATCTTGTCGTAATGTGTTTAGGAATGCGATCAGAACTAGTTTTGAACCTTTTCAGTCCGTGATTGGCATAGATTTTATGCAAATAACGCCGCTGGTTTTTCAGCTTATAAGAAGGTTTAGTTAAACTTATCGGCTATAACGCCCACTTATTTTCAATGATCAACGAGCCAAATCCAGTGCCCGAGGGCCGATCCTCTAGTCAGCCAAATTATTCAGAGTACAAAGCATTATTTGAGTCATTCGCAAAGGCCACCTGGGAAACAGATGCGCAGGGGCAGACATTAAAAGATTCGCCCGCCTGGCGTGCATACACCGGCCAGACACCCGAACAATGGATGCGCCAAGGTTGGCTGTCATGCGTCCACCCAAACGATAAGGATGATGCATTAAACCTTTGGCAAACAGCAGTCCACAGCAAGAAAATGCTCAACGCTGAATGCCGCTTGCAACAACCCGATGGCGGCTGGTGCTGGAATATTGTGCGAGGCATGCCAACGTTTGACCGCGATGGAGCGCTTTTCAAATGGATATGGGCATGCATCGAAATTTCCGAGCAAAAGCAAACCAAAAACAAACGGGAACAGTCTGAAAACCAGTTCCGTCTTCTCGCAACCCTTAGCACAGACACCTTGTACCGCATGAGCGCGGACTGGAGCGTAATGGTCAGTTTGAAAGGCTTTGACTTTCTTGCTGACACTGTTAACACAAACGATAAATGGTTTGTGCAATACATTCCAGTCGCAGATCAGGAGCGCGTTTTTGCTGCAATTGACAAAGCCACCCGTGACAAAACGATCCTTGAACTTGAGCATCAGGTTTATCTAGCCGACGGCAGCATTGGATGGACATTTTCAAGGGCAGTTCCACTGATCGATGAGCGAGGCGAAATCACGGAATGGTTTGGGACGGCGCGGGACATAACAAAGCGTAAAACAGCAGAAGAAAGGAGGAATTTCCTGTTGGAACTGAGTGATAAGCTAAGGCCGCTCGCCGATTCATTCGAAATCCAGCAAAAAGCGGCTTTCCTGATCGGGACACGACTTAAAGCGGACCGCGTCATGTATGCAGAAATAGCAGGTGAGGAGGGTGAATACCTGATTTCGCACAATTATCTGGCTTCCGAGGAAACGGTCCCCGTTGTCGGGCATTTTTCAGCAGCTCAGTTCGGGCAATGGCTGATCGACGCAGGTAAGACGGGAATTACGTCGGTTGTTAATGATGTCATGGAAGACGCGCGACTGACTCCTTCGGAGCGTGACGCATTTGCCAAAATCGGCGTGAGGGCATTTATCAATACTCCGCTTAACAAGGAAGGAAAATGGGTGGCAGCGATGAAAATCCATCATCGCAATGCCCGTAAATGGACGGATTTGGAAGTTTCCCTCGCTGGCGAAGTCGCTGAGCGCACCTGGGCAGCCGTGCAGCGTGCCAAGGCAGAAGAGGCGCTGGCTGATTCGGAAAGGCGACTGCGCCTGGCAATTGATGCCACCGAACTCGGCACGTGGGAGTGGAATCTGGAAACGGACGAGGTGGTCTGGAACCCGCAGCATTTCAGGTTAATGGGCATGGAACTGGATCATGAAGTTGTATCGTCAGATGACTTTTTTAACAGGATTTATGCAGACGACCGGCCCAGGGTTTCTTCCGAAATCGGGCGCGCCATTGATCAACATGGTCTATATGACTCGGATTTCAGGATCGTGCGGGACGATGACGGGGAAGTTCGCTGGATGAGCGGTTACGGACGCGTGACGGGCATTGCAGACGATAAACCTTTCCGGATGAGCGGCGTAATGTTTGACATAACAAGCCGCAAACAGGCCGAAGAATCTTTGCGCCACAGCGAGCAGCAGCAGCGCGCCATTCTGGAAAGTGCAAAAGATTACGCGATCCTTACATTGGATACGAGCCGTAATGTGAGCAGCTGGAATACAGGGGCGGAACAAATGCTTGGTTTTACTGAGGCAGAGATTTTAGGGAAATCCGGAGACACATTCTTCGTTCCCGAAGACAGGGCGAATAATGTGCCAGAACATGAGATGAAAATGACGCTTGAAACCGGACGATACGAAAATGAACGGTGGCATATGCGTAAGGATGGCTCGCGGTTTTTTGGCTCCGGGGTGACTTCGCAGTTATTGGATGAATCGGGCAATGTGATAGGTGTTTTGAAAATGATGCGGGATTTGACCGCCCGGAAAGATGCGGAGGAAGCATTGCGGGAAGCAGACCGGCGCAAGGATGAGTTCCTGGCATTACTGGCCCACGAGTTGCGCAACCCCATGGCAACACTTTCTAACACATTGATGGTGCTGGAAATGACCGGTGGTAAAAATGGAAAATTGCCGCTGGACAAAGCCATCGAAATGATGCGGCGGGAGCTTGCCCAGCTTGTGCGGCTCGTAGACGATCTGCTTGATGTGAGCCGCATTAACCAGGGAAAGGTTTCGTTGTCGCTAGAACACCTGGATTTCTCGGCATTGGTAAAGGATGTGGTTGTGGCTGCACAACCATTCGCCGAAGCCGAAAATCGTCATCTGATTATCGAACTGCCGGAACAGCCGCTTTATCTCGATGGAGATCCCGCGCGACTCACCCAGGTTGTCCGCAATGTTTTGTCAAATGCCATTAAATTTTCGAACGAGGGCGGGAAGATTTGGGTAGATTTGAACCAGGAAAATGGCCAAGCTATATTAAAGGTTCGGGACGATGGCATAGGGATTCCTCAGGAGCAGCTGTACCAGATTTTCGGATTGTTCGTTCAAGTTGATACTTCCCGGACGCGCTCACGGGACGGCCTTGGTCTTGGACTGACCTTGGTAAAGGAATTTGTTGAAAAGCATGGGGGGAGAATCGAGGTGCAGAGTGCAGGACCAGACAAGGGAAGCGAATTTGTTATTTATTTACCTATTACAACAGCATTTAAACAGATCCCGTAATGGAAAAATCTGAGAGAAATACGATTTTAGTCGTTGATGACAATCAGGACGCAGTTTACACAATAAGCCTGTTTCTGGAATTCAAGGGATATAAAGTGCACACGCGTTATTCAGGCAAAGACGCATTGGAAGCAGTCGAAACGCTGCAACCCGATCTTGTCATCCTTGACCTTGCGATGCCGGAAATGGACGGTTACGAAACAGCAACACGACTGCGCGCCACGCATGGCACGGCACTTCCGCTAATCGCACTTTCCGGATATGGACAGCAGGAAGACAAGCGCAAATCCGCCGAAGTGGGATTTAATGCGCATTTGGTTAAGCCTGTTGATTTTCCAGCGTTGCTCGAATTGCTTGATTCGTTTCTCAACCAGCCGGCTGACATTACACATTAAGCTGTCTATCACGGAAGAACAAAGGGAGGTAAACCAACGTTTACCTCCCTTTGTTCATATTTGTTCGCTGAACATTGACTTTTCGTCAAAATCAAATTGTGATCCTGCCACCGGTTACGGGCAATGTTGCGCCTGAAACATAACTGCTTTCCTCGCTCGCCAGGAACACATAAGCCGGTGCCAATTCGGCAGGCTGGCCGGGCCTTCCCGTAGGCGTGTCTTCACCGAAAGTTTCAGGCTCGGGCATCGTTGAAGGAATGAGCGGTGTCCAGATCGGTCCCGGCGCCACAGCATTCACCCGGATTCCTTTGCCTTCTTTCAGTAAAATTTGCGCAAGATTGGCCGAAAAGTTCTGGATCGCCGCCTTTGTGGCTGCATAATGTAACAAAACCGGAGTGGGAGAATATGCATTAACCGACGTTGTATTAATGATCGTGCTGCCCGGCTTCATATGCGGTTCCGCAGCTTTGCAGAGATAGAACATCGCATGGATATTCACAGCAAAAGTGTATTCCCACTCCTCAGAAGGGATGTCCTGCAAGCTCTCCCGTGCCATCTGAAAAGCCGCATTGTTGACCAGGATATCGATCTTTCCAAATTCCGCGACTGCCTTTTCCACGATTTCCTTGCAATGTGCTTCCTTGCTGATATCGCCCCGGATCAAAACGGCTTTTTGTCCAGCCTCTTCAATCCAACGCGCCGTGTCCTGGGCATCCTGATCCTCAATTTCACTCAGATAACTGATGAGGACGTCCGCTCCTTCGCGCGCAAATGCAATCGCAACCGCTTTTCCAATGCCCGAGTCACCACCGGTTATGACTGCACTTTTGCCGGTCAGTTTGCCAGATCCTTTATGTGAATGCTCGCCATGATCCGCTTTCGGCGTCAATTCAGCCTCGGTTCCGGGAGGCGATTGCTGCTGGTTTGGAAACGGAGGGACAGGATACTTGTCTGCGGGGTTTTCGTTTGTCGGTTCTAAGTTTTGTTGATTCTCCATCTTGAAATTGTTTTTGATAAGCTTTCAAATTTTGCGGTTTGCTTAAAAAAACAATTCCAGCACATGGTGTCTGCACCCAGAGTCACCAATTTCAGCCAGGTTAGTTACATTTGAGTAAATTATATAGCGGTTACACTTTATCACAACCATAAGGCCTTCATTTAAACCGAATTGTGACCATGAAAACGACAGTAATCTCCATTTTTGCCTGTTTTGTTTTTCTATCCGGCTTTGCACAGGTTCCTGGTCCGCCCAAACCGTCGGCGGGTGATTATTTCAATAATTTTCAAAAGTTCATCAATCAAACGCCGGATGCAGCCGCGGCATTCGAGAATGTGCAAAAACTAGCTTCCGATCCAGCCTATGAAAAGCTGGCCACTGATTTGATCCAAAACAGCTTCGCACAGGATTTTGCCAACAAGGAAGGAGACAGCCCCCACCAGGAAATGCGGGCAAAACGCAGAACGCTTGCGAAAGAAGTTTTGGCCAAAATGATCGCAGACTCCTCCGAGCTCGTCAGGCGTCAGGCGGCGCCGCTGTTTTTTCTAACGCAATTCCAGGAAGCTGCTCAGGATCCTGAAAAATTGACAAAACTGACGAAAAAGTTCATCAATGCTGAAATAGAAGTAAAGGATATTTACCGATACAGGGCCGGCCGTTATGTCTTGATGATTGCAGATATTTTGAACAAACATGCAGCATTGAAACCGCTTTCGAACGAACTAACAGATAAGCTGACCGTACGGTTAAAAGACGGTCAAGTGGTTGTAAATGAATCGTCTACTAATGCTGATCTCGACAAACGAGCCTGGTATCGCTTTCTTTACGCGTATGTAAATTTTTTAAAGTCAGAGCAGACAAATGACCCTAAGGAGGATGAGGCTTTGCTGAAAACGGCTTTTGCTTACAGCCCCGATCTGGTGGATAAGAACCGTAAACACGCATATTTTTATGACATGCATATGCTGCTTGGCCGCGAAAAAGACGGGTTTCAGGATGAATATCTGAATTTCATCACAACCAAAAGTGACAAGAAACAAGTGCTGGCAACGCTGCTGTCCATGACGCTCGTTGAACCTAATTATAAGGATAAGCTGTTGGCGGCACACCGGGAAGCAATGCCGGGCGAGGATTTCGCAGCATATTGGAGAAACGCGATAGATGCAAAGGCAGTGAAGTCACCGGCGCTTGATCTTCCGGTTATGGGTGACAAATCTTATTCAAGTAAATCGCTATCCGGGCAATGGATCCTGGTTGATTTTTGGGGGACTTGGTGCGCACCATGCCGTGAGGAACATCCGGACCTGCAAAAGTTTTACGAATCCACCATTGCTGATAAATCAAAAAACCTGTCCATCCTGACCATTGCCTGCCGCGACACAGAGGCGAAAGTGACGGCTTATATGACCAAAAACAACTACAATTTCCCAGTTGCAATGTCTGATAAAGTCGTTGAGAAATCGTTCCAGGTGCAGGCTTATCCAACCAAAATCTTGATCACACCCACGGGTAAATATGTCATTGTCCCGTTCGGCACAGACTGGGTGAGCTTTGTAAATAAATATGTGCAGGTAAATTAATCCGACCCGATGAAAAAATTTCTATTTCTCTTCGCAATGCTTGTTGGACTGGCAGAATGCAAGAAAAGTAATGACAAAGAAGAAGTTACACCGGAGCCTACGGGACTCGTAACGGCTTCTGAATTTTTGAAAGCCCTCGACGTGACTGGCGCAGAAGCTGTCCGCTTTGATTCTGCCAAAAACAGTTACATTGTAAACTTGCCGGATGGATACACGCGTGATAAATCAGAAGTGCTTCTGACCTTGCAGCCTAACATTTTACTCGAAGCAGATTCAGAGCGGCCAGGCGCAGGAAGTGTTATCAATTACGATTACCGGGGAACCAAGCCACTGTCCGTCAGATTACGCCGTAAATCGGGCAACCGGGTGTTCAGTTTTCAAGTATATTTCAGGTTTTCTGGAATGCCGGAGATCGAGCTGCTCGCGAAGCAAATTCAAGTCCACCAGTTCTACACACAGCTCGATTTACGCTACGGGAAAAATGTGGGCAGCATTCCAGCGAGCCCGCAACCATCCCGCGCTGTCGTCAGAATCACCAATAAAAAAACAGGGAAGGCCATAAAAGCGAGCTTTGATGATCAGTTCGCAGTTATGATCATGGAGGGCGATTGGAACCTGATCACAGGTGACCTGACAAATGTGGAGGTGACACTGAACGGGCAGAAGCCAGTCACTTTCGAGGGCGTGAGATTTGCTGCGCCAAGTGCAATGGTTTATCCGACACCGAGTTATAAGTATCAATTTCTGTACGCAGACACCATAAAAGTGTACGGTGAAAATTTGGCCCGTGGCAGGAAATATTCGGTACGATTCTCGAATGATTTTCTGGCTAGCCCGATGGCGGCACCAGCGAAGATTGTCGATGGGAACTGGCTTGAGGTGGATCACATTCCAGCCGAATTGCCGGAAGGTTCTTATCTGCTTTCGTTTTTTGAGGCAGAAAAATTGATCGGGCATACGAGCTTCCATGTTTCTTCACATGAAACCAATGGCATAGAATCTATCTGGAAAGGTAACCTTTATGGCGCAACGACGCGGGATGTGAGCGCATTATCGGTTCGCAGGGGTGAATCTTTCTTTGTTAAGTCTTCGCCGTTGATTTATGGTTATGGCAACTCCAGTATCGATGCAGCCAAGCTGCCGCGTCTGCGTCTCAGGTCGGGCCAGGCAACAATTGAGCTTAATCCTGAGCTGGTCGTCTTCGGTTGGGCCATAGCCGGAATTACACTTGGCGTTGGCAAATTCACCATTCCTGCAACGCTTCCTCCGGGAAATTACGATGTGCACGGCCTGTTCGTGAACAATAGTGAATCCAAGCCTTACTGGTCCAAATTGCAGGTTAAGTAAAATGCTTTTTGTCAAATTAGTACGAGCATCGTCATCATTATCTAATAAACTATTTAAATATTTTTTGTAAAAATAGTCAGGGCGGTTTAAAATGATTTGCGTCACCTGTGGACACAAATAAATCTTAGACCAACTTAACTATGAAACAATCCTCTACGCGCATTCCGTGGGGAAGTCTCGCCGTCCTGTCAGGAATCTGGCTGTGCGCGGGGCTTCAAACGGAGGCAAGAAGCGGCAACCTGACGAGCGTCAGGCATGAATCCAGAGCCGCTGTGACCATTACCGGTAAGGTAACCGATGAAAAAGGTGCCGGGTTGCCCGGTGTCAATGTCATCGAAAAAGGCACCTCTAACGGAACCACCACCAATCCGGACGGAGATTACACGATCACGGTTGCCGGCGCGTCGTCGGTGCTGACATTCAGCTTCATCGGCTACGTTCCCCAGGAGACCACGATCGACAACCGCACGGCGATCAGCATTCAGCTTGCGCCCGAAAACAAATCACTGGATGAAATAGTCGTTGTAGGCTACGGAACCCAGAAAAAAGTGAATGTCACCGGCGCCGTCTCCGCCATTAAGATCGATGACAAGATCACCAACCGCTCTCTTAGCAACGTTTCATCAGGTCTTCAGGATTGGTGCCAGGCCTTGCCGTGAACCAGAATTCGGGTATGGCCGGCCGCAATAATGCATCGCTGGTGATCCGTGGATTAGGGACCGTCAACAACGCCAGTCCGCTGGTGGTGGTCGACGGAATGCCTGATGTGGATATCAACAGGCTGAATATGAATGATATAGAAACTGTATCCATTCTGAAAGATGCCACGTCTTCATCTGTCTACGGGTCCCGCGCTGCAAACGGCGTTATCCTGATCACGACCAAATCGGGTAAGGGCCAGGAAAAAGCATCCATCAACTTCTCCGGAAATTACGGCGTTCAGATTCCGACCCGGTCGTATGAATTTCTGGCAGATTATCCGCGCACGCTCACACTTCACCAGCGCGCGGCAGCTGTAAACACTTTGCGTTCCAACTTCAATTTCAAAGACGGCACCATTGACCAATGGATGGCGATGGGCATGATTGATCCCGTTGCATTTCCGAACACAGACTGGTGGGATGTGATCCTGCGCACAGGTTCGGTGCAGAACTATAACCTGTCTTCTTCCGGCGGCGGAGATAAGTCCAATTTCTTCATTTCGGTTGGATTAATGAATGAAAAAGGCTTGCAGGTCAACAACGATTTCAAACGTTACAATGCCCGCTTCAACTACGATTACAAAGTCCGCAAGAACATTAACACAGGCGTCAAATTCAATGGAAACTGGTCGAATATGACCTACGCATTGGAGGACGGCTTCACGGATGACGATGCTGCGAACACCGCGGGTTTTGATATGCAATATGCGATCCCGGGTATTTTGCCTTACGATCCGATCACGGGTAATTTTGGTGGCGTTATGGCGTATAATGAAGATCCTCAGGCATATAACCCTTATACACTCTATGTCAACCAGCTCAATAAGCAAAACAGACAGGAAGCGAATGCCAACATGTATGTGGACTGGACGCCGATCAAAGGACTGACTGCGCGCATTGATTACGCATTGAATTATTTCAATCAGTTTCGCTGGAATGCGGCCATGCCTAATCAGTCGTACAATTTCCAGACAAACACATTCGGCAGCCGCGTGTATGTAGGCCCGAATGCGGGTGTGGGCAATTTTACAAACACAGGTTACAAAACCTTGCTGAACGGAAGGCTGAATTACAACACGACGATTGGCAAAAACCACGAGCTCGGTGCGATGTTCGTTTACAGCGAAGAATATTGGTATGACCGCTATCAGGCCACTTCCAGGAACGACAGGCTGCATCCTTCGCTGCACGAAGTGGACGCAGCTTTGACGGACATTCAATCCACTGGCGGTAATTCTTCGACAGAAGGTTTGCGCTCATACATTGGTCGGATCAATTATGCTGCTTTTGACAAATATCTGCTCGAAGTGAACTTCCGTTCGGATGGTTCTTCAAGGTTTCTTCCGGGCAGCCAGTTCGGGTTTTTCCCATCAGCAGCACTGGGCTGGCGCTTTACAGAGGAAGCATTTATCAACCGTTACACAAGCGGCATTCTCACCAACGGAAAGATCCGCGCTTCTTACGGAAGTCTGGGAAACAACAGCGGTGTAGGCCGTTACGAGCAGCAATCGACGCTTGCGGCAAGCAATTATATGGTTAATGGGCAGATTGTAAAGGGTTTTGTAAACAGAAAACTCGTGAACAAAGACTTGTCCTGGGAAACTACGAAAGTATTCAACCTGGGTCTGGATCTGGGTTTCCTAAACAACCGCCTCACGGCCGAAATCGATTATTACGACCGCCTTACCACCGGCATGAACCGTCCTTCGGAAATGTCCAACTTGCTAACGGGTGCGTATGATGCGCCGCGGAAGAACATTGGTAACCTGCGCAACCGCGGTGTTGAAGGAAATGTGACGTGGCGTGACAGGAAAGGCGCGGTCAATTACTCACTGGCAGTCAATGCGTCCTATAACAGGACTAACCTCGAATCCTGGAACGAATTTCTGGCGAGAGGTTATACTTTCTGAATATGCCTTATCACTTCTTGTACACTTACCGCGATGCAGGCGTTGCCCAAACCTGGCAGGATGTGTACAATGCAACTCCGCAAGGTGCTTCTCCCGGTGATATTTTACGCAAAGATGTGAACGGGGACGGAAGAATTTCGGATGAGGATAAAGTGGCTTACCCGAAAGTTCAGCGCGACCGCCCCACCACCAACTTCGCATTAAACGGAAGCATTTCGTGGCGTGGAATTGACCTGACATTCCTTTTGCAGGGAGCTTCCGGCCGGAAAGATTATTGGATCAATATCTACAACAATGTCAACTTCGGCGCACAGCGTTACGCTTCGACACAGGGACATTGGGACAATCCATGGTCAGTGGAAAACCGCGATGGTGCATGGCCGAGACTGAACGGAAATGCCAACCGCGAGGAAACGACTTTCTGGCTTGATAACCTGTCTTACCTGCGTGTGAAGAACATTCAGTTGGGTTACAACCTGCCCATAACATTGACCAAAAAGCTGGGCATGACCAACTTCCGCATCTTCGCTTCTTCCGAAAACCTGGCCACGATCACCAAATTCCGCGGACTGGATCCTGAAAAAGCCGGCAACAGAAGCGATGCATATCCTTTGAACAAATCCTATTCAGTTGGCATCAACATAGGCATCTAAAAGCTATTCTAATGAAAAGTATCAAACATATATTATCAGCTATCACGGTCACAGGGCTCCTTTTCGGTGTGGGCTCGTGTACGCAGGACCTGCTTGAACAGGACCCTACGACTGAACTGGCCACCGATGCATTCTGGAAAACCGAAGACGACGCAACATTTGCCTTAAATGGGGCATATGCATCCGTTCGCCCGCTTTTTGACCGTGATTATTATCTTGACGGACACGGAGAATATGTCCGCACACGCGGGACCAGTGCGACAAGCGGCAACCTGCGCTTAGGCGATGCTTATCACGATGGTGACTATAATCCAAGCGGTTATGGCGACAATTTTGACAAAATGTACAGATATCTGTATGGTGGCGTCAACCGCACGAATTACGTAATCACCAATGTGGAAAGAATGCTGCGGACTGCGAAACCGGAGTCCATTCCCAAGCTGGAAGCGATTGTGGGAGAAGCGAAGCTTTTGCGTGGAATGGTGTATTTTCGCCTGATCTCCATGTGGGGTGACGTGCCCTATTTTACCAAGATCGCTGAGAGCAATGCGGATGTCTCCACATTAGCCAGGACGCCCATCACGCAGGTGAAGGATTCCATCATGGCTGACTTCAATTATGCTTTTGAAAAACTTCCTGAAAAAGGGCCGGGTGCGGGGCGTGCGGGAAAACCTGCTGCACTTGCGTTCCGTGGGAAACTGCAACTTTACTGGGCGTGCTGGAACCGTTTTGGCTGGCCTGAACTTGAAAATTTCAAGCCCGATGCAAACGCTGCAACAGCAGCCTACAATGCCGCAGCCGCAGATTTTAACTCCGTGATCAATGATTATGGTCTGGCGCTGTTCCGGAGTGGAGAGCCCGGAGACATTGACTCGCTGGGCAAAGCCGACAAGCTGCCCAACTATTATTATCTGTTCACACCAGCGGCTAATAATGATCCCGAAATCATCATGGGTTTCACGCATGGCGGCACTGGAACGAGCCAGGGCGAAGAACTGATGCGCGACTTTGCAGGCCGTTCTCACGAAGGTTCGCAACTCTGGGTGGCACCGCGTTATGAGATTGCCGATCGTTATCAGTCGATCGTAACGGGTGATTTTGCTCCGAAATTGGTTCCTATGAACCCATCTGACGCGGGTGCACGCACTGCGCCAAACTCCGCCGTGAATCCGCAAAGTTATAAGAACCGCGATTACCGGATGAAGGCTTCCATCATGTGGGATTATGAACTGAGTGTTGGGCTGGCTTCGCTGAAATCCACCGGCTGGTCGCCATTCATTTACAAAACCTGGAACCAGCCTGTTACAATCAATGGCGTGAAATACACGACATACAATACGGACGGCTCCAACTCGGGTTACGTGTTCCGCAAGTTCCTCCGCAACTATGCCGGTCAGGGACGCAGCGACGGCGATTACAACTTCCCGGTAATGCGGCTCGCAGACGTTTATCTGATGTATGCCGAGGCCACCAACGCCGTGAAAGGTCCTACTGCCGACGCCATTGCATTGGTAAATAAAATCCGTCACCGGGGAAATCTGCCTGCGCTTAAAGCAACCAAAACCGCCAATGCGGATGCGTTTTTCGCTGCCATTGAGCAGGAACGCATCATTGAGCTTCTGGCAGAAGGGCACCGTGGATTTGACATTCGCAGATGGCGTGCACAGGAACGCGTGTGGGGCGCTCCTTATACCGAGGGCATCTGGCGGATTGATACGCACGGAGCCAATCAGCAGCGATATTTCCAGAATACACCGGAACGGACTTATCAGCAAAACTACATTTTCCGGATTCCGCCGGGCGAGCGCGACCGCAACCCGAACCTGACCCAGAACACACCGTGGCTGTGATTTTTTTAAAACATTAACATTTATTCCAATGCTAAAAAATATAAAATGGATCGCCGCAATGATGCTGACCGTCAGCGTGCTGGTGTCCTGTAAAGAAGATTTCCCGGTAGACGAGGACGGGCTGCTGATCACCAGCCGCAGCCAATGTTACGTGAGTAACTTCGAGCTGCTAGGGCCTGATTTTCAAACCGTAAGGGTAGAAAATGCGGTGATTGACACCACGGCGCAGACGATCAATGTGAAGGTTTTCTATGGAACGGATCTTACCAATCTTTATCCGCAATTTACGCTCGTAACCGACGCCAAGCTCGATCCCAAGATCGTTGGAAAAGTAGATTTCTCCGATCTGTCAAGCCCGAAACAGTATACAGTGGTGTCGGGCAATCGCAAGGTCAGGAAAACGTATTCGGTGAATCTTACGGTGCAAACGCCATAACCTTTAAACAACAAGATCATGAAAAATACCTGTTTGTATTATATTCTTGTTTTGTTCGGGTTCCTGGCGCTTTCGTCCTGTGAAGAGGAAGAATATGCCATCCCGACATTGAAGCAGGAACTTCAAAATGATGTCATTAAGCGGTCGATCGGGCCGAATCTGGTCGGTATGGACATTGAATTTGCTTATGCTATGGCGCTGCCAAAGGGCATGGGCAAGCTCGTTTCTGCCGAAGTGGAAGCAACCATTGCAGGCGGCGAGTCGACTTACCTTGAACACCGGTCGTTTTCTACCAATGGAAGTGGTGAGGACGTGGGCGTGGAAGTAGGAAGCAAGTCTGTGAACAGCGGCGGCAAAACGAATGTAACATTTACCAAAGACACCTCAGCTGCCACGCTCCGTTACTTTTACCGCATTCCTGGCGCTGCAAAAGGAAAAGAGGTCTCGTTCAAGTTTTCCGCACAGGCCAGCAATGGTCAATCGGTAAGCTATTCCATGGGGCCATACAAAATTGCCGAAATGGACATGGTCCTGGATCTTGATGTGGTGGACAGCACCAAAGCATTCATTTCCATTGAGGATATGGCTGTTTACACCGCCGCCAATGCAGCAGCGAATGCCGCGAAGATCGACCTTGTGTATCTGTATCGTTCCATTCCGAACATTACATTCTCGCACGGACTCGTGGCGCCTTTCGCCAAAACTTACCTGCCCGGTATAATTCTACCCCCAGGCGCGACGCGCAACACGAAGGTGCAAAAAGTATGGAACCTGCGCGATTTTCATCTCGCGCGCTTACAATATGGCGTGTACATTGATGACCTGGATTTTCAGCAGCTCAATATGGCTACGGCGCCGAATTATGCCATTAATATGCGTTCCGAAGCGGGTGTTTGGGTGGAAACGGAGGATGGAAAATACCGCGCTTACGTGTATGTGAACTCAGTTAATAACAATGGTAAAAGCGCCAAGATCAGCATCAAGCGCTACCAAATGAAATAACATTGCTGAACGAATACGCTGCATTTTACGTGGGTTGTGAACATCGCAACCCACGTAAATGTGCAGTTTCTCCACTTCCTAACACCCTTAATGATGAAGAAATTTGCCTTCGCAACCCAAGTGGCGGCTGGTTTGATTTTGTGTTTTTCGACATTGGCCAAACCAGAAACCTTTGCCCACGCCATATTACCGATTCAAAACTCCGACCGCATTAAAGTCAAAGACAATAATCATTTGGCTGATCCTGTCCGGACGTTCTTGGTTG
Source organism: Dyadobacter sp. AC419 (assembly GCF_979253085.1). Taxonomy (NCBI): domain Bacteria; kingdom Pseudomonadati; phylum Bacteroidota; class Cytophagia; order Cytophagales; family Spirosomataceae; genus Dyadobacter; species Dyadobacter sp. AC419. The sequence continues at coordinate 118,774 of NZ_CEEDCD010000023.1, read as the reverse complement.
ATCCCAACTTCCTCGAAGCCTCCAAAAGCAAGATCAAAAAAGGCGATAAACAGCTCCAAAAAGCATTGCAGGAATTGTTAGCGCAGGCAGACAAAGCATTAAAATCAGGACCTTACTCGGTAACTTACAAAAGCAAAGTGCCGCCAAGCGGCGACAAGCACGATTACATGAGCGTAGGCCCTTACTGGTGGCCCGATTCTACAAAAGCCGACGGGCTGCCCTACATTCGGAAAGATGGCCAAGTGAATCCGGAACGGTTCAGTATAAAAGATGCAGATTACCACGGCAGTTTGTGCCGGGACGTTTTCCGGCTTTCGTTAGCGTGGTATTTTACAGGAGAAAAGAAATATTCCGATCACGCGGCCACGCTTTTGAGAACCTGGTTTTTGGATAAAGACACGCGCATGAATCCAAACCTGAACTTCGGACAAGCCATTCCCGGCCACACCGACGGACGTGGAATCGGCATCATTGACACCCGCGCCCTTCCGCTTTTAATCGACGGCGTACAACTGCTCAAAAACGCTGGAAGTCTGCCGGCTGCTGATTATCAGGGGGTTCAGGATTGGTATAAATCATTCCTTAGCTGGATGCGGACGAGTCCGATTGGCTTGGATGAAGCGGATGAGCATAACAATCACGGCACTTGGTATGATGTGCAAACGGTCTCAATGGCGCTTTTCACGGGTCAGCCTGATTTGGCGAAGGAAATTTTAGAACAACAAACAAAAAAACGGATCAGCACCCAGCTTGACACCAGCGGCGCGCAGCCGCACGAGCTTGCCCGCACAGTTTCCTGGAATTATTCGATCATGAACTTGCAAGGCTTCTTTCAGCTCGCGGCTTTGAGCGACCGTGTGGGCGTTGATCTTTACAATTACGTTACACCGGACGGAAAAAGCATTAAGTTGGCATTCAAATGGTTGCTGCCTTTTGCCCAAAACAAAAAACCGTGGACGCATCAGCAGATCAAACCCATTCAGTATGACGCCTTTTACCGCATTGCAAAATCGGTTTCAGGCAAATATCCAGACCTTGATTTATCGGGAGTTATCGGTGAAAAGGATGAAGAAAATGCGTTGCTAATGCTCACGAACGTGAATATCTAATTATGAAAAGAATCATTACATTAATCACCATAATGCTGCTTTTTTGCGGATTTCCCGGTCAGAGCCAGTCTAATCCGGATGTTTTGAAATCCATGAAAAAGGATCATCCGAGATTGCTTTTGCTGAAAGGTGAGGAGCAGGCAATGCTAATTCAGATCAAAAAACACCCGGAATGGAGTTCGATCCACAAGGAGATCCTCGCTGAATGCGACCGCCTGCTGGATACGCCGCCTGTGGAACGTATCAAGATCGGAAAACGCCTTTTGGATAAATCACGTGAATGTTTGAGGCGTGTTTTTCAATTATCATATGCTTACCGGACGACTGAAAATGAAAAATACCTCAGGCGCGCGGAGAAGGAAATGATGGCCGTTGCTGCGTTTGAAGACTGGAATCCATCACACTTTTTGGATGTCGCAGAAATGACGATGGCTGTCGCCATCGGTTACGACTGGCTTTACAAAGGGCTGACAGTTGAGGCACGGAAGACGATTGCGAATGCAATTTTGACCAAAGGCCTTGAACCATCATTTGACAAAAAATATAATTTCTTCCTCAATGCGACGCACAACTGGAACCAGGTCTGCAACGCCGGCCTGACTTTTGGCGCATTAGCCATTGCCGAAACCCAGCCTGAAATGGCGGCAAATGTGATTTCGCGCGCTATTGCAACTGTTCCGAAAGCCATGGCCCCATCTTACGAGCCAGACGGCGCTTATCCCGAAGGTTTCAGTTACTGGGGTTATGGGACGGGCTTTAATGTGTTGTTTGTCAGTGCCATAGAGAAGGCATTGGGGACTGACTTCGGACTTTCAAAAGCGCCCGGGTTTCTGAAAACGGCTGGTTTTTTGCAAAATCTGGTTGGGCCTACGGGCATGGCGCACAACTGGGGCGACAGTGGCTTGCGGGAAGGACTTAGCCCTGCCATGTTTTGGTTTGCTGAAAAAACAAAGGATCCGTCACTGCTCTGGACACAAAAAAAGTTGCTGCAAGGCGAATCAGACGGCCATGTGCACAACCGCATTTTGCCAGCGCTGCTCGTTTGGGGCGTGAAAACAGACCTTGACGCGGTGAAGCCGCCTGCCAAAAAACAATGGGTAGGGCAGGGGCCGTCTCCTGTTGCGCTGATGCGGACTTCGTGGGTTGACCCGAATGCCATTTTTGTCGGGCTGAAAACGGGTTCACCAGCTGTGAATCATGCACATATGGACATTGGTTCATTTGTAATCGATGCGCAGGGTGAGCGCTGGGCCATGGATTTCGGGATGCAGGATTATAATTCGCTTGAAACGAAAGGGGTTGATCTCTGGAACCGTGCGCAGAACTCGCAGCGGTGGGAAGTTTTCCGGCTCAATAATCTGGCGCATAACACATTGTCATTTGACGATCAGCTCATGAATGCAGACGGCTATGCCAAAATTGACACTTGGTCAGAAAGCAAGGACGAAATGCTCGCCGTAACGGATCTTTCGGAGCTGTATAAAGGGCGGGTTTCGAATGCAAAACGCGGCATTGCGATCCTCGATGAAAAGTATGTTGTGGTGCGGGATGAAGTGAAGGCAGCGGATAAGGCTGTTAAAATGCGCTGGAATTTGCTGACGGGTGCAACGGTAAAAATCGTCGATGGCAAAACGGTTGAATTGTCTCAAAACGGCAAAAAAATGCTGATCGTATTCGAAACAGAAGCAGACATTGAGATCAAAACCTGGCCCACGACACCGACGCACGACTATGATGCGCCGAATCCAAATACGCAATTTGTGGGCTTTGAAGCGACGATTCCTGCGAATGTTGCTGCGGATTTTAACGCAATTTTTTCGCCTTCAACGGAAACGCCGAAGGTGAAACCGCTTGCATCCTGGAAATAAAGCCTCATTGATTTTATCCTGAACCTGATGAAAAAAATATTCTTTCTGCTCATAATCCTGGCGCAGCTCGGCTACGCACAACAATTGCGCAAACCCGGTGAAAATGTTGCTTTACCCGTTGAAGCTGGGAAAGGCCAGCCGGACGCCGATCTTGAAAAAATCAGACAACGCATTATCGATGATTTGCTTAAACAGACTGTGGACGCGAAGCATATTGAGGAGCTGATCAGCAAGCAAAAACAAGATGGCACCTGGCCCGATATCAATTATAGCGACGTGTCCCGCACCGGATTTGAGCACAGCATACATCTCAATAATATGCTTGAATTGGCGCGCGCATTGAAAAAACCAGGCTCTCCGTTTTTAAATAAGCCCGAGGCGAAAAATGCGGTTTCAAATGCGCTCGACTATTGGTTAGCACATGATTTTATTTGTGAAAACTGGTGGTGGAACGAAATGGGAACGCCTCAGTTAATGATCAATATCCTGCTCGTAATGGATGAACAACTGACCGAAAATCAACGAAAAGAGGGCGTCAGGATCGCGGGCAGGGCTAATTTGGAAGCTTCCGGTGCGCGGCCGGGAGGCGACCTGATCCAGATTGCCGGAATGCGTGGTAAGCAGGCACTTTTTCAGCGAAATCCAGAGGTGCTCGCCAATGTTATGGAAGTAATGGTGTCCGAAATAAAGGTTTCGACCGGCCGCGGATTAAAGCCGGACCTGAGCTTTCACCACCGGACGGACAATGTGATTTCGACACTGGCATACGGAACGGGATATGCCAATGCATTTGCATATTGGGCAGTAAAAGCGGAGGGCACGAAATACAGGTTGCCCGATGAACCGATGAAGCTGCTCGTCGATTATTTTTTGGATGGAATCTGTCAGTCGCATGCTTTTGGCAAATATCCTGATCCCGGGGCTGAGAACCGTGGAATTAGCCGGAAAGGTGCATTGAAACCAGCCGGTCCGGAACTGGCGGAAAACCTCCTGGCGGCCACTTCATACCGAAAGGCGGAGCTGGAAAATATCGTCCGGATCAGGAAAGGGGAAGTGAAGCCTAATTTGACCCGTGATTACTATTTCTGGCATTCGCACTATTATACGCATCAGCGCCCTGGCTATTATGCTTCGATCCGGATGCATAGCAAGCGCGCTGCGAATATGGAACAGCCGCATAATGAGGAAGGTCTGAAAAACCACCATTATGGAGATGGAAGCAACTTTATCACCCGCACAGGCCGGGAATATGACCAGATCTTTCCGGTTTGGGATTGGCAAAAAATCCCTGGAACCACCATTTTGCAAACACCCGAGCTGCCACACTGGAAAGAGCTTGCCAAGCCGGGCCTTAACGACTTTACAGGCGGCGTAACCGACCAGCATTACGGAGCAGCGGCATTTGATTTTGCGAGTGTGCACGATCCGCTCAAAGCAAAGAAAGCGTGGTTCTTTTTCGATAAAGAATTTGTCGCACTTGGAGCGGGCATTAACGCAGATGCGGATTACAACGTTGTTACTACATTGAATCAGAGCCTGTTATCAGGCGAGGTTTTGGCAGGCGTTGATGGCAAGATGGTTACATTGAAATTAGGCGCGCATCAATTAGATAATGCAAACTGGATTCATCACGACAGCACGGCTTATATTTTTAGTGAGCCAATATCATTAAATGTCAGCAATCAGCAACAAACGGGCAGCTGGCGCGAGATCAATCACCACTCGTGGGCGACGGACGAAAAGATCAGCAAAGACGTTTTCAAAGCCTGGCTCGACCATGGAAAAAGACCTGCTGATGCGGCTTATCAATACATTGTGGTTGCTGGCATAAAGGCTTCTGAAATTGACGCTTACCGGAAGAATCTCCCTGTTCAAATCATTGTCAATTCTCCGGAAATGCAGGCTGTGCGTCATGCAGCGCTGGGTTTGGTGCAAATTGTTTTTTATAAACCAGGGAAAATTGAGTTTGCGAAAGGATTATCTGTGACAGCCAAAGGACCGTGCATGGTGATGCTGGAAGTGAAGCAGGATCATGTAAATAAAATCACCATTTCTGATCCGACCGGTAAGCATGCTCAGCTGCAATTGGAGGTTACGGGCAAAGTCAAATCTGGTTTGGGCAATGTGCAAATGTCGGATGCCGGGGGAGGCAAAATGCTGCTTACTTTTAAAATGCCCACGGATGGGATGGCTGGACAGAGTGTAAGTCTGTAATTTGCCTGCATAATGCTTACCTTTGTTTTTTACAAAACGAGCATTATGCAGACCACTTCATTTGAAGACCTTTGTTCGCGCATCTCCAACGGAACATCCACAGATCTCAGCGCACTTTTGCCTGAGGGAATCCAACAGGAAGTAGGGCATTTTAATGTGTTTAGTCTGTCGGAGATCATGCCGGAAATGCGTGAGAAAACGACGCTCTCGTGCGCCTCTCGTTCATTTTATAAAATTAGCTTTTTGACCGGTCAATCGCAGGCCGAATATCCGGACAGAGCCGTTGCGATCAAGAAACCCACACTCATTTTTTCGTCACCGAAAAGTCCGATATACTGGTCGCCGATGGGCAGGCAAACAGGGCAGTTTTGTGTATTCACAGCTGACTTTCTGCACCCGACAGTGAGCGGCGTAATGCTGGATGATCTGCCTATTTTCAAATCACCGGAGCATCCGGTTTATGAGTTGTCCGATGCTGACATTGCGCGGGCTCAGGGCATTTTTGACAACATGCAGGCAGAAATTAATTCCAATTATGCCTATAAATACGATTTGCTCCGTGCCTACACATTAGAACTGATTCATCTCGGGCAGAAGTTGCAGTCGACCGTAATGCTTCATCCGAATCACAGTGCTTCGGCGCGGACAACCTCTTTGTTCTTGGAGCTGCTCGAACGCCAGTTTCCCCTCGAAAGTCCTCACCAGAAAATAGCATTGCGAACGGCGAAGCAATATGCCGATCACCTTGCGGTGCACATCAACCATTTGAACAAAGTCCTTAAAGAAACCACGAATCTGACAACAACGGAGCTTATCGCCGGCCGCATTCTTTCAGAGGCAAAAGCATTGCTGCGGCATACGGACTGGACCATAGCCGAAATTGCAGATAGTCTTGGCTTTTCGGATTTCGCACATTTCGCTAAATTCTTCAAAAATGAAACTTCGCTTTCACCCGGCGCATTTCGCAGTCAGACAAAAAGTTTGAATTATACATATAATTGATTGTCCGGGACAAACCGGGCATTCTTCGATTGACGGACCTTTGTAGTGTTTAAAATTTGCTACAAAATAGTCCCATGACAACTCAAAAAATCGCATTAGTAACCGGCGGAAGCCGCGGCATTGGTAAAGACATTGCAATAAAATTAGCACAGAAAGGCATCGACGTGCTGTTCACTTATCACAGTAACCGGGCGGAAGCTGAGAAAACCGTCGCTGCCATCACAGCCCTGGGAAGAAAGGCAGTGAGCCTTCAACTTAATACGGCCGATACAAGTGGTTTTGACAATTTCTTCGCTCAGCTAACCCCGACATTGCAAACCACTTTGGGAACAGACCGTTTCGATTTCCTGATTAACAATGCAGGAACAAGCCTGACGGCCTCTGTTACGCAAACCACTGAGGCACAGTTTGATGAGATGATGAACATTCATTTGAAAGGTGTTTATTTCCTCACTCAAAAAGCATTGAATCATCTCCACGACGGCGGACGGATCATTAACATTTCATCAGCAACTTCGCGTGTCAGCTTTCCGGGGGCATCTGCATACGCGCTGATGAAAGGCGGCGTGGATGTTTACACGAGATATTTGGCCGTCGAATTGGGTGCACGTGGAATCACGGCAAATGTGGTCGCGCCGGGAGCCATTTTCGGTGGCGGCGCGATGGACGACTCACCAGAAATCCGCACATATGTAGAAGGCATCACAGCGCTGGGCCGCGTGGGCTTACCCGACGATGTTGGCGGCGTAGTTGCATTCCTTTGCAGCGAAGACGCCAAATGGGTCAACGGCCAGCGCATCGAGGTGACGGGCGGAATGTATTTGTAAATCTGAATCAGAGCAGTTTTCACCGCCTGAATGGTCGCCATTTTTTGGTGAGGGTCAGGCGGTGAATTTTGTTAAGCCCCTTGGTCGCCCGGCTCCATCATCACGTATAAATGTTTGGCTTTGCCGTTTTCGATGATAAAAAAGTCCATACTGCGCATGGCATTGGGGTTTTCCTTTGTGCCGATGTTACCATACAGGCGCGCTCCGTTTTGTGTAAATTCAATAGGCTTGGCGGCGCTGAATTGAAAATCGGGATCCTCGGTGTGCAGCGTGCTGATGAGATCCGAGATTTCGCTCAAACTCTGGAAAATGGAGTTCGGGTCGTACATTTTAATGTCTTCTGCATAGATCGTTCTCAGCAGACTATCCCTCTTTTCACGGTCCCTTTCATTCCACGCCGCAACATGATTTTCTTGCAGCTTATTGATCAATTGACTATCCATGTTAGCTTTTTTGACTTTGATTAATTCCACGCCGGACAGTGCGCCGCCGACATCCTGATATTTTCCGGCGTCCTGAAAAGTGCCAGATCAATCGGTGCAAATCCCATCGCTTCTGCAATGATCGCAACTTTTTTCTTCGCTTCCGAATCGTCGCCGCTGATCATGATCACAGTTGCGCCGTCAGTGCTTTGGGTTGGATTTGTAAGTGTTGCCGCAGGCAGCGTGTTAAATGCTTTCACAACCGTTTGCGCTGGAAAAAGCGTGGAAACATGCGCTCCGGTTGACTTGCCTCCCAAGTCGGCAAGGCTGAAAGGACGTACGGAAACGATGTTATTCGTAGCGTCGACAATGATTTTTCCTTCGTATGCCTTGAATTCATCTGCCAGCTCTTCAAGGCTTGTCCAGGGAACGGCTATGAAAATTACGTCTGAATCTTGAATCGTCTCTTTCAACTCACCGGCTTTCAGGGAGCCGCCTATGGATGTTATCAGCGTTTCCAGTGACTCGGCACCGCGGCTGTTTGCCAGCATTATTTGATAATCTGTTTTGGCTAAATGCTTTGCTAACCCACGTCCGATATTCCCTGATCCGATTATTCCAATTTTATAACTCATCGCTTTATATTATAATGTTTTAATTCATTTATTGGCAATATGCATATGCGCTTGCCATATCAAATGCGAAGTTCGGGAATGCAGGAAAGTCAAAGCGATGACATAGCGCAACAAATAGCGTTGATGTAGATCAATGAAACCGTTATTCCAGTCTGTAATTTGCCTTTTAAACTGTGGATGCAAATTGTTCAAGATCGTATCTTTGATGTTTATTACAAAGATTCAGTGAATGCTAACTCCGCTTATAAACTACATTCAGGAACGCTCAACCAGTCTGCTGTCCGAGGATGACATTGACTTATTAAACCAGGCTTTTATACCGAAAAGGTTGCGGAAAAAACAGTTTCTCTTGCAGGAGGGGGAAGTTTGCAAGTATATCGCATTCATTGTGAAAGGGGCAACGAGGCAATACACGGTTGATGCGAAAGGCAGCGAGCACATTCTTAATTTGGGCATCGAAAACTGGTGGACGTCCGATCGGGAAAGTTATCACAGGCAAACACCCAGCATATATAACATTGACGCCTGGGAAGTAACAGACCTGTTATTATTGCCTAAAACCAATGATTACTATGAGCGTGTCAACAGCATTCCTGCCTTTAAGGAAATGCGGATTGTGTTGGACGACAATAATCACATGGCTAGTCAAAAGCGCCTGCTTTCGTCAAAAAATCACACGGCAGAATATCGCTACGAAGAGCTTCGACGGCTTTATCCTGAATTTCTTGTGCGTTTCCCGCAGCACATTATTGCTTCTTATCTCGGTGTTACAAAGGAAACATTGAGCCGCATCCGGCAACAATCACTGAGAGGATAATGTGATAAAACTGATCGTTAAGGTTGTTTTACCGCATAAAAAAGGTCTGCGCTGAAATTCAGTACAGACCTTTTTTCATTCCAACATGATCTGGAACGATAAAACCGGATCGGGCCGAAACCTATTTTTCCAGTTGCGTCAAAATCTGACTTAGCTTGTCGTGGATGAGGGATAAATGCGGACGTCCGCTTGGCGTGGTTCCATTCAATTCGTGGATGGCATTCAGGATTTGATTTTGCTGCGCAAGTTGCAGTGCTTCAAATTTGGTTAGCTCAGGATATTTGAGTTGAAATCCTTCCGCTAGTTCGTCGAGATCGTGAACAGTCATGTCTGATAAAATTTAAAGTGTAACGTCAGGAGAAGCCCTGATTTTCAAATATAGCAAATTGATTTGCGACCACATACAGAAAAATGCATCTGCATGGCTCCGAACGCCACATTGTTGAGGAGGAGTTTGATCTTTTGGCACAATTTTTAACAACGCCGTTTTCTAAAATTCATCAACAACTTAACAATGTTTCCTATGAAAATTATCAGCACAAAAATGCACGCCATGCTGGACTACACGACCGGCATCTTGTTTATCGCAATGCCCTGGATCCTCAAATTCAACGACAATCTGCCCGCAACATGGGTGCTCATTGCCGTAGGAACAGTGGCTATTCTAATGTCGCTATTTACAGATTATGAAGGCGGAATGGTAAGAAGCATTCCCATGGCGGTCCATCTCAATATTGACATTGTTACGGGCTTGTTCCTTGCTGCTTCACCGTGGATTCTGGGTTTTGCCGACCAGGTATTTTTGCCCCATCTGATCCTTGGTCTATTTGAAACCGGAGCCGGTTTAATAACCAGACGCGTTGCGCAAGGCGAACAGGAAAATGCTTTTGAACGCAGCCATCAACCTTGATTTTTTCGAAGTCTAAAAGCCGTGCAGAACCTGATTCTCAGAATTTGCACGGCTTTTTGGTGCTGTTTGCTCACAAGCAGCGAATTTATTCCCCCAAGTAGTAATTCAGTGTGATTGAGGATTTTGGCAGGCTTTTTATTATGTAGTCGCTTTACGTTATTAACCACTCATCAATAGACGAAATGAAAGGAACGATTGTCTTTATCCACGGAATGTTTCAAAATCCCAAAAGCTGGAACAAATGGGTTGACCACTTCACTGCCCAGGGTTATAAATGCATTGTGCCGGCCTCGCCGGATCACGAAGGAGAGCCGTCGGCATTGCGGGCAAATCCGCCGGCAACATTGGGCGACTTAATGTTGGATGACGTGATCACGGCAATGGAAAATGTGATTATAGAAGCAGGAGGGAAGAGTTCGGCTCCGGAAGACCGCCCCATTATTATCGGACATTCGGTTGGTGGATTGCTTACCCAGCTTTTCGTCAACAAAAATCTGGCTTGCGTGGGAGTTCCGATCTGCTCGGTTGCACCCAATATGATGATGACTTGTGACTGGCCGTTTTTCAAAAATGTGGCAACCATTACTAATCCCTTTAAAGGCGATGAGCCGTTTTTTCAGACACCCGAAAGTTTTCGTGAAGGTTTTGCAAATACATTGTCCGAAGAACAGGCGAGACAAGCGTTCGAGGAAACCGCCACGCATGACAGCCGCAATGTGTTAAGAGGTTGCTTGGGCACATCAGCACACGTGGATCTTGAAAAGCCGCACGTTCCCATGCTGTTTATCAGTGCGAAAGAAGATCAAATTGTGCCGACAGAGCTTGTTGAAAAAAATAGCGACGCTTATGAAGATACAGCTGGCATTACCACATTCAAAGAATTTGAAGGCCGCTCACATTACATTTGTGGAGAGCCTGGCGTTGAAGAAGTCATCGATTATATAAACAGCTGGATAGATTTGTATCGGGTCCAAATGCTTTAATATTAGTCTGTTAACGAGATTGCCCTGAGAGATTTTTCAGGGCAATCTCGTTTTTTTATTCTCCGTTCAGATTCCACACGCCCGTTGCAGCCGTTTCCTTCACATATGCACTGAAATCCTTCGGTTTCCGCCCAAGTGCTTCCTCGACGCCATGCGATAAACAAGCATTTCGGCCATCCAAAACCTCCGAAAACAAATAACTAAGCAGTTGGATAAAATCATCGGGAATGGCATAAGCTGCAAGCATAGCGGCATATTCGTCAACCGAGACTTCCTGATAAGTTATTTCCCTGCCGGTTTCGGCCGAAATTGCTGCAATTGCCTGCGCAAAAGTGAGCAGCCGGGGGCCTGTAACTTCGTATAATTTCCCGTTATGACTGTCTTGCGTGAGAGCCGCCACGGCAACATCCGCAATGTCGTCCGTATCCACGAACGGTTCAAGCACTTCACCAACCGGCAGGACAACGTGGCCTGCCAAAACGGAGTCAAGCAGGAAGCTTTCACTGAAATTTTGATTGAACCAGCTCGCCCGCACAATGGTCCAATCCAACCCCGATTGCATGACAACCTGCTCAGATGCCTGCGCTTCTTCTTCGCCTCTGCCCGAAAGCAGCACAAGCTTTTTGATACCAGATTGCGAAGCCAGCTTTGTGAATTTCTCGATTATGGCGGGTGATCCCGGAACGCCGAGATCTGGTTGAAAAGTAATGTAAACAGCCTCCATGCCTTCCAGAGCGGCTGTCCAGGTGTTTTCATCTTCCCACTCAAATGCAGGTGTTGCCGTCCGGGAACCGATCCGGACATCGACATTTAATGTTTCAAGTCGTTCTGCAACTTTGCGGCCGGTTTTGCCCGTTGCGCCTAATACAAGCGTTTTCATGTGCTAATTGTTTTGATTTAATTTTCGAATCAAAACTACGGCGGCTGGAAGGCGGAAACTTGGACAAAACCGTCAATGCTGCGTTTTTATAAAAAAGATTTTGGCTTGTATGCGCGTGGCGTAATGCTGGTAAATTCTTTAAAGTTGCGAACGAAATGTGATTGGTCGGAGTAACCGTTTTCGTATGCAATGTCTGAAAGCTTTTCGTAATTCCCTGCGTCCATTTGTTGAATTGAAGACTGGAAACGCACGATTTTCGAAAAAAGCTTTGGCGATACACCCACTTGCTTTGTAAACTTTCTTTCCAGTGTGCGCTCGGAAATGTCGGAATCTTCTTGCAGCTCTTTCAAAGCCACCGCACCTTTCGCATTCACAATGAATGTGGTCATTTGCTCAATTTCCTGATCCAGCTTACTTGCATTCGCCTGTTGGATCAAAAACGTGCTCCATTATCTTGACTTGCTCCTCAGTTGTTTGTGCTTGTATGAGCGCATCCACGATTGCGTTTGACGTTTCGGAGTAAGTCCGCATGTTGAGGCAAGTGTCCGTCAATGTACACGCATTCAAACCAAATAATGCATGCACGGCATAGGGAAACAATATAAAGACGATCATTCTATAACTTCCGGTGCACTTTATTTCGATGGGTTTTACGGTCTGCCCGTAAAGCAAAAGCTCAGCCAGGGGCTCATCATCGATAAATACGCCGTTTTCAGATTGCTGGAACATGAGCCCGGAACATCCATCGGCGAAGAACTTCAGCGAATGATCCGTTTTTTGAATGTCGTGATTTTCGAGGATCCAGATATTCTTGATGTATTTGGTCAAAACTGATTCTCTGATGACAGGCTGCATAGCAAAAGTTTTTACTGGATAAAGGCCCTTTTTTACCTTAAAATAATGGAGTAAGTCAAATGTAACGGCAACCGGTTAGCGGAAATAGTAAAAAACCGACATTTTGTGCCTCTTTTTACCGATTACTAATTGAGCGCCACCAGTCAATCATCGCCTTTGAGAACCTGTTTCTATTAGCCTTTATTTGTAACGGCTTAATAAAGTTCTGGATCACACACACTATACTTCTACTATGCACACACTATTTTTACCTTCATTTTACCAAGTTATAAATTAGAATTGGTTGATAAAGGTTAAGGTAATGCTCACGGAAATCAGGCCACCGGCAATTGCTGCGCTGGCGTTTTTTTAAGAATCAATGCAGAGATCAGCGATACAACCAGCCCCACGGGCAAGATCTCAAAGTAAGTGAAAAGTACGATCATGAGCGGGTTTTTATAAAGCGCTCTGTAACCATCCATTTCCGCAATTTTTTCCTGCATTGCTGCACCCGTCAAGCCTTCTGCTTGTGACTGTTTGATAACATGGGCTGTATATTTCTCCATAAAGTCCGGTACAAATAAGTAATAATCAAACAGCCAGACAATTACGTAGACCGTGGAAGCGATCAGCGTAATGAAAAGGCCGATCTGAAATGCCTTCCCAAACGTTACAACACCATTATTGAACTTGTCACGGTAATTTTTAACGCCGACAAAAATCAAAGAAAAGGCGAGCAGCATTGACGCGTAACCGATAACAATGCTGCCATCGAAATCCTCACTCCTGTAACACATGGCTGTGGATGTGACCATGAACACGGATACAATGATGCCTGCAATCAGGCCGCAAATGAGTATTGTTTTTTTCATAACTGCGAATAATTTTTGAATGGTTATGCAGCAAAATTGAGGATACGGGCGCTAATTTGATTCATACTTTCGGGTGATTTTGACCCACTATCCACAAGATCACACCAAAGTATGATGCTGTTAGGGGATGATCTGCAAGCGTTTAGCTTTCTCCGCAGCCTGGGTCCGGCTTTTCACTTCCAGTTTTTCGAAGAGTCGGGAAGAATGGGTTTTTACTGTGTTGAGGGAAACAAAAAGCCGTTCGGCAATTTCCTGATTGCTGAGGCCGTCGGCAATCAATTGCAGCACTTCCAACTCGCGCTTGCTCAATCCCAAACGTTGCTGTGCTTCCTTATTAAACTGGAAATGATTGGTCTGGCGAATAACTTCTCTTTCAACAACAATCGTCTCGACTTTGGGCTTAGTCAGTTTTAATGCGAGCCAGATGCCCAGCCCGGTAAAAATCAACGCAATGGATCCTGCGTAGATTTCAAAAATGTGATCGATAATGATGAATCGCAATTCAAGCCATTTGAGCAAAAACAGGAGCAGGGCCAGCGAAATGCCGTAGAGAATGGTTGGCTTGTGTTTAACAACGAAATCGCGAATCATCAATGTTATTTTTGAACCGGCTTAGCATCCCAAAAATAACATTAATGAAATAACATAAGCGAATGATGCCATGCTTGTAGAGCCAATTTTTTGCAATTATAGAAAAAGCGCGCACAAAAAAAGCCGCACAATTTGTGCAGCTTTTTCGAGTGTTGTAACGGGTTGAACGTTATTTCGAAACGAATTTATTGAAACGGCTTTCTTTTCCGTCCGCTGTTTCGCTTTGATATAAAAATTGAAGATTTCCTTCGTCAAATTTTTCGAAGAACTCGTCCCAGGAAATTTCCTGCAATTTATCTTCTCCGGAATAACCAGGGAAATCTATTCGCAATATTCCAGTTTCGGACTTTTTCGTCCCGGTGCCTTTCACCTTGGATGGTTTTCCGCCTCTTGCTTCCACCCACGCCTTGATTTCCTCATGGTCTGTGGTGGTGTTGGATTTGGAATCGCTGTCCGAGCTCTTTTTCGAAGTGCTTTTCGAAGCTGCTTTTGAATCAGCTTTGGATGTTGTTTTCGATCCGGATTTTTCAGCAGTTTTTGAAGCTGTTTTAGTTTCCGATTTGTCTGCGGCCTTCGTAGATGACTTAGCCGGAGCCTTTGTTGCCGAAGCCGACTTGTCCGCTGCTTTCGAAGTTGATTTTGAGGTGGTTGAAGCCTTTGAGGCTGTTTTTTTGGTATCCGATTTTGCTGTTGCTGTAGCCATGATTTCTGTTTGTTGATTTACCACAACATTAACAAAAAGCATGCCCGGCTTTAAACAAAAAAAGAGTGCACCCAAATCAATGGATGCACTCACAAAAAGAAGAGGATCATGTGATTGTCTTCATGAAGATCAGCCCGGCATGTTGCCCAGCTTCGCTTCATCATCAGCAATTTTCCGCTTTAATGACTCAATATCCTTGCGCAGATCATCTAAATGATCGGCTGCTTTTCTGGCACGTTTTGCATCTTTCCGAGCACCGCTTGCGCTATTTCCTGCGCGGCGTGCAAGTTTCTTGTCTTGTGGGTCATCACCTAGTTTTTCTGCGTTTTTCCGGTTGTCATCTGCTGAGCGCTGCGCTTCTTCGGCTGTCTTTTCGGCTTCGCGTGTTGCATTTTCCAGCTCATTTTCAAGCTTGGCCAACTCCAACTTGCGGTCGTTTAGTTCTTTTGAAATCTTGATCGTTTCCTGCTGCTCCTTCAATGTGTTGAGCGAGTCTTTGGAAACAACCTGCGCCATGGAGGGCATTGTGATAGAGAGGAATCCCAGCATGGCCAGTATCCGTAAGGTTTGAATTTTCATAACATTTTATAAATATGATTAACAGCACATTGCAATAACCGTGCCCGACAAATGTGTGTTTCTACAACAAAAACAGTCATTTGACAGGAATTATAAGCGGGGATTAGGAGTTAAACCAAGAGCGCTGCGTATACAGCATAAAGAACTACTCTTTCTATCCAATGTTTAAATTTTTCTCAAAACTCACCTTCCTTGCATTCGGGCTTATCCTGGGCAGCTGCGAGGGTGTTTTTCAATACAACCCCAATCAGGTCATTTTCGATAAAGACGAGCGGAACCTGAATCAAAAAAATATCGAGCGCATTCAGGCCAGACCGCTAACCGACACGGTGAAATTTATCCTGATGGGCGACACGCAGCGCTGGTATGATGAAACGGATGATTTTATCAAAAGTGCCAACAGCCAAAAAGATCTCGCATTTGTGCTCCACGCCGGTGATATTTCTGATTTCGGGCTTTCGCAGGAATTCAAATGGGTCAACGAAATTATGGTGAAACTGAAAGTTCCTTATCTGACTGTGATCGGGAACCACGACCTCGTGGCGAATGGTCCTGCTGCTTACCGGAAGATGTATGGCCCCATGGATTATTCATTTGACTACGGAGATAACAAATTTATTTTCATTAACACGAACTCGCGCGAGTACATCTATAATGGTGCCGTGCCGGACCTGAATTGGCTGGAAGGCCAGCTTGCGAACAATCCGGCTAATAAAAACGCGATCGTTGTGGCACACATTCCGCCTTTTGACGGTGATTTTGATCCTAAGCTGCAAGAGCGTTATGCCAAATTGCTGGCGGACGATCCGAATGTAAAGTATACGCTATACGGGCATCAGCATACGTTTCGCGACGGCGAGTTTTACAATGACGGTGTGCATTATTATCTGACTACAAGCTCAGGCGAGCGGGGATACTGGCTTTTTACAACCTGGAAAGGTGGTTACAAAGCAGAACGAATAGAATATTGATCTTATGAAAAAATTACTTTTACTGCTTTTACTTATCGCATCATTTGCGGCGGCTGCGCAGGAAACTTATGAGCAGGATCTGAAAAGGAAATGGTATGTTCCTGATCACATTAAGGCGCAGTTTGCAGGCAATATCGGATTTATTTCAGGAGGCCCGGGATACATTTCGCGCAACAAAACATTAGAAACGGACCTGATGTTTGGCTTTTTGCCTCAGAAGTTTGGTGGCGATGCGCTGGTGAGCACAACGCTGAAAACGACCTATTCGCCCTGGCGTATTCCGTTAAAAAATACTTATTACATTAAGCCTTTTTCCATCGGATTTTATCTCAGCTACACTTTCGGAACACAGTTTGACACCAAGCTGCCTTCGCACTATCCACAGAACTATTACTGGTGGGCAACCTCATTCCGGCCGGGCGCTTACATCGGCGGAAAAGTAGGAAAAGAGGTGACATTGGGCAAAAGAAAACGATCGCTTGAAGCATATTACGAGCTGGGAACTTACGATCTGCTGCTGATCAGCTATGTGCAGAACACCGGCTATCTCAGACCGTCCGACATTGTAAACCTGGCTTTCGGGCTGAGATTAGGCTTGTGACATTAAAATTCCGTTTTCTCAGAAATATGGCGGATGATTTCGTCCAGATGCTTGGCGTTGATCAGCAAATGGTCGAGCAATTCCTGCTTTTCAATGTCTGTGTTCGGGTAATGCTTGATCAAGTCCACAAGTCCCATGAGCCTGGCCAGCGGCGCGCGCACCACGTGTGACTGCATATGCGCGATTTCCTGAAATTTGTGCTCCTCGTGTTTTTGCCGCGTCACATCACGCAAAACACCGATCATGCGGATGGCAGAACCTTCGGCATCACGCAGAATGTAACCGTTTTCTTCTACGTAAGCATATGTGCCATTGGCGCGGATAAAGCGGTAATTTGATGTCCAGTTGCTTTTCGTTCTATCCATCAAATGCTGGTGCAATTCGTCTTCCGTTCGCATTTGATCGGCTGGATGGAGTTTGTCAATCCAGTCTTTTAACTGAAATTCCTTGTTCGCCACTTGAAATCCGAAGAGCCGCTCGAAGCCGTCTCCCCATTGCGTATGATCTGACAGGATATCCCAATCATAAATTGCATCATTGGTTGCTTTGTTAACGAGCTCGTATCGTTCATTGCTTTTTTTGAGCGCGTCCACATATTTGCGCAGGCGGGAGCGGCTCATGTCGATGATTTCCGAGTTCTTTTTATTCTCAAAAATCACTTTCAGGATCGCAACCGCACGGTCAATTACTTTGAGCTCATCTTCATCAGGCACCTTCACCTGGTCATAATAAATGGCGAAAGTTGCGATCACATTGCCTTCCGAATCCAGGATTGGGTGTGACCAGCAGGCACGCAGGTTGAATGGAAGTGCAAGATGTGCGTAATCTTTCCAGGTGGGATCGGTAGCAATGTCGCTGACGATAACCCGACGCTTATGAAATGCAGCCGTCCCGCAGGAACCTGAATTCGGCCCGATCGCCAGACCTTCAACGCCTGAAATGTAGCTCTCAGGCAGGCTGGGAGAGGACCAGTTGGACAATCTGCCGTTAATGATGGCCATAATGGAGCACTTCATGCGCGGGTAAAGCTGCTCTATGCCCAGCAAATATTCGGATAAAATACGGTCGAGAGATGGTTTTTTGGTCGAATTCAATTCCAGAACTGTTTTTTCAAGATGTTCCAGAATTTCGAATCGTTTGTTGTCGGTAACATCAACCATCACGCCGCGCAGCACGGTAGGCTGGCCCTCCGCTTTGATCACGGCGACAATGTCTTTGATCCAGACAATGCGGCCGTCTGCGCCGAACATCCGATAATCGAAAACGTGATTTCTGCCGGCCAGCGTGTGCGCATGGCATGTGCCAATGGCAATGTTCCGGTCTTCGGGGTGAATGTGGTTTTGCCAGAAGCCGGGCGTTTCCATCCATTCCTTGCGTGAGTAACCCAGGATCTTTTGCACCTGATCGCTCACAAAAGTGAATTCAAATGTGGCCGCATTTGCTTCCCAGACAATGCCGTCGACGGTCTGGAGTAAGGATTCAAACCGGTTGCGCGATTCCATGAGCGCGAATTCAGCGACTTTGCGGTCGTGAATGTCCTGCACTGCGCCGTAAATCCGGACACATATGCCGTCGCGAAGCTCAGCGCGCCCGCTAATCCGTATCCACCGGCAATGACCTTTCGCCGTGGTAATTTCGAGTTCGATGTCAAAAACGGAAGCGTTCTCTACGACCTCACGGATGGCGCGCAGTAACCTGGACCGATCCGAGTTTTTCTTATAAAATGATAGTACAGATGCAAAATCCGGCTGGTAATCCGCATCAACCTCGTGAATTTCCTTCACGACATCCGACCATACGATCGCTTGATTTGTCACATCAGCATCCCAGCTGCCGACTCTTGCAATGCGCTGTATTTCGTAAATACGGCTTAAATAATCGCCATGTACCATTCCACCTTCCAGGCTGAAATCCATGATGTTGAATTTTAGTTTCTCGGGCTATCCTTAATGGGCACAACGTTGGAGTATATATTGACAATTTATATTTTAAATGCCAGATTTCATGATTTTTCAATATTATGTTACTAGAATATTTAATCTTCTGCTCTGAAGGCGAAGTTTTCCTTTCATTCACCCGAGTCAATTTGACTGATAACCGCTTCAAGATCAATGCCTTTGCCTAAAACCGGTTTGAACAGATCACCTTCCTTGTCCAGCCGGTCCATTGCATTCAGGATCGTAAATTGCTTCAATTGCAGCCCGATCTTGACCTCTTCCCAATGCAGCGGCATCGAAACCGTGGCACCTGGCTTCGGCCTTACCGAGTAGGGGGCAGCCAATGTTGCCTTGGGCCTGTTTTGCAGATAATCAATGTATAGTTTACCTTTTCTGTTTTTGGTCATGCGCTCAATGCTGGTGAACGCTGGCAATTCCTGGTGCACCTGGCTGGCAACCCATTGTGCAAAAAGCTGACATTGGTCGTAAGAATATTTCGCACCCAGCGGAATGTAAATGTGCAAGCCCGTAGAGCCCGATGTTTTGCAGTAAGCCGGAATTTTGAGTGAATCCAGCAGCCTTTTAATGGCCTGCGCCGTTTCAATGACCTGTTCAAATGTGTTGGTCGTGTCCGGATCGAGATCCAGCAGGCACCAGTCCGGGTTATCGGGCTTATCGGTGCGGCTGTTCCATGGATTCATGTCAATGCAGCCCAGATTGGCCATATAAAGCAGCGCGGCTTCATTATTGCAAAGCATGAAATTCTTGTCCTGATCCTCATCATTGGATGTGTAAGGGTATGTTTCAACCCAGGAAGGCACTTTTCCGGTCACATCTTTTTGGTAAAAACTTTTGCCTTCAATGCCATTGGGGAAGCGATTTAATGACAGCGGCCTGTTTTCAAGATAGGGCATAATAAAGGGTGCGATCTGGTAATAATAGTTAATTAAATCGCGCTTTGTAAGCTTCTCCTGATACCAGAAAATTTTACTCAGATTGGAAAATTTAATATCATTTCCATTGATATTTCTGACCTGCGTCTCATCCGTCGGGTTCAGTAATGTCTTTCTTTTCGACTTCGAAGGCTTTTTGATCACCTCCTCTTTCTCCACTGATTTAGCATTCTTTTTAACCGCCTTTTCTTCCTCCTTAACGGCCACTTCCGTGGGTTTTTCTATTTCGCGGACAACTTCTTTTGCCTTTTTGTCCTCCCGCATTCCCTCAAATGACGGATGCCTGAAAACGCCGTCGGACGTGATTTCCGTAAAGCTGATTTCACAAACCAGCTCGGGTTTCAGCCAGGTTGCATTTGCTTTGGGCGGATTGGGCCGGAATCGGGAGGGCTTGTTGTAATCCGGCGCAACTTCGAACGGACTTTCCTCCGTTTCCAAAGGTTTGAAAAGTTCAAGCATTTCTTTCTGCTGCTTATCCTTGAAACCAGTGCCAACTTTGCCCGCATATTGCAACACGCCATTGTCATAAACGGCCAGGAGCAAGGCGCTGAAATGTTTCGAAGTTCCCGCATTGCGCGTGTAACCGGCAACGATCACTTCCTGTCTTTTGTGAACCTTGATCTTTAACCAATCATTTGTTCGCAAACCAGTGTGATAAACGCTGTCAGACTTTTTCGCGATAATGCCTTCGAGTCCCATTCCGCGGGCGGCTTCATAAAAAGCGGTGCCCTCAGCGGCAATGCTGTAACCGATCCGGACGGGGCTGTCTTCCGTTACTATGCTCTGTAAAATGGCTTTTCGTTCGGTTAGGGGCAGGTCCACGAGACTTTTCCCGTCGAGCCAGAGAATGTCGAACACATAATAAACCAGTTCACCATCTGCTTCACTGCGCCAGTTTTGCAACGCACCAAAATCCGAATGTCCTTTCTCATTAATGACCACAATTTCTCCATCAATGACCGCATTTTTCTTCCACTTGCACAACCCGTCGTATATTGGATAAAACTTTTCGTTGAATGATTTCTTATTCCTCGATTTCAATTCAAGATGTCCATCGTTCATGTACGCAATGGCGCGGTAACCGTCCCATTTGACTTCATATTCCCATCCCGGATCATCAAAAGGCTCATCTACGAGTGTGGCGAGCATTGGCGTAAGTTCATCCGGAAACTTGGCCTTTTTTGCTTTCTTTAATAATGTTGCAGCGCTCTTTTCACCGGATTTGTCGTCTTTTTCTTTTTCAAGATACTCGTCCACGGCCACGACAGGTTTGTCATCTTCCTGTTTTTTCTTAGGCTCTTTTTTCTGCTTTTTCTCTTTTTCCTCCTCTTTCGGTTCGCCGTAAATGTTATCGCTGGTGGCCCGGATGGCTTCAAGCGTTTTATTTGAAATGACTGATTTGTCTTTTGCTGTAACGTCCGCTTGTGAGGCGAACTTGTCGCGATGCTTGATCAGCAACCAGGAGTTTTCAGACATGCCTTTTGTCTTCACAAGCGCAAATTCACCGTGAAGCTTTTTGCCCTTCATCCGGATCTTGATTGAGCCCGAATGCAGTTCTTTCAGCAGAATTTTTTCCTTGTCTTTTTTGGTTTTGGCTTCTTCTAATGGTTCATAAGTGCCTTCATCCCAGACCATAACAGTTCCGGCGCCGTAATTTCCTTCCGGGATAATGCCTTCAAAATCTTTGTAATCATAAGGATGATCTTCCACCATCATGGCCAAACGCTTCGTGGCCGGATCAGTGGACGGACCTTTGGGAACGGCCCAGCTTTTGAGCACACCATCCATTTCCAGCCTGAAATCATAATGCAGCCGTGATGCGTGATGTTTTTGTATTACAAAAACAAGTTCTTCCGAATCAGCTTTACCGCCTTTCGGTTCGGGTGTTTTTTCAAAGGAACGCTTCTCTTTGTATTTGACCAGGCTCATGATTGCAAGATTTTAAATGAAATGATGTGAATTATATTAGCTGAGCTCGCTTACCAGCGCTTTCAGTTTAGCTCCGTTCGTTAAAGCATGTCCGTCGACATCATTATTGAAAAATGCCCAGACCACATGCCCCTGCCTTACCCAATCAATAAATTTCATTGCAAATTCTCTCAATATTTCATCCGAGTAAGACGAGCTGTAAAGTGACTCAGGCCCGTGAAACCGGAAAAATATATCCTTAGCCGTAATCGCCTCGAAATACGGATAAATGGCCGATTGCGCCATAACGAGAATGATTTTGAACTGCTTCATCAGCTGAATGCTTTCGTCCGAAAACCAAGAATGATCGCGCACTTCCATCGCAAACCTGAACTGCGGATAATCACTTTGCAAGATTTCGTAAAACGGTCTTACGACGCTTTCATTAAATCTGACATTATCCGGAAGCTGCACGAGCACGGGCCCCAGATGTTTTTCAAATGGTCCGAAAATCCCGAAGAAGCGCTGTAATGGCTCTTCCGGATCGTGCAGTTTCTTCATATGGCTTAAAAAACGGCTCATTTTTGGACAAAACAGGAAATCTTCGGGCACTTTACTGATCCACTTTTCCACCGTTTCCTGCTTAGGCAATTTGTAAAAGCTCCCATTCAGCTCTGCTACCGAAAAGTGGCTGGCATAGTAACCAATGTAATCGGCCGGCTTCACGTGGGCAGGATAAAAAACCTCTTTCCAATGCTTATAGCTCCATCCGGAAGTCCCGATGTGAATGTTACTGCTTGCTGTCATATCGCGGTGAAATGGGAAGCCGACAATAAAATAATCATACCGAATGCTTGCCGGCCGGATTTCAGGAATGGTTTTTTGATTGCTGAAAGCATACCAATCACATTACAATATGGCTGTTATTGATATTTTGGGCGAACAAGAGGAA
Organism: Dyadobacter sp. AC419; assembly: GCF_979253085.1. NCBI lineage: Bacteria > Pseudomonadati > Bacteroidota > Cytophagia > Cytophagales > Spirosomataceae > Dyadobacter > Dyadobacter sp. AC419. The sequence continues at coordinate 96,206 of NZ_CEEDCD010000023.1, read as the reverse complement.
ACACTGGGAACGGCAGAAGATCTTCGCGAGGAAATCATCGTCGAAAGCGTTCAGGAAGAGCTTTCGGGGAGTTTGGTCAAAATAGAATTTGAAACTTCTCTCGGCTTATGCACGGGCTATTATCATTCAGCGGAGCTTGGTCACGAGGAAATAAACATGGACGAGGCTTCCATGGAAACATTGAAATTGCTTTTTCCAACGTGTAATGGTGTCTTTATGCATCAAAGCAACCGAGATTGGGTGGAGATCAGCCTGGCGGAACACATTAATGGTTTTCCCGAATACAAGATTTACAACCGCATTGTAACGGGAAGCGCAGCCTGAAAAAGCAGGACACATTGTTGCTTCAAGCTTCATTTCGGCAGGTTAGCATAAAAAATTGTCCTCAAATTCGCGAATTTGTCGAAATTAGGAGATTGACTTACGCCAACCTTTTCGCTAAATGAAGGACATTAAAGTAGCAGATCTGAAATCCATCAAAGTATTTCAGGATGTGCCTGAGGATCAGCTGCAATGGCTGATCGACAGAAGTGAACATTACGAATTGCCGGAGGGTGAGCTCATGACTTCGCCCGGTGCACCGCTGAAAGGCACGCATGTGATATTTTCCGGCCGCATTGAGCTGTACCGGATTCAGAACAACACAAAATTATTCATCGCCGAACTCGTGGCGGGCAACATTACAGGCGTGCTGCCATTTTCAAGAGGAAAAGTAGGCGTCGCTTATGGACAATGCACCGAGCTTACGCAACTGATGACTTTCCCTGTTGAGCAGATGCGCGAGCTTATAGTTTCGCATTATGAGCTCACACAGGCGCTGGTGATCGTGATGACTTCGCGGGTCCGTGAATTTACGGAGCTGGAACAGCAGAACGAGAAAATGATGGCGCTTGGAAAGCTGTCCGCAGGGCTTGCACACGAGCTGAATAACCCCGCTGCGGCCATTGTACGCGGTTCTGACTCTTTGAAAAAACACTTACTATTACAGCCGGGCGCATTCAAAAAGCTCATTTCCATTCATCTTTCACCCGATGAGATTGAACTTATCAATGCGAAAATGACGGCAATCATGAAAAATACCAACCGGCCGGTCCTCAGCATGATGCAGCGCTCCGAGCGGGAAGATGAAATCCTGGACTGGCTGGACGCGAACAACATTGGTGGCTGCGACGACATTTCGGAAAATATGGTCGAGTTTGGCTTAACTGAGTCCGATCTGGAAGAGTTGAAGGGCAAGATCAACAAGGACGATTTTTCGCCCATCCTGCTTTGGATCAATAACAACCTGACCACCGAACGAATGGTGACGGATATTCAGGAAGCATCCAAGCGCATTGCCGATCTGGTGGGATCTGTAAAAACCTTTACACATATGGACAGGGGTGGAGAGCGGGAGCTTACCGACATTCACACGGGCATCAAAAATACCCTGACCATGCTGAATTATAAGTTGAAAAAGGGTAATATTAAGGTTACGGAAGAATTTGACCTCAACCTTCCACCCGTAATGGTTATGGTTGGCGAGCTCAATCAAGTGTGGACAAACCTGATTGACAATGCAATAGACGCATTGGAAAACCAGCCGGACCCCGAGCTCCATATCATTACGCACCGCGACAAGGAGTTTGTAAAAGTGTCGATCTGTGACAATGGACCGGGCATTCCCGCTGAGATCAAGAGTAAAATTTTCGATCCGTTTTTTACTACAAAAGCAATTGGAAAAGGCACAGGACTGGGACTGGATGTGGTCATACGCATCATTAAGCAGCATCACGGATCGGTCACCTTGCAGACTGCGCCGGGCAAAACGGAATTTTTAGTATGTTTCCCTATCAATGGATAGTTAGATTTCTTTACCTCTAAACAACATTTTGACTATGGGTTTGCCCATTATATTTTCAATTGATGACGATCCGCAGGTCTTGCGGGCAATCAGCCGGGATCTGAAAGCCCAATACAGGGATAAATACAGGGTTTTGAGCACAACTTCGGTGAAAGAGGCCATGGAAAGCTTGCTCGAACTTCAAAATAAGGGAGAAGAAGTCGCCATTTTTGTGTCCGATCAGCGGATGCCGGAAATGCAGGGCGTTGATTTCCTGGAAAAGGCAATGGTGCTTTTTCCGTTTGCCAAAAGGGTTTTACTGACCGCATATTCAGATACGGACGCGGCTATTAAGGCCATCAATGACGTGCAACTGGATTATTATCTGATGAAACCCTGGATCCGCCGGAGGAAAAACTATATCCAGCCATTGATGAACTGCTGAACGACTGGCAAGCGAATTATCGTCCCGACTTTACGGGCATTAAGGTGATCGGTTATCAGTTTTCGCCCAAATCACACGAAATAAAGGACTTTCTGGCTGGTAACCTTGTTCCTTATCAATGGATGGACGCGAGTTCAAGCGACGTTGGCAAACAGATTATCAGCACCAACGGATTGCTGCCGGCTGATTTCCCATCGGTTGTTTTCGAAGACGGTTCTATTTTGAAAACACCGACATTGATCGATGTTGCTTCGAAAATTGGGCTGAATGCAAAGGTTAAGCTGCAAATTTATGATGTGATCATTATCGGCGCGGGACCGGCCGGATTAGCGGCTTCTGTTTACGGAGCTTCGGAGGGTTTAAGTACTTTATTGATCGAGCGCAAAGCGCCTGGTGGTCAGGCTGGTACGAGTTCAAGAATTGAAAATTATCTGGGCTTTCCTTCCGGGTTAAGCGGCTCGGAATTGACGAGAAGAGCGATTACACAGGCAACGCGTTTCGGGACCGAATTCCTTTCGCCGCAATCCGTTCGTGAGATTAAGCTGAAAGACCAATATAAAACGATTGTGCTGGAAGATGGGACGGAAATAAATGGCCGCGCCGTGGTAATTACGACGGGCGTTGATTATCGCAAGCTGGAAACAAAAGGAATTGCGGACTTTACCGGAAAGGGAATTTACTATGGTGCTGCGAGCACAGAAGCCAGTTCCTGCGGAAATAAGGATGTGTATGTGCTGGGTGGTGGCAATTCTGCGGGCCAGGCGGCGATGTATCTGTCCAAATTTGCAAGAAATGTGCGCATTATCGTTCGCAAAAATGACTTGACTTCGTCGATGTCGTCTTACCTCATTGATCAGATTAATAACACGGAAAATGTTGCGATCCTCGGCTGCACGGAAATTGTGGAAGCGACGGGAAATGAGCATTTAGAAGGATTAAGGCTCGTTGATCTGAACACGAGTGAAGAGCGGGATGTGCCTGCGGATGCATTGTTTATCTTCATCGGTGCCAGGCCATACACGGAATGGGTTGGTTTACAGATCATTAAGAATAATAAAGGCTTTATTGAAACGGGCCGTGAAATGAAAAGCTATGACAATTTCCGTCAGGTTTGGAAAGGACAGCGTGACCCGTATCTGCTGGAAACGAGCTCGCCAGGGATTTTTGCTGCGGGTGACGTGCGCGCCGGTGCGATGAACCGCGTCACTTCGGCCGTGGGAGAAGGTTCTATGGCAATCAGTTTTGTTCATCAATATTTAAATGAAGTATAATGGATCAAGTTTGTGAACACATCAGCGCGATTACTGAACTGAAACAACCGGTCGAATATGTTTGTGAAGAATGTGTCAAATCGGGTGGGCAATGGGTGCATTTACGCACCTGCCAAACCTGCGGCGTAACATTATGCTGCGACAGTTCGCCTTCCAAGCACATGACACAGCATTATCATGCAACCGCTCATCCGGTTGTAATTTCGGCAGAACGAGGCGAAAACTGGCTTTGGTGTTATAAGGATGAATCATTCGTCGAATACAACTGACTTAAAATTCCCGGATTGAATTTCGTAACTTTGACTTATGGCAAAGTTGTATTCACTCCCGGAATTTTACAAAGACACTTCACAGCTGATTCCTGAGCCGGTTAAGAAGGAAATCGGGCATTTCAATGTCTTTAAAACGGAAGAACTGTTCAGGGATTCGAAGCCCAAGACAATTCCTTATAATCGCCGTGCTTATTACAAGATCAGCCTCATTATTGGTAAAAATCGGGCCGAATATGCGGATAAAGTGATTGATATTGAGCGCGTAATGCATTGTTATTCGCCACGCCGCTCATTCCTTACAACTGGGAATCGGTTGATGAGAAACAGTCTGGCTTCTTCTGCATTTTCTCGGAAGATTTTCTCACTCAAAATAATAGCGGAATGCTGCTGAGAGAGCTGCCGGTCTTTAAACCAGGCGGCGTTCCGATCTTTTTTCTGGACGATTCGCAGATCGAGGACATTAAGCAAATTTTTGCGAAGATGTTCAAGGAAATATCTTCTGATTATGCATTCAAGTATGATCTGATCCGCAATTATGTGATGGAACTGATCCATAACGGACAAAAATTGCAGCCTGCGACAGCATTATTTAACGAAACGAACGCTTACAAACGCGTGTCGTCCCTTTTCATCGAACTCCTGGAACGTCAGTTTCCCATTGAGCCCCCGCATCAGAAACTCGCATTGCGTTCTGCAAAGGATTATGCCGACCAACTCGCGATTCATGTCAATTATCTCAACAAGGTCTTGAAAATGGTTACCGGCAAAACCACAACTGAGCTCATCACTGATCGGATCATTAAGGAATCCAAGATTCTGTTGAAGCACACGGACTGGAATGTTTCCGAAGTTGCTTACAGTCTGGGCTTTGAAGAGCCTTCGCATTTCAACAACCTGTTTAAGAAGCATACCAGCCTTACACCAAGCGCTTTCAGGGCCTGAGATTTGAATTTCGCAAGTTTTGGTTTGAAAGCAGCAGATTTGCCCTTACCGGTGCGCCTACCTTTGTTTCATCAATTTAATCAAACAAAAAGATGGAACAAGGAGATAAAATTGCATTGGTAACTGGCGGAAGCAGGGGATTGGGCAAAAACATGGCGCTTAAACTTGCTAAACAAGGAACGGACGTCATCATCATTTACCGCAGCAAGGCGCAGGAAGCTGCCGAAGTCGTTGCAGAAATAGAGCAACTGGGCAGAAAAGCAGTCGCTTTGCAACTGGATACGGCGAGCACACAAACATTTGATGCATTTTTTGCGAATTTGCGGACCATTCTGGAAAGCAAATGGGGCAGAACGTCATTTGATTTCCTGATCAATAATGCAGGGATTGACGCAAACTCAGCATTCGCAGAAACGACGGAAGCGGACTTCGATGCTTTAATGAATGTGCATTTTAAAGGCGTTTACTTCCTCATTCAGAAGGCGTTGCCATTTATTGCTGACAATGGCCGCATTATCAATCTTTCCACCGGTCTCACACGTTTCACCACACCCGGTTATGCGGCGTACGCATCCATGAAAGGCGCGATTGAAGTTTTGACAAAATATCTGGCGAAAGAATTGGGGCCGCGCGGCATCAATGTGAATCTGGTCGCGCCAGGCATCATTCACACTGATTTTACCAAAAAAGCATTTGAATCATTTTCCGGATTAGAGGAACATATGAATGCTGTTACGGCGCTGGGCCGTGTCGGTGAACCGGAAGACATTGGTTCTGTCGTTGCGTTCCTGTGCACCGAAGGCGCCCGCTGGATCAATGCCCAGCGGATCGAGGCTTCGGGTGGAATGAATTTGTAATCAAATTTTGTTGCCGACCAGCTTCAAATGAATGTCGATCTCGTTTTTGATCGCCTTATCGTCTGGCAAGGCAGGATCCGTGGCGAAGTCAATTCCCCATTGGGTCCTGTCTATTTTTACTTTTCCTTCCATTTTTACGTTTGTCCCTGCAAAATCAATTTTCGCTGGAAATGAAACCGGAATGGCGTTTCCTAACATCGTTAAATTTCCGTTCACCAAATAATTGGCTCCTGCAATGACATTTTCGCCCGTTCCTGAGTATGGTGAAACCGTCTCGATTTCGAATGTCAGATTTGGGTGCAATGCCATATTAAAGAAGTCCGGACTCTGCAAATGATGCACGAGCGCCTCCTTCAATTCTTCCGTAGGCTGGTTCAGGTTAACGATTGACGACAGCGGAATGGAAAAGGAACCGCTCTGGACTTTTCCATCGCGGATAACAAAGCTTTCGCTCTTGACGGCAATTGTGCCGTTGTTGGTGAAGCCGTTTCGCAAATGTCCCTGCCATTCTGCAACAGAAACGGCTTCGTCCAGTTCGTAATTCGTAGTTTCTACATCGTGGTCGGTGCAGCTAAATGAGATGGAAATGAGTGTTAACAGTGTTAAAAATTGTTTTTTCATTGGTTATTTCGGTTAATCATGGCGGTTAAATGTGATGCAAAAATAACGTCCGCTTGGAGGTCCGGCTAACGCGATCCGGATGGATATCTACGCGAGACGGATTATTTGAAATGCCCTTTAAATAGGTATTAATTTGAATAAATGTGATATTTACAGAGACAACCAATCACAAAAAGTCTCATAATGTCAGTTAAAGGACCAATCATCTCCATCGAGGATGATTTCGATGACCAGTTTTTGATCAAAAGCGTCGTGGAGGAATTGCAGATCCCAAACCCACTGATTTTTTTCACTAATGGACTTGAAGCTCTTCTTTATCTAGAAACCACTAAGGAGCAGCCGTTTATCATTCTGTGTGATATCAACATGCCTGTGATGAATGGAATGGAGCTGCGTCATCGGATCGAGGAAAATGAATATTTGAGGAAGAAGTCGATCCCGTTTGTATTTCTTAGCACTGCCGACAATCCGCACATTATCTCCACCGCTTACGAAGCCACCATTCAGGGCTTTTTCAAAAAAGAGAACAGTTTCGACGATCTGAAAAAAAGAATCAAGATCATTTTCGAATACTGGCAAAGCTGCCTGCATCCAAACAATTACGCATAGTCCGTGAAAAAGGTCCTGATCATTGACGATGAAGCGAAGTTGCGGGGGCTGATCGCCAGGGTGATTACGCTGGAAGGTTTCGAAGTTGTGGAAGCTGGCGACATTAAATCCGCATTGAAAAAACTTGATCAGGTTGAAGTGGATGTGGTGTTGTGTGACGTGAAGCTGCCTGACGGAAACGGGGTTGATTTTGCAAAAACAGTTCGTGATAAATATCCATTGCTGGAAACGATTTTGCTGACTGCTTACGGAAACATTCCGGATGGCGTGCAGGCGATCAAAAACGGCGCATTTGACTACATTACCAAAGGAGACGACAATAATAAGATTATTCCGCTCATTTACAGAGCACTCGAAAAGGCCGAGCTCAACAAACGTGTTGCTTCTCTTGAAAAACAGCTCGGGCAGAAACATTCCTTCGACGCCATCATCGGCAAATCCAAACAATTACAAGCTTGCGTTGATCTTGCAAAACGCGTAGCGCCCACCGACACGACGGTTTTACTGCTAGGCGAAACGGGAACCGGCAAAGAGGTGTTCGCGCAATCGATTCATCAAGGCAGTAACCGGTTTAAGAAGCCTTTTGTGGCCATTAACTGTTCTGCTTTCGGGAAGGACCTTTTGGAAAGTGAAATGTTCGGGCATCGGGCGGGGTCATTTACGGGTGCTACGAAAGATAAAAAAGGGCTTTTTGAAGAAGCAAATCAGGGGACGATATTCCTGGACGAAGTCGGTGAGCTTGCTTTGGAGTTGCAGGCAAAGTTGCTCCGTGTGCTTGAATCGGGGGAATTTATCAAGATAGGGGATACGACGCCCACGAAAGTTAATGTGCGCATCATTGCGGCGACAAACCGCGATCTGCAAAAACACATCGCTGCGGGCGATTTCAGAAGTGATCTTTTTTACCGCATATCTGTGTTCCAGATCACCATTCCGGCATTGCGCGAACGCGTTGCCGACATTGAGGCACTTGCCGAAAGTTTCGCCGCGCAATATGCATTGAAGGCCAATAAGCGCATAAAATCATTGTCACCGGCCTACGTTGCAGCATTGGAGCAAAATCCTTGGAACGGCAACATTCGGGAGCTGAAAAACGTCATTGAGCGCAGTGTGATCCTGACAGACGGTGAAGAACTGGATGTTGAAAGTTTGCCATTGGAATTGCTGCTCGGCAAGAACACAGGATCAAAAAATCTTTCTGCATTTTCCCTGGCCAGCGCAGAAAAACTTCATTTACAGAAGGTTTTGAATTACACAAATGGCAACAAAGCCGAAGCTGCCCGCTTGCTAGAAATTGGCATTGCTACACTTTACAGGAAAATCGAAGAATACAAGCTGCAAGCCTGAACTATTCAATTACCCTAACTCCCACATACGAAGCGCTGCTCCCTGACAGATACACCCGATGTGTGGCTTTTTGGAAATCCTGCTCGCTGGCCTTGTAAATATTCACAAACTTCTGCGGATTGCGATCCACCAGCGGGAACCACGAGCTTTGCACCTGGATCATGATTTTATGACCTTTCTTGAAACGGTGCGCTGCGTCCTGCATATCAAATTTTACATTTTCGATCTTGTTAGGAACGAGCGGAACGGGCTCTGAAAAGCTTTTCCGGAACTTCGCACGCATCACTTCTCCGCGAACGAGCAGCTGAAAACCGCCCATTTTCATGTTTTGATTAACCGGACTGTCATTAGGCGCATCGCCTGGATAAACATCGATCAGCTTCACCACAAAGTCAGCATCGGTGCCCGTGGAAGAGATAAAAAGGTTGGCAAAGACATTTCCTGAAATGGTAACATCTTCTTGCAAAACCTCTGATTGATAAACGAGCACATCAGGCCGCGTGGATGCAAAACGCTGATCCTCATACATAAAATCGCTTCCCCGAATAATCCGGATCTCGGAAGTGTAAGGCACCGGTTTGTCAGGATCACTCACATATTCATCGAATGCTGGTTTCGCGCCGACTTGCATGGTTGTCATGGTCGGGGAGAAGGACAGTGTGCCATCCGGATGCATGTAAAGCTTTTTCTCAACCGTATTTTTAGGCGGCCACTGATCATATTTACGCCATTCGTTTGCGCCGGTCTCAAATATATAAGCCTTAGGAAGCGTAGGTTGCGCTCCATCTTTCAGGTAATGATTGAAAAAAGGAAACTCGACTTCCTGCTGATAAAAGGCGCTTGTTTTGGACCCAAACGGAATATTACCCAACGATTCACCCGATCCACGTGCCCATCCGCCATGGATCCAGGGGCCCATAACGAGCAAATTCGGTGATGTAGGTTTGTTGCTTTCGATGGCATGGTAAGTTTTGAGCGGACCATATAAATCTTCCTGATCAAACCAGCCTCCAACCACCATCACTGCGGGTTTAATGTTCTTCAAATGCGGCACCGGCGTGCGTGCTTTCCAAAAATCGTTGTAAGTTTCATTATCCATCATCTGGTTCCAGATGCGGTTTTGGTTTTTGAAGATCTTCTCGTTCACATTTTTCAGCGGACCGAGGTTTTTGTAAAATTCATAAGAATCAGGCGTGCCGTAAGCTGAAAAAGCGGGCGTTCCTTTTGGCGTGGGTTGCGGGCGCGGGGCTCCGTATGATGACAGAAAAGCAAACGTGCCCATCAAAAAGAATGCGCCGTTGTGATGCCTGTCATCTCCCATAAACCAATCTGTTACAGGTGCTTGCGGTGAAGCGGCTTTCAATGCAGGGTGCGCTTCAATGGTTGTCATGGTCGTATAGTAACCGGGTGCCGAAATTCCCCAGGTCCCGACTTTACCATTGTTTCCGTCAATGTTTTTGATGAGCCAGTCAATTGTATCGTAAGTGTCCGAGCTCTCGTCCGTTTCCTGTTTTGATCTTTTGACAGGAATAAACGGCCTATATGCCTCAAATTCACCCTCAGACATATATTTTCCGCGCACATCCTGATAAACGACAACATAACCCTCGCGCGCAAAATGCATGCTCGGCCCGATGGAAGTCTTGAAAAGTTCTTCACCATAGGGCGCAACGCTGTAAGGCGTGCGGCTAAGCATGATCGGATATTTTTTGCTCGCCGAAATGTCTTTTGGCAAATAAATAGAGGTAAACAGCTTCACCCCATCCCGCATCGGCACCATCCGTTCAATCTTGTTGTAATGCTGCCGAATGTAGAGTGAATCCTCATTCAGCTTAGGCTGTGCAAATGCATTCAGCGTGATGAATAGCATGAAAACCGCCAAGAAAGTTGTTCTACTTAGGATTTTTAAACAGGATGTTGCGTAACGTTCATTCATTTCTCCCAAAGACTGTCTGTAAAGTAATGTTTGCAATCCAGGAAATGCTCTAAAACCTTGAACCCGTTTTTGGTGGCGGTTTCTTCTATTTCCCGCAAGGTGTATTTTTTAGATAACTCGGTGCGGATGAGTTCGTTTTGCTCGAAGTCGTAGCATTTGTCGATTCGCTGCAAATGGATCTTTTGTTTTGCCAAACTAACCAAATAACTCCTTACTTCACCATTAACGGGATTGTAATGCGAATAAAAATCAAATTGATTCGTCTTTATATTTCCTCCCAACTCACGATTAATGCGGTGTAAAAGGTTCATATTGAATGCCTTGGTTATTCCCGTGGGGTCGTCGTAAGCATAGCGGATCGTGGATGGATTTTTTTGCAGATCAAAACCGGTCAGCAGTTTATCACCCGGCTTCATGCTTTGATGAAAGCTGGTCAGCAGTGCGTCCACTTCGTCTTTTTCGTAATTGCCAATGTTACCGCCCAGGAACAGAAACAAGCTTGGTTCTTGTGAAGCGGACAATGCTTCGATCATGGAAAAGTAATTGCCAATCATCGGCCTGTTCTTCAATGAAGGCAAATGGTCGAGCATGTTCGCTTCCAGCTCTTCAATAGCCTTGGCAGAGATATCGATCGGCACATAGGAAAAGTCAACGCCCGTGTCGACAAGATGCTTTAATAATTGCCGCGTTTTAATGCCATCGCCGGCACCGAACTCAACAATGTTAAAGGGCTCGTTAAAATTCAGTTTGTCAAGGATCTGCGCGCGCTGTAATGATAAGATTTCGAATTCACAGGCAGTTGGATAATATTCGGGCATTTTCATGATATCCTGAAAAATCCCGCTGCCTATATCATCGTAAAAATACTTGGAGGAAATGTGCTTTAATGGTGCAGAAAGGCCTTGGTGTATATCTTTTGCAAATGTATTGTCTGACATGGAGTTTGAATTGATGCGATTACTTGACCAGGCGGATTCCGGTATATTGCCAGCGTTCGTGTGTGTGAAAAAAGTTGCGGTAAGTGTTCCTGCTGTGATTTGGTGACGTTGCAACAGATGCGCCGCGAAGGACCATCTGGTTGATCATGAATTTGCCGTTGTACTCACCAACTGCTCCGGGTGCTTTGGAAAATCCGGGATAAGGCAGATAAGCGCTGTTGGTCCATTCCCAGCGTTTGCCCCAATTGAGCTGCGCTGAGGCAGTTTCCCATTCAAATTCTGTGGGAAGCCGCATGCCTTTCCATTGTGCAAAGGCCGATGCTTCAAAGAAGCTGATATGGCTCAAAATAGCGTCCGGATTTACTTTTTGCAGTCCATCAAGCGTATAATAATGCCATTCACCTTTGATCTTGTGCCAATACATGGGTGATGTAATGTTATGCTCATTCACCCAAGACCAGCCTGCATCCAGCCATAAGTTGAAATCCTGGTAACCACCCGCGTCCATAAATGCCATAAATTCAGCATTGGTCACAAGCGACTTTGAGACTTCAAAATCATGGATATACACTTTATGGCGACCGAGCTCATTGTCAAAAGAAAAACCTTCGCCATTGAACCCCACCTCATAAACGCCTTCGGGAATTGAGACAAAGCCCGTTTCAGAATTCACATCATTTACGAGATTATGCCCCGTTTTGTAAACCGGAAAAAGGGGATTGTGGCCCAGAATGTATTTGATATCCGTTACGAGCAATTCCTGATGCTGCTGCTCGTGGTGCAGGCCAAGCTCAACCAATGTTAATGCCTGCGGATCGGTTAATGTTTCGAGCAGCTCTTCCATACAGCGATCCACATGTTGCCGGTAGGCGTACACATTCTTGGTGGTTGGCCGTGTAACATTTCCCCTGTCGGTGCGCAATGTGCGTTCTCCTACATTGTTATAATAGCTGTTGAACAGATAGTTATAATCGGTGTCAAAGACCTGATATCCGGGGAGAAATGGTTTGAGGATAAATGTTTCGAAAAACCATGTTGAATGCGCCAGATGCCATTTTGGAGGACTTACAAACGGGACTGGCTGCGGCACATAATCTTCGGTTTCCAGCGGCTCACATATTTTTTCGGAGTAACTTCTTACGCTATTATATGTCTCGCTAAGGCTGGTGGTTGTCAGTGGATACATAGTCTGTTAAATCTGTAATAGTTCGTATATTCAATGATTGTGCCTGTTCTTTGCGCATCATCAAAGCATAGGCATTATTGAAGCCGATCGGTCGCAGCCATTGCAAATTATACTGGTCTGAAAATCCTTTTTGGACAAAATCAAAAACCTTATCGCGGCTTCCGGCGAGTTGTAAAAGATCGTTCTTAGAAGGTTTCAGGATCACGAGCAAACCGGTGCCGGTGTACTCGGGATACATATCGATTTCATTATTCGTTAATGCATCGAAACATATCTTGGTTCCACCCAGGCCGGTTTTTGTGTCAACTTTTAGCTGCGTATTTCCTTCAATAAGTGCTTTGTAAATGTTGATCAGAATGTATTGCTCAGCAAATATTTTCGATCCCAGCCGGATCGTTCCCTTATTCCTGTTTTGCGGCTTTTTATAAAGATTTTGGGCTTTTACGAAGTCATATGCCACTCTTTCAGGCGTTTGCTTCAAATAGTCGACGCGATAGTTCAAATCCGTCATAATGGAATCATTAATGCGGCCGGAAAGCAGGTTAAGCGCGGGTTCCAGTTCCGGATATTTGGCCAAAACATCTTTACGGATCAGCGGAGACGCGTAGTAGGGTGGAAAAATCTGTTTGTCATCCACTAATGTCACAAGATCGTACGCTTTCAGGCGACCGTCTGTGCTGTATCCGCTGATGACATCGATTTTCTTTTCGTAAGCCGCCTTGTACATGACCGCATCGCTGATCACCACCGTGGGCATGTTCAGTTTGTATTTTGATTTCAAGCCTAAATAGCCGTCCTCTCGCCCCATAAACTCAGGCGTAAACCCGCCAAGCATTTTAGCACCGGCATACGGAAATACATAAAATGAAGATAGCATTAAGAGCAAAACCGGCAGCACGACCGTAACTTTTCGCATTTTACGGACATTCGCATTTTGTACTAATGACAAAAGAAAATCGAGCAAAATCGCTAACAAAGCTGCCGGAATTGCGCCTGCCAGGATCATATTGGCATTATTCAAAGCGATGCCGCCGAAGATAAATTCACCGAGTCCACCCGCTGCAATGTATGCGGCAAGCGTTGCAACGCCCACATTAATAACGGTTGCTGTACGAATGCCCGCAAGGATAACAGGCATGGCAAGAGGCAATTCAACATTAAAAAGCACTTGCCAGCTGCTCATGCCCATGCCGCGCGCAGATTCGGTCACAGCCGGATTAACTCCTCTTATTCCTGTATAAGTGTTTCGGATAATCGGTAGCAATGCGTATAAAAACAATGCAACAATTGCAGGAAGCGCACCAATTCCCAATAATGGGATCATAAATCCAAGCAGCGCAATGCTCGGAATCGTTTGCAAAATGCCTGCAATGCCGAGAACAAACCAAGCTGCACGTTTGCGTTGCGCTATCCAGATCCCGAGCGGAAGGCCGACGAGCACGGCAACGAGCAACGAAATGCAGGTGAGGCCGATATGTGCAAGCGTCTGACTACACAGCTTGTCGGATTGCTGCGCCATAAACTCGAATAAGCTTTGCTGGACCTCCATTAAATCTGCTGTTTTATAGCTTTATAACCGTCCTGAATTGCGGCCATTGTAAAAGTTTTCTGCTTGCCCCAAGGCTTGTCGTGCACATTCAAAGCAATGTCTTGCGACTTCGCCAGCATTTGCATTCCGTCCCATAAAGTGATTCCGCTTTCGATTGGCCCATCAGAATTCATTCCATTTTCTAAATCAGCATTGATGCCAGAGTTCCAAATGTCCGCAAATGTCAATGCGCTCAGTTCGAGGAAAAATCGTTGGTTATCGAAAAATGTTCTGGTAAAATCATTGTTTGGCCTTAATATCAAGTCCTGCGCAGTGCCTGCCTGCACAATTTTGCCTTTATCCATCAAACAAATGTGGTCGCCGAGCTCGAAAGCTTCCTGAACGTCATGCGTCACAAGCACGATGGTCTTGCTTTTCAATTCGGGCAGCTCCAAAAACTCTTTCCGGACACTTGCGCGCGTAATCGGGTCCAATGCGCCGAAAGGCTCGTCCATCAGCAACACGGGCGGATTCGAGATCAGCGCGCGGGCAATGGTCACGCGCTGCTGTTGTCCGCCGCTGAGTTCATCCGGATATTTGTGGCCGAATGTTGAGAGCGGCAATTTCAGTTGATCCAGTAATTCTTCTGCTCTTTTTCGTGTCCGGCTTTTGTCCCATTCCAGCAGTTTGGGAACGACTGCAATGTTTTCTTCAACCGTGTAATGTGGAAAAAGGCCGTTGCTTTGAGAAACGTAGCCGATTGTACGTCGCAGGATTTCCGGCTTTTGATCGAAGATATTTTTTCCATCAATGGCAATGGTGCCGGAAGACGCTTCGATGAGGCGGTTAAGCATTTTGAGCGTTGTGGTTTTACCGCACCCGCTCGTGCCCAGCAAAACCATCGTTTCGCCTTCTTTTACCCTAAAAGAAATGCCGTCAACTGCCTTGATATCATTGAAGCTTTTGCTGATGTGTTCGGCAACGATCATGAGTTTTACTGTTCCAGCGACATGAAAAGGTTATTCAGGGATTCGGCATAAGTCGGATGTGCGAAAACGCCGTTCATAATGCGGTCGTAAGTGACATTGCCCATCATGGCCATTTGCAGAATAGTAACGATTTCGCCGCCTTGCTCGGCAAGCACTGAGGCGCCCAGGATCTGCTTTGTTTTTGCATCCACGACGGCTTTCATCATGCCTCTTTCGTCACCCGTTTCGATGGCTCGCGCCACACTTTCGTTTTTCATTGTCGCCACCAGAACGTCCAATCCCTGCTCGCGTGCCTCTTGTTCTGTTATGCCCACGCGGCCCAGTTGCGGGTCGATGAACATGCAGTAGGGAACAAGCCGGTGTTTCGTAGAAGCATTGCCGCCTTTGATCACATTCTCGCTGATGATCCTGTAATCGTCGTAAGAAATGTGCGTGAATGCCGGCCCGCCTTTTACATCGCCTAATGCATAAATGTCCGGTGCGGTGGTTTCAAGCTTATCGTTCACTTTGATATAACCCTTCTCATCCGTTTCAATGCCTGCCTTTTCAAGCGACAACTCCTTGGTTTGAGGCCTTCTGCCGGTCGCGACCAAGATGTGTGAGCAGGTAAGCTGGCTTTGCTGGCCGTCTTTTTCTATGTTCAAATGAATCTGATCTCCACTTTTGGAAATGGAAACTGCTTTTGTTTTTGTCAAAATATCAATGTGCTCTTCGACCAGGATTTTCGAGACTTCGGCGGCAATGTCAGCGTCTTCCTTTTTCATTATCCGCTCCGATTTTTCTAAAATCGTCACCTTGCTTCCGAAGCGGCTGAACATTTGTCCAAATTCCAGACCGATATATCCGCTGCCCAGCACAACCAAATGCGCCGGAATGCTTTCAAGCTCCAAAATCGTTGTAGAAGTTAGATAATCAACTCCTTCGATGCCCTCGATTTGAGGAATAGATGGCTTTTCGCCTGTGTTAAGGAAGAATTTATCGGCAGTGAAAACTGCTGTTCCACCGTCGTTCAATGTAACAGTAATCTCTTTTTCCCCTGAAAATGCAGCTGTTCCGTAATACAAATCGAGATTTTCGGTTTTGTTGATTCCTTTTTCCGAATTGCTGCGCATGCGCATCACAATTTCATCTTTGCGCTTGGTGATGGCAGCAAAATCGACGTAAAAATGATCCGTAACAACGCCAATGTGCTTATTATGATAAACCGACCAGGCCGCTTTCGCCGATGCGATCATGGCTTTGGTAGGGGAGCAACCGTCGTTTACGCAAGTCCCGCCAACCCATCTTTTTTCAATTAATGCTGTTTTCAGCCCGGATTCGGCTAGTTTTTTCGAGAGAGGTGTTCCAGCCTGGCCTGAGCCGATTACTATGGCATCGTAATGTTGCATATAGAGGAATTCGGGATGTTGTTTGGATAAATTTAGTAAAAACGTATAATAATAAAAGCGTGCCCAGTAAGACACGCTTTTCGTTTACGTTGTAAGGTTTATTTTTATGCGAAAAAACCTACGGAATGCTGTTTATCAATGTTGATCTGGCGAACGAGCATGTCCAGACTGTCAAACTTTTGCTCAGGACGCAGATAATGCAGCAGTTCCAGTTTGAGATCTTCGCCGTAAATTTCCTGGTCAAAATCAAACAAATGCGCTTCAATGGTGCGGATGCTCCCGTCAACGGTCGGCCTGACGCCAATGTTGAGCATGCCTTTATATTTGATGTCGTTATGCGTAGCATTTATAACATAAACCCCATTCATTGGAATCAGCTTGTATGATTCGTGCAAATGCAGGTTTGCTGTCGGAAAGCCAATTGTGCGGCCGAGTTGTTTGCCTTTTACCACCGTGCCAGACAATGAATAAGCCCTTCCGAGAAGCTCATTGGCTTCTTCTATATGCCCGGTTATCAATGACTTGCGGATTCTAGATGAGCTTATGGCCATGTTTTCAATGTCTTCACGCGGAATCTCTTCCACTTCGAAGCCATAAGACGCACAATTTTCCTGTAAAAACTCAAAGCTGCCCTCGCGGTTTTTTCCAAAACGGTGGTCATAACCAATAACCAGCTTTTTGGTGCCTATCTTTTCAACAAGGATTTCTTTAATGTATTCGTGGCAGGATAATTCGGAAAATGCGCGCGTGAATGGAACGATCAGCAAATGATGAATGCCTAGCTCGGCGAACAATTCGATTTTCTCGTCAATCGTGGAAAGTAATTGAAGCGATTGGCTGTCGTCTGAAACCACGGTCCGCGGGTGCGGCCAGAATGTGAGTACAACCGTTTCACCACCAGACTGTTCACTGATTTCCCGAAGCCGGGAAAGGATTTTTTTATGTCCAAGATGCACACCGTCAAAGGTGCCACTTGTTACGACGCCATATTCCAGTTTTTCAAAGGAATCGAGGCTGTGATAAATATTCATTCGTCCGCTTCTAACTTCAATGCAATTCTTTTCTGATGAATGAAATCGGTCAGATTCCAGGCATTCTTTAATTCAAACTCTCCGATCCGGGTCCTGCAAAGGGCGCTCATATAAGCTCCGCTGCCGGCCAGTTGACCAAAATCCCGAACCATACTGCGAATATAAGTACCTTTTGAACAAATGATCCTAAAATCAACAGATGGAAAGTTGGTCGCATCGATCTCAAAAAGTGAAATTTCAACGCTGCGTTTTTTGATTTCCACCTCTTCGCCGCGGCGCGCCTTTTTGTAAAGCCGCTCACCATCAACGCGTAATGCCGAATAAATGGGCGGCGTTTGCAGAATGTTTCCGGTTAATGCAAGCCGGGCTTGTTCCAGTATTTCAGGAGTAATGTGATCAGTTGGAAACTCGGCGTCAAATTCCGTTTCCAGGTCAATTGAAGGCGTTGTTTTACCCAAAACCAATGTGCCGGTGTATTCTTTTTCCTGCGCCTGATAAGAGTCGATCTGCTTGGTTTTTTTGCCTGTGCAAAGGATCAGCAGTCCGGTCGCGAGTGGGTCTAATGTGCCGGCGTGGCCGATTTTCTTGAATTTGCAAGCCCGTTTCAGCTTGTTGGCCACATCAAATGAAGTCCAGGTCAAAGGCTTGTCGATGAGGATGACTTCGCCTTCGTCCGGTATGTTATTGTCGTTATTCAAATTGCGGTAAGCGTATTAAATGAAGTGCTTAGACGATGTCCAGCTTGTAACCTGATGCAAGTAATCCCAAAAGGATCAGGCCCAGGATAATGCGATAGTAACCAAAGACTTTGAAGCCATATTTGGTTAAAAAACTGATAAAGAACTTGATAGCAAGCATCGCCACAACAAATGCGACCAGATTACCGATCAGCAAAACTTTAATGTCTTCCGCCTGGATCGTATCGTAGGTTTTGAGCAGCTTGTAACCTCCCGCAGCTGCCATTGTAGGCACGGCCAGGAAAAAGCTGAATTCTGCTGCCTGCTTGCGCGAAAGTCCTTGCAACATGCCGCCGATGATGGTGGAAGCAGATCTTGAAACGCCCGGAATCATTGCTATGCATTGAAAGAAACCGATTTTGAGCGCATCGAAATAAGAAATCTCTCTTTCACGGGTATTGTCATTGGCAATGCGATCGATAAAGATCAGGATAATGCCGCCTACGAGTAAAGAAACGGCCACGACAACCACATTTTCCAGCATTGCGTCAATAAAGTCATTGAGCAAAAAGCCTATTACGGCAGCGGGAAGAAATGCTACAAATAATTTAAAATAGAAGTCGGTGGTTTGAAAAAAGCGCTTCCAATAAAGGACCAAAACCGATAAAATCGCACCAAACTGAATGTTAACGGTGAACATTTTGGTGAATTCCAGATGACTGATCCCCATGAACGAGGAAGCGATAATCATATGGCCTGTGGAAGAAACGGGCAAAAATTCTGTAATCCCTTCAACAATTGCTAAAATAATGGCTTGCCAAATACTCATGAATTTTTGGGTTTACGTAGAATTGCCCAAAACTCGATGATAAAGCCTGCGATCGTAACCAGCGGCCCGAGCGTAAGCCCGAGAAACCCGAAGCCAAATTCGGTGCTGTCGAAAGTCATGATCAGAAAGCCTGCGAGAATGACTGCAATGCCGATCAACATCGTCGTATAATTCGATGCTGCAAATGGAAGTTCGTTTTTCGTGTTACTCATTATATTGAGATTTTGCTGTTACAATTCTTGATAATCACTAAAATGGCTCAGTACAGGTCGTCCAACGCCATTCTTAAATAACGCGCAAGCGATTGATATGTGCTGGAAATGCCAATGAGGACGCCGAGCAAAAGCACCGCTGAAACCAGCAGAATAATTTTGTCATATTCCTGCAACATGGCCAATCCTTCCACATTCCGAACCGCCAGTTGCTGCAAAACAACAAGCAATGCCGCTGCAAGAACACCGCCAATCAGACCTTGAACGGCTCCGCGCATCACATAGGGACGCTGAATAAATCCGTTCGTTGCACCGACGAGCTGCATGCTTCGAATCAGGAATCTTTGTGAATAAATGGCGAGCTTAATGGTGTTATTAACCAGCAAAACAATGATTATGAGCATAATCAGCGCGAAACTGGCCAGTACAATGTAGATTTTTGTGACATTCCTATTAATGTTGTCTGCCAGATCTTCCTGATACACGACCTCATATACGCCGCCGATTTTTTCGAGGTCCTTTTTGATCAGCTGTAATTTGGCCTCTTCAAAATAGTCTTCCTGAATTTTCACGCGGTAACTGTCACGCAATGGATTTTCGCCTAAAAACGAAACGAAATCCTCTTTGGTGCCGGCTATGAATTCCTTCGCAGCCTCCTCTTTGGAAACAAAAGTGATTGGCGTGGCCTCGGTGGAAACCAGCACGTAAGGTTTTGCTTTGATAATGCTAAGGATGGAATCCTGGCCTGCTTTGGTTTCTTCTTTATTCAAAAATACCCTGACCTCAATGTTCTGGCGGATAATTGAAACCAGCTTTTTCGATTGGATTACCAGCAGCCCGCAAAAACCGATCAAAAATAATGCAGCCGTCAGGCTCATCACAATCATTGCATTGGGATAACTTCCAATCTTCTTTTTTTTAGGCATAATTGCGTAAGGTTTCGCTCAGCAGTTGTTCAGCGTGAATGGCTGGACGGTGGCAAAAATAAGAATTATAATATCAATAGGATGAAAACGGCGCGATCCTTAACTATTTTTAACTAACAAAATATTCGTTAGCTAGTTTCTGCGGCCCATTTCGTCACGGATGCTGGCTGCCTTTTCATAATCTTCTTTGGCAAGCGCGTCGTCGAGCATGCGTTGCAGTTCGTCAAAAGACAAGTCACGCATCTGATCTTTCACTGATCCGGTCGGTTTAAGCGTTTCTTTCACCGCATCGTCATCCTCATCTTCGTCCTCTGTTAGCGAACTCGAAACAATGCCTGCTTCGGAAAGAATGGTTTCGTAAGTGTAAATTGGAATGTCAAAACGCAATCCGATGGCGATTGCATCAGAAGGTCGCGCATCAACCTCAACCTCTCTCAGGCTGTCCGTGCAAACGATTTTGGCATAAAAAATCCCTTCTTTAAGATCAGAAATGACGATCTCTTTCAGTGTATAATTCATTCCTACCGCAAATGACTTGAACAGATCGTGCGTCATAGGGCGGTTGGGGACGATATTTTCAATTTGTACGGCAATAGCCTGCGCCTCGAACACACCAATGATGATGGGCAAGCGACGATTGCCTAATTCTTCTCCAAGAACCAGTGCGAATGACCCGGCTTGGGATTGGCTTGGGGACAGCCCGAGAATTTCTAACTTGATTTTTTTCACGTTTAAACTAAATGCGCAAGTATTGGTTAACAGTTGTGGTGAATATCTTGGAAATTTTTAATCGAAGTTGCAAAAATAATTAACCCGTGCTGCATAAAAAAATGCGCCACGGGTTAAGAAGAGACTCATTGACAGTCTAATGAAAATAATCGCAGTTAATTATCTGATTTTTAAGCTATTTTTTTTATTGGGTCAATCGGTTTTTATTCCAATTTATTCAAATGTGCTTAAAAATTGCCGTTTTACAGATTTTTCGCGGCTTCGGTCAGTTTTGGCAATATTTCAAAAACATCTCCCACGATTCCGTAGTCGGCTGCTTTGAAAAAAGGTGCCTCGGGATCCTTGTTGATCACGACAATGCATTTGGAGCCATTGACACCCGCAAGATGCTGGATTGCACCTGAAATGCCGCATGCGATATATAGATTTGGCGCAACCTTAATGCCAGTTTGCCCGATGTGTTCATGATGCGGGCGCCAGTCCAGATCCGAGACCGGCTTGGAACAGCCTGTCGCAGCGCCAAGTGCCTTGGCAAGATCCAGCAACGGCTGCCAGTTTTCCGGGCCCTTCATGCCACGGCCGCCAGAAACGATGACCTGCGCTTCGGTTAATGACAATTCGGAATTAGCCTTTTCAACGCTTACAACGGCTGCCTGAAAGTCGCTGTCGCGCAGTTGCGGAGCGAACGGTTCGATCACGGCTTGTGCGGTGGCAACGTCGCTGTCATCAATTTCGATCACATTTTTCTTGATAACCAATATTTTAACATCCGATTTGATTTCGGTTGTAGCGAACGCTTTTCCGGTAAAAATGCCTCTGGTTACTTTAAATGCACCATTAATCTCCGGCAATGCAGTCACGCCGGAAACGATTCCCGCTTTCAGCTTTGCCGCAGCGCGAGCCGCCATGGCATCGCTCAACCCGGATTTTGATAAAATAATGACCTTACTATTTTCTTGTGTTGCTGCCTGTGAGAGCGCATCAGCGTAAGCGAGACTGTTCTCATGCGTCAGCTTTTCATCAGATGCGTGCAAAACCTTTGCAGCACCATAGTTTCCTGCGTTTTGCAATTCCGCTTCATCGGCTTTTCCGAGCGCCAGCACTACAACCGGGCCACCCGTTTTTTCTGCAACTTTTGCGCCGTAAGCCACTGCTTCCAGCGAGGTCTTTTTAATTGAACCGTTATCCAGTTCTACATATATAAGGACTGACATGATCGTTTTCGGTTTTAATGTTATTCAAATGAAGAATTAAAGCACTTTGGCCTCAGTCTGCAACAATCGGATCAACGTTTCTGCCTGATCGGCGGGGATCATTTTGCAAGCGCCTTTGGGAGCAGGCAAGAAATATTTTTCCGGCGCAGTCATATCTTCTACGGAAACTGCTTCCACCACATTAAGCGGCTTGGTTCTTGCGGTCATAATGCCACGCATGTTGGGGATTTTCCACTCGGCAATGGGTTCCTGGCAACCAAGCACCAAAGGAAGCGGCGCTTTCAGGATTTCTTTCCCACCGTCAATTTCCCGGCTGATCGTTGCCTGACCGCCTTCAATGTCCAGTTTCATAACGGGTGAGTAGGAAGCGATTCCAAGCATTTCGCCCACCAGTCCATGCACAACGCCGCTGTTGTAATCGATGGATTCGCGGCCCATTAGGATCAGGTCGTAATTGTTTTGTCTGGCAATATGGGCAATCTGCACGGCTACAAAATAGGAGTCAAGCGGATCCGCATTCACCCTGATGGCATCATCGGCACCGATCGCCAGCGCTTTGCGGATCTGCGGATCTGCATCGGCTTCACCCACGTGCAGGACGGTCAGCAAACCACCCGATTGCTCTCTCAATTCCACACCCCGGGCAAGGGCATAATCGTCATATGGGCCAATAATGTATTGAACACCGGTCTTATTAAGTCTGGTGTCGTTGTCCGTAAATGTTATCTTAGCAGTTGTATCGGGCACATTGGATATACAAACGAGTATTTTCATGAGCTTTTAGTTATCTGAATTTTCTGATTTGGAAATATCTTTGTCCGGGCAAATTAAGGGAAATCTTAAATAGTATGCAAGCATAATAATATACAATGAATAGCGCCTTACTTTCTAGTCTGCTCAGCTTTTACCAGGAAGATCCTGACGATCCTTTTAATGTTTACGCGCTCGCGATTGAGTATAGCAAATCGGATGCGGCCGAAGCTGAGCGGTTTTTCGATATTCTGCTAAATCAGCATCCGGATTACCTTCCTACTTACTATCATGCTGGTGCATTTTTTGCTGGGCTGGAAAAATTTGAAAAGGCTGAGGAAATTTATCGCAAGGGCGTGGCGCTCGCACTGTTACAAAAAAACACAAAGGCCCAGCAGGAGCTGCAGCGTGCTTACAACGGTTTTCTGGACGAATTGGACGACTAAGTGAATGGTGGAAAAATTTGCTGATTAGCACAAAATCCTGTACCTTTCATGATTAGTAAGAATACTACATTCCAGACTGCTTTCGGTAAGACACTTCCTCTGCTCAGTTTAGTTTGATTTTTATGGAATTCCCTGGGTGACGGGACAGAAAAAATTATTCATTTAATATTATGGAAAAGGAATTATTTATTCCACTTGTGGTAAAGTGGGCACAGGCGCATGGGTTTAAGGATATCCAGGCCAATATGGAAGGTTATGAAACGCCTAAGTCATATGAAAGAGCCGCTGACAATGCCAAATTTACCCCGGATGTGACTGGTGTAAATATGTTCAACAGACATTATCTTGAAGTGTCGGTGAAAACAGATCAGCTGCGCGGAAGCATTTCAAAATGGAAATTGCTAAGCGAGCTTGCCGGCATGAAAGGTGCTAAGTTATATCTGATGGCGCCACGCGGGCATGTCCGTTTCACGCGTGAAATCATTGATCAATATAATATTCCAGCCGAAGTCGTTAAAATAGACTAAGGTTTTGTCAGGGATTGTTACCGTAGCGTAACAATCCCTGAATTTTTTTAAGCCTGCGGGTATTTCCAATCACCCCGGTATTCTCTGCTCAGCAGCTTGTTCGCTTCAGCGTCGCCCTGAATCGTTTCTTTCTCACCATCCCAGATAATGCTTCTGCCAAGTTTATAAGACAGCATGCCCAGCAATGCAACATTGGTTGAGCGCTGACCGATCTCAATCTCGCAAACCGGCGGCTTGTTGGTTCTGATTGACTCAATGAAATTCGCCCAAAGTTGCTGGATATTTTGATCGTCGGGCTTGTTGAGCTGCGCATCCTGGTGAATGACCGGCTTGTTGGGATTAGTAGGATAGAATGTCCAGCCATCGAGCCAGCCCATGTGGAATGTGCCTTCGGTTCCGTAGAAATAAACGCCTACTGCTTGCTGCGGATGCGTTTTCTCTGCATTATTAGCCGCAAAGTTCCGGTGCTCCCATTCCAAAGTAAAGCCATCAAAATCATAAACAGCAACCTGATGGTCCGGCGCATCCGTGTTATCCTGTCTGATGGCCCGGCCGCCTGTTGAATATATTTTCTTCGGATATTTTTGTTCCGACCACCAGAGCACCTGGTCGAGCCAGTGAATGCCCCAGTCACCTAATGTTCCGTTCGCGAAGTTTAGATAATTTCTGAATCCCCTCGGATGCATGGTTTTGTTATAAGGCAGCAACTGTGCAGGGCCGCAATAAAAGTCCCAGTCCAATCCTTGCGGCGGCTCAGAATCGGGTGTTTTCTGACCCGGTCCGCCGCCGTAATGTACGAATGCTCGTGCCATCCCGATTTTCCCTGCTTTTCCGGATTTCAGAAACTCCATTCCCGACACATTGTGCGGTGAAACACGCCTATGCGTGCCCACCTGAACGATTTTGCCATGTTTCCGCGTGGCGTTCACCATCGCGCGTCCTTCCTTAATGGTGTGCGAAATGGGCTTCTCCACATAAACGTGCGCGCCCGATTCAATGGCCGCAATGCAGCACAGCGCATGCCAGTGATCCGGTGTTGCGACAATCACAACTTCGGGTTTTTCTTTGGCCAAAAGCTCGCGGTAATCCTTGTAAAGCTTGGGCTTGTCTGGCGTGAGTTTGGAAACTTCTGCTGCACACGTTTTGAGCTGGTTATCATCCACATCGCAAAGCGCAACCACTTTATTTTCGCCCGACTGAATGGCGCAGCGCAAAATGTTTGTGCCCCACCAGCCCGTTCCGATTAGTGCGGTTTTATAAGGAGCGGCCCGACTTACGGCACTCAAAAGCGGCAAAGATGAAAATGCGGCACCGGATAGTGCAGCACCTGCGAGGGCCGTTTTTTCTATAAATGTTCTGCGATCCATGTTAAGGTGTTTAGTCTATTTTTTGGTTAATTTTTCTATCAGCCAATTGTTCATAATGTCCTTTTCTTCCTGATAAGTCCAGTGGCCGGTGTCCAGGAACAGTTTCAGATCTTTCGGAGCGGTCGTTACATTATAGGCTGCGTACATAGACGTGGGCGGGCACGTTTCGTCATTGAATCCCCAAATGTACAACCCCGGGACTTTGACGCGTCTCGCGAAATTCACCACATCATAGTAACCCACCGTGTTGACTTTTTCTTTCGTATTATTTCCCTGAATGCCGTTTTTATCAAAGTAATGCGGCCATCCGCCCGCACGGCCGTGCAGGTAACCCGTAACGTCGCTTAATGCTGGATAAAATGCGCCGAGCCATTTTACACGCGGATCCAAACCTGCTGTAATGATCGACAAAGCGCCTCCCTGGCTTCCTCCTGTCACGGCCAGGTTTGTGCCATCATATTGCGGCAGGCTGGTCAGGAAATCATTGGCGCGGACGCAGCCGAGGTAAACCCTTTTGTAATAAAATTTGTCCCGATCGTCCATGTTATATGCCGGATAACCATTCAGCAACCCCAAGCCCATGTCTGTGTAAACGGACGGATCCATTGTAACAGGAATCCCGTGAATGCCAATTTCAAGCGTAATAATGTCCTTTTCAGCCGTGACAACGTCGCCATAATATGCACGCACGCCAGCGCCTGGAACCCGCAACAGCGCAGGATATTTTCCTTCTTTTTTCGGAATGCTCAATATGCCGTAGACACGCACACCTTTTCTGTTATTCTGTAAATTAAGGTGATATACATTTACTTTCTCCGTGCAGCGTTCGGGCAACAATGTCATTTTTGCGTCCATAGGAACAGTTGCTAATTCCTGTTTGGCGCTCGTCCAGAATGCGTCGAAATCCTGCGGGTTAGCAACTGTGGGCTCAATTTTCAATGGGTCAAAACCAGCTGTGGCCAGACCGCGATATTCAATGCCATCGACAACAACCCATGCAATGCATCTCAAAAATCCGGGCGTTTTAAGCGTTCCGCCTTCAATCGTGAGTTTGCCATCAGCTGCTGTTTTGGTTTCTTTAATGGTTGGGTCAAGTTTTTCAAGACCGATTTCATAGCGCACCGATGCGTCTTTTACCAAATTTCCATTGCGCATGACCGTAACCAGGAACTGCACTTTTTCACCTGTTTTGTAAGTCCAGTCTTCGCGGTTGGTGGTTACGACGACCTCGACCGGACGCCTCACAGGCTGGGCGAGGGCAGTAATGATGGAAAGCCAGAAAAGGAAAGCAATTGGTAAAAAACGATTTTTCATAAGTGGACAGATTTCATCTTTTGAATGTGAATTGTTTTATCTCAGGTGACAAAAGAGGCAATGTGCTTGAATCTTTTATAAAAACGGGATAATTTTTATGATTTGCAGTAATTTGCTGTCTGGTATAATGGCATGGCCGGCATTGGAAAGCCGGGTTAACAACACCGATTTTGATCAGGATAAATAAGTTTATTAGTGAAACAGGATTTTGCTCCCGGCGGGAGGCGGACAAATTAGTGGAGCAGGGGCGCGTCATGCTGAATGGCCGCATTGCGGTTTTGGGCGATAAAGCCACGGCAGTGGACGAGGTGAAAATCGATGGCAAGCTGCTGAAAGTCAAAAAAACGGCCGTATACATTGCTTTCAACAAGCCGGTGGGCATCACGTGTACAACCGAGCGGGACGTAAAAGGAAACATTATCGATTACATCCGGCACCCGGAGCGCATTTTTCCGATCGGCAGGCTGGACAAGCCTTCGGAAGGACTCATTTTTCTGACCAGCGATGGCGATATCGTAAACAAAATATTGCGCGCCGGTAACAATCATGAAAAGGAATATGTGGTGACGGTCGATAAAATGATCACACCTGATTTCATTCAAAAAATGTCGTCTGGCGTGCCGATCTTGGGAACGGTTACCAAGAAATGTTTTGTCCGAAAAGAAGGCAGCCACGTTTTTACAATTGTGTTAACGCAAGGCCTTAACCGCCAGATCCGCCGCATGTGCGAATATCTGGGTTACCATGT
Organism: Dyadobacter sp. AC419; assembly: GCF_979253085.1. Lineage (NCBI taxonomy): Bacteria > Pseudomonadati > Bacteroidota > Cytophagia > Cytophagales > Spirosomataceae > Dyadobacter > Dyadobacter sp. AC419. Next base: position 69,285 of record NZ_CEEDCD010000023.1, on the reverse strand, counting down.
TACCAAGCTGAAACGGGTGCGTATCATGAATGTGACGCTCGAAAACCTGTCAACCGGAAAGTGGCGCAACTTGACAGATGCCGAAATGAAAACGATTAATGAGGCTGTCGCCGGTTCCGTGAAAACTGAGGAAGGTTCCTATTTGTCAGGCTGGGAAGAGTGAGTTTTAAAACATCAGAAATATGATTCGTCTCTCCACATTATTGCTCTTAATGACCGGATTTTCCATAATCTGTGAAGCGCAACGGTCGGACACACTGTTGCTTGAAAGCCTGTTGAGGAGCAAACCGGAGCTGTTTTCAGAGATTCTGAACCACCCTGCGAAGCATGAAGTCCAGATCTTGTACACCCAAATCGACCGGGACAAGAACAATGTTCCGCATTTCAAAACTTTCAGCTACAACCTGAACGACCTGCATTACTTTTTTCCGGCGAGCACGGTGAAGCTGCCCACAGTTATTTTTGCGCTTGAAAAAATTAATGAGCTGAATGTAAAAGGATTAACCGTGAAAAGCACAATGCGAACGGGCGCTGCATTCGCAAAGCAAACCGCTGTGGAAAGAGACAGTTCATCAGCCAACGGAATGCCGTCACTTGAACATTATATCAGGAAAATCCTCCTGGTCAGTGATAATGATGCCTATAACCGGCTTTATGAATTTATCAGCAGAGCGGAAATCAACCAGAAATTAAAAAAATATGGCCTCACGACGAGCCGGATATTGAACCGCTATGCCGTTAAAGACACCGAATTGACTTCCCGCCACACCAATCCCATCACGTTTTACAAAGGCGATAGTCTCGTTTATTATCAGCATGGAAAGTTTGATCCTGAAAATTATCCGCTCGCGCTGACCAACACATTAATGGGAAAGGCTTATATGGATAGTTCCGACCGTTTTGTGGAAAAGCCTTTTAATATGGCCAATAAAAATGCGTTCAGTCTGACGGATCAGCAGGCGGTGATGAAGAAACTGATGTTCCCGGAAGCATTCCCGGCCAGCGAGCGTTTTGGATTGACGGCTGAGGACTACAAGCTTATTTACACTTACATGAGCAAATATCCGACGGAAAGTGATTTTCCTAAATATGATCCGAAGGAGTTTTGGCTGCTGTACGCAAAATTCCTTTTTTACGGAGCGGATAAGGAAGCCGAACCAATGTCAAATATTCGCATTTTTAACAAATATGGCGATTCGTACGGCTTCATCATTGACAATGCATTTATCGTAGATTTCGAGCATAAGGTCGAATTCATGCTGAGCGCCGTTGTGCATTCAAACGAAGACGGCGTGTATAATGATGACAAGTATGAGTACAAGGAAATTTGCTATCCATTCATGAAAAATCTGGGTCAAGTGATTTATCAATATGAGTTGGCCCGAAAGAAGGAATTTTTGCCAGATTTGTCTAAATTTATCATGAAATATTAAAACAATGTTTGCGCCATGATGAAGGTCTCCTGCTTGCTTTTCGTGCTGATCATTTTGGCCAAAGTTACGCTGGCGCAAAAGCCGGTAAAAGACGTTTATCGTGTTAAAAACGGTTCTGACGTAAGCAAGATCATCCCATTCAATGAGCGTTACCAGTTTGATAAATTTCAGGACGGACAGGTTTTGTTCAGGACCGGGAAAATCTCGAAAGCAAAGTTAAATTACAGTCTGGTTCACGGAGAAGTGCTTTTTATTGATCCTAAAAAAGACACACTGCTGCTGACTGACAATGATTACATTTCCAAAGTCTTCGTCGGCGACAATCTATATTATTATCTGAAAGGCCATGGGCATGTACACGCGATAGAGGATTTCGGTGGCGTTAAATTGGGTAAAAAGCAGTTTCTCGTGAGAATGGGAAATGAAAAATATGCGTCTTACGATCAATATTCAGCAACCTCGGCCATTTCCAGCTATTCGTCATTCATTAATCAAACCGGCAATTTCCAGACATTGGAAGGCAATGAAAAGATCATTCTCAGGCGCAGGGCAATTTTCTTTTTAATCGATAAAAATGAACGTGTTATACTGGCGAACCGCCCGAGCCTGCTTCGCGTTTTTCCCAAAAATAAAAAAGCACTGAATGCTTATCTGAAAGACAACGAGATCAACTTCGAAAAGGAGGAAGATCTGAAAAAAGCGTTGTCGTTTGCGAGCAGTCTGGAATAGCAAAGCGACCGTTTCGCTGACTGTCGAAAAACGTATACACTACAACGGAAATGGGGCGGTAACTTGTCATAATCCAGCTAAAACCGCGTAATGGGCCGGTTGGAATGATTTTTTAAAACCTTCTGTTGTAAAAAACTACTCCATGAAGGACGACTTGGTAAAAATTTTAGGTTGGGTATTGTTACTGATCGCTATCCCGGCGGGCTTGTATTTCGGTAAAACATTTCTGGCGCCGCTTGCCATTGGCGTCGTTCTCTCAATGATGCTGATTCCGATCATGGATTGGCTGATGTCGAAAAATATTTCAAAAGGCTGGGCCGTTGCAGGCAGCACAACCGTTCTGCTGCTGTTTTTGGTCTTCTTAGGTTCGCTGATTACGATTCAGGTGCGAATGATTTCGAGAGACTGGCCTGAGATTGAAAAGACTTCGGTGCAGTATTTAAAAGATGCACAAAGTTTTATCGAGGAAAAATCAGGCCTTGATCAGAATGCACAGCTTGAACAAGCCAAAACAATGCTTTCCAAACTTGGAAACGGAAGTCCGGCGGCGATCGGATCAATAGGAGCGACCATTGCCAACATTATCCTGATCATTGTGTATGTCGTATTGTTACTGTCTCAGCGCGAGCGGTTTAAGGAATTTATATTGCTTAATTTTCCTAAGCAAGATCACATTCGGGTTAGAAAAGCATTAAAGGAAATCCGCAAAACTTCCGGCGGTTACTTTTATGGAATGCTTAAAGCGATGATCATTCTGGCCATCCTGTACGGAACCGGTTTTATGATCGGCGGCATTAAATACGCATTCCTGCTCGCATTAATAGCAGCCGTTTTTTCATTTATACCATATGTCGGCAATGCGATTGGTGGCGGACTGGCGGCGGTTTTAGCATTGGTTTCCAGCGGACCGTCCGGCGTGCTGATCGTGCTGATTGTAATGACGGCTGCGCAAATGATCGATAATTACATCACGCAGCCGTATGTGGTTGGTAAGGAAGTAGACTTGAACCCGTTTATGACCATCACGTCGGTTGTGGCATTTGGCGTTCTTTGGGGCGTGGCCGGTGCCGTGATCGCCATCCCGCTCACAGGCATTATGCGGGTAACATTCCAGTATTTGCCTAACACAAAATCAATTGCTTTTCTGATGGGCAATGAAAAACCGGTGAAGGACCTGGAAGGCGTGCAACACCAGGTGGATGAGCGCGACAGTGCTTAGGCCATAAAGTCGCGCACTTTCGTTTTCGTTTGAATGTCCCATTCTTCAAACCTCCGCATTTCCAGGAATGAGCCGAAATGCCAATCCGTATTGATGATGACGGCACCCACGATAAACAGATATTTTCCGGTAAAGCTCGTTTGTTGAACGAGGCGATCAATCATTAAGCCCGATTCTTCCAAAATAACTTCCGTCGCTTCCTTAATGGGCGATTCTGACGAAATCACACGTTCTTTTTGATTTAACAGAAATTCCTGCAAGCAATGCTGCTGGTAATCATCAGCCGGTTTCGAACCTGCCGTGATCTCATCATTTTGCAAACGGCTTAAAGCCAGCGCCGCGGCCCCGCAGCAGCTGGATTCCGCATGCTGGCCTACGCGGATGATTTTACCAAGCTCGCCTGAATTGCTAACACCAATGTGCGGTGCGTAAAAGATTAGCGCGGCGCCTTCCTCGGGAACGTGATGTGCAAAAGCGCTCATGCCCGTCAGACCCGTAAACGGATAACCATTCAGCCCGCCGAGGTTAAACGGCCCCAGCATTTGCCGGCCTTCTTCGGGATATTCAATGCTGTTCACATCATCTGAGCAAATGGAGTGGGCTAGCATAATCTGCTCAGGAGCAAGGTTATGTGCCGCGAGATTTTTGTAAATGTTGAGGACAAAGTCACTGGAAGAGACTGCGTCCGGAAAGAACTGGCGTACTTTTTCGAGCATGGGGTTTACATTAAGATGTTATTGACCGGAGTAATCGGTGCGGGAATGTTCTCTTCGTCCAGCATTTCGCGCAGATCAATCTCTATCGTGCGGCAAATTGCGGTCATAGGAACGTCATTGATTGCGTTTTCAAAAGGATTTTCACTAGTGTCGCCCACAATTTCCATCGTATTAAAAACCCATCCGATGATCATATAACTCGGCACGGCCAGCCAGATCATTTCGTTGCCTAGTTTGGCGAATTCATTAACAAGTCCGAATGGCAGAATGAGGATAAAAAGCCAGACAAATATTTTGCTGAAATAGGCATACTGACGTGGAAACGGGAAGTTTTTGATCCTTTCCGCAGCGCCTTGCTGGTTGTAAAATTCCTGCACAACGGTCATCATTTGAACGTAAAAACGCTCATTAATCGCCCCTTTGCGAAATGCATCGTCGAGTTGCTTAGCCTGGATTTTCATGATGTGCGTTGCCGGATTTTTTTTGGACAAAACATATTGCGTTTCTTCCGTTCGCATGAACTGGCTTGTTGAATGCAGCAGTGGCGAATCATGGTGTTCAACTTGATCTTTCACAATGTTGTGTGCTGTGGAAGTCGTGTCATTCCAGGCGCTTTTGGCCCTCAGTTGAATCCTGATTGCATTAATGTATGCAATTTGGCGGTGAATGAGCTGACTGCGGACTTCGTTGTGATTGAAAGCCGGATCATCAGGAAGCGGTTGGATATATGTGATTGTATAAGTCCCCCAGGTGCGGCTGGCATTGACAATTGCGCCCCAGATCCGCCTCGCTTCCCACAGCCTTTCGTACGAAGAATTGTTTTTAAAACCGACATAAAATGCGACGGCCGTTCCGATCAATCCGATCGGGACAAAAGAAATTCCGAGCGTGATGCCGGAATAATAACTCGCTAGACAAAGGAGCGAGGCATAGACAAAAAAGAAAAGGATCGTTTTCCATGCAAATGAAAAAACGATCCCGAATTTGATTTCACGCGCGGTATACATGCAGGGATTGCGACAGATGAGGTTGAACTGGCCGCAATATTTCACTTAAAATCGCAATCCCTGAATTTGTTTGCGTGAAGCAGAAAATTTTAAACATAAAACTGCCGAAACCGACGCTGGAAGTTTTGCTTATTCCAAAGCAAAAGCCACATATTGATTGCCTTTTTTGGTGCCCAGCTTGGTTCCGCCGCAGGCGATCACCACATATTGTTTGCCATTAACTGCATAAGTAGACGGCGTTGCAAAACCAGCCGCAGGAAGCATTGTTTCCCACAAAAGCTTTCCATTCTTTTTATCAAAAACCCTGAATTTCCCGTCCTTGGTTGCCGCAATGAACAGCAATCCACTTGCTGTCACGACCGGGCCGCCGTAATTCTCTGTGCCGGTTGTCGGAACGCCTTTTTGCCTGAGCGCTTCCACTTCGCCGAAAGGAATTTTCCAAAGATATTCACCCGTATTCAGGTCAATTGCATTGAGCGTTCCCCACGGCGGTGCAATGGCGGGCAGCCCATTTGCATCCAAAAATTTGTTATAACCCGTGCTTTGAAAAGGCAAATAAGTTTTCTTTGAAGCTGTCACCGTGGACGCTGCTTCCACTTTTTCGTCACCAAACAGAAACGAAACGAGCGCTTGTTTTTCGTCAGCGGTGAGCATTGTAAATCCAGGCATCATGCCTTTTCCGGATGTTATGAGCTGCGATACAAAGTTCCTGTCGCGGCGCGCACCAATGTCCACCAGCGAAGGATAACCGCTTTTTGCATTGCCTTTTCGCTGCGGGCCGTGGCACGTCACGCAGTAAGTCGTGTAAACTTTTTCACCTGGGCTCAATGCAGAAAGTTCGCTCGCTTTTGGTGTGTCTTTCATGGTGAGGATCCACGGCATTTCATTGCTATTCACATATAAAATGCCTTCCTGAGGATCAGCGGCAGCACCGCCCCATTCCGCACCGCCATCGAATCCGGGCAAGATTACTGTGCCTTCCTGGCTCGGTGCGGCGAACAATGCTTTCTGATAAGTCTTGAATTTGATCACGAGTGAGTCATGATCAGGCGCATATTCGCTGATGTCTTTTTCGGTCAATGTATGCGCTTGCCTTGCATAAGGAGCTGGTTTTGTTGGAACGGGCTGCGTAGGCCACGGGAATTCGCCGGGCAAAGCAGTTTTCGGGGCACTAACTTCGTTGATTGGAAACAGTGGTTTGCCCGTAACCCTGTCAAAAACAAATACATATCCCTGCTTACTGACCTGCGCAACGGCGTCGATTTTCCGTGGCTTGCCATCGGGACCTTTTTGCGTTACGGTAATCAGGTTGGGCGGGGCGGGGAGGTCACGGTCCCAGATGTCGTGGTGCATGGTTTGAAAATGCCAGAGGCGCTTGCCCGTGCGAACGTCGAGCGCGAGTAAGCAGTTGGCAAAAAGATTTGCTCCCTTTCTTTTTCCACCATAAAAATCATATCCTGCCGAGCCTGTCGGAACATAAAGAATGCCAAGTTTCCGGTCAATGGCAGTGCCTGCCCAGTTGTTAGCAGCTCCCGTGTAAGTGTTTTTGTAAGCATCCGGCGGAAATGTTTCATAGCCAAATTCACCAGGATATGGAATCGTATGGAAAGTCCAGACGAGCTTCCCGGTCCGCACATTAAACGCCCTGAGATCGCCCGGAGCAGCATCGGAATCCTCCGATAAGCGGATCGGCATGATGATCAGATCCTCAAAAATCGTCCCTGGGGTGTTGGAAACAAGATATTTGTCTTTCGCCACTTCCGGAAGGCCTGTTCTCAGATCGATTTTTCCGTTTTCACCAAAGCTTTCGATCGGCTTGCCGGTTTTAGCGTCCAGCGCGTATAAATGCGGCCCCATTGCGTGCATAATGCGCTTATCTGCGCCGTCGCTCCAGTAAGTCAGCCCGCGACTGGTGTTGGAGCCGTTTTTTGATTTATCGCCGAATATCCAGATCTGCTTTCCCGTGGCTGCATCCAGCGCAAATGCCTGGACCGTGTTCGTAACGCCATATAGCACGCCGTCGACAATGATCGGATTCACCTGCGTCTGCCCCGAATCCGGCATAGCATACGTCCATGCAACTTTCAGTTTGTTCACATTCTCCCGGTTGATCTGCGTCAGCGGTGAGTAATGATTTCGGTCGGGACCACCCAGATATTCAGGCCATTCCGTGTTTTCAGCGGGTTTTATTTCAAAATCCTGCTGCTGCAAAGCAACCAGAAACAGGGCAGACGCAGCCAGTAAGACGGACAGAGGCTTTAACATATAACTGATAGAATGAGGTGCTGATTATTGAAACTTGCCGTTAACCGTGATGCCGGGCCAGTCATCCGTGCGGAAAGCGCTGGCTGGAAAACCGTCTTTACTGAAAAGATTGGCTTCCTCGGGTGCATCGGCCCACGCGTAACGCACGGCTACCGGCGTGGCTACATCCGGACTTGAAACCTCGACGGTGTTGCCTTTGATCTCGGCTTTTGCATAATAGAATTTCTTGTCTTCTCCTGCAATTTCAAAGCCTTTGAGATAGCCATAACGGTCTTTAACCATTAGTCCATTCTCTGCATGCTTGAATGAAATAATAGCCTTACCGTTCTGAAACTGGGCTTTTTCGTACAATGGAGAATTATAGGGAATGTTTTGACCATAATCCTGTTTCAATGCTTGGGTTGCAAGCCGGTGCGCCACATCCTGTTTGTTTGTCGGGTGAATGTTGTTTGGATTGCCCACGTCAGTTGAAACCGCCATGCCTGTTTTTGGAAGGCTAAGCGTCATATTTTGAGCTTCACGCAACTCGGCCCAGCTGCTGCCCTTATTACTGTTTGCGTCACCGCCAAAGCTCGAAAGCTGCACCCAATAGAATGAAAATTCATCATTCCAGCGCTTGCGCCAGTCGTTGATCATGAGCGGAAACGCCCGGCGATATTGGTAAGCTCTGAGCGTGTTCGACTCGCCCTGATACCAGAGTGTGCCGCGCATCGCAAACGGAATCAGCGGGACGATCATAGCATTGTAAATGCTGGTTCCGACATTGTTCATCAAGTGCGCGTAGTTGTGTTTTTCAGAGAATGCGGGCATCAGCAGCCAATCTTTTGCCAAGCTGATCTTACTGTTTCCGGCCTGGACAAAAAGGTCATTTGCGTCACCCATCATTCCCGGCCCAAACCATGACGTGCCCACCATAACGCCGTGTGCAATCACCAGCTGATTTTTGCCTTCTTTCCACGTGTTAACCGGAACCGTGATCTTACGCACGCCTTTTGCGGCAGTTTCGGCAATCAGTTTTCCATTAATGTAAATTTTATTGGGGCTGTCGTTTTCTGCGAGTGATAATGTTGTCTCTTTCGAAACCATGTCAGCCGGCATAGCGACTTCCTTTGCCATAAATGCATTGCCGCGGTAACCCATCAGTCCTTTCCAATCCCACTGACCGATGGGGTCGCCAGTTTTTAGCCAGGTCGAAAAATCTGCATTTCCGCTGATATATTGCTTTTCATCTGCTGCCGTTGGTGTGTAATTTTCTTTTTTGAAAAGTGTTTTTCGGAGCTTCGTATCCATCATTACATCAGCTTCTTCCCACGTCTTCGGCAAATTTTGAGCATACGTTTGCAACTCAGGATCTGTCTCCATCGCTTCTTTACTGATCCAGCCTTCAATCTGCGAACCGCCCCAAGATGAATGCAAAATGCCGATGGGCACATTGAGCTTTTGATATAATTCGCGGGCAAAGAAAAAGCCGATGGCTGTAAAATTGCCTACGGTTTCTTCGGAAGCAATTTTCCAATCACCTTCTTTCAGATCATTTTCCGGTTGCAAAGTCACAAGGTGCTCCACTTTGAAATGTCTGATCTGTGGAAAGTTTGCGTTCTTTTTCTCAATTTCATAATCCTTCGCCGAAGCAACATTCCACTCTATATTCGACTGCCCGGAACAAAGCCAGACTTCACCGATAAGCACATCATTAACAGTCGCTTGACCCGATTTCGCTGACACTTTAAGCACGTGCGGACCGCCTGCTTCCAATGCATTAAAACGGACTGTCCACTTTCCGGAGGCATCCGTCTTGGTCTGCACAGTTTGTTGTCCAAGCGTTACATTCACTTTTTCCCCCGCCTTAGCCCAGCCCCACACAGGAATTGGTTTTTGCCGCTGCAAGACCACATGATCTGAAAATAAACGGGCAAACTTGACTTGTGCGAAAACGGAAGTTTGAATTAAAAGGAGGAAGACAATGCAAATGCGTTTCATCGAATCAGATAAGTTTTATAACGTCTATAAAATGCCGCCGGGGTGTAGTTTCTACTTAAAACGCTAATTTTGGAAGTTTCCGCTGCATATTTAAAGCATAGTATGATTTCTATTATAATCTGTTCGGCCAATTCTCAGGATCTTGTTTTGGTAAAAGAGAACATTGCGCAGACCATTGGCGTCGCGCATGAGATCATTGCTTTTGATAACAGCCAGGGCAAGAAGGGAATTTGTGAATTATACAATGAAGGCGCGCGTGCTGCGAAGTATGACGTCCTTTGTTTCATGCACGAAGACATTGAAATGAAAACGGCCGATTGGGGCAGAAAAGTGCTTTCCACATTCGCTTCAAATCCAAACCTCGGATTACTGGGCGTGGCAGGCGGCGGTTACAAATCGGTGGTTCCTTCGAGCTGGTATAATGCTGATCTTGAAGTGAATGGAGAATTTTACTGCAACCTCATTCAAGGTTTCAAATATTCAGGAAGGGAAGCATTCTGGGATTACAGAAACCCTAAAAATGAAAAGCTTTCCCTGGTCGCGAGCATTGACGGCTGCTGGATGGTGACGCACAAGAACATTGCGCTGGAAACGCCTTTTGACCAGAATCTCCTGAAACATTTCCACGCCTACGACATTGATTTTTCATTGTCCGTTGGCCGTGATTATGACATTGCTGTAACATACGAAGTGCTGTTAAGCCACTTTTCCGAGGGCGATTTCAGTGCGCAATGGGAAGCGGAAATTGAAAAGGTGCACCGGAAATGGAGCCACATTCTTCCCGTTAATGTGGATGGATTGGATGAAAAAAACCTTTTGCAATATGAAAGGCGTGCGTTTAAGCGGTTCTTTGAAAAGCAGCTCGACAAAGGCAGAACTTATCAGGAGCTGATGAAGATTTGCTGGGACGCGCGGCATTCCCGCATTTTTGGCAAATTGAAATGGTATAAAATGTTCGTCGACTTGCGGAGGGTTGCGAAAATGCGTCGTTAAGCGATTATAATGTATAGCCCATTTCGATCAGATACGGCTTCCAATAGGGCAGGTTATCATTGGTGTCCCACGCGTGACACCCGAATGGCAAGCCTTTGTTGAAGCGCACGCCGCGCTCGGGATTATTTTCAATCGAAAATTTGTAAGCCGTTTTAAATGACGGAATTCTTAGTCTGCTGAATGTTCTGTTCACTTCAATGCTCCAAAACACGTCTTCGTGAAACTGGTGTTCCGTCCGTTGGTGATATTCGTTCACCTTATCCTGCATGGTCGCAGCGAGTTTGAAAAACTTCTTGACCCGCCTGAGTGAAAATCCGCCGTTTCCCACCACATTATCGAACTGCCGTTGGCTCGGCAAACCATTTTCAGTTGTGTTTTTCCAAATGTGATACAAAGTAATGGTCCTCGTTTTGAGCGCTTTCACGATATCAGGCTCTTCCAGCCGCTTTGGCCAGGGCGCGCCAATGTAATCATAGCCGCTGCCGCACCATTGCAAAAGCTCGTCTTTAAACACAAATGCATCGAGCTGATAAATGAGGATGAAGTCGTAATCCAGAAAGGTTTGATAAAATTCCGGGCTCAGCATCAGCCTGTTGTAGCCCTGCACGCCTTCGAAAAATGCCGGGTCAAAACTGACGGAATCCTTGAAAATGTTATCGTTGCCCAGCGCTGAAAGATCCAGTGTGCTGGGCTTAATGGCAATGATCGGATGGTTTGAAAGGATTTTCTTGCACTGCCGAACCGAAATCTTTTCGTAGTCTGAAAGCTGCGTTTTGTAAACAGGGACAATAACAGCAACTTTTTTGGTGCTACTCATTTCATTTAGAAGTCAGGGTGTTCGAAATAATGCGCGCTATTTGCGGCTGTCAAGCATTTGGACCAGCGATTCCAGGTGTTCCTGAAAGAAGAAATCATATCCGTCTTCTCCCTCGGGAACCACATTGATCACGTCAAAAGATGTTTCGAGGATCCGCGGCACCTTCAAACCTTCTGCAATGGAAAAGGGGAAGGACTGGTTGCCGATAAAGAATTTCGCACCCTTAATGATCCGCGCCATCTGCATAAATTCATCCACCTGAACCCATTTGATGCCCGGGATGGTCTTTTTAATGTCGTTATACTCGCTCTCAACGCCTATGAAGACGATATTCGGATAATTATTCAGGAATTTGTAGTTGATCGTGTAGTTGCGGTAACGCTCGCTGCGCGCCATCACGATCGTGTTTGCGAAGGTGTTATCAGGTTCAACGTCCAGCCACGATTTGTATAAGGTCGGATTCACGCCCGTCAGATAACTGCACCAGCGCGCAATGTTGCCCTTATCTAATGGAATGCCGCCCGCGCGGAAATAATCGAGATCAATATCGATAAGCTGGTCCGTATGCACTTCAACCAGATCAATGTAAGACTGCGGTTTCAAAAGCGTGATCAGCATATCCGCCATCTTTTGGTTCAGCATCACATTCCCCAGCGGGTGCGTGTTGTAACCTGAGAGGATCAATGGCTGCCCGAGCCTGAGATACAGCTCAATGCGCACATTTGTCATTTTGCGGATCGCCTCAATAGTCGGCAAAGCATAAATAATGTCTCCGGCGTTTCCGCTGTGGCTTAGTCGGATAAATCCCTTTTGAGCAGCGTATTCCTTAATTTTGGCAGGACTTGTAAGCTTATCGGCGTCGTTAATGAAATTTGCAAACGCCAATTGTTTCTGGTTTTTCAACTCCCATTTATATTGCTTGTAACGGATCTTGTCCGTGTGTTTAAGCCAGAGTCTCGAAACCAGATTTCTCTTTTTGAACATAAGAACTTAATTAAAACTTAATCGTTAAACGTTTGCATGTCGATCAGCCTTTTGTAAAGGCCGTCGCGTGCAATTAGCTCAGAATGATTGCCTTGCTCCACAATCTGCCCATCTTCCAGCACCACAATCATATCCGCTTTCTGAATCGTGCTCAGCCTGTGCGCGATCACCAGCGAAGTTCTGTTTTGCATTAAATTATTCAATGCGCCCTGCACCAGTTTTTCAGATTCCGTATCCAATGCAGACGTGGCTTCATCCAAAAGCATGATCGGCGGGTTTTTCAAAACGGCTCGTGCAATGCAAATACGCTGTTTTTGTCCGCCAGAAAGCTTCATTCCTCGGTCACCGATATTGCTTTGATAACCGTTTTCTGTGTCCATAATAAAGTCGTGTGCATTGGCAACGCGTGCCGCTGCTTCTACTTTTTCCGGCGTCGCTGTGTGGTTTCCAAATGCAATGTTATTATAGATCGTGTCATTGAAAAGCATGGATTCCTGGTTTACTACCCCGAACAATGCCCACAAAGATTCCATTTTTGCCTGCTTAACATCCAGACCATCAATAGAAACCGATCCTTGCTGCGCATCAATAAAGCGCGGAAGCAAGTCCATTAATGTTGATTTTCCACCACCCGAAGGGCCAACCAGCGCAACCGTTTTGCCTTTTGGAATGATCAGGTTTATTGATTTGAGAACGGGCCGGGATTGGTAAGCGAAGGAAACATTCGTCAGTTTGAGAGAATCGTTAAATTCCTTCACGTCAATTGCGTTCGGTGCATCCTGGATTTCCGGTTTTTCATCAATCAGTTCCAAAACCCTTTCGCCGGCTGCTATTCCCGCATGAATGGTGCTGAAAGAATCCGTCAGCGCCTTGGCAGGCCGCATTACTTGTGAGAAGAGCGCAATGTAAGCCACAAACTTCGAAACGCTCAGATCGGATTGGTTATCCAGGATCAGCGAGCCTCCGTAAAGCACAATGATAGCAACCATCGTCACGCCCAAAAACTCCGAAACGGGTCCGCTTAATTGCTGACGACGCGCCATTTTGCGGCCGAGCTCTGAATAACGGATGTTTTCCTGATGAAACTTCTCCTTAATGTCCTCCGTCGCATTAAATGCTTTGATGATCTTGATCCCTGAAAGCGCTTCGTCCAGATAACTGATCATTAACCCAAAAAGATGCTGCGCCATCGTGGCTTGCTCTTTCAGTCTTTTGACAATTTTGGAAATAATAAAAGCAGAAATGGGAATAACAAGAATGGCAAAAAACGTAAGCTTAGCAGAAGTTGCGAAAAGCATGAAAACGTAAGCAAGCAGCTGCAAAGGCTCTTTAAACACAACCTGCAAAGTTCCCGTCACCGAAAACTGCACCACCTGCACATCGGAAGCGATTTTGGAAATAATGTCGCCTTTCCGCTGGTTGCTGAAATAGCCAGCATGCAAATTCATGACATTGTTGAAAACCGTTTTGCGCAGATTCAGCAATGTATGGATCCGCAGGTTTTCCATAACCCGCTGCGAGAAATATTTGAAAATATTGGAAAGCAGAATAGAAGTAACGATAACGGCACAAACGATTTGCAGGGCGCCGTGCGGGCCATAAGTGTCATTGGCTTGCTGCGCGTAATAGTTGAGCAGGCCGGTAACATCCCAATTGTCAGGTTTTTCGATGATCTCCGCTCCGTCCTTGTTATTGTTGAAAAGGGTGCTCATCAGAGGAGCGAGCAGGGCTAAATTAAGTGTGTTGAATATAACCCCGAGAACTGTGAAAATAATGTAGGGGACTGCAAATCGGGCAATGGGCTGGGCAAAAGATAATAATCGGAAGTATGTTTTCATTTATATGGAAAATGGCATATTAGGATATGCCTGAAAGTAAAAACAGCCGGAAATTGTGAAATTTCCGGTTGAGGGTGCAAATTAATGCTTATCGCTTGAAAAACGCAGGCTAAGATTATAATTTTACTACCTGCTTGTATTTCAGCATCATCTTGATATTCTCGATGACATCATTAATCCCGATGTTGGATTTATGATTTTTCATCTGCGTTTTGAACGCCGATTTCTTGATAGCAAGTTCGTTCATGTTGCGCAGAAAATCCAGATAAGCCTGTGCTTTGTAGAATTGAAGCGTGATAATGCTCGGGAGCACATCGCTCAGAATAACCTGCAAATGATAAAGATTAAGGTCAATGCCATGTAAATGCAGGTGATGCATATAATAACGGTTACGGAAATATATCCGCTTTACCGAGTAATTGTCTTTGTGTCCTTTTGTGCTGGCTGAAACCTCGTGGCGGCAAACTGCATTGTGCTCGTAATAACATTTCCAGCCCAATCTCCACGCCCGTATCGACATTTCCTGATCTTCACCATAATACGGATTGAACATTTCATTGAACCCGTTAATGGCTTTCAGTTTCCTCGTATCCATCAATGCGATCGCTCCTGAAAGGTAAAAAGTAGGCGTAAGCGTGTCGGAATCTTTCAGATAAAAAAAGTTGCTCGGCTTGATCTTGCGTCCCAGGATCCTCGGAGAACGCGCGGCATCGAGAATGTTGTCATCTTCCATGCCGATAATGCGGCCCATCACGCCAAATGTATCTTCGAGCTCGAAATATTTGTAAAGCTTTTCGAAGTAACCTTCTTCCAGCGTAACATCCGTATTTAAAAGGAAAATCAGATCATTTGCTGCTTTCTGGATGCCCAGGTTGCAGGTGTGCGAAAATCCGGAGTTCTTTTCCTTACGGATAATCGTAATTTCATTTCCATATTGCTGTTCAAGATAAGCTACGGAATCGTCGCTCGATGCATCATCCACTACGATGATCTGAACCTTCGTTCCAAGCCCCTTTGAGGATCTTGTAGTTGCTTTCGAAATATTTTTCGAATAAATGCTTTCCGTTGTAATTCGGAATCACTACCGAGATGCTTTTCATCAATCTTACAATTTAAAGTGTAGAGTATATGTTGTACCCGATAGTTTGCTAATTTTTGGTAACCTAGTTTTATCAGATTTCACGTCGTCAATCAACAATTATTGAACCAGTGTTCTTTTTCTCCGAAACTGACATGCACCTGATTATTTAACGGCGCGGCGGTTTCTGTTTTTTACAAAACACAAAGAAACTTCTGAGGACTTAGCGTCCTGCTTATTTGCGTTTCCGAATTTTAAGGGCGAAGAGGGAATAGGTAATGCGGTATGCAAGGCGTAACAGCTTTTGGATTTAACTTGTTACAGCATTCCGCAAATAGTTAATGTGATTATTATCATTTCGTGTATCTATACACGCAATCTGATCATTTTGATGCAGGCAAGATATGTTTTTTCCAAGATCAATCATTGAAACCGTTGTTTTTATTTTCATGGCTGAAATATCACTTCTCTACTTTCAAGCTTTGTTTTATACGACGTTCCAAAATCAGAAATGGTTGGAAACGATGTGTAAGAAATTGTGAAAAAATGCTAAATCAATGTTCGGAAAAACTTGAATCGGCTCAGTATCACGGGCAACTGTATCAGGTTTGGGTCAAAAATTTTTTTTGTGTGTGAAAAAAAATACGCAGTTCTGAAATCCCAACTTTTTATGACTTCTCTTTGTTGCTATCTTAACTTATCGGACGCTGTGCGGATGTGCAGCTGCCAAGACAACGACCACAATTGCAAAAAATTTTAAGTGCCCGTTCCCAATGATTAAGAACTTCAATACCAACACCCTGGCCGGAGATACGGTTCCGGTTACAACATACAAAGCGGCGCGGGCGATTGCGAGCCTCGTTGAAAGCCATTTTGAGCGTCATCATTTGCAGGTCAGCAGTCACTACGATCAGGAACTGGCGCCCAAGCCCGACGCCAAAACCATTGAAACCATTATCGACACGACTTTCTGGGCGAGCTTGCGCAGGGAAGAAGGCCGTTCCCCCAAAGTTTCCATTGCCTTTTTACCGCCCGAATTTGCCGAGCACCCGCTTATTTTCAGCGAAACATTATCCCTTACTTCCAATTCACTGACCAAGCTGGCACCCGCAGTCGAGCGTTCAGGAATCCATTTGGGCGTGTGGATGGAGGGCGACGAGTTGCGGATTTGGGGCACGACGCGGGTTATACCGGGTTTATGCTTTGTTCTGGAGGTGATCGAGCCGGGAATGCTGGTGGTGAAACACCGTAGGCTGGATGGTTTTGGGAAGTTTGTCAATGTTGCGGTTTTAAAAGGCGATCAGGTTAAAATCGTCGATGAAAAGAGCGGTAAGGCGCGGGATTGTCCTTCCGTGATTAATTCCATGATCGGTTTTGCATCGTCCAGCTTATGGACGGATTCGCTTAATATTCTGGTTCAATTGGCGGTTTCCATGCGCGAGCACGAGCGTGGAGGCATTTTGCTTGTAGTGCCGAATGGAAAAGAGAATTGGCGAAAATCCATCATTCATCCGATCACTTATCACGTCCAGCCGGCATTTTCTGAGCTTGCGGAGTTGAACCGGCGCTATGTTGCCGATCCTAATCCGATTGCCTGGCAAAGTCAGCTTAGCTCAGCGATCAACGGTCTGGCGGGATTAACTGCAGTTGACGGCGCGACTATTATTAACGATAATTACGAATTGCTGGCTTTCGGTGCCAAGATCGGACGGGCAGCTGGGAGCGAGGCGATTGAGGAAATGCTGGTAACGGAGCCCGTTATAGGGAACGAAGGTTTGGTGCTTCATCCTGTGCAGCAAGGAGGCACGAGGCATCTTTCAGCAGCACAATTTGTCTTCGATCAGCGCGATTCCATTGCACTTGTGGCTTCTCAGGACGGCCGTTTTACAATATTCTCGTGGTCGCCGTGTGAAGGAAAAGTGCAGGCGCACCGGGTTGATGCATTGTTACTTTAAGAAAGAAGATTTAATCGAATAATTCCAGTTGAGCAGAGTCCCTCGACCGCCTAGGCCGAAACTCTTGCTCTCCAAAGCTGGACAGCGAAATGCCCAGAAGCCGAACGGCTTTTTCTTCCATATCCACTTTTTCCAGCAACTGCTTGGCAATGTCCAGTATCGTATCGAGGTCACCGACCGGCGATGCGAAAGAATGGTTTCTGGTTATTTGGGTAAAATCGCTGTATTTGATCTTCAATGTAATCGTCCGCCCTTTCAATTGCTTTTTTTCGAGTCGGGTAACAACAGTCACGCCAATTTTGTCGAGTTCTTTGTGCATTTCGTCAATGGTCGTGAGGTCATACATGAATGTATCCTCGGCGCCCAGCGACTTGGTTTCCCGGTGCGTTTCCACTTCCCGGTTATCAATTCCTCTTACAATTTTATAAAAGAAATGCCCTGTTTTACCAAAATGCTTGACGAGTTCTTGTTCAGAAAGCTTTTTCAGGTCTGCACCAGTGAAAAGCTGCATGCGCTTCATCTTGTCGGCCGTTACTTTTCCTACACCAAAAAATTTCTCAACGGGCAACGCATTGATAAAAGACTCCACTTTCGAAGGCCCGACGAATGTAAGGCCGTTAGGTTTGTTAATGTCCGAGGCGATCTTTGCAACGAATTTGTTAACCGAAACGCCTGCCGAAGCGGTGAGGTCGAGTTCTGATTTGATGGCCGCTTTGATCTTTTCCGCAATTTCCAATGCCGATCCGATTTGTTGCTTGTCCTCCGTCACATCCAGAAATGCTTCATCAAGCGAGAGCGGTTCAATGATATCCGTATAGCGCATAAAAATCTCCCGGATGTGATTCGAAACCGATTTGTAAACCTCAAATCGTGGGCGGACAAATATAATGTTCGGGCATAACTGGATGGCCTTTCGGGACGACATTGCAGACCTTACGCCAAATTTTCTTGCTTCATAACTGGCCGTCGCCACCACGCCCCGGCCACTCGGCGAACCGCCTACTGCGAGTGGTTTGCCGCGGTATTCGGGAAAATCACGCTGCTCCACGGACGCATAGAATGCATCCATATCAATATGGATTATCTTGCGCGTCGGTAAGGCAGTCTGCTCGGGCATGATGGGTATGATTTTAAGATAAAACAAATTAAATAAGTAACAATTCGCATCACTTGCCGGTTTTTTTACGTAGTACACTATAAAAACGGGCAGTGCTGCAACATCAACAAAAATATTTTCTCAATCTTGTTCCCGGGAACCCCACCAATGCGCTACATTTTACCTGACGTTAAATATTTCATTACAAGCATTATAATCTTATTTTTCGTAATAACCGGCACGCGCCTTGCAGCGCAGGACCGTTGCGGAACGATGGATCTTCTTAACCTGCGCTTCAAGCAGCAGCCGACGTTAAAAATCATGTTCGATCAGCGCGAGCAGCAGTTGAAACAAGTCATTCGCCAGCGCAGCATTTCAGGCAAATCATTGAAAACGACTGCGGATGTGACCATTCCTGTTGTCTTTCATGTCGTGAGTAACAACCAGTCAGTCATTACCGAAGCGCAGATCATGGCGCAGCTCGACACCATTAACAAAGATTATGCGGGCATCAACGGCAGCGCAAGCCGCGTTCCGGCACATTTCAGGTCATTGTTCGGGCAATCGGGCATTCAGTTTTGTCTCGCGCAACGCACGCCCGACGAGAAAACCACATCGGGCATCCAGCGTTATAGCACGAATCGTTCGACATTCGATTATACCAATAACCTAGTGAAGCACGCAGAATCTGGCGGTGCAGATGCTTGGGATCCGGACCGTTATCTTAACATTTGGATTTGTGATCTTGCGGGGGAACATTAGGCTATGCAACTTTTCCAGATGACGGCGTTCCCGAGGAGCAAGGCGTGGTAATCGATTTCGGAAGTCTACCAGGCGGAAATGTTGCTGGGTATAACGCGGGCAAAACACTTACCCATGAAATAGGGCACTACTTTAATCTTTATCACATTTGGGGTGATGATAACGGAACTTGTAACGGAACTGATTTAGTTGATGATACCCCTAACCAGACTAATAGCACCAGTGCTTGCCCGTCAGGAATCAAAACGGATAATTGTACTCCCACCGCCCCAGGAATAATGTATCAGAATTATATGGATTATACTGCTGATAACTGCTTAATTATGTTCACCAAGGGGCAAGTACAGCGCATGGATATTTCACTAACAAATTGGAGAATGTCTCTTGCTAGTTCTGATGCCTGCACTCCGTTAAACCTCAAAAGGAAAGATGCTTCGCTGAAAACCATATTGAATCCTGATCAGCGGATTTGCAACAACACGCTTACGCCGCGAGTGGTGTTGGTGAACCGCGGGCTGGAAGTGCTGACTTCGGTTAATATCAATGCGGTGATCGACGACGGCACGGTGCAGACTTTCCGCTGGACGGGCTCACTGGCAACATTTGCTGAAACAACCGTGAACTTGCCCGCGCTTACAACCGCGGAAGGCAATCATGTGCTGACCATTTATACAACCAACCCGAATGGCATTGCGGATGAGGATGACGCGAATGATTCGATCAGTCTTTCATTCATTTATTACGAAGCATTTGAAGCGCCGGTTGTCGAGAGTTTCGAAAGCCTTTTCCCGCCGCAAGGCTGGGACATTGTAAATGAAGACAATGGCACGACCTGGGAAAAGACGACGACCGCGGCCAAAACCGGAACGGCTTCTGTCAGGATTTTCAACTTTGGAAATGAAGCAATTGGCCAGCGCGATTACTTGCGGGCGCCCACTGTGAACATTGCCAATACGGACTCGGCGTTCGTTTCATTCCAGCTTGCCGCGGCGACCTACACAAACCCGACTGCGGAGGGCAATGTCTGGGATACATTGCAAGTGCTGATCAGCGCGGATTGCGGGCAAACTTATACGAGCGTTTACAAGAAATGGGGGCCTTCCCTTACGACCCGGACTTCGGCGATCCGCACAGCTTTTACGCCAACTGCGAACGAGTGGCGCAATGAGCAAATCAACATCAGCAGATTTATCAACCAGGGCGAAGTGCTGGTTGCATTCCTGAATTCGAATGGTAATGAGAACAACATTTATCTGGACGACATCAACATCAGGACCGTCACCATTAACCCGAATCTGAAAGAAGCCGGCTTCCTGGTTACGCCTAATCCGACAAACGGGCTCGTTTCCGTCCAGTTTTATCCGCATCCGGTCGGTTTGCAATCCGTCTCGATTTATAATGTCGCGGGAGAAAAAATGGCCGAGCAGCAGGTCACCGGGGAAGTAAGCACAAATGTCTACGACTTCGATCTGACCAATTATGCGAGCGGGTTATATATTGTAAAAGCTGAATTTGCTGACAGGGTCCTGACAAAGAAAATTGTCAAGAACTAGGAGAGGAGCAATGCTAAAACGGGCTTAATGATCAACGTTAAGCCCGTTTTTATTTTAATAAATCCTTTTTACGATCACCTTACTGTTGGTTTGCGCGATCGCAAATTCCTTTGCATTTTCATTGGGAGGTGATATGAAGATCTGCTTCTTCTTCTTGCCGTCCGTGCTGACCCAGTTAGCAGAATAGATTTCGGGCAATGTGCCCGCATAAATCGGGTGGTTATCTGAATACATGAACACTTCTTCTTCTTCGTAGGCCAGTTCCAGATCGCTTCCTTCAATTACGTCGCAGATTATTTTCAATTTGCCAAAATCATCATCCACCAACCCTTTGATCCTGGCTTTTCCGAAAAAAGGATCCTCTTCAAAATCCCAGCGGATATAGTATTCGATGACGTTTCCTATCTGAGAATCAATATAATCGGCGGTTAGCAGTTGTTCCTGGCTCATGGTTGTATTTAGTTTCCTATACTCTTATTCACAATATAAATCTCAATCCCCGGGGTTATGGGCATTTTGACAAATGTAATCTTAACATGGTTGTTTCCAAAAATAATCACATCTGATTACGAATTAATTTGGAAAATAAAAAAATAATGTGCCTGAAATTCCCGATCATTTTAGCTAGCGGCATCTTACATATATACGACCGGGTTAGCAGGCTCTAAAATGCAGTTTATCACCGTTGGGAACATAAGGGTATGATTTTTGTCAGGCACTATACGTATCAACTTTTGGGACACCGTCCTATCACTTAGCCAAACGATAAATATGCAAACAACTCAACGATCAAATGAGGTTGAGCCTCAAACAGGCAATCTCATTTTTCGAGGGTGTCGGGTGCTGCTGATGTTATGCTTTTTAGCAACTACAAACATTTACGCACAGCAGGTTACACCCGATTCCGCGAAGAAAGATTCCTTGCCAAAGCCCGTTCCGGCAGCTGTAAAACCAGCAACTGATACCCTTCCCAAACCAAAAGCCACCGCCGATTCGGCCAGCACTGCTCCCGCAGTGAAACCCTCTCAAAACTTTGATCCGCTGTTAAAGCCAGTTGCCAAGCCAGATTCAGCAGCGCAGCCGCAATCAGCAACAACGCCAGGCGCTGCTCCTGACACGAATAAAACGCAGCAGCCCGCAGCAACGGGCAATGCAGCACCAGCACAACCAGCGCAGCCAGCGACACCTGCACAACCAGCCCAGCAGGCCGTGACGACACCAGATACGAATAATGTAACGCCCGCTGGACAGCCATCCGCGGAGCTGGGAGCAAATCCAAAAACAGTTTCCGGCAAAGTTGTCGATGAAAAAGGCGGCGGACTACCGGGTGTAAGGGTTTTAGTAAAAAACACCGAAATCGTCACTGAAACAACCCCGGAAGGCACATATACGATGAAAGTGCCTGCAACCGGCGCTGTTTTGGTTTTCAGTTCAATTGGTTTTGCAGCGAAGGAAGTGACAGTGGGAACGCAGGCGCAGATCAACGTACAACTAACACCGGAAGCTAAGGCGTTGAAGGAAGTTGTGGTGGTTGGTTATGGTGCGCAGAGCAAGCGCGACCTGGCAAGTTCCACATCCCGAGTTTCGTCTCAGGAGTATAAATCGGCAGTTGTAAACACGATCGATCAGGCATTGCAAGGCCGCACGACGGGTGTTCAGGTTGTTGAATCTTCGGGTGAACCGGGCGCCGCTTCCGTGGTCAGGATCCGTGGTAACAACTCATTGAGCGGGAATAACGAGCCACTTTACGTAGTCGATGGATTCCCGATGCCGCCGTATCGCGAGGCTGGTGCCAATTTCACTGGAGCTTACACGCAAAATGGCTTGTACGGGATCAATCCCAACGACATTGAAAGCATGGAAATCCTGAAAGACGCTTCTGCGACAGCCATTTACGGTTCCAGAGGCGCTAATGGGGTTGTTTTGATCACAACAAAGTCGGGGAAAAGAGGCGAAGGACGGGTTGAGCTTGTTAACAAAACCTCATTTGGAACAATTGCAAATCCGATCAAAATGATGAATTCGCGCCAATATGCGGAGACGATCAATGAAAGCTACATTATATCTGGCCGCAATGCGCCATTTGAGAATCTGGACAGCGCCTTGACGAACACGGATTGGGTGGAAGCAGTAACGCAGCCCAGTTTCCGCGAGGACATTACGCTCAGCTTGTCAGGCGGAAGTCCGAAATCATCTTATTATATATCCGGAAATTATCTCAAAGAAAAAGGAACGATCATTAATTCAGACAACAACCGCGCGAGTCTGCGCCTTAACCTGAACAATGAGATCAACAACTGGTATACTGTGAAAGGACAGGTTGCCGTGACGCGCCAGAAGAATAACCGCGCTGTGACTGCTTCCCGCGCATGGCCCAACTCGGGCGGATTAATGGACGGATTGCGTGCAGCGCCTACATTAGCAGTTGATTATCTGGGAAATAACAGCCTGGGGATCCCGAACTATCAGGGTTATTATTTTGCCAATCCGGTTAATGAGCTCATGGCCAAAACCGACATTACGCAGAACGATTATTCGATCCTGAACATTGAAAACTATTTCAAATTGGCCGACGGTTTACAAATGGTCGTCAGCTTGGGCGGAAACCAGAACCTCACGAGAAGAAAAGTGTTTTTGCCGCCATCCACCGCCGAAGGAAATCAGGTGAAAGGCCGTGGGAGCAATAACACTTCCAACACTTACAGTTATAATGTCAATGCTTATCTGCAATACGAAAAGACATTTAAGAAAGACCACTATTTGAATACAACCTTAGGTGTGGAATATAACGACCAAACTGTTGAATTCGTCAGCACTAACTCATCCGGGTTCGATGTGCCGTTTTTTGGCGTAGACAACATTGGTAGCGCGCAGTCGCAATCCATCGGATCGTTCAAAGAGAAGCGCATTTTGCAGTCAGGTTTCCTGCGTGCCAATTATTCTTTGAAAGGCCGCTATGTCCTGAACACTTCGATCCGGATCGACGGCGCATCGGCCTTCGCAGCAAATAACAAATATGGCATTTTCCCTTCTGTCGCACTTGCCTGGAATCTCGAACAGGAGGAATTTATGAAAGGCATCACCTTTATTTCCAATACTAAACTTCGCGCTTCTTATGGTGAAACGGGAAGCCAGGCCATCGGACCTTATTCGTCGTTATCACAATATGGAAGCGGCTTTTACGAAATGGGGCCAGCCGGAGACGGAAGCGTGATCAACACAGGCATTTTTCCAAACACAATTGCCAACCCGAATTTATCCTGGGAGCGGGACGCGTCAGTTCAATGCGGGTGCTGACTTCAATGCAGTGAACGACCGACTTGTTTTCAGTTTCGACTATTATGACAAAGTTACTTCTGACCTGTTGCAACCCAGAAAAGTGCCGACGCAATCGGGTGTAGGGACTATCATTGATAACTACGGGACGATGCGTAACCGCGGTTTGGAGCTAAGTATTCAGGCCAACATTATTCAGAAACGCAATGTTACTTTCTCGTCAAGAATCAATCTTTCAAGAAACGTAAACACATTGATCGATCTTGGCGACCGCACGCAGTCAGATTATGTGAGCATTAATGGTAACCTGCTCGGCGGAGTTTCAGGGATCCTGACGCCGGGCGAAGAAGTAGGAAAGTTCTTTGGATTCCGTGTTTCGGGCTTGACCCAAACCAATTCTTTTGACAGCGACGGCAATCCTACATTTGCGACATTTGAAGGTCCGCGGCCTCCCGGCTCCAAAGGCACACCGCTTTATGGTGCGTGGATTTATGAAGATGTCAACGGAGACAACATTATCACCGCAGACGACCGCGTGGTGCTTGGGAAATCGACTCCTGATTTCACATTCGGATGGAGCAATGATCTGACCTGGAAAAACTTTTCCGTTAATGCATTGTTTACCGGATCTGTTGGGAATGATGTGCTTAACCTCACCAATTTCTACATTAATAATGGTGTTGTAGATTACGGCGGCGTGGGATTCAACCAATCCGAAGACTGGTATAACAACCGTTACAGAGAAGGGAATGAGCATAACAATGTTAAATATCCAGGCATTCAGCGCGGCATTGCTTCGGGTGACATTAACTCGACAATGATCGAGGACGGAAGCTTCGTAAGACTGAAAATGCTGAGTTTGTCATACACTTTCCCGAGGTTAGGGCCGATTCAAAATCCAAGATTATTCGTGACCGGAACCAACATCTGGACCTTGACGAATTACACAGGGTTTGACCCGGAAGTAAGTTCCTATGCGCAATCGTTGCTGCAACAAGGCATTGATTACGGTGCGTATCCTTCGCAACGTTCGTATACGATCGGCTTTTCTTGCAATTTCTAATCAACGCAACAATATTATGAAAATTTATATAAAAATTTCCGCAATGCTCATGCTTACATTGGCCATTGCTTCCTGCAAAGACAATCTTGAAGAATCGCCTTATTCATCGCTGAGTAAAGAGGTTGTATTTAAAGATGAGGACGGCCTGAACCAGGCTACAATTGGTGTGTATCAAGCCTGGACTGCGCCCGATTTTACAGACATCAGCGCACGCTTTGTGCTTTCAGAATCTGGCCACCGCTACGCAACGGCCGGCATCCTCGGCTCGGGTGCCGATCCTTATTATCGCTTTGGCCACGTTTCCACTTCCGGTGCATTTGAAGCCGTGTGGTCGCGTTTTTACAAAATCATTTTCCGGGCTAATGTCGTTATCGATAATGCGGCACGCGCTGTTCCCGGAGAAGAGGAAGAAGCGAATCCTTACATTGCTGAAGCGCGGTTTTTGCGGGCCTATGCCTATTTTAATCTCGTTCGGTTGTTTGGAGGCGTGCCTTTGATCCTGAAAGAGGTGAATTCGCTGGCGGATGAAGACATTATTTTTGCACCAAGAGAAACGGATGTGGCTGTTTACGACGCCATCATTGCCGACCTTAATTTCGCCGAAGCAAACCTGCCCGACTCGCGGGGAGGGGCTGAGCTCGGGCGTGTTTCCGCCGGAACTGCAAAAGCAATGCTTGGAAAAGTTTATCTCACAATGGCTGGAAAACCATTGAGCAGAACGGAAAATTACCAGAAAGCGGTTGATAAATTCGGCGAGCTGGTCGGCCCGGAAAATGAGGAAAAATATGATTTTGAACTGTTACCAGATTTCTCAGAAGTGTTTGCACTCGACAATGAGCGTAACCGGGAAATTGTGCTTTCATTCGGCTATTTCGTGAATTCTTCTAATCCCAACGGAAACATTCTGCCTTTCAATTTGTTCCCTTCCGGTTTAGTGAATGGTGATGAGCAAACCAACTACGGCCTCACTTACGATTTTTATAAATTGTTTGAAAAAACAGATATCCGCCGGCCGTTCACGCTCGTGGATCGCTATGTGTTCACAGGCGGCGCAAGGGCCGGCGCGCAGGAAGGTGACAGCATCATTTACAATCCGACGATCGGTAACTACATTATCAAGCGCACCAATGCATCGCTTGGCCACGATGATTTCAAATACGGGATTGCATTCGGCAAACTCGCACGGGAGCCTCGTCCGGCCGGTGCAGCAGTGCAAGGTTATAGCGCTGATTTAATTGAAATGCGCTTTTCGGATGTTTTGTTAAGTTATGCAGAAGCATTGGTTGAAACCGGTAAAACGGCACTGGCGTTGCCCATATTAAATCGGGTGAGGGCTCGTGCAAAGGCCACGGCTTCCAAAGCAACAACGGCCGCAGCACTTCGCACCGCAATCCGCTTGGAACGTCGACTGGAATTAACAGGGGAATTTAACACGGTGTTTGACATTCGCCGCTGGGGAACATTACAGCAGGAAATCGCCGCCATGAGCGAAGATCAGATTGTTGACAATGTGCTGATCCCATATTCACCGCGTCTGGAATTGTATCCGATCCCACAATCGCAAATCGACGCAAACCCGAATCTGAGACAGAACGAAGGTTGGTGATTTGCATCAGACCTTCCGGATATTCGAAATCCGGAAGGTCTGATTATAAAAAATGATCGCTATTTTTGTTGGCTCAACAAACAGCCAATATGACTTTGTCCGCAAAGCGACTGCAATATTTTTTGGCATGGACATGCGCCATTGCCTTCTCCACTTCCTGCCAGCGCCATCTGGCAGTTTCCAAAAACGACTTTAAACAATATAGCATTGATGCGCAAACCGCTGAGGATTCGGCGATTGTAAAATATTATTTGCCTTACAAGCAGAAGATGCAGGCCGAGATGAGCAAAGTCATCGGCCAAACGGATCAGGAGCTTACCAAACCGTCTGAACCGGAGACGCTAATGGGCAATTATTTTGCAGATGCGCTGCTTGCCGAAGGGCTGAAAAAGGATTCGACCATTCAATTTACATTGTCAACCAAAGGCGGCCTGCGAACGACTTTTCCAAAAGGTGACATCACCGTTTCACACGTTTTTGAGCTCATGCCGTTTGAAAATGAAATGGTTGTATTGAAATTATCCGGTGAAAACGTGCAGCAACTCATTGATTTTATCGTTAAAAAAGATGGCGAACCGATCTCCGGCATGCGGATGAAGATCAGGAATGGCGCTGCTTATGACGTCACCATTGGCGGTCAGCCTTTTGATAAAACCAAAAATTACAATCTGCTCACTTACGATTATCTGGCAGATGGCGGTGACGAGCTTGCATGTTTGCGCAACCCGATTCAAAGAAGAGACCTTAATCAGAAAGTGCGTGAAGCGCTTCTTGAAAATATAGATGATCTGACCCGTCAGGGAAAAAAAATAACCGCTCAGCTCGATGGAAGAATTGTCATTGTTAAAGACTAACCGCAGGGATTTTTTGAAGAAAAGTGCCGGTGCTTCGGCATTGCTGGCAGCGGGCACCTTTCCGTTCGAGGCTTTTTCGAAAGACAGGACCGTGCAGCTGACGATCTTGCACACAAACGATGTGCATAGCCGCATTGAGCCATTTCCTATGGACGGATCCCGCAACCAGGGATTGGGCGGTGTAGCGCGCCGGGCAGCATTGGTCAGGCAGATCAGGCAGGAACAAAAAAATGTGTTGCTGCTGGATGCGGGCGACATTTTTCAGGGAACGCCGTATTTCAATTTGTATGGCGGGGAGCTGGAAATGCAGATTATGAGCGACATGGGTTATGATGCTGCGACAATGGGAAACCACGATTTTGATAATGGCGTTGCCGGCTTTGCAAAACAACTTCCACATGCCAGTTTTCCAATTCTGGTAAGCAATTATAATTTCAACAACACCGAATTGCAAGGCAAAACCCAGCCTTACAAGATCTTTGAAAAGCAAGGGCTTAAAATCGGCGTTTTTGGCTTGGGAATCCAGTTGGCGGGTTTAGTTAACAAGAAAAATTACGGCGAAACCGAATATCTCGATCCGATCACAAAAGCGAACGAAACGGCATCATTATTAAAAAATGAAAAGCATTGTGATCTAGTGATTTGCCTATCACATCTGGGTTACAAATACAAGGATAACAAGGTTTCTGACCAGGTCCTGGCCAAATCCACACGCAACATTGACCTTATCATTGGCGGCCATACGCATACATTCATGAAAGTGCCGGAAGATATTCTCAACCTGGACGGCAAGGTTACAACCGTTAATCAGGTTGGTTTTGCGGGCATTAATCTTGGTCGTCTGGATTATTATTTCAACAGAGAATCAAAACACAGGAAGATGGTGGCAGCGGTTTATCCCGTTCATGAATACGGGCTGGTTTAGCGGCCGCATTCACTCCATATGCAGGAATTGCTGTCTGATTTTTTCTTCTTCCAGATCAAGTTGGGCTTGGTGCTGACGGATGACCTCTTCTTCAAAAATTTCCTTCTTATTAAACCGGTTAAGGAGCATTCTTTTATGGTCCAGCAGCTCTTTTGTAATGTCCTGGAAACGTCTGATATAGTCATAACCCGCAGCCGAATTGTCTGGATGGATTACGTGTTCCAGAAAACCAATGTCACTTTCCAGTTTCGCCACGAGGTTTTGTAAAAGCTCATTTTTCTGCAATTCGTCTGCATAGTTTGTGTTCAGGAATTCCAGCGATTCTTCGGCCAGTTTTCTGCGAATTTTAAGATCCTGCACCTGTGCAGGAATCTGATAATCCAGTTCACCCACATCCAGCCATTTGATCACCCAAGGCAATGTAAGGCCTTGAAAAACAAGTGTTACCAGGATCACCACAAATGTGATAAACAGGATCATATTCCGTTGCGGAAACGGATCGCCGTTGTTCAGGAGCAGCGGGATGGATAATGCGGAAGCCAATGAAACCACACCGCGCATGCCCGCCCATCCGAACATTAAAGGTGCACGAAAGCCAGGCCTGCTGTCAGCAGTAACGATAAATCTGCTGATAAAAACGGTGAATAATGAAGCGCCAATCGTGGAAGCAAGCCGGGTGAGGATAACGACCACGGAAATGATCAATCCATAGCGGATTGCGTCGGGCAGCGCATCAGGCCCGAGCTGTTCGACGATAACCGGAAGTTCCAGTCCGATAAGCATGAACACGATCCCGTTCAGTACAAAACCCACTGTTGACCAAACGTTTACGCCTTGTATTCGACTCAGGTGACTCAGGATCGTGTGGCTGTTATAAGACAAAAACAAACCGCCCGTAACCACCGCGATCACCCCCGAATAATGGAATTCTTCTGCCGTAATGTACATGGCATAAGGCGCAATCAATGTTAAAATCGTATCAATGCTCGGCGTAGTGGGAAGCCACCGGTGGATCGCATAAAAAATGCCTCCAATGCCCAGACCAGTGATTACACCCATCGTGATAACTACGAAAAAGCTGCTCACCGCATCGCCCATCACAAATGTTCCCGACAAAATCGCCATTAATGCGAAACGGAAGACGATCAGACTGGACGCATCATTCAGCAAGCTTTCACCTTCCAGAATGGTCACCAGGCGCTTGGTTACTTTCACATCTTTCAAAATAGAAGTGGCAGCAACGGCGTCGGGAGGCGAAATGATTCCACCCAAAAGGAAACCCAATGGCAATGTAAAACCAGGTATGAGCGAATGTGAAACGTAAGCAATGACGCAGGACGTCAGCAGCACAATGATAAACGCAAACGAGCCGATCACGCGCCGCCATTTGTAAAAATCTTTCCAGGAAGTCTGCCATGCGGCATCGTAAAGCAAAGGCGGCAGGAATATCAGAAAGATCAGTTCTGGATCGATTGCAATGGTGGGCAGGCCGGGGAAAAAGCTGATAACCAAGCCGCCCAGCACCAGCACGATTGGGTAGGAGACCTTGATGCGCTGCGCCAGCATGACGAGGAATAAAATGATGACAATCAGCGAGATGTAAAGTATAATTTGTTCTGACATAGAGGGCCGTTATAGCGACTAGCGCACGTAAAGTTTAATTCCGTTGGTTGATTTAAGCACAATTTGCGGATGCATGCCCACGGGATGGCGCGGATCGGATTCGAAAGTGAAACGCTTCACCAAAGCCGCCAGCAGGAGCTGCATTTCCATCATCGCAAACTGCTGCCCGATGCATATGCGAGGTCCTGCTCCGAAAGGCAGATAATTGAATTTCGGCCGGTCTTTGACATGCTCAGCATTGAAATTTTCAGGGTCAAATGTGTCCGGATTTTTCCAAAGGTTCGGATTCCGGTGCAATTCAAAAACGGACAGAAAAACCGATGTTCCGGCTTTAACCTGAAATCCTTCGATCTCCTGATTGGTAACGGCCTCGCGTGTCATGGTCCATGCAGGCGGGTAAAGCCGGAGGCCTTCTTCCACCACTTGCCGGGTGTAAGGCATTTGCATCAGCTGCTGGAATGTCGGCACTTGCTCGAATATCGCGCTTTCTTCCCGTATTTTCGCTACGATTCCAGGTTGTTTTGCAAGCTCAAACAGGAGCCAGCTCAGGCCCGTAGCGGAGGTCTCATGCCCCGCTGCGAACATGGTAATTGCTTCATCCCGGATCTGCTGGTCATTCATTTGCTCGCCAGTCTCTTCGTCGGTGCTGTCCAGCAGCAGTTGGAGCAGATCGTTAGGCTTTTCGCCTGAAATGCGTCTTTCATGGATAAAGTTGAAAACTAGTGTGTTAAAATACGCCAGATCTGTTTCAAAGCGACGATTTTCGCCATTGACCGCCATAATGGGCACGCGGTAAGGCCTCCGCACGCGGGTTACCAGATATTTTTGGGTGCGTGTCACTTGCTGGTAAATGCGCGCCTTGTCTTCCGTGGTCATGTTTCCAAACAGCGTTTTAAGTGCAATGTCGGAGGTTACACCCATCATTTTAGCGTCTATGTCAACCGAATCTTTTCCACGAAATGCTTCCATTTCTTCCAAAAAGGCAGCAGTGAGCTTGCCCATTTCCAGAAACAATTCCTGCAACCTTTCCCGGTGGAAAGCGGGCTGAACGAGTCTTCTCTGCCTCAACCAAAAATCTCCGTCGCTGGTCACCAAGCCATTGCCCAGCACCGGACGAAGCATTTTGGAAGAGCTCCCTTTTTTAAAATTCCGGTTTTGCTGCTGTAAGATATGTTTGAAAAACCCCGGGTCGCGGCTGACGACAAACTCGCGGAAAAGCCGCATCTGGAACGTGTCGCCGCACGTCTCGAAACCTTGGTGGAGGAAATGCAATGGATTTTTGGCAAACTTGAATGGAGCCAAAACACTAAGTCTTCCAAGTTTATATACGGGAATGCTGCGCATGATCAGGAATCAAAAAGAGAATTTCTGCAAATAAGTGATTAAGGCATAAAAAAACCATCCGGAATGCGGATGGTTTATAAGATTTGGAATGCTATAACAGAAATAAAGCTTATTTCTTGCCCGCAAATGAGCGCAGCATCCAGGTATTTTTCTCTTTAAACTGCATAAAGCGGTTCACCATATCATTTGTGCCATCGTCACTAGCCGTGTCACTCGCGATCAAAAGTTCGCGTTCCAGCTCGATCAGCTTGGCCATATCGTCCAGGAGCGCGTCCACCATAGCAAGATCCTGCATGCCAATGGTGTCAATTTCTTTAATAACCGACTCATTAATGTAATCTGCAAAACGGCTGTGTGGCGGCTTGCCAAGTGTCAGCACGCGCTCTGCGATTTCATCGATTGTCAATTGCGCATTGGTATAAAGTTCTTCAAATTTCACGTGCAGTGTAAAGAAGTTCTGGCCCTTGATATTCCAGTGACAGCCTCTCAGCTTTTGGTAATGGACATGATAGTTGGCCAGGTAATCATTCAGGAGGTCAACCACCGGTTTCACTTCCTTTTCGTTGAGGCTTATTGCTTCGGCATTCATGATGTTTTGGATTAATGTTTACAGCTAATGTTGGTATCAAAACCATACCAGCAAATTTAGTTTCACATATATACGTAAAACCTTTCACAAGCACAAAATATATCTAAAATCGTCCCTGACGCTATTTTTTGGTGATCAGGCACGATAGTTGAACGTTACTCGTTTATTACGCCATATCGTGTCAGGGGACACGCAATGACCCACAATTTTTAATTATATGATGACTACGAAAAGTTTAAAACTCAGCGTCCTGTTACTATTGGCAACCCTCACCGGCAGCTCATCTTTGGTCTCAGCCCAGAGTAAGGAAGAAGGAAAAATCAATGCGGCTGTTACAGTTCTTGACGATTTCAGCGGGATGCAGGAAAACATTCCGGCTCAATTGCTCGACATTTCCAAAGGCATCATTATCGTCCCAAAGCTCATTAATGCCGGACTGGTTGTGGGCGGCAGACATGGAAAAGGGATTGCAATGGTGAAAAACAGCAAAGGCGAGTGGAGCGATCCCGTTTTTGTAACCATTACGGGCGGAAGCATTGGCGCGCAGATCGGCGTGCAGGCAGTAGACCTTGTTTTGATCTTCAAAAGCAGCAAAACGCTTACGGAGATCGGAAAGGGCAGTTTTACATTAGGCGGTGACCTTTCTGTTGCGGCCGGACCGATGGGCAGAAGTTCCTCTGCAAGCACAGATTACAAGCTCGAAGCCGAGGTTTATTCCTATTCAAGAAGCAAAGGGCTTTTTGCAGGTGTTACCATTAATGGGGCTGCATTGGAAGTGGACGCCAAAGCGAATAATGCTTTTTACAGCAAATCAATGGATGCAAACACCATTTTCACTTCGTCTAATGTTTCTTCGGAAGCCGTTGAGAAGTTGAGAGATAAGCTGGATGATCTGAATTAGAACAAAAACAGATTTGTTATGCCGTCTTCTGTCGTAGCAAACACGATTTACAATGAACACACGGAAACGTTACGCGTTGTTTTCGTTTCGGGAATGGTTTATGATTACAAAAAAGTGCCTTTACACGTTTATCAGGCCATGCGGAATGCACCCTCCAAGGGCACTTTTTTGAATCAGGAAATAAAGAACAATTATGAGTTTGTAAAGGTCGGCGATTAATCGCTGACCTTTTTTTATGGAATCTCGCAGTTCTTTTCGTTGCAGAACTTCACCTCGCCGGTTTTTTCATTCCTGCATTTTACTTTGCCGGTTACTTTCACCATTGCGCCTTTCTGGATGGATTCGTGGTTAATGATCACCCATATGTCTTTGCTTCCCTTGATTTTGACGCGCGTGCCATCAAAAAACTTTTGTACCGCCATTCGATTAATTATGTTCAGGCCGCAAAGATAGGGATCAAATATTTCCTTTTTTCATTTCCTTCACCGCATAATCAACCGCTCTGGCTGTAAGCGCCATGTAAGTAAGCGACGGGTTTTGCGTGGAAGTCGACGTCATGCAGGCGCCGTCGGTGACAAATACATTTGCACATTGGTGCATCTGGTTCCATTTGTTGAGCAATGAAGTTTTAGGATCATTGCCCATTCTTACGCCGCCCATTTCGTGGTTTTCGCTTCCGGGATTGCGTTTTGTATCCGAAGTTTTAATATTTGAAAAGCCCGATTTTTCAAGCATTTCACTCAGCTCCGTGTAAAAATCTTTGACCATTTTCATATCATTGTCATCAAAATCGACAGACATGCGGAGCTGCGGAATGCCCCAGTCATCTTTCAAATTTGGATCCAGGCGAACGAAGTTTGTCTCCTTAGGAAGCGTTTCACCCATCATTTGCGCACCCAAGCTCCATCCGCTGCTTTCCGGTGCAAACAAGCTTTGCTTCAAGGCATCACCCAGCTCGTTAGTCGGGTTGCCCATTTTCGACGCGGAAAAAGATGTAGCGTAACCGCGCAAAAAGTCAGTCTCCTGCTTGAAAACATTTCTGAAACGCGGGATATAAGCACCATTCGGCCTTCTTCCTTCCACGGTCTGGTCATAGAAACCGTCAAACTCGGCACTTACGCGGCCCCGATAATTA
The DNA here is from genome assembly GCF_979253085.1 of Dyadobacter sp. AC419. Taxonomy (NCBI): domain Bacteria; kingdom Pseudomonadati; phylum Bacteroidota; class Cytophagia; order Cytophagales; family Spirosomataceae; genus Dyadobacter; species Dyadobacter sp. AC419. The sequence continues at coordinate 35,544 of NZ_CEEDCD010000023.1, read as the reverse complement.
TGGAAACCAATGAATTTGCCCATTAAACCATTGTCATTGCCAAGTCCGTTCGGAAAACGGCTCGATTTTGAATTTAGTAAAATGAGGTTAGAATTGATCGCAGAAGCATTGACGAAGATGATTTTGGCATAATACTCCGTCATTTCCTTCGTAATGGCGTCAACCACACGCACGCCTGTTGCGCGTTTTTTCTTCTCATCATAAATGACAGAATGTACAACGGAATGCGGCTGTAAGGTCAGATTTCCAGTTTTCTCAGCCCAGGGCAAAGTCGAAGCATTAGAACTGAAATATCCGCCAAACGGACAACCGCGCTGGCACATGGTCCTATGCTGACATTTAGCGCGTCCCTGTTCGGTGTGAATGGGCTGCGGATCACTGATATGCGCCGCCCGGCCAATGATGATCGGCCGTGCATTGTTGTAATTTTTAGCAGTTTGTTCGCTGAAATGTTTTTCAACACAAGACATTTCATGCGGTTTGAGGAATTCACCATCAGGTAACTGCGGAAGCCCGTCCTTGTTTCCCGAAATTCCCGCAAACTTCTCGACGTAACTATACCAGGGTGCAATGTCGGCATAGCGGATCGGCCAGTCCACAGCAAAGCCATCGCGCGCCGGGCCTTCAAAATCGAAGTCAGACCAGCGTTGCGTTTGCCTAGCCCACAGCAGCGAGCGGCCGCCCACCTGATAGCCGCGCATCCAGTCAAACGGCTTGTCCTGGACATAAGGATGCTCAGCATCTTTTACCACAAAATGCATGGCGTCTTCCCGGAAAATATAATGCTTGCTCGCCATCGGATTGGCCTGCCGGATCGCCAGCGAAGGTTGCCCCAGATGCTCAAATTCCCAGGGTTGCATATTGGCGGTAGGGTAGTCCACAATGTGCTTCACGTCCCTGCCGCGTTCCAGTATTAATGTCTTCAATCCATTCTCGGTCAGCTCCTTGGCCGCCCATCCGCCGCTGATTCCCGTGCCGACTACAATTGCATCGTAAGTCTGCGCTTTTACGGAATCGATGTTGAAATTTGACATAATATGATGAGTATCCGCTTATTTGGTTTTTGCCGAATTATTTTTCCAAAGATTTGGTAACAACTTGTCATTCAAAAGCATGCGCCAGGTTCCCCAGTCGTGTGCGCCGTCGCCGCCAATGAAATATTCGTGCTTAATGCCATGTTTTTCCAAAGCCAGGTGTGTCGCTTCCGAGCGCTTTCCTACAAAATCCAGCTCGCCGCTTCCAAGTCCCACAAGCATGTAATCCACTTGGTCTTTCACTTTCGGATCACTGAAAAATGTGGGGTTGAGTTTTTCGGGTTCCAGATCGCCAGCACTCAGAATCCCGAATGAACTGAAAAGATCCAGCGCATTGAAACCCACGGCCTGCGTATGCCGCCCGCCCATCGATAAGCCTGAAATTGCGCGTCCCTTCCTGTCCTTAATCGTGCTGTACGTTTTGTCCATGTATGGAACGATTTCATTCCGTAATTCTGCTTCGAAAAGCTTGTAAGTTTTGTCAAGATGTTTCGGATCGCTTCTGTGAATGACCTGATTATTAGGCATAGCAATGATCATCGGCACTATTTTGCCTTCGGAAATGAGGTTATCAGCAATGAAATTGGCACGGCCATCGAACATCCAGCCCGAAGCCAGCTCACCGCTTCCGCCGAGAAGATAAAGCACAGGATATTTTTTCTTCGGATCGTAGCCCGAAGGTGTGTAGACGTACATTTCCCGCTCACCATTTAATGTGGCAGAATGGTAAATGTGGCGGTTTATGCTGCCGTGAGGGACATTTTTGGCATCGTAGTAGGCCGGCTTGCTGTCATGCACAACCACATTGGAGTAACCCGGCTGATTGGAAGTTCCGGTGAAAGTATTGTTCGGGTCGGACACAGCGACGCCATCAATAAGCAGCCTGTAGACGTAAATATTGGGCTTAACCGGCCCGACTGTCAATGTCCAGGTGCTGTCAGCTCCTTTTATGAAAGGAATCGGTTGTTTGGCTTTTAATGCAAGCAGAATTGGTCCGCCGGTCAATGCAACCTTTTGAACATCAGGCGCTTTAACCCGGAATGTAATGGTGTGATCGTCGTTAACTTCCGGTGAAACCACATTAGCCCCGTAAGGATTGAGCTTTTGCGTATTTTTCTGCGGATCGTGATTCAGATTTACATTGTCCTGCTGGGCAGCCGCGAATGTAAAAGCGCAGAGTGCAAGGCCAAGGCCCATACCACCGCAACGAATGCGTTTTTTCGGAATTCTAATTTTCATCTTCTGGTAAATTCGCTCGGTCCTGTGTTCCTTGATTAAAGACGCTGGGTTACGAACATTACCCGGTAAATGATGAAATTAAATCAGCAGGTGACCTCCCGATTTTGCGCGCTGCGGTGGCAAGGATCGGCCTTGTTTAAATTTTTTTGACTGCATTGAAAATCGTCTGATGCGGCTGCTCGCCTTCGAATGTTTGGACCAGATTGCCCGCCTTGTTGTAAATGGCAATATAAGGGAATGACTTAATCTGATAATAGCGCTGCACAATGTAAGAATAGCCTTCCGTGCCGACCTTAATGTTGGGATAAGTGCTTAGCTTATATTGTGTTACAAATGGTTTCAACATTTCCATAGACTGGAAAGTGACCATTACAACTTGCTTATTAGCAAAGACGCTGTAATTCTTCAGCATGTCTTTGGTAAAATCCTGGCAATGCTCGCAGTCAGGAGAAAAGTAGATCAGCACCACCGGCCCGGCAGCCAATTGCGATGCAGTGTACTGCTGGCCGTTGGTGAGCTTGATCTGGAAAGGTGCGATCTTTTTTTGCCCCAATGCGGATTGAGCAAATGACGCACTGCTGACAGCTAAGAAAAACAGGGTCGGGATGATTTTTTTGAACATACTCGTAAGATTCTTTTGAAATTTAGAATCCGCAAGTTATCAGTTTCACGCCGTTTTACCTTCCGATAGTTCCTTGATTTTTTCCATGGCATTGTCCCAGCTTTTGGACATCATTTCATAATAATCTTCACCCATGTAAGTCTCAACATCCAGGCGTGTTTGACCATTTTGTTCCGTCAGCCAGTATGATTCCTGCACTCCTTTGAAAGCCTGCGCCATCTCGCCATCATAATCCTCCTCGCCGTTCATGAGCATGCCCGTATATTCGACTATTAAAACCTCATAGGGCTTGTTTTCCTTAATAAATCCGATAATTCCTGACTGGGACGGATCTTTGAAAATCACTTTACTGCCGGTCTCCCAATCCGTTTCCGCAATCGTTCCTTTGCTGAATTCATTATACCAGACCGCATTTCTTTCCTGCAAGATCAACGTTTTCCAAACTTCTTCTTTTGATGCGTTGATGTCAACCGATTTTTTAATGAGCAAAGCTTCCATGATGTTGTTGGTTTAACTTAATGAAATGGTTTTTAAGGAATTATCTTTCAAGCACTTTTTTAAGGTTGTTAAGGCTTATTTCCAAGTCCTTACCAAGAATTCCGTCGATGAAAAGGTTGGTGATATTCATAGGATAAACACTTTTGCCGGTCATGCCCCAGCTTACTTTTGTCTGCCCGTCACCGGCCGGTTCAGTCTTCATTTCAGCAATGCCGATTCCTTCAAATGGTTTGATAAATGTCACTTTCAAATCCACTTTTTCGCCGTTTTTGATGTCTGTGATTTCCTGCTGTCCTTTGCCAACTTTCCCGTCCTGACTGTCCCACGCGTAAATGAATCCGACCTGACCATCCACACCGGAGAAATCCTTTTTCATATTCGGATCGGTCATCACCCACTTGCTGTAATTATCCTGATTTTTAACGTGCCTTATATAGTCGAAAACCTGCGTGACGGGCTTACTAATCGTTATTTCACGCTTTACTTCGTAATTTTTCTTTACAAAAAGTGCAATGATCAGCACCAATGCTATAATGCTTACAAGTACAATCACAATGATGAAGAGGACTCTCATTTTCTGGATAGTTTAGGTTAATGTTGGTTCTGATTTAGACAATAGGAAAGCAGGAAACGGAAACGGGATTTCGTCTTGTAATATCTCGGCCTGGAAGCCGAACTGGTTTAAAAGTGCAATCAGCCGCGCTGCTCTGATCTGCTGGTGCGCATCAATCCGCAGCACCTGATCGCAATCTTCCAGATCAAAACTGGCGCTATAACCCGGAAATGCGCGTTCAATTTGTTCGATCAGCAAATTAGCCTGCCCTGGTTTTCGAACATTGGTTTTAAAGATCTCTACCATTTCTGAGGATCGTTTATGTAGTTTTTTGTTGATGTTTAGGATAAATGCTGCTTCCGCTGTCATGTTTAATGTCGCCAGCGAAGGTGATTTTTGATTAACAAACTAACCACTTAAAATCAAAAACAGTGGTTGCGATTTGCGACATTGAAAGGGGGGAATTGTGACAATATATCACTTCAATTCCGCAGAGAAAGCATTGTCTTTGCCTGAAAGGTCAATCGTGTCAAACTTTTCATCAGAACTGGTCGAGACCGCTTTTGCATTGACTGTAAATGACTTATATTTTCCTTTTGGCAGCACAATGCCCAGTTTCCAATCTGCCTGCTTTTGCGAAAGATCAAGCAGGATCTTTTTTCCGGATCTTTTGAACCGATAATTCAGCTCATTATCACCCACGATCACATTTTCGAGACTTGCATCATTCCATTCGGCAGGCATCTGCGGTTGAATTCGGATGATTTTCATGGAAGCATGTGGCTGAATCCCGAAAAACTGCTGGACGATCGGATAAGCGTAACTGTACACATTCCAGGCCTGCGCCATCATTCCGAAGTCCGGTGAGACCTCATAAATGGAACCCGGTAAGGCAAAACTGAACGATTGCGTCATCCTTTTGAGATAACCCAATGCTGCGTCCGGACGGCCGTAATTGTTTTCGGCAATCGCCAGCACACCAGTCGGAAGCGTCATTACAGCGCCTGTGTAAGTGAACACTTTGTTTCGTCCGGCCACCGAACTTGCATCCTTTCCCGCAAGCTCATCGCGATCTATCCCGGTCACAAATGCGCCGAAAGGATTTACAAACTTTGAAGCGGTTTGCAGTGCTGCTAATGCTTTCGCCGAATCCGCAATTCCGGTTTCCATCGGCGTGTTCACAACCCAATTGTGATGCACAACAAAACCTTTTTTACCATCCTGACTTTGACTGTTCAGCTTCGCCTTCGCAGCTTTCAGCTCGTCCACAGCCCACGGTTTTTTCAATGTGTCGGCGCGCACAATCGCATCATTAATAAGCGCCGCGGCTTGCCTTGGTGTGCCGATGAAATCCGCAAATGAATTGCTTTCAGGAACCCAAAAGTCGGTGTTGATTTTCGCCCCGATCTTCGCTGCAACGGCCCCATATTCCTTCGCCAATGCATTTTCATTCATTTCCAAAGCCATTTCTGCTGCATCTGCAAATGCTTTTTGCGTATAAGCCGCCACATCGATCATTTCGCTGTTCATTCCGTGGATTTCCATCATGCCAAATCCATCCGGAAGCAGATTTCCATCCTTATCATTCTCATTCAGTAACCAGTCCAGCCCTTTTTTGACTGTTGGAAAATATTTTTTCAAAAACGCTTTGTCTCCCGTCCATCTGTAAACGTGCGCAACAAGCGAGGCGAACTGGGGCGTTTCGTTAACATTACCCGGATTAAAAACGGCACCATTCGTCGATGTCTCATGCATGATGCGGCCGTTCCCGTTTACTTTTTCCGAAAGCTTATGGACAACCTCAACCGACTGCCTGACCACATCCGCTTGTCCCGTGGCGATGAGCCCTTTCAATGCATATTCGCTGTCGGCGCCAAACCACCAGGGATAATCGGGTGCGCCCGCTGAGAGCCCGCGTCCAATCTCCGGAACATCCCGGATCAGCCAATCGGTGTTGTATTTTGTCCAGCGAAAAGCCTGTTCCAGTTTCTTATCCGGGATGGTGAGCTTAGTTTTTGATTCAATGGCCGCATATCTCGCTTTTTTAGCCGATAAAAGTGCCGCCGCATTCGCTTCCACCTCTTTGAAAGTTTCCCTTGCATTCGCCTCTGATTTGTAGGAGCCGGCAATTGTAAAAGGAATGGTTACCGACCCACCTGGCGCAATGTCGAGCTGATATTGCAGCAAAGCATTCACGCCGTTTCCTTGCGGCTTGTAATCGCAGGTTACAGCGTTCTGACCATGTGCTATCGGTTTGATTGCAGATCCAAACATGACAAACCAATCATTCAGGCTGTCCTTCGCGATCCAGCTATGATTTGCTTCATTCCAGGTCGTCTGATCTTTTGCGTCAATCATGCCCGTTTTTTCTCCCAGCCACACAGGCCGCAGGTCCGTGTAACCATTGAAATCAAATTTAACAGTCTGCTTTTTACTGCTTTGGTTATGCATCGTGTAAGCCACAACGACCGCCTCTTTTCCGTCCGGTGCGAACTGCAAACGCTCCACGCGCATTTCTGATAAACCTTTTGTAAAAATATGTTTGTTGGCAAAAGGATAGTTGACAAATGTGTCTGCTTTGGCCAAACAAACTGTCTCATTATTAATGGTTAAGGAAGCTGTAAAGCCGTCCATCAGCTTGATCGGATGATCCCATATGCCACCCATTTCACCGGTAACATGCCAGCCGAGATCGGGAAAAGTCCCGTTTTGATGACCCACCATATACACCCGATCCCCAGCCGTAATGTATGGCGTGTTGAGGTAAGCAGACTTTCCGGTAATGCTTTCCGTGCCGGTTAAAAGGCTTTGCAAACTGTCTGTCGGCGATTCTTTATCGGCACATTGAAACAATGTGGAAGCAGCTAAAATAACCGCAAGTGCTTTAACGGAAAGAATATTTATGGGATTCATAGGGTCGATCGGAATGTCAGCCCAATTTAGGACAATGTTCGAATCCATCACAGACGGCAGCGAACATTGTCCCCATCTTTCACAAGTATTTAGCTTTGCATTACGGAATGAATGTTGCCAGCCGGATCCGTAAACCATGCAACCGTCGGCTCGCCGCGCAAAATGTTATCTTCATCGGTTTTAAATCCCGGTAAATCATAGCTTTCGAACTTCACGCCCAGCGCTTTGAGCTCACTTACGGTCTGCTCAATGTCGTCGACGGGGAAATTTAAAACTGTAAAAGTGGCTGGCGTATGATTGGGCTTTTCATACACGACCACGTCGTTGCTGCCCGCAATGTGCAGTTGCAGAATGCTCATATCTTCCAATTCTGATAAATCAATTTGCAAAATGTTGCCGTAAAATTCTTTTGCTTTTTGCAAATTATCGACCGAGAATCCGCTGAATGCTTTTGTGTTTTTGAACATGGTTTTAGTTGTTGATGACGGCCACCTAATGGCGCCGGCTGTTGAAAATTAATTTCCCGACACGCTGATTGCGTCGGCTTCGGTAAAGGCAGGTTCGGGCTGTTTGTAAATTTTGGAAAGCTCCCCGTAAGCCTTTGACCGCATTGCTATTAATGTTTTGATGAGTCCAATAACGCCAGTAACCGTGAATAATAAAGCCAATCCACGTGCTATGCCCGTGCCAAACCAGGAACCGATCAGGTCTACACCAGCGCCGGTCGTCATGAATGGAATGAAGATAAATTTGGCAATCGGCCCGATCATAAATGCAGTGATCGGCGAGGCGGCCTGCTCAATGCTTTGGGCAAAACCAAAAACACGTCCCTGCCGCTCATGCGGAATAACCTTTTGTAAAATCGTTTGCTCGGTGGCTTCCACGACAGGGATGAGGCAGAGATAAATGAACATGCCGACGCCAAACAGCACAATGGATGCCTGAATGGTGAAGAAAATGCAGACTGTCCACATGATCAGGTTGGAAACGAAAAGCGTGCGCAACGGCTTTTTGCCCAAGCCCTTTTTGGCGACAACCAGTCCGCCGACAATAAATCCAAGACTTAACACGCCCCACAAAATTCCCCAAACCTGCACGGAAACAAGCGAAAGGCCATATGCATCCATGAGCGACATGAAAACGCCGCCGAGGAAATTGTTGAATGTGTTAAAAAATATAAGTCCGAAAAGTCCGGGAACGAGTCCTACAACGGCAATTGTGCCCTTAATGTCAATGTTTTCGAGATGTGAGCCCGTTTGAACGATCTCTTTTTCAGGAATGTGAATGGTGAACAGATGGACAAGCACCAGCACAGTAAGCCCAACGGCCAGCGCAAGCATCCAGGTCATGCCCATAAACCCGATCACGAGCCCGCTGAAAATGGAGGCGACCAGAAATGAAACGCCATTAACCGTTCCCACCATTCCGTTCGCCTTATCGCGGCCATCTTCTTCAATGAGAATGGTGACAACCGTTGACAGTGCAATGCTCCGGATATTGCCGGTAATTGCGCCAAACAAGCAGCAGGTGATCAGTATCCAGAGGCCAATGCTTGACGGATTTTTGAAGTCTGCGTCGGGCGTAATAATGTAGACTATTAAGGCAATTGTATAAAGAAAAAGCGTGGCAATGCCCGATATGGTCATGGAAGTCTTTTTCTTATAACGATCCACAATCGAGCCCAGAAAAAAGCCCGAAAGTGCAACCGTAGCAAAGTAAATGCCCGCCATCACTGACGTTACAATCACGGATTTTGTTTCCAGATAAACCCAGAATGTTACCGCAAACCAGACAAATGTGTTGGTAAGCGAGGCAGCAAGCGAATTGGCTAATATGGCGTAAAAGGTCTTCATGGATATAGCGCTTTTGATCGTCTGTCTGAAATTAATTCAATCTGACATTACAAATGTACTACATCAGCTGCAACAACACGCTGGGTTCACAGGACAACTTGGGGGTGCAAACATGCCAATCTTACAAGGCATATTTGCACTAAAAATAACTCATGGAACGCTGCGTACAGGCGTAGACTGCGGCGTTGTTTGCGGAACAGTTTGCCTTGTTGCAGGCGCCGGGGCAGTTTTGCTGGTTGTCGTCGTTGTCGTGCTCGCTGGCTGCGTTACTACGGGAGCTGTCTGCGGCGAGGTTGTTCCCCGCTCACCCTGCACATTGGTTTCCACCTGCACATTGGTGCCTGTTTGCTGTGTCTGCTGCGTAGTTCCTGTTGTCGTCTGCTGCACTTCTATCGTTTGTTGAACGGGCTGCGTTGCTGCTGGCTGATATCGTTCAGGAAATGTCAGCGGGTCCTGGGATGTATTCACTTTTGGCACTTGCCCTTCCTGCACGGCCGGCACCGGGTTGGTAACCGCTCCCGGATCAGCAGCTTGTGTGGCGCTTTGGATCTGGCCGGTTGGCTTGGGCTGATATTCACTGTAAGGTCTTGCTGGCTGGCCTGTTCCGGAGCTTGGGATCTTGCCCGTGGGCGCAGGTCGGGATGGAATGCGTTGTGCGTGTGATTGAATAAAAACCGCTTCGGCAATAATAAGTGCTGAAACGAGCATTACGGTCAGAATCTTCATATAGTGTTGGTTGAATTGAATGATAAATGTAATATCATTCAGGTCTGTACCAAAATTGTTCCTGAGACACTGACCGTGAGACCGATTGACAAACGGACCTGCATCAAGTCGATGCAGGCCGTTTATAATAACCTTGGCTAATAGACGCAAATGACTACCGATCCCAGAATGCAGGCGGCTCAACTCCCAATGCACGCAGATAAACATAGCCCTGTGCACGGTGATGGATCTCGTTATCGATGAGATAAAGCAATGTGTTCAGAATGGTGTTTTCATACATGCCGAATGCTGCTTCCGTTTCTGAAAACCGGCTTGGCTCGATCTGCGGCCAGAGTGCGTCGATATACGCTGTTACCAAATCCCACAGATTGAGGACTTCGTCTTTCGTTGCCGGGGCCGGCGTTGAATGATCAAGAACAGGTTCGGAAAATGTCCATTCTCCATAAGCGATCCCGCGGATGCCCGGCGCTGCCAATCCGACCATCTCCATCGTCAGCTCGGCGAATGTGCGCATGCCGCCAATTGAGAATGTGTAGAACTGAGCTTCCGGAAATGCTTCGATAACGCGACGTGTCAATTTGCGGTGTCCTTGCCAATGTTCAAGCAATGCGTCTGTTGAAATGATCAATGGTGATTGTGCAACTTCTTTGGTTTCAAGGCTGTTAGCTTCCATTTTTTAAAGGTTTTTAGTGATTTGTTTATTGAACACAACAAAGGAACAGGGGGCTTATGACAGCCGTATGTCAGCAGGAATTTTATTTTTTGAAATAAATTTTTCGGCAAAAATGTATTTACTAAACAGTGTTTATTATATTTACATCGAAATCAAGATAACATGGCGATTAAGGAGCGAAAAGAGCGGGAGAAGCAGGATATGAGAAATCTTATCATTGAATCGGCAACCCAGCTGTTTTTGAAACAAGGCTATGACAAAACGTCGATCCGGAACATTGCGGAGGACATTGAATACAGCCCGGCCACGATTTACCTTTATTTCAAGGATAAGGACGAGATCTTTTACGTGATCCATGAAAATGGATTTGCCATGCTTTTTAAAGAATTCAGAAAGCATGACGTCATTAAAAATCCGTATGAAAGGCTCGTTGCCGTTGCGAAGTCCTATGTGCGGTTTGCGATGGAAAACCCCGATTACTACGATCTGATGTTCATCATGCGGGCTCCGCTGTCGCAGATCAAGTCTGAAGAAAAATGGGACGCCGGCGAATGTGCTTTTGAATATGTGGTGGACACCATAGCCGAATGTCTGGAAGCAATGCTGATTAAACCTGCTGATAAATATGTGTTGTCAATGACCGTTTGGTCTTACACGCACGGGCTTGTTTCGCTTCATGTGCGTGAGCGGTTGTGCGTGATGCAGATGCCTGATGATTTAATGCAAAAGATGATGGAAAGCTCTCTTGAATTTTTTATTGAAAACATGAAAGCCTAAAAAAATTTCCCCAGTAATGAACACTGTTTACTAAATAAACGTCATTTACATGAATAGACGGATTCTACGCCTGCGACGGCAAATTGCATTTATTGCAATGATCGTGTGCTTGGCTCAACCATTGCGAGCACAAGACAAAATTTTGGAAGCCTACATTGCCCAGGGGCTCAAAAATAATCAGGGACTGCGACAGCAGGATTTTTTGTTACAAAAGAGCATGTACGCGCTGAAAGAAGCGAAAAGTTATTTTTTGCCGGAAGTCAACTTTAACACCTCTTATCTCGATTCGCGCGGAGGCCGGAAAATCAGCATCCCGATCGGTGACCTGCTCAATCCGGTTTATTCGTCGCTGAACCAGCTCACCAATTCCACTGCTTTTCCACAGGTCGAGAATGTGAACCAGACATTCAACCCGAACAACTATTACGACGCCAAATTCAGGACATCACTGCCGCTTTATAACCCTGAAATCGGGTATAACACGAAGATCAGAAAAGAGCAGATCAACCTGCAACAAGCTGATTATGAGGTTTATAAGCGAGAGCTAGTGAAAGAGATCAAGCTCGGTTACTATGCTTACCTGCAATCAGAAGAAGCGGTTCGCATTCTGGAAAGTGCTGTGGCGCTGGCCAGGGAAAACCTTCGCTATAACCGCGTCCTGGTCAGTAATGATAAAGCAATACGCACGGTGGTGAGCCGCTCCGAGAATGAGCTGATCGGGCTGGAAGCAAGATGGGAAGAAGCAAAATATCAGTCACAAAGCGCTGCTGCTTATTTTAATTTTTTATTAAACAGCCCTTTGGAAACGAAAATAGACGCCAGGGATACGCCGCAGGTTGAGCCTGGCTCTGCGGCCGTAGCGTCTGCGAGAAGAGAAGAGTTGATTAAGCTCGAATCGCTTTCCAAAATTAACACCTTATCTGGCCAGCTTGCCAGGGCTTCATCATTACCAAAACTGGCTACGTTTATAGACCTGGGTTCGCAGGGTGATTTTCTTAATTTCAATAATGATAACGCGTTACTATTTGTTTGGATTAACATTGGACTGGCGCGTTTTTGCAGGAAACCGCGTGCAATACAGGACGAAGCAGGCATTACTAGACGGAAAAGTTACGGGCGAACAGATCAGTCAGGTGTCGCAGCAGCTGGAATTGCAATCGCAAACGGCTTCTAACAAACTGAATGCATCCATCAAACTTCATCAGGCTTCCAGGAGTCAGACGGCACTTTCGGAGCAGTATTATCAGGATCAGCAAAAACTTTACCGCGAGGGACAACTGCTTTACATTGAACTGCTTGATGCGCAAAACCGACTCATTAGCGATCAGTTGCAGCAAAGCATTGCCTACATGAATATGCAAAGTCGTTCCGCTGAGCTGGAACGCGCCCAAGCCAGCTATTTATTTTCTAATTAATAAGTCATGAAAAAAACATTTCAAACAAGCATTATTCTCACCATTGCTTTGGCCGCGCTGTTTTTGGCAAGCTGCAAAGAAGCAAAAAAGGTGGAGCAGACTGACAGCACGATTCCGGTCAAAATCATTAGTTCGGCGGCGTTGAGCCAGTCACAACCCGTTGAAACATCCGGCTTGCTGGGCTCTGATAACGAAGCGAATCTCTCATTTAAGGTTGGTGGAATTATCAGGGATATTTTGGTCAAAGAGGGCGATCGTGTGCGGACCGGGCAGTTGCTTGCCACATTGAATACAACTGAAATAGCCGCGCAAATGGCACAGGCTGAGGAGAACTTTATGAAAGCAAAACGCGATGCGCAGCGCACGCAGAATTTGTATCGAGACAGCGTTAATACAAAAGAGCAGCTTGAAAACAGCCTTACGTCGCTGAATGTCGCAGAAAAGCAATTGGATATTGTCCGGTTTAATCTTTCGCAGTCCAAAATTTATGCAAATGCAGACGGCGTTGTCATTAAGAAATTGCAGAATGCAGGTGAGCAAGTGCAGGGCGGCGTGCCGATTCTGTTCCTGACGAGCACCAGTAACAAAGATTGGGTAATCAAATGTGGTCTGACTGACAAGGACTGGACCCGCTTAAAAGGCGGTGAAAAAGCCGAAATCACCTTTGACGCTTATCCGCAGACTTTTTCAGGAAGCATTTCAGCTTTATCGCAAGGAAGCGACGCCACTTCGGGACTTTACCAAGCCGAGATCAGGATTGATAAGCAGCCAGCCAAGCTCGCAAACGGACTTTTTGCGAAGGTTAGCATTTACCCGAAAAGAAAAAACCAACCTTATTTCCATTCCGGTTGACGCATTAATTGAAGGGGAAAGCGACAGCGCTTTCGTATTCGTAGCTGCGCAGGGTAAGGCCGTGAAAAAGCAGGTGAAAGTCGCTTTTTTGCAAGGGGAGAAGGCTTTTATTCGCACAGGTGTCGATGCAGGCGCACAAATTATCCGCGAGGGTTCCGCTTATCTGGCAGACGGTTCAGCGATCAGAATAGTGCAGTAACATTCAAACCTTAACGTCATGAAATTACCTGAATTTGCTGTCAAAAATTACCAATTCACTCTGGTAATCTTTCTAGCAGTGTTAGCATTGGGCGTTTACTCGCTGCTTTCGATGCCCAGGAGTGAAGACCCCGATATTCATCCGCCGCAATTCACGGTGGTGATTGTCTATCCCGGCGCCAGTCCAAAAGACGTAGAACAGCTTGTTGTGGATCCGATGGAGAAGAAGATCAACGAGCTCGACGACATGAAACACGTGATTACGGACATCCGTGACGGGCTTGCTGTCATGCAGGTGCAGTATAAATACAGCAGCGATCCCGACGATAAATATCAGGAGCTCGTTCGTGAGATCAACAGTTTGAGAAGTAGTCTGCCCGCGGACATTAATGATATCCGCATTAACAAGCAGATTCCCTCGGACGTAAGCATTTATCAATATGCATTGATCAGCGAAAATGCGTCCTATGCGCAATTAAAGAAATACTCGAAGGAATTCAAGGAGCGCCTTGAAAAGATCAAATCGCTTAAAAAGGTTGACTATGCGGGATTTCCGGAACGTCAGGTGAATGTGAGCCTGAATCTGCAAAAAATAGCGCAGCAAAAACTCACACAAAATCAGATTATCGGCGCATTACAAAGCGAAAATGTGAACATTCCCGGTGGCAGCATCAGCATGGCCACGAAGAAGCTGAACATTAAAACCAGCGGAAATTACCGGACACTGGACGAAGTGGCCAACACCATTGTTTCCACGGCGGGCGGCAAAGTCGTTTACCTGAAAGATGTGGCAGATGTCAAACTGGGTTATGAAGACGAAACGCACATTACACGCCTGAACGGTTTCCGTTGCAGTTTTGTAAATGTGAGCCAGAAGGAAGGCGAGAATATCATCGCCGTGCAGGATCAGGTTTCGCCCATTGTTGAACAATTTGAGAAAGAGCTTCCAGCGAACATTGATCTGGTGAAGGTTTTTGATCAGGCAAAAAGTGTGGATCTGCGTTTGTCACATTTTGCAAGAGACTTCGGCATCGCGATTTTGCTTGTGCTTTTAACGCTGCTGCCTTTGGGAACACGCGCGTCACTTGTTGTGATGATCTCGATTCCGCTTTCGCTGAGCATCGGGCTTACAATTATGAATTTGCTCGGTTATAACATTAACCAGCTGAGCATTGTCGGCATGATCGTCGCGCTTGGCATTTTGGTCGACGACAGCATTGTGGTTGTGGAGAATATTGAGCGTTATCTGCGGCTCGGTTACAATCGCGTGGATGCGGCCGTAAAAGCGTCCTCACAAATTGGAATGGCCGTTGTAGGTTGTACAATTCTGCTCATTTTCGCATTTCTTCCACTGGTTTTTCTGCCAGAAGGCGCAGGTGATTTTATCCGGAGTCTCCCACTTTCGGTGATCACAACCGTGTTTGCGTCCATGCTCGTGTCGCTTACCATTGTGCCATTCTTGTCGAGCGTTATATTGAAACGTCATGCAAGTGCGGATGGTAACTTTTTATTGAGAGGCATGAAAAAAGGCATTCACAAAACTTACGGAAGTGTGTTGGATAAGGCGCTGAAATGGCCTGCAACAACATTGGTGCTAGCAGGTCTTATATTCGCAGGTTCGCTCGCCCTAGTGCCGCTGATCGGCAACAGCTTGTTTCCGAAATCTGAAAAGCCGATGTTTTTGATCGATATTGAAACGCCGCAGGGGACTAATTTGAAAAAAACCAATCAGGTAACGCGTTATGTGGAAGGGGTTTTGAAGCAGGAGCCGCTTATTACGTCGTTCGCAACCAATGTGGGCAAGGGCAATCCGCGGGTTTACTATAATGTGATCCAACGCAATGAAAGTGAGAATTTTGCAGAAATTTTTGTGCAGGTCGAAGGCTTGGAAACGCACGAAAAAGTAGAGGTTATTGAGCGTTTGCGGAAGAAATTGGAGCGTTATCCGGGTGCCGAAATAAAGGTGAAGGATTTTGAACAAGGCCCACTTATTGAAGCGCCGCTTGCGTATCGCATTTATGGAGAAGATCTTAACGATCTGCGCAAAACTGCATTCCGTGTGGCAGAAATGCTGAGTAAGACTGAGGGGACAATTTATGTCAACAATCCTTTGCTCGTTCAGCCAACGGACCTGAAAGTGAACATTAATAAGGAAAAAGCCGGGACTTTGGGCATTTCCTCCGCCGATATAGATCGCACTGTGCGGCTAGGCGCAGCAGGCTTAAATGTTGCGACTTACCGGGAAGATGTTGGTAAAGCCGATAATTATAATGTCAATGTTTCGGTGTCAAGAAATGCGACGATTCAGGACTATGGTGTTTTTGACAAATTATATGTCACAGCTGCCTCAGGAGCCAACATTCCACTGAAAAACGTTGCAACCATCGAATTTGAGAGCTCGCCTAACCAGATCCGACATTATGATAAGGACCGTTATGTGACCGTTTCGTCATTTGCAAAGCCCGGCTACAATGTGCAGCGCATGAACGAAGAGATCACGACGAAGCTCAATAATTTCAAATTCGAAAAAGGCCAGACATTCACGGTCGCGGGCGAAAAGGAGAGTCAGGAAGAGAGTTTTGGGGGATTAGGACTGATTATTCTGGTAACCGTGTTCGGCTTCCTCGGCGTGTTGATTTTGGAATTCAAAACATTCAAAAGCATTCTCATTGTGCTTTCAGTAATCCCACTGGGCATTGTGGGCGGACTGGCGATGCTTTTCCTAACCGGCGAAACGCTGTCTTTTACGGCAACCATTGGATTCATTGCATTGGTTGGGATTGAGGTCAAAAACTCACTTTTGGTTGTTGATTTTACCAATCAGCTGAGGGCGCAAGGCAAAGGAATAGAAGAGGCGATCATTGAAGCGGGCGAAATTCGTTTCGTTCCGATCTTGCTGACATCTATGACTGCCATTGGTGGCCTAATTCCGCTTGTGATCGAATACAGCGCACTTTATTCGCCGCTTGCACTCGTTTTAATCGGTGGATTGATCAGTTCAACATTGCTTTCGCGTTTGGTAACGCCCGTCATGTACAAGCTGTTGCCGCCTTCCATTGAGCACGTGGTCAGTGAAGAAGAAGCGCTGGAACCGGTGCTGCATTAAGCCTGCTTTTCGCTTAAACAGCATTGCAGACAATGGTTTTTAGACAAAATGCCTTGGACGATCAAATCATCCAGGGCATTTTTGTTTAAGTGTTTAGGAATTTTCGGGGAGGGTTTAGGTAATGATATAGTCAGTATGGCCGGGCGGTTATCGGGCGCTGATCTGTTGCGACATAACCTGCATTAATCGGATCTTTTTTTGAGCTTGTGCAACCTGCCCGTTATGCCACCTGCAAACGGATAAGATCAATAAAAGGCCGAGGATAAAAGATTGTAAAAGGAAATACCTGGACTTGGCGGTGCGCATGGGGTTTGAGTAAGTAGGTCTGACAGTTCAAATGTAGAAATAGCTCCGTTAATGCGTAGATATCGGGCATTCCAAAAACATTCCAATTTGAAACGGCTTGATTGACTGTTACTTGACGCGCAAAGAAAAATATGCACGCACGCACTTTAAATCGTCGCGATCACATCTTTGAGATCTGCCTCCTCGGGAAGGTTCAGCTTTTTGCGGATCCGGTGCCGGATCACGCGCACACTCTGAACCGAAATTCCCAGTGTGCTGGCCATTTCTTTATAGCCGAGATTGAGTCGGGCGAGCGCCATAAACCGGACTTCGGCAGGGGTGAGGCCGGGCAGTTTTTCACGCAGACGGGAAAGGTAACCCACATGGATTTTTTCAAAAAGATTTCTGAAATATTCCCACTGTTCGTCGGTCAGGATCGTGATCTTTTGTAATTCCTGGATCGTTTCCTCGCTGGCGGTGTTGCCGTACTTTGCGCTGAGCTCTTCGACCAGCTGATTCTTCTCGGAAATGCTTCTCGTAAATTCTTCCAGCTGCATCGTGGCAAAGTTCAGTTCCTGCTCCGCCTTTTTAAGCTGATCATTTACAAGGCGCTGTTTTTCGAGGTTTTTGTAATAATATGTTTTATAAAAATACAAAGCCATCACCACCAGCAAGAGCACAAGCACCAACAGAATGTTTCTTTCTAACGTCTTGATTTGCTTTTCTGCCGCAACCCGCTCCATAACCGCCCTATGCGCGGTTAACTGGGCCTTTTCACTTGCCCGCAGCATTTGCAGTGCATTGAAATTCCTTTCTTTAATGTTCTGCGCTTGATTGGATGAGTCTAGATAAATATTGGTCAAATGCAGATTGCCTTTTGCGGCATACACCTTTGCGGCAACCTGGTAAATCTGTTCCAGGGGTCTTGGATTTTCACCGACCTCTGCCAGTTTCCTGGCTTCCAGCATTGTCTTTTCGGCTTCGGCGATTTTATTCTCACGGATCAGGATGTCAGCCAGATAAGTCGTTAACTGAGCCGCCTGGGCGCGGTCGGATATAATGATGGCCTGATCAATGCTGGCTTTTAGGAGCGGCGTGGCGCGTGCATAGTTGCCACGGAGATAAGCGGTGTGTCCAAGATCGCCCTGCGCAATTCCTTTCCAGACGTTGAAGTCGTCAAGATCAATGTTGTTTAGGATTTTGGTGAAATAATAGTCAGCTGAGTCCAACTCGGAGATCTTCACATAAACTTAACCCGATCGTGTTCATGGCAATGTTATGCACGCCGCGCTGCTCCCGAATCACTTCCACCGTAATGGCCTCTCTGGAAAAGCGGATTGCATTTCTGTAATCAGCGAAAAAATAATAAGCTTCCCCGATCTGGGTCAGTATGAAGGACTTTTCAGGAAAATCTTTCCCGGATACGTTTTTTAACAGTGTATGGATTTTCAGATATTGGTCAAAAGCACGCTCATAATTTTTGGATTCTGTACCAGTAATATTGAGCCAGAAAACGGTGTGCGCGGATAATGATCTGCGTGTTATTTTCCTTGGCTGCCACATTGATAATGGCATGCAGACTTCTGATATGTTGTTTTTGATAAGCGACTTCCCTGCGATGGATTTCCCAGTTCAGCATGATCAGCATCAGATCCGCTTCAAGAGTCAGATCGTTGTCATTATGCGCAATGGCGACTGCTTTGAGCCGGGCAATGGATTTGAAGGACTCAATCGTATCCGGCTCGGCAATGTACATGTTGATAAACTTGCGCATCTCCGTATAACGTGCTGCGTGGGTTTTATTAACCATGTTTTCAAATTGGGCAACAGCCGGAAAAGCTGTCGTAAGGAGGGAGACAAGCAGAATAGAAAGCGTAAATATGCCCTTCATTTAAATAATTAGTTAACCGGATTCGTACCGGAGCGAGCATAGCAATTGGAATCAGGCAAAAAAAGTGGCGGCCATTTCGGGCCGCCTGCAACCCACAACAAAGAGTGGCACAGTATTAATCTGCGATTACACAATGTAGTCCTTGACTAATCTAAGGCTTTGAAACCCGTATTTGTGTTCATTCATCACTTTAATGTATGGAAAACAGCAGAATTAATCTGCTTGCAATCAGCTGCAAAACAGCTGGTGCCTCGATGAATCGGTTCCTGATAAAATGATGAAAGAGGTTGCAGGTGCTAAGCTAATACAAATCCTGACCACATCAAATTTTTCGTTTTTGGTACGCGAAAATGACGCATGGCACAGGTTTTTTAACTTTATTGGGGTTGCTACTGGAAAATTTAAAATCAAAAAATGAATCAGGAAGATTAATAATTGTTGCCTATCGATTACCATTCAAAATCGTTCGCGAGAACGATCAGGTGCAATTATTTCAAAATTCAGGAGGGCTCGTTTCGGCCGTGCTGTCATTGGTAAAGGAGCAAACGGGCATCGCATTTTCATCTCAGGAAAAGATCCAATGGGTCGGTTTTTCCGAAAATACGCAGGAAGAGCTGGAAGGCCAGACACTTGCAAACGACGACTTTGAAGCACATCCCGTGTTTATTTCCGAAGACGTCTCAACGAAAATTACTACGAAGGATTTTGCAATAACCTTATTTGGCCTTTATGCCATTATTTTCCCTCGCTTGCCCGCTTCGAAGACGATTATTTTGACGCTTATCAGGTTGCTAACCGGCTTTTCTTTGATAAAGTAAGTGAGATAATCCGGCCGGGAGATGTGGTTTGGGTGCAGGATTATCAACTAATGCTGCTGCCGCAAATGATCAGGGAAAAGCATAAGGACAATAAGATCGGCTTTTTCTTTCACATTCCTTTTCCATCATTCGAACTTTTCCGACTGCTGCCCGTAAACTGGCGCAAGGCCATTGTGGACGGCATATTAGGCGCCGATGTCGTTGGGTTTCATACAAATGATTATGTAGAATATTTTCTGAAAGCGGCCAGACTGGTTTCAGGTTATGGCAATAAGCTGCATTACATTAATATGAGCAACCGGATCGTAAAAATCGATTCATTTCCGATCAGCATTGATTTCGAGAAATTCAACAGCGCATATGACGAACCTGAGGTTGCAGAAGCCAGAAATGAGGCCCGGCAGTCATTAAACGAGAAATCATCTTCTCCGTGGACCGCCTCGATTATTCCAAAGGCATCATTCACCGGTTGCGCGGCTTTCAGCGGTTTCTGGAACGCTATCCTGAGTGGCATGAGAAAGTTTCGTTCGTCATGGTTGTCGTTCCATCGCGCGACACCATTGAGCAATATCAGCAAATGAAATCTGAGATTGACCAGACTGTGGGTCGCATTAATGCTGATTTTGGAAATATTTACTGGCAGCCGATTATTTATCAATATCGCTCAATGGCTTATCACGAGCTCGTGGGCATGTACACGGCAAGCGATGTGGCGCTTATTACACCCGTGCGGGATGGGATGAACCTTGTTTGTAAAGAATATGTGGCAAGCCGGAAAGACCGTAAGGGTGTTTTGATATTAAGCGAAATGGCAGGCGCGGCGGCCGAGCTTGGCGAAGCGCTGATCATTAACCCGCTGGACGTGCAGGACATTGCGGACGCCATTAAGAAGGCCTTCGAAATGCCGGAGGATGAACAGACCAAAAGGATGGATGCCATGCGCGAACGGATCATGGATTATGACGTTTTCACCTGGACCAATGACTTTTTTACCCAAATGACAATGCTAGAACAAGAACACGAACGCCTGAGACAGGTTTTTTTAACCAATAAAGGAATAGACGGCATCCGCAGGGCTACGAAACCTCAACGAACCGCATCCTCTTTTTTGATTATGACGGAACACTTGCTCCCATTGTGCCCGATCCTGCACAAGCGATTGTTTCTGAGGATGTTAAAAAACTGATTCTGGAAATTGCGAAACGCGATACGGTGATCATTATCAGCGGACGCGACCGGTATTTTCTGGATCAGCTTTTCAGAGATCTTCCCGTTCACATCATTGCCGAACACGGCGCACTTATCCGTACAAAGGGAACGGAGGAGTGGGTTTTGAACGAAAATTATGAGGAGAACTGGAAGGAAAGCATTCGGCCCATTATGGATATGTATGCGAAAAGATGCCCGGGTGCCTTTGTAGAAGAAAGGGAAACGTCGCTGGCCTGGCATTACCGCACAGCTGACGAGAAAGAATACGCGCAACGACGTGCGCAAGAGTTGCTATGGCAGTTGAAAAACTACATTCAGCCGGAATTGAACTTGCAAGTTATTGACGGCAGTAAGGTTGTTGAAGTGAAGAAAACCGCTTTTAACAAAGGAACCGCTGCACGTGCTTTTGTGGAAAACGGCGATTACGACTTCATTCTGGCCATTGGCGACGACACGACGGATGAGGACATGTTTGAAGCACTGCCGGACACTGCGTATACGATAAAAATCGGTGACGATCTTTCCGCTGCACGAAACCACATAAGAAGTCAGGATGAAGTGTTTCATTTTCTTAACTTTATGGTTTCTCCTGTGGGGGAATGACCGTTTAGTATTTTCTAGAAACTGAAACAGGTTGTGCCAGACGCATATTCCGTAAACCAGCATGCTGACCAGTTAGAAGGCCTTCGCGTTCTAGTGAATGCCGTGAGGCCGCTTTCTGATGATGATTGGAATGCATTTACTGCTGTTTGGAAGCCATATGCGTCTGGCAGAAAAGAAGTTGTCACTGCCGCCGGGGCAGTGGAGGGATATCTTTATTTTGTTGTAAAAGGCATTCAGCGCGTTTATTATTTTGATGATCAAAACCGCGAGGCGACGCTGGCTTTAATGTATCCGCCATCGTTTGGTGGCGTTGTGGATTCGCTGCTTTTGAATAAGATTAAGATCTGAAATGTTGGTTTTTACCAATCTTTTAATGCGCTGCCGGATGCAGTTTTGCATTATAAATCATATAATATGAAACCGGTAAACAAATCAGAACTGCTTTTCCGCCTAGAAAATAAAGTCGAAAGCCATATTTCGGACGCAGTGGCGCTTTTTCAAAATAGAAGTGAAGAATCCTTAAACGCGCCCTCGGAAACGGGTGGATGGAGCATTGCCCAATGTCTCGACCACCTGAACAGTTACGGGAATTTTTATCATCCGCACATTCATGAAAAGCTTTCTAGCTCGCCAAACAGTAAAAATCCGGATTTCAAGAGCTCCTGGTTCGGCGCTTATTTTACCAAAATGATGGATCCACAGACGGGAAAAACAAAGTATAAAGCAATGAAAGGGCACACTCCGCCTTCGACATTGAATGCTGCGGAAGTTATAGGAGAATTTATCAGGCAGCAGGAGGAGATGACTTTTTCGATTGCGTCAGGCCCGGACAAAGGACCTGAAACGCGTATTAAGATACCAACGTCAATTACAAAAGCTTATCAAGCTTAAACTCGGAGACGTTTTTCAATTTCTCATCGCACATAACGAGCGCCACATCCAGCAGGCCAAAAGAAACCTGATCAGAGAAAAAGCATTGTGATCAGCTCATTGCCAGTCCTTTTGCTTCGCTAAGGTTTTCCAGTTTTACAAAGTGGCAGACATAACCTGCCGAGCGCAGCAACAGCCTGGATCTTCGAGAAATCCGAAAGTTCGGGAAGTAAGGGTCAGCAATAAATCCTGAAAATCGTAAGCCCAGTGTTTTACATTAAGCTGTTTAAGGCAATCGTGCAGTCTCTGGAAGGATTTATTGTTCTTTATTTTGGTTGCGAAATGAAATCTTATATGTATTACGCATGGGTTCTGAAAATGAAGGATAATGGCAATGCATGTCGGCAAAATGATGCGCTCATACACTTTAATCAAAGATGCTGTTTATTTATAATAATTCCAGATAAGAAATGTTAAAAGATCTTTAAAATGGAGTGCAAAAGAAAAGCTCTGCAACGATGATGTAAGTTGCAAAGCTTTTTCCTGAAACACTTTATTATAATATTAAGAGATTGATTAGATTTTTTCTAAGCAAATCAATTTCAACAGCTCCGCTCCAAAAAATCCACCCAGTTACGCCACATAATTTGCTCAATGTCGGTTGCAGAATAACCACGTTTTTCCCAGAATTCCGGTAATCGATTGCAGGTCGGAGATAGAATCCAGGTCCATGGGCGAGCTGCTCTTTACCATAAGCGCCGTCCAGATCCGAGCCTATGCCGACGTGCAGTGCATTTCCTGCAATCTGGCAAATGTGATCAATGTGCTCGGCAACATGCGCAATGGTCAGTCCCATGCTTTCGGGTGTGGATTTGCCACGAACCCCGCCAGGAACCATCATCCACGCGTCGAAGGCCATCCCGATAACCGCTTTTCTTTCAAGCAGTTCCTTGATCATTTCGTCGGAAAACTTGCCTGTTATGCGGCGGTCATTTTCCGGACAAGATTATCACTTGCCCAAACGGGCCCTTTGTAAATGTTCATTGCCTCCCAGAATGCCGTGTCGCATAAATGCGTGGCATCGAGGATCATATTCAGTTTGTCCATTTCCACCAGCAGATCCTTACCTTTTTGGGAAAGCGGCTGATCCGAATCCGTTCCATAAGCATAAACGCCCGGCCCGTAATGTGCTGGCCCAATCGCACGGAGACCGTATTTGATATGCGGTTTCCAGGTTTTTGAGCGAGATAAGTCCGAATCCGCTCCTTCTAAACTTAAAATGTATCCGATCGGCAGGTTTTCAGTCCATTCCGCATTTTGCCAAAGCTGCAAATGTGCGTGCAGACCTTTCAGATCGACGATCTGTTTCATCTCGCCGGCTTCTTCCATCGCTTTATACCAGGCAATCTGCGCTTGCGTCTGCGCCCAGGCCTGGGCTTGTGAATGCCAGCCGGGGATTTTGCTGTCAGGTTTTACAAAGCGCGCAATTTGGGTTGCAACGCACATGCCAATATTTCCTTTGCGCATTTCAGGAAAGCTCACAACGCCTTTGCCGCGATCCGGCTTATCGGTCATATTGGCTTCCCGCTGCCGTATTGCATGCAGATCTTGTGTGAGGTCGCGGTTCCATTCCACTGCATTCATGGAAAGGTCAAGGTGCGCGTCGAAAAGAAACATTTTTATTGGTTTAGGATTGATAATTAAATGGTTATGCGCCTGTTGCGCGCAACGATTTTCCACTCATCAGTAACCTGCCCGTCTTCGATCACCGAGGCGAAGTCGTGCAAGGCAACGGTCGGGCATATGTGAAAGGGCAGTGCATACAGCACATCACCGATTTGCACCGCGTCCCAAACTTCTTGACCAACTTCCAAAACACCGTGCTCTTCACTTTGGCCTGTCACTTTGTAATTACTCAGATTCAGTAATTTGAAGCGGTTCTCAATCGGATTTTCGGCGGCAACTGCCTTATGCCCAAGATCAATAGTAACGACGCCCGCAGCTGGCTTGGAAACGACGCGCGTAAGGACCAGAGCGGCATGCTCGAATGGCTGACCATCGAACCGGTCGCCGTAACCCCAGTCCCAAAGCACATTTGTGCCCGGGCTAAGAAAGACATTCGCGACGCAGGGCGTGGACCGTAAAAGACGGTGACCCGCCTGCAATGATCATCGGCTCTGCGCCAGTATGCGTTTTGATCAGATCAAAAAGAGGCAGCACTTTCTCAAAAGCCTGATCCACTTCCGATTTGCGCTCGGTGAATTCCGGATTGCGCAAATGGCCGTCATAAACGTGAACGCCTTCAAATGAGACATTTGAAAGCGTCGAAATGTAGCGATAGAGCGATAATATGGTTTCGTCCGTCACGTGTCCGGAGCGGTTCATACCATTGTTCACGTCTAAAAATACATGCGCAACAGCGCCCTTAGCAACTGCGGCTTCGTTCAACTGGTCGGCTGACGTTTCGTTATCAACCAAAGACGCAAATGTGACGTCGCTGAATTTTTCGCGCAATGCAAACAACCGTTCAATGTTCGGTCCAACCATTTGGTAAGACAACAAAATCCACTTTGCGCCAGAATCTGCGAGCATTTCTGCTTCTGCAATGGTGGCGCATTTGAATTTATTAATGCCTTGCGAAAGCTGCAATTTTACGATTTCGGCAGATTTATGCGTCTTCACATGCGGGATAAGCCGATCTGCGTCACCCGCGATTTTGACCATGCCACGAATGTTATTTTCAATGCGATCCTTATAAAACAGGAGTGAAGGCGAGATGACGCGCTCTGGATTTTTGAGTTGAAACCACATTATTTAAGGAGTGAATGATTGACTGATTGAATGAGTGAATTTGAACTAATATTCATTCAACCTATTTTTCTTCAAGCTCGAACATCACTTCAATTTCCACCGGAATGTTGTCGGGAAGGCTTCCCATTCCTACGGCGCTTCTTACGCCGATTCCGTTTTCTTCGCCCCAAATTTTGGCAAAAAGCTCGCTGCAACCATTGATAATAAAAGGATGTTTTTCGAAATCAGGCGTGCAGTTAACCATTCCTAAAACTTTTATCACGCGTTTGATGCGGTTAAGGCTGCCCAGGTTTGCTTTCAATGTTGAAAGGATCGTTAATCCAACCTGGCGGGCTGCCAGCTTGCCCGCATCTGCATCCATATCTTTTCCGATGCGGCCTTTAATGAGTGTTCCGTCGTCCTGCACAGTTCCGTGGCCAGAAACGTAAACCCAGCGTTTGTCGACAATTAAAAGCGGCTTGTAAACGCCAAGTGGCTTAGGCGCAGGCGGTAAGTTAAGGCCTAAGGCAGCGAAGTTTGATTCAGCAGTATCCATGATTATTGAGTGAATGAGTGAATGTGAAATTTTGAATGAGTGAATGACCGAATGAGAATGCTTATTCAGTCATTCAATCATTCACTCATTCAGGATTGGTCACACGAACAAATTTAGCACTAAAACGCCCAGTAATCCCATTACAGACACAATTGTTTCCATCACAGACCAGGTCAAAAGCGTGTCTTTGATGCTCAGATTGAAGTATTCTTTAAAGAGCCAGAAACCGCCGTCGTTCAGGTGGGAAAACATTAAACTCCCTGATCCAATGGACAATACAAGCAATTCGGGCGAAACATCAGAGGTTACTAAAAGTGGTGAAAGTATGCCCACCGTTGTGAGTCCGGCAACCGTGGCTGAGCCAACACAAACACGGATAATTGCAGCAATTCCCCAGCTTAGTAATAATGGCGAAATGTCGACGCCTTTCAGACTTTCGGCAATGAATGTGCTTACACCGCTGGCGGTCATGATTTCTTTAAAAACACCCGCTCCGGCAATGATCAGCAGGATAACGGAAACACCTTTAAATGCTTCCTCCATTGATTTGCTGACATTTTTCATATTCATCCCGCGACGAATTCCTAAAACATAAGCAGCAAACAAAACAGAGATCAGCATCCCGAAATAGGGCTCAGCAAGCAATCCGATTATTTTATTGTCAGGATAAATGCGTTTGACTCCCGACATGGAGGTTAGCAAAAACACAGGAAGTAAAGCGGTTATGACACTGATTCCCAGGCCAGGCAACTCGGCAGTAGGACGAGGTTTTACATTAAAAAGATCTTCGTCCGGCTTGGGTTGAAAGCGTTTTAATGTGCTCCCGAAAAGCGGACCGGCCACTGCAATGGCCGGGATGGAAACGATAATTCCGTATAAAAGGGTTTGACCAAGATCCGCATTCAGCTGGCTGGCGATGGCGGCAGGCGAGGGGTGAGGCGGGAGATAACCATGTGCAACGGATAATGCAGAAAGCATGGGAACGCCTACATATAATAAAGGAAGACGTGCAGTTGCGCTGATCATAAAAATCAACGGGATTACAATGACGAAACCTGCATTATAAAACAGCGGGATGCCGATCACAAATCCGGCCAGCGCCATTCCCCACTGAATGTATTTTTTCCCGAAAAGGCCGATGAGCGCATCCGTTATTCTTTGCGCCGCGCCACTGTCCGCGACCATTTTTCCTAGCATGGCACCAAAGCCAACGATGAGCACCAGATCGCCCAATGTGCCGCCGACTCCTTTTTGAATTGCTTTACTGACCGTTTCAACATCGAGCCCGCTCGCTAGTCCTAAACCGATGGAAACAAGTAGAAATGATATAAATGTGTCAATTTTAAGCCAGGCAATGAGTGCAATAAGCGCGATAATGGCAATAAATGTCAATAATAACGGCATAATGGAGCGGGAAAAAGTAAGCGTTTAGGTTAGAAGCTGGAAGAAACTAAAATTTAATCATAGAAGCGAATTAAGTTTTGAAACGATATTAGCCGGGTAATTTCCGAAGGATCACGGATATACGAAATGAAAGTCGAAATAGCACAAAAGATAGTTTGTTAGAATGCTTTAAAATAGCGAAATTTGACTTTTTAGAACTAACATTATTGTATTAATTCATTGGGTAGTTGGATTTCAGCTGCTCGTTTAAATTTCGATTCTTTTCTAATTCTTTATGGCAGAATCTTCTGGTGAAAACATTATCCCCATTAATATTGAGGATGAAATGCGTGGAGCATACATCGATTACTCGATGTCAGTTATTATTTCCCGCGCTTTACCCGACGTTCGCGATGGTCTAAAACCGGTGCACAGGCGTGTGTTGTACGGGATGTCGGATTTGGGGGTTAATTACAACCGCTCGCATAAAAAATCAGCTCGTATAGTAGGGGAGGTTTTGGGTAAATATCACCCGCATGGCGATTCATCTGTTTACAACACAATGGTGCGGATGGCCCAGCCGTGGTCTTTGCGTTATCCATTGGTTGACGGACAAGGAAACTTTGGATCCGTGGATGGAGACAATCCTGCGGCGATGCGTTACACAGAGGCAAGGCTGAAAAGACTTGCTGACGAACTTTTGAACGACCTTGGAAAAGACACGGTCGATTTTCAGCCCAACTTTGACGATTCGCTGTCAGAACCTTCGGTGCTTCCTGCCAAATTCCCTAACCTGCTTGTAAACGGTTCATCCGGAATTGCTGTGGGTATGGCGACGAATATGGCGCCGCACAACCTTTCAGAGGTGATCGATGGCGTTTTGGCATACATTGATAACAACGAGATCACCATTCCGGAATTGATGGAGCACGTTAAGGCGCCGGATTTTCCAACGGGAGGGATTATATATGGTTACCAAGGCGTAAGGTCAGCATTTGAAACCGGTCGCGGCAGCATTATCATGCGTTCCAAAGCGCAATTTGAGGTTTCAAAAACAGGTCGGGAGCAAATCATCATTACTGAAATTCCTTACATGACCAATAAAGCCGCGATGATCGAAAGGATCGCCGGCCTTATTAATGATAAAAAACTGGATGGAATTTCGGATATCCGTGATGAATCTGACCGTGACGGAATGCGGATCGTTTTTGATCTTAAAAAAGACGCCGTTCCAAACATTGTATTAAATCACTTATTCAAATATACGCCGCTGCAATCGAGCTTCGGGGTGAACAATGTGGCGCTCGTTAAAGGACGCCCGGTAACGCTTAATCTGAAAGATTTGATTAAGCATTATGTGGAGCACCGGATTGTTGTCATCACACGTCGTACAGAATACGAACTGCGCGAAGCTGAAAAGAGAGCGCATATTTTGCAAGGTTTGCTTATCGCGCTGGATAACCTGGATGCCGTAATCACATTGATCCGTAATGCACGTGATCCGGAGATTGCGAAAACGGGTTTGATGGAGTCGTTCGAACTGAGTGAAATTCAGGCAAAAGCCATTCTTGAACTTCGTCTGCAACGGTTGACAGGTCTTGAAAGAGACAAGATCGTGAAGGAATACGAAGAGATCATGATTTTGATCACCGATTTGAAAGACATTCTTGCCAACGAATATCGCAAGTTTGACATCATTAGAACGGAATTGGGCGAAATCAAAGATCGCTACGGAGATGAGCGTCGTACCAAAATCGAGTTCTCTGCCGAAGAGTTCAGCGATGAGGACATGATCCCGGATGACGAAATGTTGATTACAATTTCGAACGAAGGATACATTAAGAGAACACCATTAGCAGAATACAGAACGCAGACAAGAGGAGGAGTAGGGTCCCGCGGTGTGAAAACCAAAGACACTGATTTCACCGAGCATTTGTTCTCGGCTACGATGCTGAACTATCTGCTGATCTTTACAGAATATGGTAAGCTGTTCTGGATGAAGGTTTACGAAGTGCCAGAGGGAAGCAAACAATCGAAAGGCCGACCGATCCAGAATTTGATCAGTTTAGAAAATGGTGATTCGATTCGTTCAGTGATCAACGTTCGTACTTTATCGGATGCGGATTATATCAACAATAATTACCTCATTATGTGTACGCAGCAGGGCACAATTAAGAAAACCTTGCTCGAAGCATATTCTCGTCCGAGAACAAACGGGATCATCGCGATTTCTATTAATGAAGGTGACCGCTTGCTGAATGTTGCATTGACCAATGGAGACAATGACATTGTAATCGCTTCAAGTGCCGGACGCGCTGTTCGTTTCAATGAAAAAGGTGTTCGCCCGATGGGAAGAACTGCGGCCGGTGTGCGCGGTATCAATCTGAACGATCCGGATAATAAGGTGATCGGAATGGTTTGTATCAATCGCGAAGATGCGCAGCTGCTTGTTGTGTCTGAAAACGGTTTTGGAAAACGTTCTGATATAGACAGTTATCGCATTACAAAGCGTGGCGGAAAAGGTGTTTCGACCATGAATGCGACGGACAAAGTGGGTAAACTTGTTGCAATCCGTGAAGTTACAGAGCAGGATGATTTAATGATCATTACCAGAAATGGTATCGCCATTCGCATGAGTGTGCTTGATATCAGGCTGGCTGGACGTAACACCCAGGGTGTGAAATTGATCCGATTGAACAACTCTGATGAAATCACTTCTGTAACACGCATCCTGAAAGATCCGGATGAAAAAGCGGAAGAATTGGACGAGGACGGCAATGTGATCAAAACTTCTCCTGCAATTGAAGGAACTTCCGACATGATCATCGTTTCAGCTGATGAACAAATAGAGGAGGGGGACGACGATGAAGACGTCATCGAAGATGAAGACGATGAAGAGGCAGAAGATGAAAATGACGCTTCTGACGAGCCAGAGGCATGATTTTTGTAAAAATTATATTAATTGATTTATATTTAAGCGAACAACCAATCACAACCTAAGTTTAATATTTATGAAAAAACTGTTTTTTGTTTCTGCACTTAGTCTGTTCAGCATGGCTGCATTTGCGCAGGATGATGCTGTCAACAAGGCTATGGTGGATCAATTTCGTAAGGATAAAGAGAAAAGCGATAAAGATATGAGCGATCCGAAAAGCAGCGCGAAAGCGGCATTTTGGATGGAAAGAGCAAAACTTTATGAAAACATCGCTTTACAAGGCTCAGCAGTAGATTCTAGCGCAGCTAAAACTTCTCTGGAAGCTTATAAAAAGGTTGTTGAGCTGGATAAAACGAAAAAAGGAGAACCAGGTAAATCTGCCAAAGAAGCTGAAAACGTGCTTGCAGGCGGAGAAGGTTCACAACTATTCAATGCATTTGTAAAACAAGGCGCCGAGAAATATCAGGCGAAAAACCTGAATGGTGCACTTGAAATGTTCACAGCTGCGCAAGAGATCAACAAAAAAGATACACTTGCTTCACTTTATGGTGGAATCGCTGCGCAACAGCTTGATAAAAAGGACGTTGCAAGAGATCAGTTTGAGAAATATGCAGCAAATGGCGGTAAAGATCCAAGCGTATTTTACGGATTGGCTCAGTTGTACAGAGAAGAGAAGAACTTTGACAAAGCAATCGAAACTTTGAACAAAGGTTTGACTCAATCTCCTAACAACAAAGACCTTAAAGCGGAAGTAGTTAACATTTTGCTTGCGTCAGGTAACGAATCGAAAGCGATCAGCGAGCTTGAAGCATTGGCACAATCTGATCCAAAGAACATTCAGAACGTGGTTAACCTTGCAATTCTTTATGATAACATGCAACGGACTGCGGCTGACAGCGTGAAACAATTGAGCGCTAAAATGGGGTCGGGGAGCAAAGGTGCTGCGAGCCTTACCAAAAACCTCGAAGCTGAAAAAGGCAAAATTGAAGTTTACGACGGAGAGGTTAAGCGTATCAGTGCTTTGATCAAGAAGCAACCGAAAAACGCCGATTTGAAACGTCAGCTTGCAGATGTGAATGCTAAGAAAAAAGAAACTTTGGCAACTATCGCAACGATGGAAGGTGAAGTGAAAACAGCACAAGCATCAGCACAAAGCGGAGATGCAGCCGGCAACGAAAAGAAGCTTGCTGATCTGAAAGCAAAACAAAAAGAAGCAAGTGACAAAGCAATTGCCAGTTACAAAAAAGCTTTGGAAATCGACGGAGCTAATTATGATGCGCTGTACAACTTAGGTGTTTTCTATTTCAACGAAGCAGTTCAATTGAAAGGCGAAGTTGATAACATGAACATGACTGAGTATCAACAAAGAGGTAAGGAAATTGAAGGCCGTGTTTGCGGAAAATTCAAAAAAGCAAAACCTTACTTCGAAAAAGCAATTCAAGCAAAAGACGAAGCTGAGGCTAAGGAAAACTTGACAACAGTAAACGGAGTCCTTGAACAATTCGCTGGCAAAGGCGTTGCTTGTGTAGAGGAATAATGTTGTAAGAAATATAAAATGGGAAAAAGAAGCAACGAGAGTTGCTGCTTTTTTTTGTGTTTAGGATTTTGAACTTGATTTTCCAAAAATGCTGCTCCAAATTAGCTTTGCTTTCAATCCCCAAATCTGTCGATAGATAAAAGCGAGTTTCTTAGACTTTCGATTTTTCTGTATAAAATATAATATTTCGAAATGCTTATAAATCAACCTTGCATATTCTAGCGAAAAAGTATGTGACAAGCCTTCGTTCGAAAAGATAGGTCAGGCGATTTATAAAAGCTTGATCTTTGTTTCGAGAGAAGGCTGCGCAATGTTTTATCCACTCTAAATCTTTCCGCAGTTTAGCGACATCTCTATTTTCATGATAATGTATGTTTTTGGAACTTCTTTTGTTTAAAATGTCGGTTGAACTATCTGAATGCTGGCGGTAACTCACCAGACATTGAGGAATATACGAGATAGACCCGAGGCTGGTTGCCACATATGCAATCCAGTGATCGTGATAGTAAGCAGAATGGAAGGGGAGGATGAAAGGAAGAAGTTCCTTTCGGAATAAGCAAGCGTGCCCTGACACACAATTAAAGAAAAGAAATACATTAGGATCATCGCCGTAATACAGGTTTATAACGTCAGACATCGCCTTGTTCATAAGCGACCCGTCTTCATTCAAAAACGCTGAGTCGTGATAAATAAGTTGATGGTTCGCAATGTTCGTCATTTGCAAGGTTAGTTTGCCCAAGTCCCAAATGTCATCCTGGTCAGATAACGCGATGTATTGACCAGTGCATTGACGGAGTGCTTTTTCGAAATTTTTAGCATGACCAACATTGACTTCATTCCTAAATATCTTAATCCGTGGATCCATTGACTGATATTCACTTAGAATTTCCCAACTGCTGTCACAGCTGCAGTCATCCACGGCAATGATCTCGATGTTTTTGTAGGATTGATTCAGTATTGAATCGAGTTGCTCAGATAAGAAACGCTCGCCATTATAGACGCACAATGCTATCGATATTAAAGGCTTGGGAACATTTTGAACAGTCTTATTAATTGATATCAGCATCTTACCTTACCAAAAGCCTCTTGAACTTCAAGCCCCAAATCTTTCTGAGTGCGAAGAAGAAATTACTGATATTCCCTTTTTTCCTGATTTGAAGAAGTGACGTTTTATTCCTCAAAATGTTAAGACCATATGCTATATTAATAAAGGAAGAGTTTGTTCGTAGGCTTTGTCGATATAGAGAAGTAATCAAATGCTGGGAGGCCGATTCCCTCGAAGCACATATTTGTAGCCACTTACTCTCTTTTAACAAACCTTCCACCAGGCTCTGTTGAGTCTTCAATTTGGTTGTTCCCAAAGCAAGAATGTCTGTGCAGTTGGTTGAATGCATCCGATATTGCACAAGTTCTTCGTTTACGAAATCTATGGATCCCATGCAACAGCACACAAATGCAAGCCATTGATCGTAATAATATTCAGTTGGAAAAGGTAAAGCATAAGGCAGAACCGACTTTTGGAACAAAATACTATGTCCAGAAACACAGTTCATAAATAAGAAAGCCTCTGGCTGTGAGCCTTTGTAGAAGTTAAACTTGTCGGACATTTTGTAATGCATGGATTGTCCGGAACTGTCAATGAAGTGTGAATCGCAGTAAATGAGTAAGTTGTTCTTAATGGCGTGATACTGAATTTCAAGTTTGTCGTTTCTCCAAATGTCATCCTGATCTGAGATGGCGATGAGTTCTCCATTACAGAGGCCGAGTGCTTTGCCAAAGTTCAGATTGTAACCAAGTCTGGCTTCGTTTTGGAAAATTCTAATGAAGGCATGTTTAGCTTGGTAACTGAGTAAGATGTCAAACGTCGAATCAGTTGAACAGTCATCTCGACGGCAGCAATTTCAAAATTTTGATAAGACTGGTTCACGAGTGAGTCCAGCTGTTCGGCCAAGTATTTGTCACCGTTGTATGTGCAAAGGGCAATTGAAATTAGTGGTTTGCTCATTGATCCTTAAATGTGTCGGGATCAATATTCAAATTTGTGAATGTATTAATAGAAAGGGATGAGCGAAGGGTATCCAGTAATTTTCTGAATCGGTTATGGTGATCTGTTTCCCAGAGAAAGTCTATTTAACATAATATAAATTATACAACAATCATGTCTGGGTTTAAGGCATTAGACATTAACTGAGAATTCAGTTATTTCGGGCTCGACTTAGGGATAAGTGTTTCTATTCATATTCTAAGCGGGATGCGTTTGTATAGAATCTGTTGTAACAAATTGATTTCTAGCATTTGCTTTAAAGAATTATGTCTTTCGAAAATCCTGTGCATGATTTGCATTTTGACATGCATATAACTTGAATGCTGCCACTTGAGAGAAAATTGTCCTTTAAATAATTGACTTGAATCAATTGCGGGCGTCTGGTCAATCTTTGTGCAAAAACATTCAAGCATTAAGATGGCTGAGCACCAACATTTAAAAAGTAAACTGATCATCATGGGGTTTCTCGCAATTGTTTCTAATTTGTTTTACTGCGCTGATAAAAAGTCGGGATTCAAACCAGGTGCGCTGACTCCCCGCGGTTATCATGTAAAAGATGGCAAGGCTTATTGGTATGGTGGTTTCAGCAATGCATCACTGTATGAATTGACAAGCGCCAATGCTGAGACATTCGAAGTTTTCGATAAAAGATTTCCCGGTTATGAAAGTGCTGCTGAATTCGCTGGTGATGATCAGGTCGTGTACTATCAGGGAAACTTAATTAAGGAAGCTGATTCTTGAAACTTTCCGGATCCTTGGTGGCTCACTTAGTAAGGACGCCGAGCATGTGTTTTCGCGATGGACAGTTTTCGTCGGACGACGCGCAGCATTTCGTCAAGGTTGACGGCGGACTTTATAAAGATAGCAAGCACGTTTACCGCGGCGATCACATCGTTTCTGCATGATCCTGGAAAATCTGCAATACATTGGCGAGTTCGGCTATTTGAAATATTTCAGCGATTCCAAAGGCATTATTGCAAATGACATGCGCGTCGATTCAATTACATCAATTCATTTCAGACCGCTCGAACATGCATATGCGGTTGATCAATGCCCAGGTGTTTGTATTGCAGAATGCTCGTCTGGAGAGAAATCAAGAATGTGGATGCAAAGCAGTTTTCACGTCATCACACAATTTTACACAAAAGACAAATCCAGTGTATTTTGGCGGGGCGAAAAATTGGTGGACGCCAATCCGAGTGTATTCAAAATTATTAGTGAAGAACATCATTGCAGTTGTGACGACCAGAGGGTTTATCATCAAAACAAATTAATCCCGAATGCCCATCCTGCCAACTTCCCAATCGGTAAGCGTTTCAAATATTGCAATGACAGCGAGATTGTTTTTGAAAAGTAAATTCAAACAATCCCGCTGTTATCGTGTTAAGCAATGTCACAAATCTGAACACATTGTTTCAACGAAGCTAACGGTTCTCTTTTTTGGGATAAACTCCTGAGCAACATATCCTTTCGAAACCGGTGTCTGCAATGGCTTTCATGATCGCCGGATAGTATAACTCCTGCCCTTCGTCAATCTCATCTCCGGCCAGGGACGCCCCCAGTGTGATAATGTCCGATGTATTTATGATATTTTTTTGATCGTCGCGATTACGTCACCTTCCATGATCGACACTGCTGGCAAATGTCGTATAGCAACTTAAAGTGCTCTGAACCAACCATTTCGCAAAGCCCTTGCACCCCAGGAAGTGTGGTCACACATGTAATCTTTGTGATTCACTTTGCTGTTGAGCAGCTCCATAATCATGGTAATGCCGTACTTTTCAGCGGAAGGCATCAGCCTCCGAAGTCCGATGGCCGAGATTCACGCATGCCGTCAATGTCCGACATTCCTTTTCTGTTTCCGGAACAACAAATGACAGTCGTATAACCTGCTTCTTTCAACTTCGGGAAAATCTCTTCGTAGCTTTTTACCAGCTCATCATGCAGTGCAAGATCGTTAAAGCCTTTTTCGATTCCCATGCCGGCGCCGTTCGGTAAGGCGCAAGTCAACCCATGCTTTTTCAAAACGGGCCATTCTTCCGGCTGAAGCGGCGCACGAAAAATGCGAAAGCGTTTCACGATAAATGCGAAAACTAGAGAACGGACAATGAGAGGCTCGGTTAAATACCGGCTTCGACAACCGAACGAGTAGAGGACATAACAC
>NZ_CEEDCD010000022.1:0-293584 GCF_979253085.1 Dyadobacter sp. AC419 | reverse complement strand
ACTCTTCTCTGGCAAGAAAGCATGGGCAAAAACATTAATAGAAAAAAGTAAAAATAACGTTGAATGTGCATATGGCTACTTTTGAGAACCACTGATGACGCCGAGATAGCGTCCCATCCAGTAAGGCAAAAGCCAGATATCACCTGCACTATATTCCGAATCACCTTCTTTTTCAGCCCTGTCGAGACCGAACATGTTCGCATTATGACGCTGAATCGGACGCTCGTCGGGAGGAAGCACTTTTTTGGTGGTCTGTCTGCGGAAATTCGGAGCGATGAAGTCGATATCTTTCCGATGACTGTTCTTAATGTTCCAATCGATGAGGTCGAGCGGGTGCTCTTGCAAATACCAAACCGCTTCTTTCAAATCAAAATCTTTAACACCTGTCAATGCGGTGAAAATATTCCATGCACCTTCTTTTTCGGGGCGCTCAACTTGCCAGTGATCGAGGATTTGCTGTTTGTAATGTGCTTTCAGCGTGTCGTTAAAAGCATAGCGGTAAAGTCCCCAGTAACCCACAAAATACATTTCGTCGTCTGAATGGTTCCAGCCGTCGGACATGTGCTTGCTATGCTCGTCTGCATCTTCCGGCGCCATGCCGATGACCTTCATAGGCCGCATCATGTTTTCAAAATAGCCGTGCTTTTTCATTAATTCGAAAGCCTTGGCCTTATATTTCTCTTTTTTGGTAAAATGGTAAGCGGTTTGAAGCATCGACACAATGTTGGAAGAATTCAGCTTCCGATCGCCCACATTAACTGGAAAAGCATTCACGTATTCAGGATTCCATTTGCCCCACATCGTTGGTTTTCCGTCGAAATCAATCAGATAAAGATCATTTTTAACAATGTATGACATCACCGTGTCGATAAGCGCGACGGCCCGTTTTTTCATAGCGGGATCGTCGACCAGCTCAGCCATTGCGCCAAATGCGAAAATGTGACCGATGATCTCGTCGCTGCTCGTGGTTGATTTCCAGTCCCATTCTTTTTCAACGCCATGCTGCCAGCGCTCGGCATCGCTCAGTTCCTTGATATGACCAGACCGCTCAAACGAACGCGCCGGAAAGCCGGGAATGTGCGTAACCGAATACAACCGCTCCATTGCGTCCAGTGATTCGCGACAATTTTTGAGCGTCTCAGGATCTTTGGTAACGGCATATTTGAAAATTTCACCGCCCAGATACATGGAAGTCCACAGGCCGTCATTATCAGAATCCTGCATAAAACCGGTCGCCAGGTTTCCGCGGTCCATGTCAACAACGGAAGCATTGAAGCCGTTGCGGATATGGCGTTTTCTGACCTGATCACTATAATAGGCAGCTTTTTCTTCCAAAGACATGGATTTGAATTCAATTTGCCCTAATCCTTTGGTTGTTAATATCAAAGCAGACTTTTTCGGCCCTTCGGCAATGTCAACGACCGCATTGCCCGGAAGCCAGCGTTCGCCATTGTAATAATCGAATTTTCCATCGGCACGAAGTGCAAATGCACCTTCTTCTGAACCGAACCAAACTTTCCCGGCGATCTCTTTAACTGCTGTAATCTTGTTCACAGGCAGTTTATTATGCATTTCTCCTGCTTGTTTTTTGGTCAAAATATCAAAAACAATGTAGCCTTCGCTCGTGCCGATAACGATGTTTTTATCTTTATTGGCAAGATCAAATGCTGTGAAATTGTTTCCCGAAAAAGCTTTGGTTAATGCATTATTACCTGGATTAAAGCTGTATAAAGACTTGCTGCCCAGAATCCAGAACATATTACTATTGGCTTGAAATACAATATCCAATGCCTTATCGTCTGGCAAGTTGCCATTCCACAGTGTTTTGGAATCTCTCACCAGTTCAAGCGATTTTCCATCAGAAACCAGGAATGTAAATTCATTCCCACCCGCAAAAAGCGTGGCTTGCGGCAATGTGTGCTTGCAAAATAGCGTTCCGGCCCAGGCGTTGCTCACCACAGCAGACTCGGTCAGGTAAGTGAATTGCTCTTTATATGTTGTGATTGCGGCAATTTTTTTGTCTTTCATGAACCGGTAACTGTTGTCCGTCGTGATCGTGCCAGGATAGAGGAACTGGGCGTTTTCGAGGCGTAACAAACCGTCTTTGCCCAAAATCTGCACATTGCCGTTGCGGTCAGCACTAACCTGTTTCACGTTTGTTTTGGCGTCCGCGTAGTATTTGACACTGTAATCTTGGGTGAAAGGTTTGTCCTGGTGGAAAGTTTGGGCTGTGGTTTGGGTGACTAGGGCCAGGCTGGCTAAGAGTAGGAATGAGTAGTGTTTCAGTTGGGTGATTTTTTTCATTGCTTTTTTGGGTTTTAGGAGTTTGGGTTTTGCTTTTGGATTGCCGGGCGGAGGCCTGTGAATAAGGTTACACGAAGCGTTAGCTTCTCGCTAAAAGGTTTTTATAAGGTTTTTGGGTTGATGGTGGTGTATTTGATGGATTTTTTGTCTTTTTCGGGGTGATAGGAATAGGTCATGTGGAGCATTCCGTCGGTGGTTTGAATTAACGAAGGATAGGAGTAACTGCCTTTTTGGGAGCTGTCATTTTCGATCAATGTTCTTTTCCAGGTCTTTCCTTCATCATCTGACATTCGGAGACTGAGCTGATAGCGGCCGCCTTCAATGTCGTTGCCTAAAAATGCCCATTTGCCATCTTTCAAAACCAGCACTTCTACGCTCGCCGTGTTTGGAATGTCCGTTTTCTTTGTGGCGGTCCATGTTTGCCCTTTGTCTGAGGACTCGCTGTAATGTACGCGGTTGGGTGCGTCGCCGCTGTCGCGCATGTAAGCGAAGAGGTTGCCATTCTTTTTAATGCCTAATGCTGGTTGGATAGGGCCTCTTCCCACGATGGGAAGGGAAGGTTTCCATGTTGTGCCGTTGTCTTCGGAAATAGCGGTTATGGATAAATTGTAGCCGTCGGAATAAAGCGGGAGAATAATGCGACCGTTTTCCATTAGTAATGGTTTGATCCGTGTCATCCAGCCAATGCTGCGCTTCACCGGATCTTTGGCGGCTTCTATGATCATGTCGTCGTATTTCGGCGCATATCCGCCCCAGCCGGCCGTAGTACGTGGAAGGTTTTTGAATTTTTTCTGAACTTCGGTCGCGAAAGCGCTGTCTGGCTTTAATAGAATATTGTCTTGCCAGGTCCAATTCGGTGCGCCGGTGCCATTGTAATCTGTTGTCGTTTTAAACCGTAAAATGGACTGTTCCCAAAGATTGGCTTGCACCGCAATCCAGATTAAAAACAACTTCCCCTCTGCATTCATAAATAAAACCGGATTGCAGATCCGGAATATGCGGCGTATCGGCCATCAGGAAAGGGTTACTCCATTTGTTTTCGCCTTTTTTCAGCCTGGCGCCCATGATGCGGACGTCGTCGGCGGTGCGTTCGCCGCTTCCCTGAAACCAGGCCACGAGGAAATCACCGTTTGGCAAGCTTACAATGCTGCTGCCATGAACGTGCTGCTCTTGCTGTGGGAAAATCAGCATTTGCTGTTTAACTGCACTGTTTTGGGCAAAAGACACGCTTAATAACAAAAGCCAGAAAATGGTTGGTAGTAATGTTTTCATCTAATCTCGAATCATCTTCATGTAACGTCCCATCCAATACGGCAAAAGCCAGAAAACGGGCTCCCGCTCAACCTGCGGATTTCCACCGGCAACGGTCCACGGATTTTTGTCCCAACGAACCGTCATCCGAATGCTTGCAGGCTGCAATGTGTTCACTTGCTGATCTTCGAGCACTGGTTTTCGCACGATGTGAATGTCTTCCCGTTTGCTGTGATCAATGGGCCAATCGACCAGATCCAGCGGCGTATCTACCAGAAAATCAATGGAGTTTGCCAATTCTGCCCGCTCGCCGGATGCATAGCAATATATGAAGTTAATGAGTGGATTATGATCTCCTTTCCGCTTGCCAAACCACTCATTTAAATGCGTTTTGTAGAATTTCAGGCGCTTTGGATCACGTTCGCATTTAAGGAAAATCGGATATAAATAAGCTTGCAAAACAACATCAAAATAGATCAGCCAGGCTGGATTTTGGCTGGTGACCTGCGACATGTTTTCCAGATATTTTTCCTCATTAATCAGTCTCAGATATTCATCTTCGTACTTTTTGTCACCTGTCATATGGTGGGTAAGCAAGATGAACGCAAGCACTTCCATTGAATTTTGGTTGCGGTCGGGGAGCCATTCCGGATCGCGGTTGAGCTTGCCGGGCGACCACACGGACCAGCGTGTATGCGTGCCGTCGACGTCTGTCAAGTTGAGGTTATTTCTTATTAAGTGGTCAACGATTTTGGAAACGTGTTTGGCGATCACCTTCTTTTCTGCATGGTCAGCCACCAATGTGTAATAGAAATAATATCCGAACATATGTCCGCACATTTCATCGCTGCTGGTGTCGCCTTTCCAAAGCCACTTTCCATCCTTAGACTTGTGCCAACGAACTTCCACAGGCTTGAAACGCGGCTCTTTAACCAGTTCGTCGGCTTTTTCCCGCGCTGTAAATGTCCGGTTTCCGTCGTGCACATTCGTCCAGGAGGAAGGGACAATTGTTCTTGCGAAAAAGCCGTCGGTGTCCGTGACTTCCTGCAACAGTTTCAGAAATTCGAAGGCTTTGGAAGCATTTGCCCTGGCTTCGGGGTTTTTAGTTGAAGCATATCTGAAACTTTCCATAGCCAGATAATTGCCCGTGTACTCGCCATCATTGTCGTCATCTTCGCGCTGCCAGGAAGTTGTGTCGCCCGGAATGCGCAAATGCGCCTGACCTGCGATCCACGGAGCGCGAATGTGGC
Organism: Dyadobacter sp. AC419; assembly: GCF_979253085.1. Lineage (NCBI taxonomy): Bacteria > Pseudomonadati > Bacteroidota > Cytophagia > Cytophagales > Spirosomataceae > Dyadobacter > Dyadobacter sp. AC419. The sequence goes on along the minus strand of NZ_CEEDCD010000022.1, from coordinate 288,779 downwards.
GCTTCATTAAAACGTCGTAGAAAAAGTCACTTTTTTGTGCCAATGTCATTTTCCTTTTCCTGATCGCACTTATGCCCTTCGGGGTCGCAATCCACGCAGTCCCTTCCCGGTCGAAAGCAATGTGGTTAACCTGATCGTCCATTAACCAACGCCGCGAAAAAAGGAGTGAATGACTTCCGTCTGGTTTGAAACGCACAACGCCTGCCTGCGTTCCAACCCACATGGCGCCATCTGGTGCGCGGCGAACCGCGGTTGCGAACACGGTTGGGATTCCATTTTCGGGTGTGAGCGCACTTAGCTTCTTATCTGAATCCCGGATGGTTATGCCGCCGAGTCCGGCAACCCATAATTTTTGATCTGAATCAAATGCAAGGCCCTTGGCATAACCGCTGATCAGATCGTCAGTTTTGTAGAAATGGCTGAGTTTTTTCTTTGTCCAATGATATAAGCCAACATCCGTTGCCATCCATAACCCACCATTTTTATCTGAAACAATGTCCCGGACCGATCTTGCAATTGGGTCATTAATCGGCTGAAATCCTTTTCCATCATTAAACCAAAAACCATTTGGCCCTAATGCATACACGCCTTCAGTTGCTGCACAGACCGCTGAGATAGGGCCTTTCGGGCCAGTCACTTTCGCTAATTGACCATTTCTAAAAGCAAATAAGCCATTCCAGTTTCCGAGCCAAACCGTGTTTTTCTGATCCGGTTCAACTGCGAATGCGGGACCTTTGTCGTCGCCTGTTATCACTTCCTGCCAGCCTCGCTCGTCTCTCTTTTTCTGATAAATTCCTGCACCGGTTGCGATCCAAATGTTTGATTGCTGATCAGCTGCGATGCTCCTTACATCATTATTGGCATCGCCGCCGGGTAGTGTGTAAGCATCATGGAATTCTTGCAAAAAAGGCTTATCCTGGTAAGTTGAAACCTCCTTAACCGCAGGCTTCTCGTCCCTGCATGAGAGCAGAACTGTTAATAATATTGGTAAAAACAGGGTTAGGAAGAGTCTGGTGGTCTTGCCCGTCATGCATTTGCATAATTTACACTTTCCTGAAAGAGCAGATTGACAAGTTTTTTATATTGAGAAAAATCTGGGATCAGCAAATGTGCGCCTGCCTTGACAAGGCGTGGACGTTTGCCTGGGTTATGGCCAAATCGCTGCACTTCATTGCTCGTAATGCCGACTGAAACACCGCCGGCCCTTCTTCCTTCTCGAATTTCATCAGGCCCGTCGCCAAATACGGCCAGCTCATTTCCCCGCAGATCGTTGTCTTTAATGATCTTTTCAATAATCATTTTCTTTGAAAACTTGGTGTAATCTTTCAATGCGCCGTAAATTCCGCCATCGAATAAATGTGCATATCCAAGCATTTCAACTTCATGCTTCACATCCGCCTCGTCGGTTCCGCTTGCCAGATACATGGTCACGCCCCCTTTGTTTCAATTGATTGAGAAAAGCAACAGCGCCTTTCATGGTGTAATCTTCCTGGGAAAGCTCTCCGGTAACGAGCTTTTCCATGCGCTTATTGACCATTTCCATCAGCGCGTCATTATATAAGGCTTTGTATTGAAATTTATCCAAAATCTCATGCTCCGGAACGAAGCCAGATTCTCTGACTAGACTCACCAAGCCTTCCATCTGATAGATCGTCTGGATGCCCGTGGTTTTGTGAATAAATTCCTTAACCTGACTTAAAACGAGGTTGAATGTGTTGGGATCCACGGTTTCATAATGTTTGTCAAGAATTGATTTCATCATAACCGGCTCCATAATCTCTTCCCAGCCCTGCCTCAGCGAACTGATCGTGCCATCATGATCGAAAACGGCATAGCGTATATGTCCCAGTTTTTCGAGGACGCCTTGTTCGCAAATCTCAAATTCGCTGTCCCAGAAGTAAACTGCATTGCGCTCGTTATCGGCCAGATCGGCATTGTAAATGAAATCAGGTTCGTTGCTGATCGCCAGAATCTCCTCCGCATTGGCAGTTCCGGTGGTGTATAGCTTTTGGACTGTGACTGCTGCCGCAAAGTTTGCAAAAGTCGCTGCCTCAAACGGCGAAAATCCTGCCGCCAAACAAAGCGTCATGGCGCTGATGGCCGTGTCGCCCGCGCCAACCGTGTCCAGCTTGTTTTTCCAGTTGTAAACCGTGAATTTCGTGTGCGCCGGTTTCGTCAAAAGCAATAATGCCTCTTTCTCCGCATGTCACAAAAACGGGCTTTTTATATTTCTCAAATATGGATTTCCCATATCGCTTCACATCATTAATAGGAACATTATCAGCCGGGTTGACGATATGCCCGTTCAAAGCTGCTATTTCGCGGTCGTTGGCTTTTAGGAATGTATTTTCAAAACGGTCGTTGAAATGCCGGGAGTCCAGCATCACGATTTTCTCACTGTATTTCGCAAACAGCGCATTTGCTTTTGCTATAAATGACTCATTATTAATGCTTCCGGTGACTTGCTGGTTGAATATCAACGCGTCACTTTGCAGCAATGCTTCTTCCAAAGCTTCTAATATCAGTGAATCCGTCTCCTCACTCCGCTTATTATATACACCGAAATCAATCCGCGGCTCTTCATTCCCGTCAACGAGCCTTTTGAGATAACTATATGTATTGAAATGCTCATTTTGAATAAAGAGCGCAGTTGTATCAGCGCCAAGTCCCTGCAATTGCGAAGTCAACTCGCGGCCCTGCATATCATTGCCAACGACGCCGATCACCTGGATTTTCGAAGGTTTCAGCGCGGAGAGATTAGCGACCACATTGGCTGCTCCGCCCGGCGTATAGTAGTGGAGTGCAACTGCCTGGGCTTTCAAGCCGGTTTCAATGGAAATTTCCGAGCCGCGCTCATCCATGATCCAGTAAGAGTCGAGGCAGAAGTCGCCGTAGACCGCAATTCTGGCCGATGATATTTTTTCAAGAATGTGAAGTATGCGGTTTTGGTCCATGTGAATGATGCGGGCTGGCTGCAAAAATTTATTGGTTGGCTTTCTAACGAAATATATACTCGTTATCTCAAACGGCAGGCTACTTGCATTTTGGCCATTTTGATGAAATATTAAAAAATTGTTACGTGACACTAAGCAAGTTATCGTAAGCGATTGATTGTGATTTGTAATTTCCGCTACGAAATGACTGATAATGAGCACACATAGGTGGCGTCTTAATTATTGTTGCTAAAATATTAATGAAAACCAGATTGCGCAAAATGACGATATTTTTACGCAGTTTGCGATTTGTATTTCGAAATCTAAGCGTAGATTTATCAAACATTTATAAGAAAGCCGCTCAACATAAAGCATTGCCCGTTCAAGGATTAGCAGAATTTACTATTGCTATGGCAGTGTCCCAGTTACTTAAAATTTAAGAAGTAGTCAGTAATTCAGTTGGTCATTACGATAATGAACATGTGTTTTGACAGTTCCTTTTTAGTATGATAATGCGAAGATTAAATAAAAGAAAATTTAGTCAAATCGAAGAAGCTGTTAACCCTTTTTATATAGATAAACATTTATAACTGTGGCATATCCTGACGAAAATACCCTCATAAGAGTTACGCAAGGCAGTGAGCAAGCCTTTGCTGAAATTTATAACTATTATAAAACGCCGGCTTTGCGGTTTACAACTTCATTATTAAAAGATGAGGAAGAGGCTGAAAATATGGTGCAGGATGTATTTATCAAAATATGGGTGAAGCGGGCGCACATCAAACCCGAATATAACTTCAACTCTTACCTGTTCACTTGCCTGAAAAATATGGCTTTCGACCATTTTCAAGAAAATGGAAAAGAGCGAACAGCTGAGAAAGAACTATATGGACGCCATGAGAATGAACGATGACGATGAAAAAGAGGAGAACGAGCGAAGGATCAATCTGGTTATAGCGGCTGTGGACTCGTTGTCCGTTAAGCGGAAGCTAATTCTTAAAATGAATGTTGAGGAAGGGAAATCTTACCAGGAGATTGCAGAATTGCTTAGTATCTCAAAAAATACAGTTAAGAATCAATTGGTGAAAGCGAAGCAGATATTGAGAGAAAAAATAGACTTCGCAACAGTAGCGTAATGTTTCAAAATGCCATTAAAAAAGCAGAAGCGTTTAACTTCTGCTTTTTTCTATTTCAGGTCGGATAGTTTTGCCAGATCCAGATCTTTCAATGCTCCTTTGAGCTGATCAGATAGTAACATGATCTCCCTGCACATTGACCACAAACCGGTCGGCAACCAACACATTCAGCTCGCCTGATTTGCCCTCGTTATCGTATTTTTCAAAAGCTTTGTAGCCTTCAATCTTTGTGGTTTTCTCGTAACCTGTTGTTGTTTCTTTGTCTATTTCAGCCATTGACCAGCCGGCAAGTGCCATTGTGGAAACGCCTGCAATGCCGCCCGTGTCCACGATTTCAATGTCCATACTTTCCTCGCCCTCACCTTTATATTTAGCATTAGCTGTTGAAACTGTGAAACCCATTGCTCCGGATTTTTCACCGGTTGCTTCTGTGCGTGGAAAGTCGCCGCAATTTTCTCAGGCATCAGGTCTTTCAGTTTCCGAAAATCGATGGGGTCAACGGCTGGACGGTCGCCAATTTCCTTGGCTTTATCTGCGAATGCCTGCAACGCATCAACGGCAGTTTTTTCTTGCTCGGCTTCCTCCTGCTCTTTTTTCCCTCCGCAGGCACTCAGCAAAAGTGCAGACGCGAGAAAGAGTGATAAGGTAAATGATTTTTTCATCTGAATGGGTTTATGATTCTTGCAAAACAGGTTTCAATTTAAGCAAAATAAACCTGAAATGCTGATCCAATTATCGCAAGCAAGCCAGGATTAGCTGGCCCGCTGGATACTTGCGTTTCGGGACTGGATAATGAAATAAATTCCAAGTAAAACGGCTGGAATGCTGAGGATCTGGCCCATATTCAGTGCGTAGTTTGCTTCGAACGCTTCCTGGTTTTCTTTCAAAAACTCATACATGAACCGCAATGTGAACACCCAGACAAAGAAAACACCGACCATTAACCCGCGGGGCGTAGCAGCTTTATATTTGTTCCAGATCCATAGCAAAATAAAGAAGAGAATGAAGCAGGAAATAGATTCGTAAAGCTGTGCAGCGTGACGTGGAATTTGTCTGAACTCCGTATTTTGAACAAAAACAAAACCCCAGGGCACATCCGTAGGCTTACCCACGATCTCTGAGTTCATCAGGTTACCAAAACGGATAAATGCACCGGCTAATGCAACGGTGATCACCATTGCTGTCAGCAACCCAAAGGAATGTTTGCCCGGAAGCCCTTCTTGAACGTGAATACAGGATCAAGCCTGTGATAATGCCGATGATCGCGCCGTGGCTGGCGAGGCCGGCATAAGGCGGCATAATTACTTCGAGCGGATTTTTGAAAAGCACTTCTGGCTCGTAAAAAAGGAAATGGCCTACGCGCGCACCGATCACCGTGGAAAGCACCATATATAAGGTAAGCGAGTCGATGTCTTCGAGCGGTTTTCCTTCCTTTTTGAAAATGTGGATCATTATCTGTTGTCCGATCAGGAAGCCGGCTGCAAACAGCAGGCCATACCAGCGGACAGGGAAGGGGCCGAAGCCAAGAAATTCCGGAATAGTGAAAATTTCAGGACTGGCATTCCATATTATATACGAAATCATGCTTTTATGATGTTAATTGCCAAATATACTACTTTGACACAAGAAGCGAAATGAAATTTTTACTCATAGGGCTGGTGCGGATTTACCAGGGAGTGCTGTCTCCTTACCTGCCTAATTCTTGTCGTTATACGCCCACTTGCTCGCAATATATGATCGAAGCCATACAGAAGCATGGCGTCATAAAAGGCACAGGATTGGGTTTAAAGCGGTTTTCGAGATGCCATCCGTGGGGTGGGCATGGCCACGACCCGGTTCCTTAACCGATGGCGACTTTTCGAAGAATGGAATCAATGATGGCCATCGTGCGCACGCCGTCTGCTTCTGCTTCGTAATTGAGCAAAATCCGGTGGTTCATAATGTCCGGTGCGAGCTCCTTAATATCTTCGGGCAACACATAATCACGTCCTTCCAGATAAGCAAGTGCTTTTGCAGCGCGGTTAAGGTAAATAGTTGCGCGGGGTGAAACACCAAACTGAATGTAACGCGCTTCGTCGCGAAGTCCGTAGTCCAAGGGACGGCGGGTGGCGAAAACGAGTTCGATAATGTAGCGTTCGAGCGTGTCTGAAATGTTTACTTTATTAACATTGTCGCGGATCGCAAAAATGTCTTCTTTATTCAGAATAGGCCGGATCTGATAATCGTAATTAATGTCCGACATGCGGCGCATGACTTCCAGCTCTTTCGCTTTATCCAGATAATCAACGTAGACTTTCATCATAAAGCGGTCGATCTGCGCTTCGGGAAGTGGATAAGTTCCTTCCTGCTCAACCGGATTCTGCGTTGCAAGCACGACAAACGGGCGGTCCAGCAGATAAGTCTCGTCGCCAATGGTAACCTGCTTTTCCTGCATCGCTTCGAGCAATGCGGACTGCACTTTGGCAGGGGAACGGTTTACTTCATCTGCAAGAATGATATTGGAGAAAATCGGACCTTTTTTAACCTCATAATCACCGATTTTTGGCTTGTAAATCATTGTTCCGATCAGATCGGCAGGCAACAAATCGGGTGTGAATTGAATGCGTTTGAAATCAAGGTGCAGCACTTTGGCCATCACATTGATCGTAAGTGTTTTAGCAAGCCCGGGAACGCCTTCAAGCAAAATATGACCTCCCGTAAAGAGGCCGATAAGCAGTCTGTTCAGCAACTTGTCCTGCCCCACGACCACCTTGCCCATCTCATCCAGCACTTCCCTTATTTTCTCTATATACATTGAAGAATGATCCTTTTTATTTCCAAATGGCCCTTACAAACCGGTCTTTTCCGTGGATATCCCGCAGGATTTCAACGTTTTTATAATTCCTTTCTTCAAAAACCTGTTTCGTCCCGGCACCGAAATGCTCGTTAATTTCAACGTAACATTTGCCATCTTGTTTTAAATGGTGAATGCCAAAATCTGCAATTGCCTTGTAAAATAAAAGCGGATCACTGTCTTCCACAAAAAGCGCTTCATGCGGCTCAAAGCGCAGCACATTTGGGCGCATATGCTCTTGTTCTGAGTAAGTTACATACGGTGGATTGCTCACCAGACAGTCAAACTGCACAATGTCTCCGGGCAATGGGAAAGTAACATTCAGCATATCCTGTTTTGCAAAAGTGACATCTGCAATCAGCTGACGTGCATTTTCTTTGGCAACTTCCAGCGCTTCATCAGAAACATCCCAGGCGTGAACGGAAACGTGTGGCAGAAAGCGCGCCAAAACAATGGCAATGCAGCCGCTTCCCGTTCCAATGTCCAGAATAGAAATATTTTTGTCGGGCTCTGCATAATCGCGCGTCACCATGCGTACAAGTTCCTCTGTTTCAGGGCGTGGGATTAATACGGAAGATGAAACCCGGAATTCAAGTCCGCAAAACTCAGTGGAGCCAATAATATGCTGAACGGGTTCATTATCATTGAGCCGACGGATTATGCCTTCCCAGTCAGGCTGAGCGGTCGTTTCGGCAACCGGTCTGTCCACCAGCACATCAATGTTGCGAAGCCGCATATAATGTTCAAGCAACATGAAAGTGATTGCCTGAGCCTCTTTTTCCGGATATACTTTAATGCTTTTTGAAATGTATTGATATAGCTGACGTGCCGAAGTCATTTTCAGGTGTTTTTTATTGCAATGTCGGAAAGTTAGCAAATAATAGGAACTCACGAAAGTTGAGTTTAAAAGCAGGTTTGTATTTTTGCCACATGGAGGCAGATAATTTATGGATGAGCCGGGCTTTACAACTTGCCGCCAATGGCCGCGGAAGCGTGAGTCCTAACCCGATGGTTGGTTGTGTGATTGTCTGCGAAGACCGCATTATCGGCGAAGGCTGGCACCGGCAATACGGCGGCCCACATGCCGAAGTCTGGGCCATTGACGATGCCGAAAATAAAGGAAACGGACATTTGCTGGCGGAATCGACGGCTTATGTTACGCTCGAACCCTGCTCGCATACAGGCAAGACGCCACCCTGCGCAGACCTGATCATTCGGAAAAAAATCAAGAAAGTAATCATTTGTAATAATGATCCGAATCCATTGGTTTCGGGAAGAGGCATTGCGCGTATACAAGCTGCCGGCATTGAAGTGAAATGCGGGCTGCTTGCTAATGAGGGGCTTAGCCTTAATAAGCGGTTTTTTACCGCAATGGAGCAAAAAAGGCCGTATGTTATATTGAAATGGGCTGAAACGGCTGACGGATTTTTAGGGCCGGAAACAGGTGGAGCATTGCAGATCAGCGGACAGCTTTCAAGCATGCGTGTGCACCAGTGGAGGACGGAAGAAGATTCGATTTTGGTTGGTTATAAAACTGCGCTGATGGATAATCCGCGCCTGAATGTGCGAAGCTGGTCGGGGCGAAATCCAGTTAGAATTGTACTGGACAGGCATTTGCAGCTTCCGGGAAATCTGAATTTATTCAGCAAAACGCAGCCGACTATTGTTGTTAATTATAATCAGGAGAGCGCATTACCAACTTCTCCTGAGCGTTACGCAGCAGTGGCCGACATTGCATATATTAAAGTAACGCCAGGCGCTGATGAAATCGATGAATTGCTGACGGCTTTGCTTGCCAGGGGAATTCAGTCCGTATTTATTGAAGGTGGAGCGGCGGTGATCAATGCTTTTTTACAAAAAGGACTTTGGGACGAAATCCGCAGATGTCAGGGCACCATTATCATTGGAAATGGTGTTAAAGCGCCTATTCCGCAGGGAATATTAAGGTCTTCCGAAAAGGTTGAACAGGATCTTTGGACGTTTTATTCAAGAGTTTAAACACTCCAAAGGTTTTCCTCCGCAGTCCAGATTTCCCAAGCTTTTTCTGCTTGAAGTTCGAGCATTTTCAGGCCATTTTGGATAACGGCGCCTTTTTCAATGCCTTTTTTCAGAAATAATGTTTCAGCCGGATTGTAAACGAGATCGTAGAGATAATGCTTCTTGGTAAGCAGGTCATATGGGATCGCGGGGCACTCGTCCGTTTTGGGAAACATACCCAAAGGCGTTGTGTTGATGATCAGCAAATGCGAGCTCATGATCTCTTCCGTAATTGACTCATAAGGAATGGAATCGTCACTTTTTTGACGGGAAACCAGAATATATTCCATGTGCAGATCCTGCAATGCTACGAGCACCGCTTTTGCCGCACCGCCATTTCCCAGAACGAGCGCTTTGAAGTTGCTGCACTTTTCACCCCGCTTGTCCAGCCATTCTTCCAACGACTGACGAAAGCCGTAATAATCTGTATTAAAGCCTTTTGTGCTGCCGTCAGCATAAATTTTAATGGTGTTCACTGCTCCGATCCGCTCGGCAGATGCATCGTCCAGATCGTCCAGATACGGGATCACATCCTTTTTAAAAGGAATCGTTACATTCAGGCCCCGGAGCTCGGTTTTTTTCTTTAATAATGCGGGTAACCCATCCAGCGAACTCATTTCGAAGAGCTCGTAGCTGCTTTCCTTGATTTTTTCACGGACAAACTTGTCGGTAAAATATCGCTTGGAAAAAGAGTGCGTAAGGGGGAATCCGATTAAACCGTATAAATTCATAGTTCTGGGGGCACTGATGACGACGCGATTGCGAAGAGAAATTAAAGGTGCGAAGTTACGTCCGCCTTACGCATTTACAAAAATAATGTGACCGATTCTCGACCAATCCGTAAACAAGGAAGTATAAAAGGAATTATTTGTAAATAATGCATTAATGAAGTAGAATTACCTCATGCACCTTATTTTAAAATCATGGAATGGAAACAACTTTACAACACACTATGCTTGCTCATTTTGGTTTCCGCGTCCGTCATGGCGCAACCCAGCAAAGACTATAAAATCCTTCTGAAAAGCGGAGCATTTACGCCTGCAAAAAATATCACCGTTGGCGGTAAGGCCAATGCTAATTTGCGCACCGTTTCGGATGGTTCGAAAACGCTTGTCGTCGTTCAGTTTGAAGAAATTCCAACGGCAGCAGAGCGATCTGAGCTGAAAGAGCAAGGCATTGAATTGCTCGATTATATTCCAAACAATGCTTACACGGCAACCATTACCCAAAATCCTGATTTGAGGTCACTTGCAAAAGTGCAGGGCCGGGCTATTTTTGAACTAACGGCTGAACAAAAATTACAGCCTGCGCTTGCAAAAAGGCAGCTTCCCGTTCATGCAGTGAAATTGCCGGGAACAATTGACGTCTGGATCAACTATCCGAGATCATTCACATTAGCCGAAATTAAAGACGGGCTGAAAGCTAAGAGTTTTGAGGTTATTTCAGAGCAATACAAAGATTATCAGGTCATTGCATTGCGGATTCCCGATACGCGCGTTCATGAACTGGCAGCATTGCCTTTTATCCAATATGTGCAGGCGGCACCTCCCGGCGACAAGCCATTCAACAACCGCAGCCTTACCAACAGCCGCGCGAATGTGCTGCAATCGTCTTTGCCTAATGGACGCAAGCTCACGGGAAAGGGCGTCGTGGTCGGTCACGGAGATAATTCAAATCCATTGCAGCACATTGATTTTAACAACCGCATTATCAACCGGGCGGCGATTGAAGGCGGCCAGCACGGCGTGCATACACTCGGAACGCTGGCTGGTGCGGGGATTGTGAATGAGCTTTATGCAGGTTATGCGCCTAAGGCGACTGTCGTTTCGCAAATGTTCTCGAATATCATTTTGTACTCACCCGAATATGTCAAGGATTTTGGAATGGTGCTCACCAGCAATTCTTATGGTGGCGAAATCAATAATTGCGACACTTACGGGGTTTACGATCTTTATTCACGGATTCTGGATGATCAGGCTTTTCAGCTGCCTTATTTGCAGCATGTTTTTTCAGCCGGAAATAGCGGCGGTAATGTTGCCTGTGCACCGTTTCCGGCTGGTTTTGCCAATGTTTTAAGCGGTTATCAAAGCGCGAAAAATGTAATCAGCGTAGGGAATACGTTTGACACAGGACTTTTGGCAGCAACTTCGAGCGTAGGGCCTACGCGCGACGGCCGGATTAAGCCCGAAATCACAGCACTGGGTTCCTCGGTGCGCTCAACAATTCCTACCAATTCATACACAAACGGAAGCGGAACAAGCATGTCGTGTCCTGCCGTTGCGGGCGGACTGGCGTTGCTATATGAGCGTTTCAGGCAGATTAACAATGACCCGAATCCAAAAAATGCATTGATGAAGGCTCTGATTTGCAATGGCGCAACGGACAAAGGAAATGATGGACCTGATTATAAATTTGGTTTTGGTTGGATGGACTTGTCGCGCTCTTTGAAAATGCTGGATGACAAACAATATGTAAATGGCATCGTGGCTCACGGACAAACTGCAACACATCAGATCAATGTTCCGGCTGGCACCGCACAGGTTAAAGTAATGCTCTATTATAATGATCCGGCTGCAATGGTTTTGTCGTCCCAAAATCTGGTGAACGACCTGGACCTGAAAGTCAGCAGTCCGTCAAACAGCATTACATTGCCCAGATTACTTGATGCAACTCCATCCAAAGTCAATGTGGTCGCAACGACCGGTCCCGACCACATTAACAACATGGAGCAGGTGATCATTAACAATCCGGCTGCGGGCACTTACACCATTTCCGTGCTGGGAAATGCCGTTCCGCAAAATCCGACGCAGGAATATTTCGTCGTGTATGATTTCATTCCGGCGACTACGGCGATCACATTTCCGATTGGAAACGAGCGGTTAAGGGATGGCGAGTCGCTGATTATCAGCTGGGATTCGTATGCAGACGCACAAAGCACTTACAGCGTTCAGACTTCATTTAAAAACGGCATCTGGACCGAAATAGGGACTAATCTGGCGGCAAACACAAGGCAACTCAACTGGACAATCCCGGCCGGAACAGCCGCTACAGATCAGGCGAGGGTCAAGATCATTCAGAAGAAAAACGGAAACGTTATTGCAGAAAGCATTAGTGAACCATTTACGATCATTGGCATTCCGGTCGTGACATTTTCAGCTGTGCAATGTGAAGGTTATATTTCTATGGACTGGGCGGCGATTGCAGGTGCGACGGATTATGAAGTGATGATTCTAAAAGGCGACGAAATGGTGCCGGCGGGCATTGCTACGCAGAATAAATATGTTTTGAGTGGCCTTTCAAAAGATTCAACTTACTCGGTTTCTGTGAGGGCAAGATTGAACGGACATCCGGGACGGCGTGCGCTGGCTGTTTCCCGAAAACCTGATACAGGAACTTGCGCAGGCACAATTTCAGACAACGATTTGAAAATTGAATCTATTTTGACGCCTGCTGCCTCAGGAAGGAAAAACACTTCTTCTGCACTCGGTAATGCAATTTTGGTAAAAATCCGCATCAAGAACCTCGACGACGCTGATTCCAATAAGCCCATTGAAGTGGGTTATGTGCTGAATGGTCAGTCCATTCCTTTGCAGACCATTACGCCTTTGATCGAAAAAGGAAAAACATACGATCACTCTTTCAATGTAAGCGCGGATTTTAGCCAGGTGAAAGATTATACTTTGCGTGTGTTTGTGCATAGCGCGACCGATCTGGCGACTGCGAATGATACATTGACCAAGGTTTTTCGGCAGTTGCCCAATGATGCAATTGCATTGCCTTTTCTGGATGATATTGAAAATTTGCCTGCACAGACGTGGGTAAAGGACCAAGCGGGAGTGACAGGCGGGAGCAGATATGATTTCAGCTCGACAACGAATGCCGGACGTTTGCGCACATTTCTCAACTCCGGCATTGCGGCTTCGGGACAAACAGCATTTACGCTGGATGCGAACCGCTATTTCGCAGCCGGTAACACCAATTATCTGGATGCAACATTCAATTTGTCAAATTATGACATTGAGCAAGTTGATGTCCGGTTGAACTTTAAATACAAAAATCACGGTCAACGAAGCCATCCCGACAACAGCGTTTGGATAAGGGCGAAAGATACGGACCCGTGGATTGCGGCCTACGATCTTTTTGCCAACCAAAATTTGCCTGAGGAAGGTTATAAGACGCAGCAAGGCATTGAGCTGAGTAATCTGCTGGCGATTAATGGTAAAAACTTTTCATCGAGTTTTCAGGTGCGCTGGGGCCAATCCGGAAATATGATTGCAGCGGATGCGGAATCCGGTGCAGGTTACACTTTTGATGACATTAGTTTGCACGTGGTCACGGACGACATACAGTTGCTGAGCGTTGTGCATCCGAAGCTTGAAAACTGCGGATTGGGGAATGCACAGCCGCTTATTGTTCAGCTCCGCAACAGCTCGGCCCGGACTATTGCTAACGTCCCGATTTTCGTTCAGCTCGATAACGGAGCAGTCGTTCAGGAAACGATCGCGAGCATTGCCAAGCGGACCACATTCGATTACACTTTTAACAACAAGCTGAATATTGCTTCCTATGGCTGGCATGTCATTAAAGTATGGACTGGCTTGCCGACAGACAGTTACCGCTTAAACGACACGACGAAAATCGAAATCCACAATGCGCCGACGATTGCTTCCTTTCCTTATCTGGAAAATTTTGAGGCTCACAACGGATTTTGGTATACCAAAGGAACAAATAGCTCGTGGCAACACGGAAAGCCGGTTTCGGCAAGGATCAATGCTGCGCCAAGTGGAAACAACATTTGGAAAACAAACCTTTCGGGATCATATAATGATAAAGAGCTTTCGTATTTGTACTCGCCGTGTTTCGCTGTTTCAGGGCTTGCAACGCCCACTTTGAGTTTCAGCGTTGCCATGGATATGGAAGTTTGCGACCCGCTTCCGTGCGATTATGCTTATGTGCAATATTCCGGGGACGGCGGCGAGTGGACATGGCTGGGTGCTCAGGGCGACGGCACCAATTGGTTTAACAAAACCTATCCGCCGGTTGCAGTCTGGAGCATTCAGGATTTTGTCAGGTGGCATGTGGCAACGATCCCGCTGCCAAAAGGTTTTACCAGTCTGAAACTCCGGTTTGTGTTTGTTTCAGATTCATTTACCAATCGGGAGGGCATAGCGATTGATGACATTCATATATATGATAAGGCGCATGTCATTTACGATGAAAGCAGCATGGGTGCGCCTGTGACGCAAAATGTTCCGTCGGCTGGCAATTGGGTGAACATTTTACAAAATAACAAACTGGTTGCGTCCATTAATCCGAAAGGACAAAACCTGGGCAATACGCAGGTGCAAACTTACGTGAATAGCGGCGGCGTCCGGAATTTTAATAAGAGTTATTATCTCGACAGGAATTTTACCATTAAACCACAAAATGCAAATCTGGGAGATTCGGCGATTGTGCGGTTTTATTTCCTGGACTCTGAGGCCTTAGCGCTTACTGGTGCAACCGGATGCGCCACGTGCGACAAGCCTCGGGATGCTTACGAGCTGGGCGTTACCAAATATCGGGGCAACAATGCTGCCAATGAAGACGGTAACATTGAAAACAGCGTTTCGGGAAGCTGGGCCTATTATCCGCCCAAAAAAGTGGTGAAGGTGCCTTACGACAAAGGTTATTATGCCGAACTGAAAGTGAAGAACTTTTCAGAGTTCTGGCTGGCCAAAAATTACATCGGGTCCGGGGATGCATTGCCCGTTTCGCTGATCAGTTTTTCAGCAAAGAAGAAACCCGCAGATGGAGCCGAACCGACTGTGTTACTCGATTGGAAAACGGCGTCAGAAGAGCATTTTGACCGGTTTGAAATAGAAGTGGCGGCAGGAAATGATGCTTATCGGCAAAATGACTTTGTCAAAATTGGCGCTGTCGCTTCGAATGGCGGCGTAAATCATGCGCAGGATTATGTGTTTGTCGATAAGCGAATTGGCAAATCGGGTGTGCTTTATTACCGTCTGAAAATGATCGATCTGGACAGCACTTTCCAATATTCGAGCGTTAAGCCAGTCCATTTTGATGAAAAGCCTTTGTGGCAGGTTTATCCAAATCCTTCTGCGGGAATGTTTTATATGCTTTATCAGGCCGGGACGGGCGTGGAAGTGGTTGTGAATGTATATGACAACGGCGGGCGCAAATATCAAACTTCCAGATCAGCCGCAACCGGCTTTGTCCAAAAACACAAGCTCGATTTGACCGGACCGGAATATGTGTCCGGAATTTACTTGCTGGAAATCGTGAGTGGCAAAGAAAAGCAGGTGTTTCAGGTTTTTAAGGATTAAAGCCGCAAAAAATGCGCAATTTTGCAGCAAATACAGTGATTGCAACGAATAGACCCATATTACAAAAGTGCTTTTTCAATGATTGTCATGCGCAAAACATTACTGATAATGTCCCTCTTTATATCCTCACTGGCACATTCACAAACCGGAGCGAGGCTTCCGAAAACTTTGATACTGGACACCGATATAGGCCCGGATTATGATGATGTGGGGGCAATGGCGGTTATGCATGCATTGGCGGATAAAGGAGAAGTGAAGCCGCTGGCGGTGATTGCTTGTAACAAAAATGAATTGGTCGGGCCGACTATTGAAATATTGAACAACTATTTCGGTCGTCCGGAATTGCCGATTGGTGCACCGAAAGGCGCTGGTGCCCCGGATTTTGGTGCAATTCAGAAATGGCCGGAAATGCTGGTTGAAAAATATCCGCACAAAGTTTCGAAAACGGCGGATTTGCCAGATGCAGTGCAGGTTTACCGCAAAGTGCTAGCCAAGCAGCCAGATCAGAGCGTGACGATTGTGACCATTGGATTTTTGACCAATCTGGCAGCATTACTGGATTCAAAACCAGATGAAAACTCACCATTATCGGGCCTTAACCTCGTGCGTAAGAAGGTGGCCGGGCTGGTGAGCATGGCTGGAAACTTTCCGGGCGGGCGCGAGTATAATGTCTACGCCGATTCGCTGGCTTCGCAAAAAGTGTTTGCAGAATGGCCGACAGAGATCATTTTCAGTGGTTTCGAAATTGGTCAGGAAATACGGACAGGGTTAAAAGTGGTTGCCAATGAACGACTGAAAAGTCCGGTTAAGGATGTTTACCAATTGGCGATGTCCAAAAGTGAAAGTGACGCAGCGGGCCGTCAGAGCTGGGACCAGACCGCCGTGCTGGTTGGCGTTCGTGGTGTGCAGCCCTATTTTGGTTTAAAGCGCGGCAAGATCATTATTAAAGACGGAAACAATTCCTGGCAGGATGACCCGATGGGCCCGCACGCATATCTGACGCCTAACATGCCTGTTCCACAATTGACTGCCCTTATTGAGGGGTTAATGATGTGGGAAGGCAAAAACTAGTATTTTTTGCAAGTTTATCAGTAATATTAATGCGCTAAATTCCACCTACAACTTAAATATTGAACTCAAAATCCTTGTATCCTGACCCAATGAAGAGAATATTCCCTTATCAGCTGCTTGTCATTTGTATTTTGCTTTTATCCGCTTGCGCAGGAACCAATGACATTTCCAATGAGCAGGCGCAAAAGATCGGCATTTCCTGGAAGCTGATTTCCAACCTGATTGAGCCACCGCATAGTTTTCAGGCAAAATTTACCATTAAAAACGGAAGCGATTTTACATTGGACGGTAGTAACTGGGCGCTGTTTTTCAACATGTCGCCACGGCCTATTCAAAGTAACAAAACGCCGCAGCCGGCTGTCGTGGAGCATATCAATGGCGACTGGTATAAAATGGTCGCTGCAAAGGATTTTAAGCTTGCCCCTGGTGATTCGATAACAATTCAATACACAGGAACAGAAGGCATTATAAAGGAAACTGATGCTCCTATGGGGCTGTATTTTGTTTTTTATGACAAAGAAGGCAAAGAAAAAGAGATCGTTCAGGTTGCTGATCTTACAGTAGAGCCGTTTGTCGCGAAAGAGCAGCTGATGCGCAGCAAAGACGATCTGGTGCCATTGCAATCACCCGAACAGCGTTATAAAGACAATCTCAAATTTACCAAACTTGGCACAGAGCAATCGTTGAAGATCATTCCAAGCCCGGTGAAGATGAGTGCCGGAACGGAAACATTCTCATTGGATAACAAGGCGACCGTTTATTATCAGAAAGGCCTTGAAAAAGAGGCTAAATATTTAATCGAAAAGTTGAAATCGGTTACAGGAACGGACTTTCCTATCCGGGAAGGCTTACCAACAACCACGACGCCAGAAGCGCCTTCGATTGTGCTGAATACAGGAACCGTTTCAGTGAATGGCATTGCAAAAGAAGCCTATAAGCTGGGTGTGAATGCCGGCGGTGTAAGTATTACGGGAAGTGATGCAGCCGGTGTATTTTATGGTGTGCAAAGTCTGTTGCAGCTGATTCCAACCGAATTATATCAAAAACCAGCTGCTTCAATATTGCTTGGACATGTCCAGGTTGAGGATGCGCCACGTTTCCATTTCAGAAGCTTGCATTTGGATGTCGGCAGGAATTTCCAGACCAAAGAATCGATCAAACGTGTGCTGGATCTGCTTGCTTCTTATAAAGTCAATCATTTCCTGTTTTATACATCTGAGGACGAAGGCTGGCGTGTAGAAATCGACGGCTTACCCGAGTTAACTGAGGTGGGAGCGCATCGTGCACACACTTCCGGAATGGGCGCTTCTGCTCTGCATCCAAGTTATGGATCCGGTCCGGTGGCTAATGATGAGGGCAAATATGGAAGCGGTTATTACACCAAAGCTGACTTCATCGAGATCCTGAAATATGCGAATGACAGGCACATTAAGGTGATTCCGGAAGTGAATTTTCCTGGACACGCATTGGCCGCGATCAAATCCATGGAAGCGCGTTATGACCGGTTGATGAAAGAAGGCAAAGAAAAAGAGGCGAATGAATATCGCCTGATCGATCCGGAAGACAAGTCTGTTTATCTTTCTGCGCAGGCTTATAAAAACAACACCGTAAGCGTTGCGCGCGAATCGACTTACCATTTCTTCGAAAAAGTGGTCGATGAATTTGCCAAAATGTACAAAGAAGCAGGCCTGACAATGGACACATTCCATACGGGTGGAGACGAGGTTGCCGAAGGCGCCTGGACCAAATCCCCGATGGCTATTAAATTGAAAAGTGAAAATCCGGACATCAAAGAATTCCGGGACTTGCAGACTTACTTTTTCAGAAAACTGCTTCCAAGGTTAGAAAAGCGGAATCTTAAAGTGCACGGATGGGAAGAAGTTGCTTTGACCAAAACCAATGCAGGCGCTTATAACGCAAATCCTGAGTTTGTGGGCCATCCCGTGGTTCCTTATGTTTGGAACAATGTGTATGACGTGGATCTTGGGAACCGTCTTGCCAATGCGGGTTATCAGGTTGTGCTTTGCAATGTGACCAATTTTTACTTCGACATGTCTTACAATAAGGATCCGAAAGAACCGGGCTTGTACTGGGGCGGATTTGTAGACACGTGTGATAACTGGGCTTTCGCACCTTTTCATATGTTTAGAACAACGGAGGAAACAGCATTGGGCAAACCGATGAAAGAGGAATTCGTAGGCAAGCAAGCATTGAAACCGGAAGCCAGAAAAAACATTATCGGCATCGAGGCGCAGCTTTGGAGTGAAACCATCAAGGGACGGGATATGATGGAATATTCCATTTTACCCAAATTAATGGGCTTCGCGGAAAGTGCCTGGGCTGCTGAGCGCAAGTGGGAAAACGTGGAGGACGATGCGGCAAGAAAGAAAATGATCGATGAAGGCTGGAATTTGTTTGCAAACAGCATTGCGCAAAAGCATATCCCGAAGGTTAAGTTTCCAGAATGGCGGTTACAATTACAGACTTCCTATGCCGGGTGCCATTGTTGAAAACGGCATGCTGAAAGCCAACACAGAACTGCCTGGACTTGTAATTCGCTATACAACCGACGGTTCGGAGCCAACTGCAAAGTCACCCGCTTTTGAAGCGCCCGTTAAGGTGTCCGGGACGATCAAACTGAAAAGCTTTGATATGGCTGGAAAGTCGAGCCGCACCAGCGTGGTGACTGCGCAATAAGCAGTTGCAATACATTTAAAGTAAGACACCGCCCTCATGCAAAGGAATATTTTTATAGTCGTTCTGATCCTGCTGATATTCTTTGTCATTTCTTTTCTGACCAATATCCTGGGGACCCATAATCCCGGATATTGTGAAGAGTTTCAGTCTGAGCATCGGGCTTGCGGGATTCCTTCCTTTTGCGTTTTTTGTGGCTTACGGCGTTATGTCGATCCCTGCGGGGCTTATGGTTGAAAAATATGGAGAAAAGCCAGTGTTAATGCTGGCTTTCTTTTTGGCCTTTATCGGCGCGCTTCTTTTTGCATTCATTCCCAGCTTTGCCATTGCGTTAACCTCTCTTTTCCTGATTGGAATTGGCATGGCAATGCTGCAAGTCGTGATCAATCCCTTATTGCGAGTTGCTGGCGGAGAAGAGAAATTTGCGTTCTTTTCTGTTTTAGCGCAGCTTTTCTTTGGCGGCGCTTCCTTTCTGAGTCCGATGCTTTACAGTTATCTGGTGCTCAACGTACATTCGAGCCGTTCGGGTTTTTTGATTGATTTATTAAACAAACTTGTGCCCGAAGATCTGAAATGGGTTTCACTTTATTGGGTGTTTGCGGTGATCGCTTTTGTGATGATCTTGGTGATTGCCATGGTGAAATTTCCAAAAGTGGATCTGCTCGAAGATGAACGCATTGATGTGGGGAGTTCCTTCAAAGAGCTGGTTGCGAACAGGTCGGTGTGGTTGTTCGTTTTAGGCATATTTGCTTACGTAGGAACAGAGCAGGGCATAGCGAACTGGATTTCTCAGTTTTTGCAAACTTACCACAATGTTGATCCGGCGACGGAAGGCGCTACGGTCATTTCTTACTTTTGGGGCTTGCTCACCGTAGGCTGTTTTCTTGGGCTTATCCTTTTGAAAATATTTGACAGCCGAAAAGTGCTTGTCTTTTTCACATCCGGCGCAATCCTGGCACTTGCTTTTGCATTATTCGGATCAGGAGAAGTTGCTGTGAATGCTTTTCCGGTTACGGGCTTTTTTGCTTCTGTCATGTATTCGGTCATTTTCTCACTTGCATTAAACTCGGTTCCAAGGCATCACGGGACATTTTCCGGGATTTTGTGTGCCGGCATTGCGGGCGGCGCGGTTGTGCCATTGATTGTCGGCGGGCTGGGGGAATTGGTCGGGTTGCAGCTTGCTATGCTGTTTCTTTTTATTCCATTAGGCTATATCTTTAGCATTGGCCTTTGGGCAAAACCCCTGGTCAATAACGACACCATTTCCGGTTTGAAAGACATTTTCTAAAAGTCTGAATGGCATAGCTCACTTCCAAAAGGCTGTTTTAATGTATAAAATCATCCTGCTCCTCGACTTTGCCGAAGAATACAGCAAGAGCCTTATGAAGGGGATTAACACCTATTCCAAGGAATTCGGACCGTGGATTTTTTGTCGTATGCCGCTGTTTCACCGCGAAACGGTGGGAATTGACGGCATTTTAAAATGGGCATTGGAATGGGGTGCCGACGGGATTGTGGGTCAGCTTTATAATAAGGACATTGAAAAAATTATCCAAGCGGGCATTCCGGTTATTGCGCAGGATTTCAAGGAGCGCTTTACGGAAATTCCCAACATTACGGGCGGATATCATGAAGCGGGGCAACTGGGTGCTGATTATTTCCTGAAAAAGGGTTTTACCAATTTTGCATTTTATGGATTTAATGACATTGTCTGGTCGCGCGAAAGAGCTGAGGGATTTGAGGAAAGCCTTAAAAAGCGTGGGCATAAGGTTCATTATTTCGAACACAAGAAGGCGAGGTCGACGGAGCTTTGGTATTACAAACCAAGTTCGCTGAGTCGCTGGCTAAAATCACTTCCTAAGCCCATCGGACTCATGACTTGTGACGATAACCAGGGGCAGCACATTACCGAGGCTTGCCGGCAATTGGGCATCCGCATTCCCGAAGAAGTGGCTGTTTTGGGTGTTGATAATGATGAAATGATCTGTGATTTGTCTGATCCACCGTTGTCCAGCATTGCTTTGGACGCTGAAAGGGGCGGTTATGATGCCGCCAAATTGCTGGATCACATGATCAAGCACGGCACCAAAGACTACTATGATATTATCGTCAAGCCCGTGCAAGTCATTACGCGGCATTCAACAGACATTTACGCGACGAATGATGACCACATCGCTTCGTCCCTGAAATACATTCACCAGAACATTGATAAAAATCTACACGTAGACGAAGTTGTAAAACAAGTCCCATTGTCGCGTCGTGCATTGGAAAAGCGGTTTTTGGAAATAACAGGTTACCCGATTTACAAATACATATTCAACCTGCGAATCGAAAAATTCACCCAAAAACTGCTGGATACGGACATGTCTGTTTTTGAAATTGCGCTTGATATGGGCCTTACGGATAGCAAAAATATAGCCCGCCAATTCAGGCAGGCTAAGGGGTGTAGTCCAAGTGTTTATCGCAACAAATACGTTGCCGGTAAATAATTACCAGATCACAATTCTCGCAGAATCTGGCAGGATCATTTTACTTCCCGGCGTGCAATTCCAGGCTGCTTCAAACTCCTTCAAATGCGGCATAGGACCATTAATGCGATCTTTTGCAGGTGAGTGCGGATCTGTTTGAATCTGGTTTTGCAATGCTTCATTGGTTGTGTTCATGTGCCAAACTTGCGCCCAGCCCAGGAAAAACCGCTGTTTCCAGTTGAAGCCGTCGATAGGAGCAGGCTCTGCTTTGCCTTTCAACGATTTTTCTAATGCGTAGTAAGCAAGCGTTAGTCCACCCAAATCAGCCACGTTCTCGCCGATTGTTAGTGCACCATTGATTTTGAAACCGGGCAATGCTTCAATTCCGCTGAAATAATCAATGTATTTCTTAGTCAATTGATCAAAATTCTTGCGATCAGAGGCTGTCCACCAGTTTTTCAGGTTTCCTTCATCATCAAACTGCGATCCCTGGTCATCGAAACCATGCGTGAATTCATGACCGATTACGGCGATAATGCCTCCATAATTGATGGCGTCGTCTGCATTTCGGTTGTAAAACGGTGGCTGCAATATTCCGGCCGGGAATACGATTTCGTTGTTCAGCGGGTTGTAATAAGCATTCACAGTCTGCGGCGTCATCAGCCATTCCGCTTTGTCAACATCCTTTCCGATTTTCTCGATTTCTTCCTTATGCGCAAAAAGGGAAGCTGCAATCACGTTCTCAAACAGCTTGTCTTTCTCAACTTTAATGGATGAATAATCCTTCCATTTGTCAGGATAACCGATTTTATAGGTAAATGCTTTGAGCTTTTTGTGCGCCTTTGCTTTTGTTGAATCGCTCATCCAGGTCAGCTTATCGATGCGCTCACCATAAACCGTGCGCACGTTTTCTATCATGTCAGAAACTTTCTTTTTGTCTTCTTCCGGAAAGTATTTTTTAGAAAACAATTTTCCCAAAGGCATTCCCAAAAGTCCATCTGTCGACCGGATTGCGCGCTCCAAGCGGGCTTTTTGCTGTTTCGTTCCACGCATTACTGTGCTGAAAAAGCGGAAGTTTTCCTGGTCAAAGCTTTTTGGAAGATAGCCTGCAAAGCGGGTGAGCAACTGCCATTTTGTATAAAGCTTTAATGTCTCTATCGGAGTCGCCTTTAATAATGTGTTCAGATTTTGCAGATAGGCCTTATTTTGAACGACAATGCTGTCGGTTTTTATGTCTTGCTTGTCTACGAACGATTTCAAATCAAAAGCCGGAGTCAGCGCCTGAAATCCTTCGAAAGACATTTTGTTATAAGTCTTCACCGGATCGCGCAATTCAACATTGGTCAATTGCAGTTTCGCAAGCTTCGTTTCAAAGTCAAGAATAGTCTGTCCCGGCTTGGGATCTGTGAATGCGGCAAGGGAGAACATTTTGTCCACGTGCTTTACAAATTCGCTGCGAACCTTTAATGTGCTGGAATCTGTGCGCTCGTAGTAACTTTTTTCGCCTAAGCTAAGTCCGTCCTGGCCTTGATACAACACATTAACTTTGCTGTTTTTCAAATCGGCATCAACGCCTAAGCCCACAACGGATGAAACACCAACTTTCTGCAATTCTCCCGAAACAGATGCGAGATCTTTCAGGGATTGAACACCATTGATTTTGTCCAAATATGGCTTTAATGGTGCGATCGCACGCTTTTCAATTGTTGCTGTGTCCAAAAACGACTGGTAATAATCTGCAATCTGCTGCTCCTCACTTCCGCTTTTGCGATCTTCCAGCTTGACAATTTCTTCAATAATGCCTTTTAACCTGACTTCTTTGTTTTCCTTGTCAAGAATGCCGAATGCACCCCAGCGGCTTTCCGTGCCTGGGATTGGATTGTTGCGTTTCCAGCCTCCGTTGGCATAACTGTCGAAATCGTCGCAGACCTTAATGGTGGAATCAATGGATGTTAAATCGAACCCTGGCACCGTTTCAGCGGCGGATTCTTTGTCGTTTTCTTTTTGCAACCTGTTACCACGAGCGTAATAGCGACCGCAGCGTAACATAAACCGGCTAATTTCATTGAATGATTTGTTATAAGTTAAGTTGTTGATTTAGGAAATTCCGCCCATCCAACCTTTAATCGGTTTCCAGAATACCAAAAGGATAAGTCCAAATACAGTGGTAATGATGGCAACCTGACTAAACAGCGCCGGCATTTGCATAATGTTCTCTTCATCAAATCCTCCTGCAAATATGCCTGCAATCAGGTTTCCAAGCGATGCGCCTACAAACCAGATTCCCATAAGCTGGCTTACATATCGCTTTGGAGCCAGTTTGGTGTAAGAGCTTAACCCAACAGGACTTACTGCAGATTCCTCATCGTATGCAGGAAATAAGTAAGGGTCAGGAAAATGGGAGAGGTGAGCTGGCCTGTAACCGCGATCTTGGAAGCGGCGACCATCACGAAAAAACTAAGCCCAAGTAAGATTAAACCGGCAGCGAATTTAACCGGAATTGAGGGATTGCGGTTGCGTGCCGAAAGATAGATCCAGAGACTGGCCAGGACGGGTGCAAAAAGCAGTACAAATGTTGGCTGGAAGTTCTGGAACCAACTCGAAGGCACTTCCCAGCCGCCCAGCATTCTATCCGTATGCCGCTCGGCGAAGATCTGTAAGGAAGTTCCGGCCTGCTCGTAACCCGCCCAGAAGAGCGATATGGCCAGAAACAGAATGATCAAAACCAGAACGCGATATTGTTCAACACGCTGTAAGTCCGCCAGCAATGAGGATAAACAAGAAGTAAGATGCGGAAATGATGACGATGATAACGCCTGCTCCTTTGGCTAATCCTTGTGCGGTAGTCATATCGATGACACCGGTAGTTTGCAAAATGAACAGAAGCACAACAAGTGCGCCAATCAGACCGTAACCAAGCTTTTTGTTTGTTCCGGATTGTGCAACGGATTCCGGTGTGGAAATTTTGGCAGGCGGCACATCGCCCATTCCAATTAGGTGACGCGCACTGCCGATGCGGAATACAACAAGGCCAAGTAACATGCCTATTGCAGCTGCACCGAAGCCCATATGCCAGCTTACGCGCTCTCCCAGGTAACCAACAATGGCGATTCCAAGGAATGAGCCAAGATTAATGCCCATATAAAAAATGGAGAATGCTGCATCTCGGCGTGCTCCGCCTTCGGGATACAACTCTCCGACGATTGAGCTGATGTTGGGTTTCAATAATCCGGTTCCGACTGCAACCGTTGTTAGCCCCAGAAAAAATAAGGCTGAACCGCCGGGAATGGCCAGAATAATGTGGCCGATCATGATTATGATTCCTCCGTACCAAATGGCTTTTTCTGGCCGAGAATGTTGTCAGCAAGCCAGCCTCCAGGCAATGTCAGCAAATAAACGGAAGCTGTATAAAGTCCATAGATTGCGGCGGCCTCTCCGGCATTCATGGACATTCCTCCTCTCACGGAATCTAGTAGAAATAGTAACAGGATTGCGCGCATTCCATAGTAACTGAAACGCTCCCACATTTCAGCAAAGAATAGCACGTACAAACCTGTGGGATGTTTTTGAGAAATCTGCCCAGACATAGAAGAGAAGTGTTTTATTTGGTTTTAGGGGTTATTTATTGAAAATTTTATCGCACAAGATAGGAAATAAGCAGAAATATAAATGTAACGGTAAATAAGCGGTAACCGACCGCTTGGGTCAATTACCGCTTTTTAACGAATTATTAATTTACTAAGGCTTTATTTCACTGAGAATCAGCCCTCGCCGATTGAAAATCCTTCGGCATAAAGTTCAACCGTATATTTCCCTGATGGAAATGATGCTTCTCTGTCATATAATATGCTTACGTCCTGGTTATTGTTGCCGTAAGTTACCTCCTTACTAATTGTATATCCTTGTTCCTGACCATTGTAATCAAACACGCCTGAACCTGTTTTTGTGTCCGAAATTGTGGCTCCGGTCGGGTCAATAATGCGCATGTAAATGGTTTTGTTGTAGCTTGGGTCAATGGATTTTTCTCCAAAATAAAATCGACTCTGACCTTATCCACTCTTTTTGCTTTCACATTTTCACCTTCGCGAACTTTACCTTTTGATGAAACCGCATACACCTTAACGCTACGTGCACGCAAAGCCGCTGCCATGGTCACCTTCGATTCGAGTTCTGTATTCTTTGTAATGACGCCGCTTAATGAATCACTAATAGCTTGTTTTGTGGTTTCAAGCTGTGTTTTTTCCTGAACCAACGTTTCATTCTGACTAATCAGCTGCTGATTTTCTTCTCTTAGTTGCGCGATTTCTTCATCTTTTTTGGTAAGGAAAGCTTCGTATTCTTTTTACTTTCTTGCCCATTGTAACATTGCCTTTGCGCAATGCAATGCGGTCATTTTCAAGATTCGCTTTTACTTTTTGCAATTCTTCAATGTCGCCGCCAAGTCCCTGAACTTCCTGTATTCTGGCATCCAGTTGTTTGGATATGGAATCGAGTTTGATTTCAGCCGATGCAAGTTCGTTTACTCTTGTCTGAATGTCGGTCTGTTGCTTTGTGGTTACGCCGCGCTCATTGTAATACAAATAGCCGAACACTGCGGCGAGGATTGTCATAAGGATCAAACCGACCAGGAGACCGGTGTTATTTTTCCTTTCCATAGAAATTTGTTTAGGTTAAATAATATTAATTATATGATATGTTCAAAAAACTATGCCACTACTATACGTCATGGATAGGCTTAACGTAGCAAAGCGGCCTGATGCAAGTCGTTGCTTACACCAGGCCGCTTTGATTTATATAATGTTATACGTTTTAACCTATTGATAATGAGGATGTATTAATAGTCTCCGCCAGCGCCTCCTCCTCCGAAGCTTCCTCCTCCAAAGCCTCCGAAACCGCCTGAGTCACCACCACCGCCCCAGTTTCCAGAATAGCTTCCTCCCCCGGAATGGGTAGTATATGGCCAAATGATCGGTCCGCCAAATCCTCCAAAACCGCCGCGTCCGCCGCCATTATTGCGATTTCTAAACATAAAAATCATAACAACAATAAAGACAATGACCAAAATCAGAAGTGGTGGAAATGATCCGTCTTCATCGGCTGCCTTGGGATCAGCTTTGTATTCACCCGTTGCGTATTTGAAAATGGTGTCAACGCCCTGGTTCAATCCTTCGTAGAATTGACCGTTTTTAAATTGCGGTGTAATAACCTGGGAAATGATCCTTTTCGCAATCGCATCGGGAATGGCGCCTTCCAAGCCATAACCTGTGCTGATGTAAACTTTGCGATCGGTGGGTGCCCAAAGCAGGACGATCCCGTTATCCTTATCCTTTTGACCAACTTCCCATTCGCGTCCGATCTTTAATGCATAGTCTGCGATGGGATAGTCGCCGGTTGTGGGAACAATGACAATGACAATTTGTGACGAAGTGGAATCATTGTAGGCAACAAGCTTTTGCTCCAATTGCGCTTTTTGGGACTCTGTAAGCTGTTTTGCAAAATCGTTTACGAGTCGGGGCGGATTGGGTTTGGGCGGAATATCCTGGGCGGCCGCGCGAATGAATGCGGTGACGACCAGCAATAAAACAATGAGGATTCTCTTCATAGGGTCAATGTCCAAACGAAATGTCGTCCGGAAGTTCGTTGATGTCGTCTGACTTATATGGAAAATGTGCCTTTAACTGATTGCCTGCTTCGGCTATCCCGCTAACGAGGCCTTCTCTGAACTGACCTTTTGCAAAATGCTGTCTAAGCAGGTCCTTAGTGCTGTTCCAAAAATCACCAGGCACTTTTTCGTCAATTCCTTTATCGCCCAGCACGGCAAATTTGCGGTCTTCGTAAGCCAGATAAAACAGGACACCATTTTGCAATGCTGTCCTGTGAAGGTTAAGGAACACAAAAACCTCTTTTGCTCTGTCCATGACATCCGGCGTAGGGCACTTCTTCTCAATATGCACCTTTACTTCACCCGAAGTCTGGTTTTCAGCCTGCTGAATTGCCTCAATAATGAGTTGCTGATCTTTTTCAGAAAAAAAGAGCGAATCTGTGGCCATGACAAATCTGTTTAATGGTAACGCAACCTGCGTGTTAGAACTGTACGGTCGGCGCTTTTTCTGAACCAGCAGCGGCTGTGAAATAACCTTTTTGAGCAAAGCCGAACACGCCTGCAAACAGGTTGTTAGGGAATGTCCGCACTTCCTGGTTATAATCTTTTACGACGGTGTTGAAGTCGTTCCGGGCAACCGTAATGCGGTTTTCAGTGCCTTCCAATTGAGCCTGCAGATCAAGAAAGTTTTGATTGGCTTTAAGTTGCGGATATTGCTCAACCGTTACCAGCAATCGGGAAAGTGCGCCACTCAACTGATCTTGCGCGCCCTGAAATTTGGCAATGTTCTCTGGTGTAAGATCACCCGCATTGATTGTAGTTTGTGTTGCCTTGCTACGCGCTTCAATAACAGCTGTTAATGTTGATTTTTCAAAATCAGCCGCTCCTTTCACTGTGCTTACAAGGTTTGGAATAAGGTCTGCACGACGTTGATACTGACTTTCTACTTTGGCCCATGATTCTTTTACGACCTCGTCTTTACTTACCAGGCCATTATATTTACCGCAGCCTACGAATCCAAGAATAAGAATTACGACGATAACTGCAATTAGTCCTTTTGACATTTTTTTATTCAGTTTAGAGTTAATGAATCTGTTCAAAGTTGCCCAAAGCTAGCAAAATCCTGAAGAAAAACTACATGGCCGGGCATAGGGCGATTTTGTACATTAAAATTACCGGATAATAGGTTTTTTTGATGTTTTAGCGGGTTTGGCATCAATTTTCCCCGACGCCTGCAATGTTGTTCCACCTTCCCCAATTGACCGAAACCTCGTAATCCATCAAGTGGCTTTCGAAAAACATGGCACCCCAAGTCCAATTGACACCTAACTCATTCACCAGGTAATTGGCACATATTGTTCGTTCTGATGATGTGAGAAAACCGGTTTCTTTAAGCTTGTTCATCAGCTCATTTACATGGTTATCAGTGGTTTGTCCATTAGTCCAGGTTTCGTAAGCGGCATTGTCATTTTCCCAGCGTTGCAGGAAATTGTGTTTCACACCGCTTGGTTTGAAAAGTCGGGGGCCATAGCGCAGCAATGTCCAGTGAAAGTAATCGCGCGAAAGCAGATTGAAAATCATTTGTTCATCCTGCGAACCGGCTGGAAGCTCTTTCTTGATACGATAATAAATGTAACGCGCTGAAATACAACCCAACGAGAGCCAGTCAGAAAGCCGCGTGTCGGTTAGCGGATCCTGTGAATCGAACTGCTTTCCTGTTTTGACATAACCATCAATATACTGGCTTAGAATATCTTGTGCCAATGTTTCGCCTGCGCTATTGTGAGTTGGTTTAAGCTCATTAATGACTTCATCTGGCTCAATGCCCAATTCCTGCAATGTCGGAACTGATCCAGCGTCATAACCATCCGGAAGTGTAATCTTTTGTGGTTCAGGCAATGGCTGCTTGACATTCAAATGTGCCTTAATCTTATCGTTGAACGCTGAAAAGTTAGCCGGGAGTTTTGCAATAGGAAATGGCAGATCGTTGGCATGCATGAGCGTATCCATCCAAAACAGCTTAATGTCAATGTTCACTGTTTTCAATTGCTTACTCAAAGAGGATTCAATGCGCGTTTCAGCAGGAGCGATCTCTTTGCTTGTGTAAACA
The DNA here is from genome assembly GCF_979253085.1 of Dyadobacter sp. AC419. Taxonomy (NCBI): domain Bacteria; kingdom Pseudomonadati; phylum Bacteroidota; class Cytophagia; order Cytophagales; family Spirosomataceae; genus Dyadobacter; species Dyadobacter sp. AC419. Next base: position 259,566 of record NZ_CEEDCD010000022.1, on the reverse strand, counting down.
TACTGCGCCTGAAAATCATCAGCGAGCTTCGCAATGATCTTTTCAGGGTCTCCAACCCGGATAAGCAGATCGCCGCCTTTTTCTCTTAACCGGTTTCGCAGATCAACTACGGCGTCAATCAGGAATTGACCACGCATTGCGCCGGTCCTGCGAAAACCTAGCCTTGTCTTGTCAAATTGTCTGGGATCGAAAACGTAGACTGGTAAAATCTCGCTGGCTGATTCCACAGCCGAAAACAGCGCTTCATTATCACGTAAACGCAGGTCATTTCTAAACCAATAGATGATGCGCTGAGCCATTAATACAAAATAAATAAATCTGAAAAATCAATTTTTAGAAATGCAAACATACGAAAATCGGGCCGGGGCTTAATAAAAAAGCCCGTTCCAAGCTATGCAAGGATCGGGCTGCTCTTATCTGAATGAAATTTAGTAACTCAAAATTGTAAACTCCGTGCGGCGGTTACGCTGGTGTTCCTCTTCCGTTTTAGCATTTGGAATGATGAGCTCGCGTTCTCCATATCCTCTGGCAACCATCCGATCAGCGTCAATTCCTTTGCTGTTGAGATAAGTTACAGCCGATTCCGCACGATTTTGGGAAAGCGTCATGTTATAAGCATCCGTTGCACGCGCATCCGTGTGCGAGCTGAGCTCAATCTTCATTGTCGGATTGTCTTTCAGGATCTGGACAAGCTTATCCAGCTCGATGGCGGCATCCGGACGAATGTTGTATTTATTTAAATCGTAATAAATGTTTTCCAGGACAAAGGTTTTGTTGAGCTCCAACTTGTCCAGTTTAATGGTCACATTGAATGTCGTATCCGTAAGTTCTTTGGTCAGGAAAATAGGAGGGATCGAACGTCCATCCATTGAAAAAGGCTCTCTTTTGCTGATATAACCCTTTCTCTGCACCAAAAGACTGTATGATTTTCCTTCTTCCAAAGGCTGTTTTCCAAACTTACCTTCCGAGTTTGACGGCAATTCAGCAATCTGCGTTTCCGAAGTGTCAGGTAAAATATGAATAATCGCCGAATCAACGGGAGTTGATGTCCCATTCGTCAAAACGGTCCCTGCAAGGAAATATCTTACGACTTTCGGCTTACCATTAATGTATTTTGGATTGTTAGGATTTAACGGATCGTTCGGATCATTGTTTCGCGCAATGGTTGTGCTATCCTCCTCTTCCGGCCCTGAGAAATAATAAATGTCATCATCTCCCTTGCCACCTTCCCGGTTCGATGAAAAGAATCCTTTGTTTAAGTCTTTGTAAAAAACCAACCCGAAATCATCCTGAGGACTATTAAACGGAAGGCCCATGTTTTCGATTGAAATGACACCTTGCGTACACGTTGCGGAGAAAAGATCCAGTTTGCCAAGACCCGGGTGGCCATCAGAAGCGAAATATAATTTTCCTCCTTCGGCAACATAGGGAAACATTTCATCGCCAGCAGTATTAATGTCTTTTCCCATATTTACAGGCTTGCTAAAACGGCCTGACGCATCCATATTGGTTCGGTAAAGATCAATTCCGCCAGCGCCGCCCGCGCGATTGGATGCAAAGTAAAGTGTTTTGCCATCACGTGAAAAGGCAGGAGAGCCGTCCCATGCAAGGGAATCATTAATTGGTAAAATAGCTGGCGCCGTCCACTGCCCATTTACATTACGGCTTAAATAAAGGTCCACGTCCAATGCACCATTTTTCTTGCCCGTGTTACCGCGTGCAAAAACCAATGTTTTTCCATCTGGAGAAAAAGCCGGCGAAGCCTCGTTAGCATCCGGGTCCAGAATGTCATTGCTTAACAAAACGGGCGTGCCTTGCGTTGCCCCGGCATCTTCTGAAAGTGAAACCTTATATAGACCAAGCATAGGCTGGCCATTGTTTTTGTAAATCTTTTCTTTTTTGGAAGTTGAGAAAACAAGCTCGTTACCAAGAATAGTAGGGGAGAATTCAGACCCTGTTGTATTGAGTGGAATGTCTTTAATCTCAACCTCCATCTTGGTTGTACGCAACCGGTCGGCAATGCGCAAAATTTCGATTTCTCTTAATGCCCTTTGCTGTAAGTTTTGTGAGGCTGCTGAATCCTTAGCGTATGCAGCAAATTGATTGGAAGCTTCTTCGTATTGGCCGGCCGTTTTCAACGCATAAGCATATTGGAATTTGGCATCTGCATTGGTTAAACCTGCGTCCAATGCTTTTTTATAGAAAGGAATGGCTTCTTTGAAACGGTTTGAAAGGCGGTAGGATTCAGCAATCAGGTAATCCGTTTGAACTGGTTCAACGTTCGCAGCAGATGCCTTTTGAAAGGCTTTTATAGCAAGATCATATTCTCCATTTGCGAATTTTTTTTGTCCGTCCTTGTACGCCTGCATCGCCGAGTTGCAGCCGGATAGATACGCACATATAGTAACGAGACTAATTATGAGGGTAAAGTAACTCCGAAAAAGTTTCATAATGTAAAGTATAAAATCAAATGTTTCGACGCGCACACCGGGTTATAGAAAGACAATACTAATAAACAACGTTTGGAAATAAAATTCCGGATATGATGGGCCAAGATTTTTATTTGGCCCATAAAGTGTGCTTGCGTTGAGCAATATAAGCATGTTCACACGGCTTTTCGTCACGCTGGAAATTATTTGTTATCGTAGTTTTCTTAAAAAAAGAAAGTAACGTTTTGTAAATCAATGGCAGACTGTTACTTTTGCAGTCCGATTTTTCGGGAAAACTGTTTTCAAAACAATAGACTGGTGCATTAACCAGATCAAAATCAATTTGTTAAATGCCAACTATTTCACAATTAGTCCGTAAAGGTAGAGAGACCATTACATGGAAATCAAAGTCACCGGCTTTGGATTCTTGCCCTCAGCGTAGGGGTGTGTGCACCAGGGTGTACACGACAACGCCTAAAAAACCGAACTCAGCACTTCGTAAAGTTGCCCGTGTTCGTCTTTCAAACAACAAAGAAGTTAACGCCTACATCCCAGGAGAAGGCCACAACTTGCAAGAGCACTCGATCGTTTTGATCCGCGGTGGTCGTGTTAAAGATTTACCAGGTGTGCGTTACCACATTATCCGTGGTGCATTGGATACAGCTGGTGTGAATGGCCGTAAACAACGTCGTTCGAAATATGGTGCTAAGCGTCCAAAACCAGGACAAGTTGCAGCAGCACCAACAAAAGGTAAAAAGAAATAAAAAGTAACTCTCTCTGCTTTTATTAAGGAATTAATCTGATAAAAGGGAAGTAATCCAGGCTGCTGGCTTGGGTGAATAAGTTGCAAAACGAAACCTCGTGTAAAATTTTAAGTCAAAATGAGAAAGTCGAAACCAAAGAAAAGATATATCCTTCCTGATCCGAAAGTTCAGGGACGTTCAGGTTACTAAGTTCGTTAACAACCTGATGTTCGAAGGAAAGAAAAGCATTGCATTCACAATCTTCTACGATGCGTTGGAGTTGGTTGAGAAAAAAACCAGCGAAAGCGGTCTTGAAACTTGGAGAAAAGCATTGAACAATGTAACTCCATCTGTTGAGGTAAAAAGCCGTCGTGTGGGTGGTGCTACATTCCAGGTTCCAACGGAAGTTCGTCCTGAGCGTAAGCAGTCTCTGGGCATGAAATGGTTGATCAACTATTCACGTAAGCGTGGAGAAAAAACAATGGTTGACCGTCTTGCTGGTGAAATCATTGCTGCTGCAAAAGGTGAAGGAGCTGCTGTTAAGAAGAAAGATGACACGCACCGTATGGCAGATGCCAACAAAGCGTTCTCGCACTTTAGATTCTAGTAGTTGCAGAATATTAAATGATCGGAAGTTCGGTTTACCGGGCTTCCGATTTTTATTTAATATTTTTCTGAAATTTAACCTTTAACTAATTGTTTTTATAATCAACAATTTATACTTTTGCGCTCTGAATTTTTAGAAGTGGTGCGTTTTAGCCATCCTCTTTGAGTTCAAATTGCTTCTGAGTGAATTGCACATCGAATATAAAATAACACATCACCATCTGTCATGGCACGTGATCTAAGATTAACAAGAAACATTGGTATTGCTGCGCACATTGATGCGGGTAAGACAACCACAACGGAGCGTATCCTTTACTACGCAGGGGTAAGCCACAAAATTGGAGAAGTGCATGATGGTGCAGCTACAATGGACTGGATGGAGCAGGAGCAAGAGCGTGGTATCACTATTACATCAGCAGCAACAACTGTTGACTGGAATTACCGTGGTGAAAAATATCATATCAACATTATCGATACACCGGGACACGTTGACTTCACAGTTGAAGTAAACCGTTCTCTTCGTGTATTGGATGGTCTTGTATTCCTTTTTAGTGCAGTTGACGGTGTTGAGCCTCAGTCTGAGACAAACTGGCGTCTGGCTAACAACTATAATGTAGCCCGTATCGGTTTCGTAAACAAAATGGACCGTTCAGGTGCAGACTTCTTGAAAGTTTGTACTCAGGTTAAAGAGATGCTAGGAAGCTACGCAGTTCCTCTTCAATTGCCGATCGGTGCTGAAGATACTTTCCGTGGCGTAGTTGACTTGGTTAACTTCCGTGGTATCGAATGGAACGAAGAAGACAAAGGAATGACATTCAGAGAAGTTCCTATTCCTGACGATATGCTTGAAGAAGCAACTGAGTGGAGAGAAAAATTGCTTGAAGCTGTTGCCGAATTTGACGACACTTTGATGGAAAAATATTTTGAAGATCCTACTTCAATCTCAGAAGACGAAATTCTTGCGGCTTTGCGTGCAGCAACGATCAGCATGAAAATCGTTCCTATGGTTTGCGGTTCTTCATTCAAAAATAAAGGTGTTCAAACGATGCTTGATTACGTGATGGCTATCTTGCCTTCACCACAAGATCGCGAAAGCATCATCGGAACTGATCCTCGCACTGGAAACGAGATTTCTCGCCAGCCAACGGATTCAGATCCTTTCTGCGCACTAGCGTTTAAAATTGCAACTGACCCTTATGTAGGACGTCTTTGCTTTATCCGTTCTTACTCAGGATATCTTGATTCAGGTTCTTATGTTTTGAACAACCGTTCAGGAAACAAAGAGCGTATCTCTCGTATCTTCCAAATGCACGCTAACAAGCAAAATCAAATTGATCGTCTTGAAGCGGGTGATATTGGTGCGGTTGTAGGTTTCAAAGATATTAAAACAGGAGATACATTATCTGACGAAAAGAACCCAATCGTTCTTGAATCAATGGTGTTCCCTGAGCCGGTAATTGGTTATGCTATCGAGCCTAAGAAAGCTGCTGACAGCGACAACTTCTCAAAAGCAATTACCAAATTGATCGAAGAAGATCCTACATTGCAAGTTGAAAGTAACGAAGAAACTGGTCAAACGATTATTAAAGGAATGGGTGAGCTTCACCTTGAAATCATCATCGACCGTATGCGTCGTGAATTCAAAGTAGAAGTAAATCAAGGTGCTCCACAAGTTGCTTACAAAGAGATTCTTACTAAGAACTACGAGCACCGTGAAGTTTACAAGAAACAAACAGGTGGTCGTGGTAAATTTGCCGATATCGTATTCGAAATCGGACCGCGTGATGATAACGAAGAAGGCAAAGAACCAAAAACAGGTTTGCAGTTTGTAAATCAAATTGTTGGTGGTACTATTCCTCGTGAATTTATCGCTCCGATCCAAAAAGGTTTTGAAGCATCTATGTCAAATGGTGCACTTGCAGGATATCCGTTGGACTCTACTGAAAGTGCGTATTTTCCACGGATCTTTCCATGATGTCGATTCAGATGCACTATCATTTGAACTTGCAGCAAAAATTGGTTTCAAAGAAGCTGCGCGTCATGCAGGTTCGAAATTGATGGAGCCGATTATGCACGTTGAAGTTCTTACACCTGATGAATATACAGGACCAATCACTGGTGACCTTAACCGTCGTCGTGGTGTAATGAGAGGAATGGATTCACGTAATGGTGCTCAGGTTATCAAATGTGATGTGCCTCTTTCTGAATTGTTCGGTTATGTTACTGATCTTCGTACAATGTCTTCGGGACGTGCAACAGCATCTCTGACATTCGCTTACTATGAGATCGTTCCTAACAACATCGCAGAAAGCGTAATTGAAAAAGCAAAAGGTTTAGTTAAAGCATAAATGAAATGGTCCGCTATCAGCAGCAGCTGGTAACGGATCATTTTTATATAGAAGCTGGCGAAGTCAATGGTTCTTTCGCCTGTGGATTGTCGAAACTTGTTTCGTTCAAATATTCTCAGAACCGGAAATAATAAAAGAAAATGAATCAAAAAATCCGTATCAAACTTCGCTCATTCGACCACAATTTGGTTGACAAATCAGCGGAGAAAATTGTAAAGGCTGTTAAGGCAACTGGTGCTATCGTTAGCGGTCCAATTCCGTTGCCAACAAAAACTGAAAAGTTCACAGTTCTTCGTTCTCCTCACGTTAACAAGAAATCACGCGAACAATTCCAGCTTTGTACTTACAAACGTCTGGTAGATATCTTTTCTACAAGCGCAAAAACAGTTGATGCTTTAATGAAGCTTGAATTGCCAAGCGGTGTTGACGTTGAGATTAAAGTATAGTAACTAAGGGCTTATTAGATTAAGCCAAAAATATAAATTGGATGAAGGTCCGTTTACGGAAACCACATCTGAGCTCAGAAAACAGCCGAATGTTCGTGCATTTAATGCATTATTCGCCAGTTCTCAAAAAATGAGGTCAGATGGTTTAAATCATCTGACCTTTTTTGCTGATTATCAGCGAGAAATATTTTTTCACTGTTGGATAAGGGAATTTGATTTCCTACCTTTGCAGTCCGTTTTAAAGAATAAGGGTCTTTACCTGCTAATTTTAATTTCAAAACATGTCTGGTTTAATTGGTAAGAAAATCGGAATGACTAGTTTGTACAATGCTGACGGGCAGGCTCTGGCATGTACTGTAATTCAAGCTGGTCCTTGTGTTGTTACACAAGTTAGGTCCGAAGAAAAGGATGGCTATAAAGCTATTCAGTTAGGTTTTGGTGAAAAGAAAGAGAAAAGTTCTTCCCAGCCTATGATTGGCCACTTCAAGAAAGCCGGTACAACTCCCAAACAAAAAGTGGTTGAGTTTAAGGAATTCGAAGTGGAACATGAACTTGGAACTTCATTATCTGTTACGGATATCTTTGAAGAAGGCGAGTTTGTTGACGTAGTTGGTTCTGCCAAAGGCCGCGGTTTTCAAGGTGTTGTAAAACGCCATGGATTCGCAGGGGTAGGTGGTCAGACTCACGGTCAGCACAACAGAGCGCGTCACCCAGGTTCGATTGGTGCTTGTTCATTCCCATCACGTGTATTTAAAGGCATTCGCATGGGTGGACGCATGGGTAACAATCGTGTAAAAATTCAGAATTTACGTATTCTGAAAGTGATCCCTGAGCAGAACCTTCTGGTTGTTAGTGGCTCAGTACCTGGTTCAAAGAATTCATTTCTAATCATTGAGAAATAGCACCGATGGAACTGTCCGTATTAAATATAAAAGGAGAAGATACCGGCAAGAAGGTAAGTGTGTCTGAAGAAATTTTTGGCATCGAACCTAATACGCACGCGATCTATCTCGATGTGAAGTTATACTTGGCTAACCAACGTCAGGGAACACACAAATCAAAAGAACGTGCAGAGATTAATCACTCTACACGTAAGATCAAGAAACAAAAAGGAACTGGTGGAGCTCGTGCTGGTAGCATTAAATCTCCGGTGTTTGTAGGTGGTGGTCGTATTTTCGGTCCAAGACCTCGTGACTACGGTTTTAAGATCAATAGAAAAGTTAAAGTTTTGGCTCGTAAGTCAGCTTTCTCTGCAAAAGCGAAATCTGATTCGATTTCAGTTCTTGAAGCATTTTCATTTGATGCGCCAAAAACTAAATCTTATTTGAATGTTTTGAATTCACTTGCATTAGTGAACACCAAAACACTTCTTATTCTTCCATCTGTTGACAGCAATGTATATCTGTCAAGCCGTAACATTCCAAAAGCAAAAGTTACGACAGTGGACGCGGTCAACACGTATGACCTGATGTATGCAGACCGTCTTTTGATAAGTGAATCTGCTCTGTCTATTTTGGAAACCCAATTGAACAAATAATCATGAGTGTACTGAAACGTCCGATTATAACCGAAAAGGTAACGGCTCAGGGTGGTCAAGGAAAATATGCCTTCGAAGTGTCCCTTACTTCTAATAAAGTAGAGATCAAAAAGGCTATTGAGAAACTGTTCGGGGTTACCGTAGAAAGCGTTCATACAATGCGCAGCATTGGAAAAAGCAAATCCCGTACATCGGGTGGTAAGTTTGTAAGTGGAAAAACTTCAACTATCAAAAAGGCTATTGTAACAGTAGCTGAAGGTGAAATCATCGATATCTACGGTGAAGCATAAGAATAGTTGAGCGATTCAAATCTTTGACGAGTTAATAGCAAATGGCAGTTAAAAAATTAAAACCGACAAGTGCTGGTCAGCGTTTCCGCTCCGCTCCTACATTCGAGGAGATCACAACGGCGAAACCTGAAAAGAGTCTTCTGGAAACCATCAAGAGAACAGGTGGTCGTAATAGCCAGGGACACAGGACCATGCGACATATAGGTGGCGGGCATAAAAGAAAGTATCGTGTAATTGATTTCAAAAGAAATCGTTTCGATGCACCGGCCACAGTAATTTCAATCGAATACGATCCAAACCGTTCAGCGCGTATTGCGTTGGTGCAGTTTGAAGATGAAGAAAAAAGATATGTGATTGCTCCAAACGGACTTAAGGTGGGACAAGTAATTGTTTCAGGTAGTTCAGTAGCACCGGAAGTTGGTAATGCGCTTCCATTAGGTTCTATGCCAATTGGTACAATCGTTCACAATATCGAGTTGACTCCTGGTAAAGGTGGTCAGTTTGCACGTAGCGCCGGAGCTTATGCTCAGCTTGTTGCGAGAGAAGGAAAATACGCGGTATTGAAGATGCCATCTGGCGAAATGCGTATGATACTTTCTACTTGTATCGCAACAGTTGGAACAGTTTCTAATGCAAGTCATATGAATGTTGCATTAGGGAAAGCAGGTCGTCGTCGCTGGTTAGGTCGCCGTCCACGTGTTCGTGGTGTTGCAATGAACCCAGTCGATCACCCAATGGGTGGTGGTGAAGGTCGCTCATCAGGGGGCCAGCCTAGATCAAGAAACGGACAGTTCTCTAAGGGACTTAAGACTCGTGATCGCAACAAGCATTCTGAGAAATTGATTATCAGCCGTCGTAAAAAATAATAGTATAACATGGCACGCTCATTAAAAAAAGGACCATATATCGATTTTCGTCTTGAGAACAAAGTGACTGTGATGAACAGCGCCTCTCGGAAATCAGTAATCAAAACCTGGTCACGACGCTCAATGATATCGCCGGATTTTATCGGGCATACATTCGCAGTGCATAACGGAAACAAGTTCATTCCTGTGTATGTAACTGAAAATATGGTTGGTCACAAACTGGGAGAGTTTTCTCCTACACGTAACTTCCGTGGCCACACAGCTAAAAAAGATAAAGGTAGAAAATAATTAGTCGACGATAGCTGGTTCTGTCACAGGAACGAGCCTATATCTGAAAGAACATGGAAGCAAGAGCTATATTAAAAGATGTGCCTACTTCTCCTCGCAAAATGAGGTTAGTAGCCGACATGATTCGCGGACAAAAGGTCAGCAAGGCGTTGGCACTATTAAAGTTTCAACCGAGAGCTTCTTCACCGGTTTTGCATAAAGTTTTGCTTTTCTGCAGTTGCTAACTGGCAACAACTGAATGAAGATGCGAAGCTGGAAGACGCTGATCTTATTGTCAAAACCGTATTTATTGACGGTGGACGTATGTTAAAGCGTTTGCGCCCTGCACCGCAAGGAAGAGCACATAGAATCCGTAAGCGTTCGAATCACATCACAATTGTGATTGACGATGCTTCTGCTTCTATCGCAAGCGCAGACAAAGAATCAGTAATCACCGAATCATAAGTAAAACGATCTATATCGAATGGGACAAAAGGTTAATCCTATAGGTCTGAGACTAGGAATTGTTAGAGGATGGGAGTCAAGTTGGTATGGAGGAAAAGACTTCTCTGATAAATTAGTTGAAGACGAGAAAATCCGTAACTACATCAAAGCACGTATCCCAAAAGGGTCGATCTCAAAAGTAGTTATTGAAAGAACATTGAAACGTATCACATTGACAATCCACACTGCTCGTCCGGGTATTGTAATTGGAAAAGGTGGTAGCGAAGTTGATAAAATCAAAGAAGAGCTTAAAAAGATCACAGGAAAAGACGTTCAGATCAACATTTATGAGATCAAACGTCCTGAGATCGATGCGAAATTGGTAGGCGAGGCAATCGCTCAACAACTTCAAGCTCGTATTTCATATCGTAGAGCAATGAAGCAATCAATCGCTTCAGCAATGCGGGTTGGAACACAAGGAATTAAAATTCGTCTTGCTGGTCGTCTTGGTGGTGCTGAAATGGCTCGTACTGAGGAATATAAAGAAGGAAGAATTCCACTTCACACTTTGAGAGCTGATATCGATTACGCAATCTCAGAAGCACAAACAATCTACGGTAAAATCGGTATTAAAGTTTGGATCTTCAAAGGAGAGCTTTACGGTAAGAGAGATTTGACACCAAGTGCTGCAACAGCTGCATCTGATCGTGCTGAAAGAAGCGCATCAGGCGGAAACGACCGTGGTGGAAATGATCGTGGCGGAAGAGATCGCAGAGGCGGTGGTCGTGATGGTGGAGCACCTCGTGGAGAAGGCGGTGGCGGCGGAAGTGAAGCAGATCGTCGCAAACGCAACAACAGCGGCGGTGGCAACAACAACAATAGGAATAAGAAGAAGTAATCCGACATTTTCCGGTAATGCACCGGTTCAAATAGATTAAGATCATGTTACAGCCGAAAAGGACAAAATTTCGCAAGCAACAAAAAGGCAAGGGCTCATACAATGGTTTGGCTACTCGCGGACATGAAATCGCATTTGGTTCTTTTGCTATTAAAGCGCTTGAACCAGGTTGGTTGACTGCTCGTCAAATCGAAGCTGCACGTATTTCAGTAACACGTGCTATGAAACGTGAAGGCCAGGTATGGATTCGTGTTTTCCCTGACAAGCCAATTACTAAGAAGCCAGCGGAAGTTCGTATGGGTAAAGGTAAAGGAGCTCCTGAATATTGGGTTGCGCCGGTTAAGCCAGGAACAATCATCTTCGAAGCAACTGGTGTTACATTAGATACCGCTAACGAAGCATTGCGTTTGGCTGCACAAAAGTTGCCAATTAAAACCAAGTTCGTTGTACGTCGGGATTATCAGGAAGCGAATTAACCCGAATGTTATTAAGAACGCTAATTATTTAAAGCAATGACTAGTAAAGAAATAAAAGATCTGTCGCAAGATCAGCTTAAAGAGCAGATTGCTCAGGAGCGGGAGCGCTTATTGCGATTGAAATTCGCTCATGCGATTTCACCAATTGAAAACCCTTTGCGTATTCGTACCTCGCGTAAGGAAATTGCAAAACTCTTAACCGAGCTGTCGGCTAAAAGTAACCAACAGTAAATCAGTTTAGAAATTATGGAGGCAACAGAAAGAAATTTACGTAAAGAAAGAGTTGGCAAAGTAGTGAGCAACAAAATGGAGAAATCCTGCGTGATCACTGTGGAGCGTAAAGTGAAGCATGCCAAGTATGGTAAGTTTATGACTAAAACTACCAAGCTTATGGTGCATGACGAAACCAATCAGGTTGGAATCGGTGATACGATCCGCGTGATGGAAACACGTCCGCTTAGTAAGAATAAGCGTTGGAGATTAGTAGAAATCCTTGAAAGAGCTAAGTAACAATGGTACAGCAAGAATCAAGACTGTCGGTAGCAGACAACAGTGGAGCGAAGGAAGTACTCGTAATTCGTGTACTTGGTGGAACTGGCAAACGCTATGCCTCAGTAGGCGATAAAATCGTCGTAACAGTAAAATCAGCTCTTTCTTCGAGCAATATGAAAAAGGAACGGTTTCAAAAGCCGTTGTGGTTCGTACAAAAAAAGAAGTACGCCGTAAAGATGGAACCTACATCAGATTTGAAGATAATGCAGCTGTTTTGTTAAACAACAATGACGAGCCTCGTGGTACTCGTATCTTTGGACCGGTTGCAAGGGAATTGCGCGAAAAGCAATTCATGAAGATCGTTTCATTGGCACCTGAGGTGTTGTAAGAAATCGAGACTTCTAGTATTTCTTTGAACTGATAAGAGAATATCTAAAATGGAAAGCAAAAATAAAAAGGCACCAGCTAAGTTGCACATTCGCACTGGAGATACTGTAAAGGTAATTTCAGGCAATGCAAAAGGCGAAACTGGTGTTATCAAGAAAGTGGACATTGAGAAGCTTAGAGCTGTTGTTGAAGGCGTTAACATGATTACCAAGCACGTTAAGCCTAATGCACAAACTCCACAAGGAAGCATTGAAAAGCGTGAAGGTGCAATTCATATTAGTAACCTAATGGTGGTTGATCCTAAAACTGGCGAAGCAACCAAGACTGGTCGCAAGGCAGATGACAAAGGAAAGCTTCAGCGTTTTTCGAAAAAGACAGGAAATATTTTATAATTCCTTGTTCGTTTAGAACCTGGAATTGAATATAAACGGTGGGTCGGTAATCCACAATAATATCTTCAAAAAGATGGCACAGCCGAGATTAAAAGAAAAGTATGTAAGCGAAGTTGTTTCGCAGCTGAAAGATAAGTTTCAGTATAAGTCAGTAATGCAGGTTCCTCGTTTGACTAAGATAGTTATCAATAAAGGAATTGGTGCAGCGGTGGCAGACAAAAAATTGGTTGATACTGGCGTTGAAGAATTGAGCCAGATCACGGGTCAAAAGGCAATCGCAACAATTTCTAAGAAAGCAGTTTCTAACTTCAAGTTGCGTGAAAACATGCCGATTGGAGCAAAGGTTACACTTCGTGGCGATCGTATGTATGAGTTTCTTGATCGTTTGACTGCAATTGCAATGCCTCGTGTAAGGGACTTCAAAGGTATCAGTGACAAAGGATTTGACGGACGTGGAAATTATACGTTCGGTGTTAAAGAACAAATCATTTTCCCTGAGATTAGTATAGAAAAGGTAAATAAAATTACCGGTATGGATATCACATTTGTTACTTCAACTAATTCTGACGAAGAAAGTTATGAGTTGTTGAAGGCACTTGGTATGCCATTTACAAATGCGAACAAACAAGGATAATTCTTAATATAAGATATTTACCGACAATGGCAAAAGAATCAGTTAAAGCACGGGAGAGAAAAAGAGAGGCACTTGTAGCTAAATTTGCTGAAAAGCGTACAAAATTAAAAGCTGCTGGTGACTGGGTTGGTTTGGATAAATTACCACGTAACTCTTCTCCTGTTCGTCTACATAATAGGTGCAAAATCACGGGAAGGCCTCGGGGTTACATGCGGAAGTTCGGAATTTCCAGAGTTCTGTTCCGGGATATGGCGTCTGACGGCAAGATTCCGGGTGTTACAAAATCAAGTTGGTAAGAATACTTTCAATTCTGATTTCAATTACTTAACTTTGCACTCCCGTTTCAAAGGGGTGTTTAAACTAGGCATAAAAATGTTAACGGATCCCATAGCAGATTATCTGACGAGACTCAGAAACGCTATCAAAGCGAAGCACAGGGTTGTTGAGATACCTGCATCCAACATAAAAAAAGAAATAACTAAAGTACTTTTTGATAAAGGGTATATTCAGAGTTATAAATTTGACGAAGTAGGTCCTCAGGGTGTAATCAAAATAGCTTTGAAATACAATCCTGTGACAAAGCAATCTGCAATTGTGAAATTGGAGAGGGTTAGTAAGCCTGGACTTCGTAAATATTCAGGTTCATCAACGCTGCCACGCGTTTGGGTGGATTAGGAACTGTCATCATTTCGACTTCAAAAGGAGTTATGACTGACAAGGAAGCTAAGACGCTTAATGTGGGTGGAGAAGTGTTATGTTTCGTGTATTAATATTTAAAAGTTATTCAGGAAATGTCACGTATAGGAAATAAAATTATCGTTTTGCCTTCAAGCGTTTCTGTGTCAGTTGCAGAAGGTAATGTGGTGTCGGTTAAAGGACCAAAAGGAACACTTACGCAAGTTGTTGACAGCGATATCAGTGTTGAAATCGAAGGAAGCGAATTGAAAGTAAGCCGTCCAACTGAACAAAAGCGTCATAAAGCACTACACGGTTTGTACCGATCATTGATAAACAATATGGTTATCGGTGTAGATGCAGGATATAAAAAGGAGTTGGAGATTATTGGGGTTGGATATAAGGCAAGTGCAGCGAATAATGTACTTGAACTTCAGCTAGGTTATTCTCACAATATTTTTATGGCTATTCCGGAGGAAATTAAGCTTACAACTACTTCCGAAAAAGGACAAAATCCGAAAGTTATTTTAGAAGGCATTGATAAGGAACTTATTGGTTCCGTAGCTGCGAAAATCAAATCGCTGCGTAAGGTTGAGCCTTACAAAGGTAAAGGTATTCGTTTCGTTGGTGAGGTTGTTCGTCGTAAGGCTGGAAAATCTGCTTCTAAAAAGTAGTAAGTCACGGAATTAGTTTATAACAAGTAAGACAAGTTAAAAATGGCTACCGCAAAAGTAGATAGAAGACAACGCCTTAAATATCACATTCGCAAGAAGGTGAAAGGTAGTTCTGAGCGCCCAAGACTATCAGTTTTTCGCTCTAACACCAGTATTTATGCGCAGATCATAGATGACATCAATGGTGTTACACTTGCTAGTGCATCATCAGTCGATTTAGGAGGAAGGAAAGAGAACTCTAACATAGAGACGGCCCTTCAAGTTGGTAAAAAGATTGCCGAGAAGGCGCAAGAAGCAGGTATACAAGCGGTCGTATTTGACAGAAATGGATACTTGTACCACGGTAAAGTAAAAGCATTGGCCGAAGGAGCTCGCGAGGGTGGCCTGAAATTCTAAGTATAACAAAGACTATGTCTACAAATACAAAACCTTCAAAGGTTAACGAATCTGACTTGAAAGAGCGCGTTGTAGCAATCAATCGGGTAGCAAAAGTGGTAAAAGGTGGTCGTCGTTTTAGCTTTTCGGCCATCGTTGTTGTAGGTGACGGAAATGGAGTTGTTGGATACGGCTTGGGCAAAGCAAATGAGGTTACTGACGCGATAGCGAAGGGAATCGATGACGCTAAAAAGAATTTGATTCAGATTCCAATGCTTAAGCATACTGTCCCACATCAAATGGAAGGAAAGTTTAGCGGAGGATTCGTGCTGATCAAGCCAGCTGCTCCCGGAACAGGAGTTCTTGCTGGTGGTCCAATGCGTGCGGTACTGAGAGTGCGGGCATTAAGGATGTACTTGCAAAATCTAAAAGGCTCATCTAACCCACACAATGTTATTAAGGCTACAATTGATGCGCTTCTTAAAATGAGAGCGCCGCATCAAGTAGCATTCCAGCGTGGAGTTAAGTTAGACAAAGTATTCAATGGATAATCCGTTGGATTGTCCCCTTATCCTGAAGTGACCATGTCAAAAGTACGTATTACACAAGTTAAAAGCACGATTGATCGTCCCGAAAGGCAGAAACTTACTATTAAGGCTCTTGGTCTTGGGAAGTTGAACAGATCAGTTGAGAAGGAGAATAGCGACGCCATTGCGGGCATGATCCGCAAGGTAAGTCATCTGGTTAAAGTAGAGGAAATTTAACATATATTAAAGTATGAATCTTAGTTCGTTAAAACCAGCTGCTGGCTCTGTTAAGACAGGAAAGAGGGTTGGACGTGGTCAGGGCTCTGGAAAAGGAGGCACTTCTGCACGTGGACATAAAGGAGCTCAATCCCGTTCGGGTTACAGTCGCAAGGTTGGATTTGAAGGTGGTCAGATGCCTCTTCAAAGACGTCTTCCAAAATTCGGATTTAATAATATTAACCGGGTAGAATACAAAGCACTTAATCTCGACGCAATTCAAGCATTAGCTGAAAAGACAGGTGCATCGTTGATCACTTTGGATTTGATCCGTGAGAATGGATTATCTGCAAAAAAGGATTTGGTTAAAATCCTAAATAGAGGTCAGATTTCATCGGCTGTTGAAGTTCAAGCGAATGCTTTTTCAACTGCTGCTATCGAATCGATTGAAAAAGCTGGAGGCAAGGTAGTTAAATTGTAGTTTAGCTGTTTGAGTTAAACACAAGTTGTTTATTACAAATAGCTATTGTAAGCCCACGACATGAAACGATTTTTAGAGACTATAAAACACATATTTGCAATTGAAGAGTTGAGAACACGTATTCTCAACACTCTTTTGTTTATAACGATTTTCCGTTTGGGGTCTTACGTGGCTTTGCCTGGCGTTGAGCCGGATCAAATGAACGTTTCCACTCAGGGATTGCTGGGTTTGTTGGATACCTTCTTGGGAGGCGCATTCAGTAAGGCGTCTATTTTTGCGCTGGGCATTATGCCCTATATTTCAGCTTCTATTGCAATTCAACTTCTTACTATGGCTTTGCCGTATTTTCAGAAGATGCAAAAAGAAGGAGAGTCTGGAAGGAAGAAACTAAATCAAATTACACGCGTATCGACAATTGTTGTTACGCTGGTACAGGGAACGGCTTATCTGAACACAACTGTGCCGGATGAAGCTTTATTAGTTTCCAGAAGTCTTTTTTCTATCTCATCTGTTTTCGTTTTGACCGCTGGAACAATGTTCTGCATGTGGTTGGGCGAGAGAATTACAGATAAGGGGATTGGAAATGGTATTTCGATGTTGATAATGATCGGTATCGTTTCAAGATTTCCTGGTGCTATTTATAAAGAATTCGTGTCTCGTGGAAGTGGAGGTATCTTGCTATTTGTACTTTAGATCGTTGCACTTTATTTTGTAATAATGGGTGCAGTCATGTTAACGCAAGCTGTAAGACGTATTCCGATTCAGTATGCGAAGCAGGTTGTAGGCAACAGAGTTATGGGAGGGCAACGTCAATATTTGCCGTTAAAACTTAATGCAGCTGGCGTAATGCCAATCATTTTTGCGCAAGCGTTGATGTTCATCCCTTCATTGGGCGCATCTTACTTTGCGGAGAAGAGTGATTTCGCGAGTAATGTCGCTACAATTTTTGCGAACTACACGACATGGCAGTATAACTTGTTGTTTGCTTTTCTAATCATTGTTTTCACATTCTTTTACACTGCGATTTCGGTTAACCCGCAACAGATTGCTGATGATATGAAAAGGGGTGGAGGTTTTATTCCAGGTGTTAAACCTGGACAGCAAACTTCGGAGTACATAAGCTCCATTTTGGATCGTATTACATTCCCTGGCTCTATAATGCTTGCTATTGTTGCAACATTGCCTGCCTTTGCTAGCTTGCTAGGGGTCTCAACAGATTTTGCTCACTTTTTCGGGGGAACATCTCTGTTAATTATGGTTGGAGTTGTTCTAGATACTTTGCAGCAAGTTGAAAGTTATCTGTTAATGCGCAGGTATGAAGGCCTGATGAAGTCAGGTCGCGTGAAAGGAAGAACGGAGAGCGTTGCTATTTAATTAGTGTAATGATTTATTTAAAGACGGAAGAAGAGATTGAGCTGATTAAGAAAAGTGCCCAGGTTTTGGGTAAGGCTCATGCAGAAGTTGCGCTTTGGATAAAACCTGGTGTTACGACTCAAAAATTAGACGCCGTCGCTGAGGAATATATAAGAGATAATGGAGGTATCCCTTCTTTTAAGGGATTTAATAAGTTTCCTGCGTCATTGTGTATATCTGTGAACGAAGTTGTTGTTCATGGCATTCCTGGAAACTATGCAGTTAAAGAAGGCGATATCGTTTCTATCGATTGCGGTGTCAAATTGAATGGTTTTCACAGTGATAGCGCTTACACTTATCCGGTAGGTGAAGTTAGTTCGGAAGTGATGAACTTGTTGACCGCTACTAAGAAATCCTTATACAAAGGGATTGAACAAGCGGTAGATGGATTAAGAGTAGGTGACATAGGTTTTGCAGTCCAAAACTATGTTGAAGACAAGGGTTACACTGTTGTTCGAGAACTTGTAGGCCACGGTGTCGGGCGAGATCTTCATGAAAGTCCAGAGGTCCCTAACTACGGCAAACGTGGTAAGGGAATTCGTTTAAAAGAAGGAATGGTTTTGGCAATTGAGCCAATGATCAATTTGGGAGTGAAGACGGTGATGCAGGAACGAGACGGTTGGACGATCAGAACGACAGATAGGAAATACTCGGCACACTTTGAACATACAGTAGTTGTTCGCAAAGGTAAAGCGGAAATTCTGACAACATTCGAACACATAGAAAAAGTGACGGCCAATACCAGCCTTATGGTTGAAGTTAAGTAATTAAAGCTACGAATGGCAAAACAAGCATCAATCGAACAAGACGGAGTTATTTTAGAAGCGCTTTCCAATGCAATGTTCCGTGTAGTTTTAGAAAACAAGCATGAAGTAATTGCGCATATTTCCGGAAAGATGAGAATGCACTATATAAAAATATTACCCGGTGACCGTGTTAAGTTGGAAATGTCTCCTTACGACTTATCAAAGGCAAGAATTACATACCGGTATAAATAAGGAGAAGACCACCTCATTATTAACAACAAGTAACATTTCGAGATGAAAGTCAAAGCATCAGTAAAGAAGCGCAGTGAGGACTGCAAGGTTATACGCCGAAAGGGTAAAGTGTATGTTATTAACAAGAAGAACCCACGGTATAAACAAAGACAAGGTTAATCATTATGGCACGTATTTCAGGAGTTGATATTCCCGACCGTAAAAGGGGCGAAATCTCACTAACTTATATTTTCGGAATTGGTCGCAGTTCAGCGAAAAAAATTCTAGAAAAAGCAGGAGTTGACATCAATAAAAAGGTGATTGACTGGAACGATGAAGAGTCTGGTGCGGTTCGTGCGGTTATAGCGGGTGAATATAAAGTAGAAGGTGCACTTAAATCAGAAGTGCAACTTAGCATTAAGCGCTTAATGGACATCGCTTGTTATAGAGGTCTTCGTCATCGTAAAGGATTGCCATTACGTGGACAGAGAACAAAGAATAACTCTCGTACTCGTAAGGGTAAACGTAAAACGATCGCGAACAAGAAAAAGGCTACTAAATAATCAGTGAGCGGTGGGTGACACCACATCTTATTCCATAAGCAATGGCACAAAATAAAAGAAAAGATAAAGCAAAAAAGAGGGTTGTTGTAGTTGAGTCGGTAGGCCAGGTACACATCAAAGCTTCCTTTAATAATATTATCATCTCCATTACCAACAACAACGGCCAAGTAATTTCTTGGGGATTCTGCTGGTAAAATGGGATTCCGCGGTTCTAAAAAGAACACTCCATACGCAGCACAAACTGCTGCTCAAAGCTGTGCACAAGTGGCATTTGACTTAGGCATGCGTAAGGCTGAGGTGTTCGTTAAGGGTCCTGGATCCGGTCGCGAGTCTGCGATTCGTACGATTCAGAATGCTGGAATCGAAGTAACGACAATTAGAGATATTACTCCGCTTCCGCACAACGGTTGCCGTCCTCCAAAACGTCGGAGAGTCTAGTATCTCATTTAAGGCCCATTCGTAATTTGGACACTGGGGTTACAGAATGGTTTTCAATAAATTTAAGTAAAACAAAAAGTTTTTAATGGCACGTTATACAGGTCCCAAATCAAAGATCGCAAGACGTTACGGAGAACCCATCATGGGCCCGAGCAAAGCGCTTGCTAAGAAAAATTACCCTCCAGGAGTTCATGGAAAGGGTCGCCGCTCAAAAAAATCTGAGTATGCTTTACAGTTGATGGAAAAGCAAAAGGTGAAATTCATTTACGGTATTCTTGAAAGACAATTCCGTAACCTTTTCGAGAAAGCTTCTGTTAAAGAAGGTATCACTGGTGAAAACCTATTGAAATACTGCGAGGCCCGCCTTGATAACACAGTTTATCGTTTGGGTATCGCTCCTACAAGACGTGCTGCACGCCAGCTCGTTTCTCACAAACACATCCTTGTTGATGGTGAGATTGTAAATATTCCTTCTTATTCTCTACGTCCTGGTCAAATCGTTACGGTTCGTGAGAAATCCAAGTCTCTTGAATCAGTTTCCGAAAGTTTGGCTGGTCACAGTTCAAAAGGGTTCAACTGGTTGGAGTGGGATGGTCAGCAATTGACCGGTAAGTTTGTTACTTTCCCGGAACGCGAGCAAATCCCAGAAAACATCAACGAACAGCTTATCGTTGAGTTGTATTCTAAATAATCTTCACATTACAGCACGCCTAGTTTACCAGGCGTGCTTTTTAGCCGGAAACGGCAATTTTGCGATCGCAAAGGTAACGGTAGCGTGATCAACTATCATTTACTACTATAAAAGGAGCAAGGACTATGTCAATATTAGCTTTCCAAATGCCTGATAAGGTCGTCATGGAAAAAGCAGACGACTTTCACGGGTTGTTTGAGTTTAAGCCTTTAGAGAAAGGATACGGCGTAACCATTGGTAATGCATTACGTAGAATACTTCTTTCATCTTTGGAAGGCTATGCCATTACGAGCGTGAAGTTCCCTGGTGTTCTTCATGAGTTTTCTTCTATCGAAGGTATAGTTGAGGATGTAACAGAAATCATCCTGAACCTTAAAATGGTTCGTTTTAAAAAAGTTTCTGATCTGAATGAAAGCAGGATCGTGGTTAACCTTAAAAATGTATCTGTTATTACAGCAGGCGACATTGGCAAGTTTACCAATGCATTTGAAGTATTGAATCCAGATCAGGTTATTTGCCATATTGATGACCAGAAAGAGTTCGAAATGGAACTGCTTTTGGACAAAGGAAGAGGATACGTTCCAGCAGATGAGCCACGTGCAAATGAGTTGCCGTTCGGATACATCGCTGTGGATTCTATCTATACACCTATTAAGAATGTAAAATACAGTGTTGAAAATACACGTGTAGAACAACGTACTGACTACGAACGTCTTTTGATCGACATTCAGACGGATGGTTCAATCCACCCGGAAGATGCGTTGAAAGGTGCTGCAAATATTTCTGATTCAACACTTTATGCTGTTCTCTGATCAAACAATGACGTTTGAGAAACAGAAAGCAGAAGAAGATAACCAGGTTGATGAGGAAATGTTGCGCATGAGAAAACTATTGAAGACTTCATTGTCTGAATTAGATCTTTCTGTGCGTGCATACAACTGCTTGAAATCTGCTGATGTTAAGTCCCTTGGTGATTTAGTAAGATTGGAGATTTCGGACATGATGAAATTCCGCAACTTTGGTAAAAAATCATTGACTGAGTTGGAGCAGCTTGTAGCTGACAAACAACTTACGTTTGGAATGGATGTTGCAAAATATCGTTTGGACGAGGATTAATTAAATATTCCATAATAAGTATGATTCTGTAGCGCGCTAGCCGCCGCTCGAAGCAACTAAACAACAAAACAATGAGACACGGTAAGAAAGATAATCATTTGGGAAGAACAGCATCTCACCGCAAAGCGATGCTATCAAACATGGCTTCTTCATTGATTATCCACAAAAGAATTGAAACAACACTAGCGAAAGCAAAAGAACTTCGTAAATACGTTGAGCCTTTGCTAACCCGCGCAAAAGAAGATTCTACCCACAACAGAAGGGTTGTATTTTCTTATTTGAATGACAAAGAGTCTACAAAAGAGCTTTTTGGTGTTGTTTCTGACAAAATTGCATCTCGTCCAGGAGGTTACACCCGGATCATCAAACTTGGAAACCGACTTGGTGATGCTGCTGAAACTGCGCTTATCGAACTTGTAGACTTCAACGACGCATTGCTTCTTGCAAATGCTGACAAACCTGCAAAAACAAGACGTAGCAGAAGAGGTGGTAAGAAAGAAGGATCAGAAGTGGCTGTTGCTGCTCCTGTGAAGAAAGAAGATCATCCAGTAGTTGCTGAGGCGGAACCTGTTGCTGACGAACCAGCGGCAACCAACGACGAAGCTGCTGAAAACAATGATTCACCAGAATCCCCAGTAAAGGAATAATCTTGGATAATCATTAAGAATATATGGAAAAGGGTTGAACGTTTCGTTTAACCCTTTTTTTATGGGTAAAATTTTATAATTTTGCACCGCGATTGACATATGGCAAGCTATTTGCCAAAACATTAACAGCATAAAACATTCAACAATAAAAATGGGTCAGAAAAAGGAAGCTCTGTTATTACTGGAAGATGGAACAGCTTATAGGGGACTAGCTCTGGGAATGAGCGGAACCACCGGCGGAGAAATTTGTTTTAACACGGGAATGACGGGCTATCAGGAGATTTATACGGATCCTTCCTATTATGGTCAAATCATTGTCAACACCAATTCCCACATAGGGAACTATGGAGTTCAGCTCGAAGACGAAGAAGAATCAGCTTCTGTCAAAATCCGCGGAATGGTGTGTAACACATTTTCACAGATTTATTCGAGAGATACGGCTGACTTTTCCTTGCAGGAATATTTTGAAAGAGCGCATATCGTAGGCGTAAGCAATGTTGACACCAGACACCTTGTGCGTCACGTAAGACAAAAAGGTGTGATGAATGCAATCATTTCGTCTGAAATTTTGGATAAGAAGCTTTTGATGGAAGAACTGAGAAAGATCCCTTCCATGGATGGGCTTGAATTGTCATCAGAAGTGACCACAGAAAGTGCTTACTTACGTTGGTGAGGAAGCGGGGAAGCAAATGGAAGATCGCAGTAATGGATTATGGAATTAAGAAAAGCATACTGCAAAATCTGACCTCACGTGGTTGCTACTGCAAAGCATTCCCAGCTAAAACACCGTTTGAAGAGGTGATGGCCTGGGAACCGGATGGCTTCTTTTATATCGAATGGTCCTGGCGATCCTGCTGCAATTGTGTGTATGCAGTTGAAAGTGTTAATCAAATGATCAAAACGAGTAAGCCGCTTTTCGGGATCTGTCTCGGACACCAGCTTCTAGCCTTGTCAAGCGGTATCAACACTTACAAAATGCATCACGGGCACAGAGGACTGAATCACCCGGTTAAGAATCTGATCACCGGTTTCTGCGAAATAACCTCCCAAAATCATGGTTTTGCGGTTAATCCAGGACGAAGATCCAAAATCATCCGGATATTGAAATCACCCACGTCAATTTGAATGATAAGACAATCGAGGGAATTCGCAGAAAGGATTATCCTGCATTCTCAGTGCAGTATCACCCAGAAGCTTCACCTGGTCCGCACGATTCGAGATATCTATTTGATGAATTCATTAAATTGTTAAGCGCAAGCTGAAAATATCGAAATCCTCTGTAATGCAGAGGATTTTTTTGTGTTATTTTGTATCGTTAACATATTTCTATTTTTAATCAAACCGCAACCTGCACTTCCAATGCGTACGATTCAATCAGTACATGCAAGACAAATTCTGGATTCAAGAGGAAACCCAACAATAGAAGTAGATATTCGTACCGAAAATGGTTATTTAGGACGCGCTGCTGTTCCGTCTGGGGCTTCCACCGGAAAGCATGAGGCCGTTGAACTTCGTGATGACGATAAAAGTGTTTACGTAGGAAAAGGAGTTTTGAAAGCCGTTGAGAATGTCAACGATATTATTTTCCCTGAATTAATCGGATGTTCAGTATTTGAGCAAAATCTGATTGATAAAATCATGCTGGAATTGGACGGAACTCCTAACAAAGCGAAGTTAGGCGCAAACGCAATTCTAGGTGTTTCTTTGGCTGCCGCAAAAGCTGCTGCTCAGGAAGCAAATCTTCCACTTTACCGTTATGTTGGCGGAACGAACGCAAACACTTTGCCGGTTCCAATGATGAATATCTTGAATGGTGGAAGCCACGCGGATAATTCTATTGATTTTCAGGAATTCATGATCATGCCTGCGAAAGCAGATACATTCTCTCAATCATTGAGAATGGGCGTTGAAGTGTTCCATACGCTTAAAACGGTTTTGAAAAGCAAGGGATATTCTACCAACGTTGGTGACGAAGGTGGTTTTGCTCCAAACATTAAGTCCAATGAAGAGGCGATCGAAATCGTAATTCAAGCAATTGAAAAAGCGGGCTACAAGCCAGGTGAAGATATTTTCATCGCAATGGACGCTGCTGTTTCTGAATTCTATGAAGACGGATTGTATCACTTTAAAAAATCAGACGGACGCAAATTGAGCTCTGATGAAATGGCTGATTACTGGACGCAGTGGGTTGCTAAATCTCCGATCATTTCAATTGAAGATGGTATGGATGAAGACGACTGGGCTGGTTGGGCAACGCTTACGCAATCTGTTGGTAAGAAGATCCAGTTGGTTGGTGACGATTTGTTCGTAACAAACGTAACACGTTTACAGCAAGGAATTGAGTCTCAAATTGCAAATGCAGTGCTTGTTAAAGTGAACCAGATCGGTTCGTTGACGGAAACAATCGACACAGTTAATCTTGCAAAACGCAACAGTTATAAGAGCATTATGTCGCACCGTTCCGGTGAAACAGAAGACTCAACAATTGCTGACTTGGCAGTTGCATTGAACACAGGACAGATCAAAACAGGTTCTGCTTCCCGTTCAGACCGTATGGCGAAATACAACCAATTGCTTCGCATCGAAGAGGAGCTTGGAGAAAACGCATACTTCCCAGGATTGAAATTCTGATTATAACATTGAAACCGGAGCTTTACGCTCCGGTTTCTGTATAAGGCCTTATCATGAAAAAAGGATCATTCTGGTCAATCCAAACGCTCAAAAATTTCTATATAGCCACGTTTCTTGCCTGGTTCGTCTGGATTATTTTTCTTGATAACAACAACATGCGCATTGTGATCTCCAATCGCATGAAGATGAAAGAACTGCAACAGGAAAAAGAAATTCTTTTAGGCAAAATCAAAGACGTTAAGAAAGAGCGCAATGAAGTTTTCGGTAACCCGAAAATGCTAGAAAAATGGGCTAGGGAAAATTTCATGATGCGCCGGCCTAATGAGGAAGTATATGTGATAGTGGATGAAAATAATCAGCCCGTCGAGAGTAAAAAACGAGATTAACCTGAGACGTATCCCTGCATAATTTTAAATTTTTAAGATTTTGAGCAAAAAAGTAATTCTTATAATCATGGACGGCTGGGGCATCGCCCAACCCGGTGAAGAAAGCCGTTCCGCTGTTTTAGCTGCAAACACTCCTTTTTACGACAGCATTATCCAGAAATATCCGCACAGCAAACTTGCTGCAAGCGGATTAGCCGTTGGTCTTCCCGACGGACAAATGGGAAATTCAGAAGTGGGCCATACAAACCTTGGCGCAGGCCGTGTTGTTTATCAGGATTTGGTAAAAATCAATCTTGCTGTAACAGAGGGAACGCTTGGTAATCGAACCGGTTTTGACCAATGCATTGGAATTTGCCAAAACGAATGGTAAAAAAGTCCATTTCATTGGCCTCGTTTCAGATGGCGGTGTGCATTCGCACATTGATCATTTAAAAGGCTTATGCAAAATCGCTGCTCACAAAGGACTTTCCAATGTCTTCGTTCATGCTTTTACAGATGGACGCGATTGTGATCCGAGAAGCGGATTAGGGTTCCTGACCGAGTTGCAGCAGGCAATGGACCAGACAACCGGACAAATTGCAAGCATTACAGGCCGCTATTACGCAATGGACCGTGATAAGCGTTGGGAGCGTGTTAAGCTCGCATATGATGCAATGGTGCATGGCGAAGGTGCGCACGTTGCACCAAGTGAACTTCTTAATGCCGTAAAAGCGTCATACGAAACAGGTGTTACAGACGAATTTATCCTGCCGATCGTGGCGGTAAATCCGTACGGAACACCAGTTGCTGTCGATAGAAGATGGTGACGTGGTGCTTTGTTTCAACTCCCGGACGGATCGTGGAAGAGAAATCACTGAGGTTTTGACCCAGCAAGATTTTCATGAACAAAACATGCACAAGCTCAACCTGCGTTACATCACAATGACCAATTATGATGATACGTATCAAGGCGTTGACGTAATTTTTGATAAGGACAATCTGAACAATACGTTAGGCGAAGTGCTGGAAGCTGCAGGTACAAAGCAGATCCGCATTGCTGAAACAGAGAAATATCCGCACGTGACATTCTTCTTTTTCAGGTGGTCGCGAAAAGCCGTTTGAGGGCGAAAGTCGGTTGCTATGCCCTTCACCTAAGGTTGCAACATACGATCTTCAACCGGAAATGTCTGCATTTGGAATCAGAGATTCGATTGTTCCCGAGTTGATCAAGGAAGAAGTTGATTTCGTTTGTCTGAATTTCGCTAACCCTGATATGGTTGGGCATACAGGCGTTTTTGAAGCGGCTGTTAAGGCATGCGAAGTCGTTGATCAATGTGTTCAGGCGGTGGTTACAACTGGGTTGGAGCATGGTTATTCAGCTATCATTATCGCAGATCACGGAAATTCGGATTATATGTTAAATGATGACGGTTCGCCGAACACAGCACATTCGCTTAATCTTGTTCCGTGTGTTTTGGTTGATAACAATTACCAAAACCCGATCAAAGATGGCAAACTGGCTGACATTGCGCCAACGATTTTGGAATTAATGGGAATTCCGCAACCAGCGGAAATGACCGGCGTTAGTATTTTATAAACTAAACCAGTCACAACGATGTTGCTTCAGAGAGTCCATTACGGGCTCTCTGTTTTTTTTAATCGATCATTTAAGACCAAGCTTACATTGCAATGCGTGCTATTTTGAAAGGACTTTGCATCAAATCTTCACTGTTACATTCCCTCTTGCTGATTACCATTGTCAGCATTTCGTTAAGTGCATGTAATAATCCCGAGACAGTCAGTGATGAGCCAAAGTCTACTATGATCTGAAAGGGTTTATCGATAACCAGATCATATATCTGAATGAGACCAAGCCGAAAGTGTCAAAAACAGTGAGCTTAAATGGCAAAAGGAAAGTCAGCAAGAAAAGTCAATTGATTGGAAAAAGGAATTAGAGCTCTTTGCACAAGCCGACATTAACAAGCCTGCTTACAACAAAAGTTATACGGTTGTTAAAGGCGATTCGACCCTTTTTGAATACAAAATGAAGGCGGGACAGAATTTGCCCGTTCGCTATTTGATGATCAGAGACTGCGCAACCCAGCAGCCTGTGCAGGTTAAGGCCGTTATACAATCAGAGAACAGGATGAAGAACAAATCACACAAAAACATCGAACTGAATTGTACGTGTAAGAATAATCTCCTAGGCATATCAAATTACTCGATCAACGGATTTCAAAAATTGATATTCATGGATCCTAAGTCTTTCAATATTACAGCAAAAATAGGATTATAGCGGGGTTGTGAAATGAATTTCAGTTGTTTCGTTACGCCATAAATTGGGTAAACATTACCCAATTTTCAAATAGTAACGTCGCCTTACCGCCGTTTAGCCTTTATTTTACGCCATTCATATCTCAAATTGAAAAGAGCCTCAGTTAATCGCTGAGGCTCTTTTTTGGTATTATTTGTATAAAATGATTCAAAAATGAAAACGGATTTTGATGGACATTGGCGATAACGGCACAGAATTAGAGTTTTTGTAACCAAATACCATGTAGACCCGGATTAATCTTTAACCTGTCACATGTAAACTAAATCACATAAATTCTCTAATTCAATGCAACAAGAACAGAAAAATAAGCAAAGTATAGCCTGGGCAATGGTTGTTGTCCTTGGGCTTGCAACAGCCATGTTTGGCTACTTGTTTACAACTCAGAAAAACGAGTTGACCCAGCAGGAAACAATGGTGGTTGAGAAAGCCAGAGAATTGGCGGTTACCAAAACTAAATTAGACTCTATTTCGACAGTATTAGACGCGAAAATCGCTGAAATTGAAAAATTAGGCGGAGATGTTACGGAGCTTACAAAGGTTAAAGAGAAACTGGAAGCAGATAAATTGGCTTTCAGCAGAAGCAAGAAAGTTGAGACGAACAAATATCTTGGCAAAATCAAGGAATACGAGGGCTCTTGGTAGAAAAAGACGAAATGATTGCTCAATTGAAACTTGAAAACGAGCATCTGGTAGCATCTAACGACTCTTTGAGCACACACGTTGGATCATTGACCAGCGAACGTGAAAAACTAGTGCAACGTCAGGCTGAACTTACTACTCGGTCAACATTCACTGCTGCAAACAAAGAGCTTAGCGACAAAGTAACAAAAGCTGCTGCATTGAAAGCTGCGAATCTGAAAATCCTTACTGTTAATTCAAGAGGTAAGGTGAAAGATAAAGAAGAATACAAAGCGAGTCGTGTTGACAAAATCAAAATGGTCTTCACACTTCCTGAAAATGAGTTGACAGCACAAGAATCAAAAGACATTTATGTTCGTGTGCTTGACCCAGAAGGAGCAGTTGTAGCAGACGATGCAACAGGATCAGGAGAATTTGAAGTGGACGGTGCGCCATCAAAATTCACAACACGTGAGTCAGTTGCATATCAGAACAACAACCAGAAAGTTGAGCTTCTATATGATAACAGTTCTCAGTTCCGTCCTGGAAAATACAATGTTGAATTGTATGCAGAAGGATACAAAATTGGTGGTGGAAACTTCACTATCAAGAAATAAAGATTTGACTTCACACCATGCATAACTATCTAAGGCGGCTGAACATTCAGCCGCCTTTTTTGTGTCTTATGCTTCCGGATCGTTTTGCGCATTGATCACATCAATAAAATGACGAAATCTTCAGTCCGCTCCGGACCAGATTCAGGATAGGACATATCCATCTTTTTCAACTCTTCCACGATGATCTCCGACACCACCAATCTGAGATTCTTTTTGTCATCAGCCGGAATTACAAACCAGGGAGATTTCTTTGTCGCAGTGTTCGAAATGCAGTCCTGGTAAGCCTTCATCTGTTCATTCCCACTGGCCGCGCACTTGAACGTCCTGCTCCTCAAACTTCCAGTTTTTCGACGGATCTTCAATGCGTTCAATAAGCCTCGAGAAGCCCGCTCCTTCTAGACGCATTCAGGAAAAATTTAATTACCCTGATGCCGTTTCTATAAAGATATTTTTCCAGGTTCCGAATGTCCGAATAGCGATGTTTCCAAAGCTTATCCATGTCTTCCGTAAGCTCTGCCGGCAGGCGTTGAGACTGCGTAATGATCTCCGGATTCACTTTTGCGACGAGCACTTCTACGTAATAACTTCTGTTGAAAATCGTAATTGTGCCCCGCTGAGGCAGCACAAGATTGCTTCGCCAAAGGAAATCGTGTCCAAGCTCAGTTTCCGTCGGACGCTTAAATGAATGTATTTTCACGCCCACAGGATTTACGCCCGCAAGCACATGTTTTATTGTGCCATCCTTTCCCGCAGCATCCATCGCCTGAAATATCACGAGCAAACCATAACGGTTATGCGCATACATCATGCTTTGCAGCTTGTCCAGCTCTTTTGCCATATCCAGCTGCATGGCCTCATATTCGTCCTTATCCTTATAAATATCCTTAAAACGGGTCTTTGCCTTTTCAAGCTCAAATTACTGCGTCCCGTCAACGCGGTAATCGTCTGAATTGAAGTCGGACATATGGTTGGCTGTTTGTGTGAAATTACATTACAATGGCTGTTTCAAAAACTCGACCAGTCGCACAAAGGCACGTGCGCGGTGGCTTAACTGGGACTTTTCTTCCAATGTGATCTCTGCAAATGTGCGATCGTCGCCATTTCGGATAAAAACGGGATCATAACCAGAAGCCATTTGTGCCACGTCTTTCATTGATAATGTCTCCTTCGACAGTTCCTTCAAATTGCTGGTAAACACCATTAATAACGAGCGTAATCACCGTCACAAAGCGCGCAGCTTTGTCTTCTTGATCTGCCAGTTTTTGAAGAAGTAAAGCAATGTTATCATCCGAATTGCGCTGCGGGTCTGCATAGCGTGCTGAATAAACGCCTGGTTCACCGTTCAAGGCTGTCACTTCCAGTCCGGTGTCGTCCGCAAAGCAGTTGATCGCATAGTTATCCCAGACAAATTGTGCCTTCGCCAGTGAGTTTTCAGCAATCGTTTCAAAAGGTTCCGGAATATCCGTATCGCAGCCAATGTCGGCTAATGTGACCAGTTCAAATTGATCACCCAGCAATGCCTGGATCTCCCTGAGTTTATTAATGTTGTTGGTGGCAAAGCAAAGTTTCATTCCCTTAATAATTTGTTCAAAATGCATTTTACACAAAAAAACGGCCACTCTTGTGAAGCGGCCGTTGAATTAAATCATATTCATTATCTTGTTGGAGGACCTTGTGGTTGAGCTGGCGCTTTTCCAAAATCGATCAGTTCAACGTCGAAAAGTAAAACTGAATTTCCAGGAATTGCTCCTGGCGATCCTTCGGCTCCATAAGCCAGTCCGGATGGAATGATCAAAGTGCGTTTGCCGCCTTTTTTCATCAGCATAATGCCTTCTTCCCGCAGCCTGGAATGACCATTCCAACACCAACCTGAAAATCGATTGGAGGTCTTCCACCATTTTTCGAGCTGTCAAATACTTTTCCGTCCAAAAGCTTTCCTGTGTAATGCACTTTCACATTGTCACCCGCTTTTGGGCTGTCACCCGTTCCAACCACTTCGTCAACATAAGTCAATCCTGATGCAGTTTTCTGTGCTTTTGCTTTAAGATTGTTTTTAGCAAGATAATCCTCGATCACTTTTGCGTCGATTGTTTTTTGCTTTGTTCCAGCTTCTGAAAGTTGCTTTTGGAACTCCTCAGAAGTCAATACGCTAACCACTTTCACTGTGAAATTAAGATCAGATCCTTTTTTGATCATCGGAGGCATTGGCTGTCCGATTTTCGCAAACATTGTGTCTGCATTGATCATAATTTTTGCGCTATCGCCTGTCGCAAGCAAAGCAAGTCCTTCTTCAAAGCTGCCTTTGTATTGTGGAGCTTGCAAAACCATTTTTTGCGGTGTGCCTTCTTTGTATGTGTCACGAAGTGTAGAGTCGCTTCCGTTTTTCAAAACAAAGTGGAAAGTCATAATGTCTCCCAATTTCGCTTTTCTTGCGTCGTCTTCGTGTTCAAAGATTTGATATTTCAGACCTGAGTCAGTAACCTGCGTCTTATATTGGTTGCAAGCGGCTGCGAGAATAGTTATGCCCATCGCATAACCGATTGTTTTAAAGTTCATTGGATTGTGTTAATTGAAAAAAATATTTGGTGAATTTTGAAGTTAAAATTTAAGATTAGTCAACGTTCGAAAGTGCTTGTTGGTATGAAGGCAGGATACTTAAAAATGTAGCAACTGTTTCATCCACTGTTTGTTCTGATCTTCCGCCTGATGCATTTTTGTGCCCGCCACCATTGAAATGTGCACTTGCCAAATCCCTCACCGAGAATGTTCCCACAGAGCGGAAAGAGATTTTGACCTCGCCTTTTCTTTCAATAAACATAGCCGACATCACCACATTCTCAACCTGCAATCCATAGTTTACAATTCCCTCGGTTTCACCCGTGCTGGAATTGAATTTCTGTAATTCAGCTTCGGTCAAAACCATGTATGCAGTTCTGTATTGCGGTAAAACCACCAGTTTTTGCGAAAGAACATATCCCAGAAATTGCAGGCGGGATAGGGGAGCATTATCGTAAATCAACCGGTGCACGCGGCTGGAATCGAATCCAGTCAACATTAAGTCAGCAACGGCCAAATGCACTTCGGGAGTCACATTAGCATGTCTGAAAGATCCGGTGTCGGTCATGATTCCGGCATAAAGACATTCTGCCATTGGAATGTCAAAAACCTCGTTTGTCGGTAAACCTGCTTCCAATTCCTTAATCAGCGCGTAAATCAGTTGCGCAGTGGCAGCAGCATTCGTATCCCAGATCATCCATTTCGCGAAATGTTCAGGTTCCAGGTGATGGTCAACCATTAATTTCGGCGCAGCAGCCTCTTCAACCACTTTTCCCAGATCTTTAAGGCGGGAAAGCGCTGAAAAATCCAGACAGCAGATCAACGTTGCCTGCTCGATTTTTTTCTTGCATTTGGAATGGTCGCCTGGTTTTTCATAAACCAAAACATGCTCAATTCCAGACAGCCAGCGCAGATTTGCAGTATATTCTGTCGGACTGATGACGGTAACTTCGTGGCCTTTTTTGATTAAATAACTAGCCCAGCCAAGCGATGATCCAAGCGCGTCAGCGTCCGGGTCACGGTGCATCGTAATGATGATTTTTTGGGGGATGGGAGAGGAAAGAGCTTAACTCTTCAACGGTTTGATTCACAGTCTACTTAATTCGAAAAGAAGAATATTTGGTTTTCATTGAGCCCACAAAATTAATAAAACTGTTGGGATTTGCTCAATGTTGCACCCGAAAGGCTGGTTATCAGGCTGTGATTTAACATGTACGACACGATCGCGGCGAAGGATCAAGGATATAAAACGAAAAATTGTAGTTTTGCTCCAAATTAAATTTCAGCCAGTCGTATGCCAACAAATAGAACATTCACAATGATTAAGCCGGACGCAGTTCAGGACGGCAATTCCGGAGCAATTATTAAAATGATTGAAGAGGCAGGATTTAGGATTGTAGCCTTGAAAAAAACGCAGCTTACGCCTGCTAACGCCGGAGCGTTTTATGCAGTGCACAAAGAGCGTCCATTCTACAATGACCTTTGCAAATATATGTCCTCAGGAGCGATCGTTCCGATGATTTTGGAAAAAGAAAACGCCGTTGCTGACTTCCGCACATTGATTGGCGCAACTAATCCTGCAAATGCAGACGAAGGCACAATCCGTAAATTGTTCGCAAAATCAATCGAACAGAACGCGATCCACGGTTCTGATTCTGACGAAAACGCAGCAATCGAAGGCAGCTTTTTCTTCGCTCAAACCGAGCAGTTATAAGCACTAAAAACATAAAAAGAATCGGCCCGGTTGACATTCAACCTGGCCGATTCTTTTTATATCAACTCTTATTTTACCAGCAGACTGTCAATGATGTGGATCACGCCATTTGCAGCGCCAATGTCCGGAACAACAATGTTGTTCTGATTAACAATCACTACGCTGTCCGTTTTGGTGAATGTAATCTCCTTACCAGTAAGCGATTTCTCCTTTCCGGCAATAAACTTGTTATAGTCAATCCTCTTTTTTGGAATGATGTGGTTTTGAAGGAATTTCCTGGAAGAATCAGCCGAGGAGCGTGTAACTTCTGCTGCACTGAAAATATTGGCTCTTCCGAAAGCCGCGTTATCAGGCGCGAAAAATGTAATGTCACCCGTTCTGAGGGCATCGGTCATTCGGGCCTCTGCTATAATTTCTTCTAAAATACTGAAACGATCATTTTCTATGATGACTTCTGTAATCGTTTTGCGCTTTACTATGTCATCATCGTCTTCCTTGCAAGAAATGATGAGCCCGGATGGCAGGACTGCAAGCAAAAAAAATGGTAGACAACGCCTTACAAAACGGTTTTTTTTCATAGCTTTCCCATTGGTTAATTTTCGTAAAACTAATGGAAAATGTATTTTGACGGAATGCAAACCAATATTTTTTTAATCCTAACCCCCAATTCCTTATGTTAAAATTTAGACAACTGGCAGTGCTTGCTGCGGCCGTTCTGCTGTTGAACTCAGCATTTTTTGTTTTTAAAGCACCCGTTCCCAGCCCTTTAAAAAAGCCCGTAAAATTATTTAACGGAAAAGATCTGACCGGCTGGAAAGTCAACGGAACCGAAAAATGGTTTGTAGAAAACGGTGAACTCATCTGCGAAAGCGGCCCGGACAAGCAATATGGTTACCTGACGACCAACAAGTTTTATAAGAATTTTGACCTGTCGCTTCAATTCAAGCAAGAGGCCAATGGCAACAGCGGCGTGTTTTTCCGCTCCACCGTGGACGGCACCAAAGTTTCGGGTTGGCAAGTGGAAGTTGCACCGCCAAACCATGATACAGGCGGCATTTACGAATCTTACGGCCGCAACTGGCTCGTTCAGATTCCCGACGAAAAAGAAGGTTTCCTGAAAATGGGTGAATGGAATACATTAAGGATCCGCGCAGAAGGCGATAATGTTAAAACCTGGCTGAACGGAAACGAAATGGTCGATTTTACTGACGCGAAGATCGGAGCTGGAAATGGCTCAATCGCGCTGCAAATCCACGACGGCGGCGGAATCAAAGTTCGCTGGAAAAACATCATGGTTGAAGAGCTTTAAGCAGAGTTCTTCATTCCCGCTCTGACGAAGTTCATACATTATAAATGAGCAGTTCGTCGGAAATAGCTTAACACGGGGCTTCATGGCCGATAGATTTGTGTCAACAAGAACACAAATGCTATTAGCCATGAAGCTTTTTTACTTTCTTATCTTTTTCACTTCGTCTTTCGCCTATGCGCAAAAGACGGTGAGCGGCAAAGTCACCGACAAAAAAGGAAATGCTTTGCCGGGTGCCAATGTATTTTTAAAGGGCACTTACGACGGCACCACCACGGACGCAAAACGGCACATTCACGTTTCAAACTTCCGAGAATGACACTGCAACGCTTGCCGCAACTTATGTAGGCTACGAAGTTTTTGAGCGAAAACTCGGGGTGAAAGACAATGCAACCGATCTCTCGATCAGGTTGGAAGAGCTCGCCAATGAGCTGAACACCGTCGTCATCACGGCCGGTGCATTTGAGGCGTCCGATGAAAAGCGGATGGCCATGTTAAAACCGCTCGACATTGTTACAACCGCCGGCGCCGCTGCCGACATTACCGGCGCCATGCAATTTTTACCCGGCGCTCAGCGCGTAGGCGAGCAGGAAGGTCTTTTTGTAAGGGGTGGATCAGGACTTGAAACCAAGGTTGTGATTGACGGAATGATCGTTCAAAATCCATTTTTCAGCTCATTGCCCGATGTCCAGTCTCGCGGCAGGTTCAATCCATTCATGTTCAAAGGCACTTCGTTCAGCACCGGCGGTTATTCTGCACAGTATGGGCAGGCATTGTCGTCCGTTTTGCTGCTTAACACAACAGACAAGGTAAGTAACAATGGTTTGGGAATCAGTTTGAATCTTGCGAATGCGGGGCTTAACTATGATTATGCAACCAAAAATCAATCCATTTCCGCAGTTGCTTATTATGGCAATCTAAAACCGCTTTTTGCAATGGTTAAGCAAAATGTGGATTGGTTACAGGCGCCTGAATTCAAAGGTTCGTCCTTAACCTATCGCCTTAGGCCAACGAAAAACGGTGTCCTCAAAATTTACGGAATGTATTCAGATAGTCATTTGAGTATGAATTCCAAAGATCCGTTAAGCGAAACCGGCAAAATGAAACTGACGCTTGAAAATAGAAATTCATTTATTACCAGCACTTACACGGACTCGTGGCAGGACGGGCGCTGGTCGCTCAACTCCGGCTTTTCTTACAGCCGTAACAATGATAACACCACGCTGGAACGCTTCAACTTCGACCGTTTTGATGAAAGAACGCAAGCCCGGATCGTGTTAAGTCGTTTGCTTTCAGGGAATAACACAATCTTATTCGGAGCTGAGGCACACGCAATCCGGCTGAAAAATGGATTTGACGGAAAAGTTTATGATCTGCACGACCGTTATACAGCAGCATTTGTCGAATCTGAAATCTACATTACGCGGCAACTGGCTGGTCGCATAGGGCTCAGGGCCGAACATTCTTGTTTGCTAAAAGACGCTAATGTTGCCCCGCGGCTTTCATTTGCGTACAAAACTGGAAAATACAGCCAGGTTTCGTTGGCGGCAGGGCAGTTTTACCAAAATCCTGATTACAAATATCTTTATACCAACAAAAACCTGGGCTTCGAGCGTGCAGATCATTTGATATTGAACTATCAGATCATTAAAAATCAGCGCACATTCCGGATTGAGACATTTTACAAAAACTACGCGCAGCTTGTCCGCGAATACACGGGACAGCGTTATGACGCAGATCCGTATCGCTTTCCGTGGGGCGCGACAAACAATGCTGGAAAGGGTTATGCAAGCGGTTTTGATTTTTTCTGGCGTGACCAAAAAACCATTAAAAACCTCGATTACTGGGTCACATATAGCTTTGTTGATTCTAAAAGGCTTTTTCAGCAATTCGAAAAGTCCGCGACTCCGACCTTTATTTCCAATCACAACATTAGCCTGATCACCAAAAAGTGGTTTGAAAAGATCACGACGAATGTCAGCATGACCTACGCTTTCACCAGCGGCAGGCCTTATTACAATCCAAACAACGAAAAATTTCTTGCAGACCGGACTGCGCCTACGCATAATGTGAATTTGCAGGCGAGCAAGCTTCAAAATATTCTGGGCAATCTGGTGATCTTCTACGCTTCAGTGGACAACGTGCTAAACACCAAAAATGTTTTCACTTACCGCTACACTCCCGACGGAAAATCGCGCTATGCGGTCGGTCCGCAGAGTTACAGGAGCTTTTTCGTCGGCATGCAGATCATGCTTTCAAAAAAAGCGAAGGTGACAAAAGATGACATTTAATCAATCATATCAATTCAAATCTCGATCAATCATGAAAAAGACAATTCTGACTGTTTTCGCCAGTCTCTTCTCCATATGCATGGTTTTGGCACAAAATGAAAAGTACACAAAGGCCATGACGGCCAACATTGACGCACTGAAAAACCTGGACAAAGCAAAACCGGATGCCAAAGCCCTTATCGAAATCGCCAATCAATTCGAGCGGATTGCCGCGGCTGAGCCCAAAGAATGGCTTCCAAAATATTATGCGGCATATAGCAATGTTACCCTGGGATTTGTTGTGCCAAGTCTGGAAGAAAAAGACAAGTATCTGGATAAAGCAGACGCCTTATTAAAAGAAGCGGAGACATTGGCTGGCAAGCCTAATGATGAGATTTTGGTAATGCGTGCTTTTCAGTCACAAATTCATCTTGCCGCAGATGCGATGAACAGATGGCAAACGGACGGAGAGAAATTTGCCGGATACATTTCGTCAGCCAAAACAGTGAATGCTGAAAACCCGAGAATCTATTATTTGGAAGCTTCCAGCCTGTTTTTTACACCGGAAGAATACGGAGGCGGCAAGAAAGCTGCCAAACCAATGCTGGAAAAAGCGGCACAAAAATTCGCATCGTTCAAACCTGAAAGCAGCATACATCCTGATTGGGGAAAAATGGAAACTGAATGGATGCTCGCTCAAAGTAATCAGTAACAATGCATTGTATCAAGCATATGAACGACAAAGGAACGAAGCGTTTGCGCATGACGGCTTCATCGCTGGATGGAAGGGATTTCAGTAATATGGACCTTGAAAATGCTGATTTTAGCTTTTCCAGCCTCAAAGACATCAATTTTGATGGAGCCAATCTCAGGAACGCAAAGCTTCGTTTCTGCGCCTTAGACCGGACGACATTCAGGAATTCAGACCTGCGCAATGCAGATCTTAGTTTTAGCAGCTTAACCGACGTAGATCTGACCGATGCAAAGGTTGAAGGTTCCAATTTCAGTTTCACTTCCCAGGAAAAATCATTCAGCTGGCGGGAGTTTAATCTGATCGGCATCATTCAAAATCAGGGCTGGATGGGCACATTGGTTGCTGTTATTATGGGAGCAACCGTTTTATACGGGATCAATGCCATCTCTTATTTTACCGCTGAAATTTATTTTACCGATGAGCCGGTCCGCATTAAGCTTTATCAATATCTGATTTCTCAGAACATTATTGCCGGCATCTTCACGATCTTGCTCACGCAGGGCCTCACATTGTGGCTCGATGTCTTCATCGCCCGCACATTTATCAAGCACCTTATTTATCGGTGATCGTGCTTATTATGAATAACTTAATGAGCATTGCGGTCTATTTTCTCTTCGGGGTGACGCTGGTCGATAATTACAGAGATCTTTATCCGAAGGAAGCTGCTCAGAACGCGCCTTGGTATTGGTATATGTGGGGGCCGATCATTGTTGCCAATCTTTTTTACTTTCTCAGCCGTGCTGGTAAGCAGATTTCGAGAAAAATG
Organism: Dyadobacter sp. AC419; assembly: GCF_979253085.1. NCBI lineage: Bacteria > Pseudomonadati > Bacteroidota > Cytophagia > Cytophagales > Spirosomataceae > Dyadobacter > Dyadobacter sp. AC419. The sequence goes on along the minus strand of NZ_CEEDCD010000022.1, from coordinate 221,586 downwards.
TCTGATCAGGAATTTCAGTTGCTGAATCTTGAAAAACTAAAAACCCGCGCTGAACTCGACGCATTGCAGGCACGCATTAACCCCCATTTTTTATATAATTCCCTGAACAGCATTGCCAGCCTCGTGCATGAAGATCCGGATAAGGCCGAGGAAATGACGCTTTTACTTTCCAAGCTGTTTCGTTACACGACGGGTAGGAAAACCAATGATTATTTTGATACAATAGAAAATGAGCTTGAAATGGTCGCGACTTATCTTCAGGTGGAAAAAGTCAGGTTTGGTGACCGGTTAAAATTTACTGTCGAAGTCACCGATCCGGCATTGAAAGAATTACACGTTCCTAAGTTTATTTTGCAGCCTATTGTCGAAAATGCGATCAAACACGGGATTTCCAGAATGGCAGAACAAGGGGAAATTGTGGTGAAGATTTATGAACAGGAAAGCTGGCTGCATTTGTGTGTGCATGACAACGGGCCCGGGTTCCCGGACACGATGGGCGCAGGTTACGGAATTCGGAGCATTCAGGACAAGTTGAAACTATTATATGGAGATGATGCCCGCCTGGAACTGCATAACGAGCCGCGCAAGTCGGTAAATATTTCCATTCGAAGAACAGCCATTGAACAAAATAACCAAACGAGCCATGCAGTTTCCGCTTAAAACGATCCTTATTGACGACGAACCACTCGCCCTGAGCCGCCTACGCAGACTTTTGGAGAAGCACAGTGATGTATTTTCTGTTGTTTCCGAGGCGAAAAACGGAGCCGAAGGACTGGTTGAAATTGACAAGTTCAATCCCGATGTCATTTTCCTCGACATTGAAATGCCGCTTTTAAATGGTTTTGAAATGCTTTCAAAACTAACCCGGATGCCGCTTGTGATTTTTTCAACGGCTTATGACCAATATGCGATCCGTGCTTTTGAAGAAAATTCCGTTGATTATCTGCTAAAGCCTGTTGAAAACGAGCGGTTAGTAAAGACCATTGAGAAGATCCGCAACATTATTAAAGCCGGTTCCAGTGCGCCCATTGGCGTGAATCCTTATTCAGAAAATCTGCTGAAATTGTTGGAAGAGATGAAGCCGAAGAAGGAAATTTTCTCACTGTCAGTCAAATCCGGCGACCGCATTCTCCTCATTCCGCTGACTGAGATCACCCATTTTGAAGCAGAAGAAAAATATGTGTTTCTAAATACACTGGATGGACAAAAATATCTGCTCAATTACACCTTGACGTCCCTCGAAGAAAAACTTCCCAACCAATATTTACGCGTCAGCCGTGCCGGGATTGTCAATTCTCATCACATCAAAGAAATCCAAAAGCATTTCAACAGCAAGTATGTCATTATCATGCGTGACCGCAAAGCTTCCCAGCTAACCAGCGGCAGCACTTACGGCGATGTCATCCGCCATCTTCTTGATAATTAATCGGGTTACTTCGCCCAATGACCCAAAATAATGATTTTGAAGAGGCCATACTTATTCCTAAATTGCGCCCTGATTTTAAATTCCATTACCATTTTTGAGGTTAATCAGCTGTTCATCAGGCGGTTTGAAGGCTTTTTAAGGAGTTCCAGGACGAAATATTTTTCAGTTTTCGACACAGAATCCTTCAATGCTGCGTATCGTGATGTACAAAGTGATCCCTTTTAAAAAAAGCGGGGTGATTTAAAATTCGGTCTGAATCGATAAGATCCTCGTTTGTAGTTTATTTGTTTTGTTAAAAAAGGTTAAAGGGGTCAGGAATAATGAAGGAGCTCATTGATACGGGCAATCTGCCAAAGCACATCGCCGTTATCATGGACGGTAACGGAAGGTGGGCCCAAAACCAGGGAGCAGCGCGCATTTTCGGCCATCGCAATGCGATTAAGGCCGTTAGAGAGGTGACGGAAGGTTGTGCAGAACTGGGTGTCGGATATTTGACACTTTACGCGTTTTCCACCGAAAACTGGGCTCGTCCTGAGTTTGAGGTGAGGGCTTTGATGGAATTATTGGTTCAGTCCATTAGTAATGAGCTTCCTACAATGCTCAAAAACAATGTAAAACTGGACACGATAGGCGACACGGAGAGTTTGCCACGCAGTTGCCGCAACACATTGGCAGAGGCGATCCAGGCAACCAGCCAGAACACAGGACTGAACCTGATCCTGGCATTGGGTTACAGCGGAAAATGGGACATTACCCAGGCAGCAAGGAAAATGGCAGAGGATGTAAGGAACGGATTGCTGACGCCCGCAGACATTAATGAAGAATTGTTGGCTGCAAATCTTGCAACAAAACAACGTCCCGAAGTTGATTTAATGCTCAGGACAGGAGGAGATCACAGGATTAGTAATTTCCTTTTGTGGCAACTTGCCTATGCCGAGTTATATTTTTATGAAGACCTTTTCTGGCCCGATTTCAGACGGCAGCATTTATATGAGGCGATCATTGCCTTTCAAAACAGGGAACGCCGCTTTGGCAAAACCGGTGAACAAATTAAAGCCAATAGTGCTAAGTAGAATAATATGAACCTTGTGAAAAATTTGAATAAATCATTAGCACATCTGAAAAGTATTTTTGCTTTAATACTGCTTTGCTGGTGTTTTTCGGCAGAAGCACAGCGTGTTGGACTGGGTGCGCCAGGAGCAGCGCCGTCTTCGGCAGCAGCGGGTCTGGGCATTGATCCGGCTAATCCCAAAGAATTTACTATTGCAGAAGTGACCGTTTCAGGAACGCAGTTTCTGGACCCAAACTCCATGATTTCTATTTCGGGTTTGAAGCCGGGAGATAAAATACGCGTTCCCGGGCCTGCAATCCCTTCTTCTATCCGTAAAATGATGGATTTTGGAACATTGAACGATGTCGAGATCATGGCCACCAAGGTTGAAGGTGAAAAAATCTGGCTTAACATTCACATTAAAGAGCGTCCAAGACTTTATAAGGTTTCCTTCTCCGGCATTCGTAAAGGAGAGCGTGAGACATTGAATGATAAAGTAAAACTGATCAAAGGCCGTAGTAATCACGCCGACTGTAATTAAGAACACACAGCTTGTTATCAAGAAATATTATATGGATAAAGGGTTCTACAACACCAAAGTAAAGGTGTTGCAAATCCCTGATTCAACGCGTGGACAGGCAACGCTTAACTTCACCATTACAAAAGGCAAGAAAGTTAAGATCGAGAAAATAGACATTGAGGGAAATACTGCGGTGAGCGACAAAATCCTCAAACGCAAAATGAAAGGCACCAAGCAAAAGAGAATCGGCCGTCTTTTCAATCCATCAAAATACATTCCGAAAAAATACGACGAGGATAAGGAAAAACTCATCGCATACTATCGTAAAAACGGTTACCGCGATGCCACGATCGAATTTGACTCCATCAAAAATGGCGACGAAACGATCAGCATTGTGATGAAAATCGATGAGGGAACCAAGTATTTCTATCGCGACATCACCTGGTCAGGAAACTATCTTTATACATCACAATATCTGAGCGACCGCCTGGGTGTGAAAAAAGGTGACGTTTACAATCCTGAAGAACTTGATAAGAAGATAAACGGGATTCCAGGAGCTGACGTAAGTTCCATTTATATGGACGACGGGTATCTTTATTTCCGCATTGAGCCTACTGAAAAAGCAGTAGAAGGCGATTCTATCGACGTTGAATTAAGAATGTTCGAAGGTAAGCAGGCAACGATTAATCGGATTTTGCTAAACGGAAACACAAAAACCAGCGACCGCGTTGTATTAAGAGAGCTTTTTACATTGCCGGGACAAAAGTTCAGCAAAACAGAAATTATCAACACGCAGCGTCAGTTATCCCAAATGGGCTATTTTGACCCTGAGAAAATCCAGATCAATCCGATTCCAAATCAACAGGACGGAACGGTAGACATCGAGTATACAGTTGAAGAAAAACCTTCTGATCAGATCGAGCTTTCTGGTGGATGGGGCGGTTACATCGGTTTTGTAGGAACACTTGGATTGGTTTTCAATAACTTCTCATTAAAGAACATTCCAAACCGCGAAACATGGAGACCATTGCCATCTGGTGACGGACAAAAATTGTCACTGCGTTTCCAAGCCAACGGAAAGCAATATCAAACCTATTCACTTTCGTTCAGTGAGCCTTGGTTAGGCGGTAAAAAGCCGATTAACTTCGGTGTTTCATTGCAGCGCACAGTTTACCGTATGACAGATTATCGTTCGATCTACGGGGAACAGGAAACATTGATTACCGCGGAGGTTACTTCAACAATGGAATCACGGTTTCATTGGGACGTCGTTTGAAAGAGCCGGATCGTAACCTTGTTATGACGCACTCGCTGTCTTACCAGCGTTATCGTCTGGACAGTCTGGACATTTTCCGGATCGGTTACAGCACGGGAGCTTCTAACAACATATCATTCAACACGACGATTTCAAGAAACACGCTGAGTGATTTCCAATTCCCTAGAAGCGGAAGCAACATTTCATTAAGCGGAACATTTACGCCTCCGTATTCTCTTTTGCGTAAGAAAGAGTTCACAGACAAGACAGACACTTACCGCTGGGTTGAATATCACAAATGGATGTTTGACGCAAGTTACTATGCGACCATTACTGGAAAACTGGTTCTGAGTGCGCGTACACACATGGGTTTCCTGGGTGCATATGGTGACAAAGTGGGTTACAGTCCGTTTGGCCGCTTCATTGTGGGTGGTTCGGGATTGGCAGGACAAGGCTCATTCTCCTTAGCAGATCAGGACATTATCGGTTTGCGTGGTTACCAGGATCAGAAAGTAGGACCGCAGAACGAACAGGGTTATCCGGCATCAGGAGGCGGTATCGTTTATAACAAATACGTTATGGAGCTTCGCTATCCGGTTTCGCTTAATCCGCAGGCGACCATTTTTATTCTTGGTTTTGCAGAAGGCGGTAACAACTGGGGCACATATAAAGAATTCAACCCATTTGACCTGAAACGTTCTGCGGGAGTTGGTGCACGTATATTTATGCCAGCTTTCGGACTTCTCGGGATTGACTGGGGATATGGATTTGATAAAATTCAGGGAGAATCGAAACGCAGCGGACCACAATTCCATTTTACGATTGGTCAGCAAATCAGATAATATAATAGGCTGATGTTTCGTTAAGAAGTTTGCAAATTATTAGCTCCCTGGCATGAAGAAGTTTTTTATTTTACTAGTTTTGTCAATTCTATGTGGATCAGCGTCATGGGCGCAGAAGATTGGTTACACGGACATGGAATTCATTACCAGTAAAATGCCTGAATACCAGTTGGCGCAAACGGAAATGAAGAAGTTTTCCGAAAAATGGGCCAAAGAGATTCAGGACAAGTTCTCAGAAATAGACCGCATGCAACGTGCATATATGGCTGAGGAAATACTTCTGACAGAAGACCTGAAAAGAAAGCGACAAAACGAGATCAAGGAGAAAGAGCTTGAAGCGGGAGAGTATAACAGCAAGATCTTCGGAATGGAAGGGCTGCTTTTTCAGAAAAAGAAGGAACTGATGAAACCGGTTCTGGAAAAAGTCCAGAGAGCAGTTACCAAAGTTTGCAGTCAGCGCAGATTAGATTTTATGTTTGATAAGTCCAGCGACGTCGGCATGCTTTATACAAATCCCAAGCACGATTATTCGGATTACGTGATGGAGGAACTGGGAATTGATCTTAAATCAGTAAAGGCCGGCGAAAAAGTTGGCAAAGTAGATCCGCCCGCACAGGCTCCGACAGAGAACTCACCAAAACAAAAAAGTACAAACAGTAAACTTTAAGTAACAAAGCAATGAAACAAAAATTGATAGCTTTTTTGGTCGTAATGACCATCATTACATCCCCTCTGTTAGCACAAACAACCCCTGCAAGCGGACTTACCAAAATAGGTTATACCAATGTTGATTATATAATTGGCAAATTACCTGAAAGCAAAGTAATGCAAAACCAGCTTGAAGTTACCAAAGCACAGTTGGACAAAGCATTGGGAGAAACTTACAAGGAAGCACAGGAGAAGTACGAAGCTTACCAGAAGAACGGTGCGAACATGACAGATGTGATTCGTGCGGATAAAGAAAAAGAATTGCAAAACCTGCAAACAAGAATTCAGGAAATGCAAAACAATGCACAGACTTCTTTGCAAACTAAGCAACAACAATTGCTTGAACCAATCTTGACGAAAGTGAACAACGCGATTCAGGAAGTGGGTAAAGAAAGCGGCTTCCTTTACATTCTGAACATGGATGCAGGTGCAGGAACAACACCTATCATTTTGTTCGCAGCATCTGAGGATAACAACGCAACAAATCTAATTCTTAGAAAATTGGGTGTAGATCCTGACAAAATCGAGGCAGCAGCTCCTGCGGCAGCGAAACCAGGAACAGCGGCACCGGTAACAACGCCAGCGGCTAAACCAGCAACACCTGCTACTACACCAGCAGCAACGCCTAAGAAAAAATAGTAAGCACGTTATTGAACTTAAAATACCGGAGGGAGGTCTTTCAAATGACTCCCTCCGGTATTTGTATTTAATAGGCCGGAACACGCACACTGCGCTCGTATTTGAAATGTACAAATACGCACTGAAATTGAAGCCGTTAATTTAGGCTTGTCAATTTTAAAATTATTCAAATCGCTTTTCTATACACTATTTGCTAGTTTTGCGTTAGACTCAAAGGTTTTCTCAACACATGGAATTAATTATATTTTAGAAGTTATGATTACAAAACATATTCATAAAATACTGATACTTCTGATAGCCGTTTTTCTTATTAATAAGGCGCAGGGACAGGATAATATGAAGAGTACTGCAACAGGCCCATTGCAGATTGTTTTCCCTAATGAATCAGAATGGAATGTGTTGATGGAAGGGAAAGAAATAAATTTCCACTTGCAAACGAAGGGTGGAAGAAGCGACTCTGTTCGATATAATGTGTCAGCAGGGTTGGTTAAAGATATGAAGTTTGACTCGCTGGGGCATTTTATTTGGACGCCCAGCTACGATATTGCAGACCGGATTAACACTTCTAAATCGTTTCCGGTTGTTTTCGAAGCCGTGACAAAAACGGGTGAAAGCGCTTCTAGGGAGGTTGTATTTAAGGTTATTCACGTCAACCGCCCACCACAAGTTGATGAATTGAAGCCTTTCTACATTCAATACAGAACTCAGAATACTTATCAAATTGATATGAATGCTGTCCGTGACCCGGATGGTGACCCGGTTGTATTTGTTCCGATTTTGGAGGAAATGCCGGAAGGGATGAAGCTGTCGTCGGCAGGTGAAATTGTTTGGGAACCTTCTACAAAGCAATTCAACATTCTTAAAGATTCCCCTAAATACGTGGAGTTCTATGTGGAAGATCAGCCGTCGAAGGAGCGTACAAAAGGCCGGTTAAGGCTTAACATTACGCAAATGGACCTTGCTCCGGATTTCACGATTGTGCCTCAGGTGTCAACCATAAGAAGTGCAGAAAACAACCGCATTAACCTCCGTTTCGCGTTGTCTGATCCAAATGGAGAGGATGATATTTCAACTTTTGCCTTCATATCGGAGAACAAGAATGTTCCTAAGGAGGCGCTGGTGAAGAATGCGCCAACCAGCTATGAATTTATCTGGGAGCCCGGATATGAGTTTGTGAAAGATCCTTTCGACACGCTTGCTTTCAACATCATTTTTTACGTGATGGACAAGGCGCAGAATAAAAAGGAGAAAACGGTTCGGTTTGTTATCAAAAATACAGTGGACGAAAGTCTTCGCGACGTGTATGTTTACGGATTATACAAGGGTGCATTGGTGAATGCCTGGGGGCTTCTTGAACAAATGCAGGAAAAAGAAATTTACCTCAAAAAAGCATATTCAAAGGCTAAGCGCGGAAAGCGGAGCAGGTCACTGCTGAATGCATCGCTAGGAGCAACGACAGGCCTTGCGCCGCAGTTTACCCAAAGCGACCCCAAAACACGCGGCTACATTACAACAATCGGTGGGACGACCGTTGCGACAGTCGGAACATTAGAAGCGACGGAGGTTATCGGGAAATCAACCAATGGATTGCTGGATCGCTTTAATTACGTTTTGCAGAAGAAAAACGAATTACAAAATAAAGGAGACGTTTTCGCAAGGGAATATGCACAGAAGTCAGCGCGCAGAACACCGGACTTTATCCGCAAACTGGATGAATTTAAAGCGTTAATGAACCTAAGTGGTTTGGTTGCATTGGAGCTGGATGCTAACTGGGAGAACAAGAAGGAAGCGACAGATTCAGCATTGAAAAAGGCATTCAAGGATTTCGTGCCGCTTACCAAGGACGAGAACTAAATCATGAAACATATTAAACAAAAAAAGAGAGCTTAGCTCTCTTTTTTTGTTTCGTCATCACTCAGCTCAGGGGAGCTGGATGGAGCAGGCCGAGGCTCATCCACCGGGTCGATTAGTGGCGGTTCTGTTGGATGTTCAACAACCATTACATGTTCGCTTTCAGTTAAATGCTCAGTTGTTTCAATGTGCTCACTTGTCAGCCCATCCCGATCATTCCTTTCTGTATGGTCCTCTGAATGTTCCGAAGCATGGAAACTCCCCTGGAAGATCAGAATGCTGCAAACGCCTATGAAAATGCAAGAATCGGCAATGTTGAAAATCGGTGTTGAATAATATTGTCCACCCCAGACAGGCACCCAATCAGGAATAAATCCTTCCCAGAAGTCAACAAAAATCATATCGATCACCTGGCCGTGAAACCAAGGCGTAGGCGATCCGTAAGGAGCGTTTTTCAGGAAAACGCCGTAAAATGTACTGTCAATAACGTTTCCTACTGCGCCCGCCAGGATCATTGCCAATGCCCACAGAAGTCCTTTCGAAGCGCCAGCTCTTGCCAAATGAATTAAATACCAGCCAATTGCGCCCATAGCAACGAGGCGGAACAATGTCAGGAACAGCTTTCCATATTCATGTCCAAGCTGCATGCCAAACGCCATTCCCGGATTGAGCACATAATGTAGTTTCAGCCAATTCCCGATCAGCGCGATCTGGCCGGAAAAGCCGGGCTCCATATAATTGTAAACCAGCAGTTTGGACACCTGGTCAACAATGATAAGGAGTAAGCTGAAAACTAAATATGGGGTTGGATTTCGAGATTGATTCATTCGTATTTAAAGCAATTGACAAATTTTAAGACTGCGAAAGTAATAAGTTAGTTATAAAGAACCGATTCCCCTTCTTTTCAATTCGCTGCTTACCAGCAAAAACTCCCGGCTGCTCTGCCCCGCAATAGAAGTATTTTCCTCTGCCCGACGGATCAAATATGGGAGCACAGCGTCAATTGGCCCATAAGGAACATATTTCGCAACATTATATCCTGCTTTGGCGAGGTTGAAAGAAATATTGTCGCTCATGCCAAGCAACTGCGCGAACCAGATGCGGTCGTCATCACGGCTGATGCCTTGCTTTTTCATTTTGCAGGCACAATATTGCGAGCTGAACTCGTTGTGTGTTCCCAGGCAAATCGAAATGTGTTCAATGTGCTCAATGCTGAAATCGATAGCCAGATTATAGTCCGTATCCGTCGCATCTTTTGACACGTGGATTGGATTAAAATACTCGTTCTCACGTGCCCGTAAGCGCTCCTTCTCCATATATGCACCGCGCACAAGCTTCCCTCCGAGGAAATATCCTTTTTGCCTCGCGACCAGATAAGCGGTTTTAAAAGCATCCAGCGTTTCGTGGCGGTAAAGCTGATAAGTGTTGTAAACGATAGCCCGTTCCCTATTGAATTTCTGCATCATCTGGTAAGTCAGGCTATCGATAACGCCCTGAATCCAACTTTCCTCAGCATCAACGAATATGCGCACATCTTTATCATAAGCTTGCTGACACAAATGCTCAACACGCGCCTGCACACGCTCAAAAGCCTTTTCCTCATCCTCAGAAAGCGGCTCGTTACGCTGGATTTTTTCAAGCAAATCAGCAGAAGCGACGCCGGTCACCTTAAATACGGAGAAGGGAATTGTCTTTGAACTTGCAGCTTTATCGATCGTCTTTAAGGATTTCGGCCGTAGTCGCATCGAAGCTCGCCTCATTGTCCTCACCTTCTACGGAGTAATCCAGAATGGTGCCGATGCCCGACTGCCCAAGTAAGGAAATCGTAGCATTGCAATCGTTAATCGTCTCACCGCCACAGAATTGTTCAAAAATGGTCGGCACGGATGAGATTTTTTATGGGTAAGTTAAGTTTTAGTGCAAGCTTTATAAAAAAAGTGCCTAAATTTACCAACTCGAGCCTGATTCATGAGGCTAAATAACCAGTAAGTTTTCCGCAGTTTAGCGTCAGATTTAGATGCAAATGCTACGGAAGTATCTTCAAAAAATACAGGTATTTCGTCTTTTGGGGAAGAATATGCCATTTTTTAATTTTACGTTTTCCCTAAGTGAAGTTAATCTGTTTGTTAAAAATCACTGGAAGAAAGTAATACGCATTAAGAAGTTGATTGACTTTTGTTATATCAAATGTACGTCAATCCCAGAAATACGCATAATACCAGATCAAAATATTACAATTATCATTATTTAATAAGGACAGTTTTTGAATATGAATGCTCTTTTAGATATCCTTCCACTAAGCAGTTGGATCAACACCGAAGGTAAGCCTTTGGTTATCGCCGGGCCTTGCAGTGCTGAGACCGAGGAACAAATGTTAGAAACCGCAACCCAGATCAAAGAAGAAGGATTTGCGCATGTTATCCGTGCTGGAATTTGGAAGCCGCGGACTCGTCCAGGAAGCTTTGAAGGAATGGGAGAAGCTGCTTTACCCTGGTTACAGGAAGTAAAGAAACAAACCGGTTTGCCGGTTGCAGTTGAAGTTGCAAATCCACAGCATATCGAGCTAGCATTGAAATATGGTGTTGATATTCTTTGGATTGGTGCGCGTACAACCGTTAACCCGTTCAATGTTCAGGAACTTGCCGACGCATTGAAAGGAATCGATGTTCCTGTTTTGGTTAAAAACCCTGTTAACCCGGATCTGCAATTGTGGATCGGTGCTTTGGAGCGTTTGAACCAGGCGGGCGTGAGAAAATTAGGTGCGATCCACCGTGGATTTTCTAACGCGCAGGAAACAAAGTTCCGTAATTCACCTATGTGGAACATTGCTATTGAATTGAAAACACTTTTCCCTGAGTTGCCTGTAATCGGTGACCCAAGCCACATGGCAGGAAAACGTGCTTACTTATATGAATTGGCACAACGTGCGCTTGACTTGAACTACGAAGGTCTGATTATTGAATCACACCGCGAGCCAGACAAGGCTTGGTCTGATGCTGCACAGCAGTTGACGCCGGCAGCACTTAGCCAAATGTTGCACGATCTGCACGTTCGTAAAGAATCTTACGGAAGCGATTACCAATCACAATTGGAATTGATCCGTGGCAAAATTGACAACCTGGACCGCGAAATGCTTGAAACATTGGCAAACCGCATGGCTTTGGTTGAAAAATTGGCCGAATACAAACGCGATAACAATGTTGCTGCTTACCAGGTTGACCGTTTCCGTGAAGTTTTGGAAACACGCGCAGGATGGGGCAAAAGCATGAATTTGTATCCAAACCTTGTAGACGAGCTTTTCAAGCTTGTTCACATGGAGTCAATCCGCAAGCAAACTGAGGTGATGAACCAGGTGAATGCTTAATTGACAAAACACATTTCAACAAAAACGGCTGCCTCGCGAGAAGCAGCCGTTTTGTTTTATCAATAAAAATCAAATTCCTCTCTCTACCAGCACTTTCCCGATCTCCCGCGCCCAAACTGCATATGCCTTTTCATTTAAATGTGTTTTGTCCACCGCAAATTCCGCTTTCAGTCCCGTTGAGTCGGAGATAAAGTGATTGAGATCAATGTATGTCACGTGATGTTCGCGGCAATATTTTATCAGAAATGTATTTAAAATATCCACTTCTTTTTTGCTGACTGGATCATTTTGTTCGTAAACAGTTAATGTGACAACCGGGATGATTTTATTGGCCAGTATTTTGTCGAGAATCGCTTTGTAATAACCCTGCATTCTTTCCTGCGACACGCCGATTGTAATGTCGTTAATTCCGCCTTTCACAAAGCAGATCTTCGGACGCAGATCAATCACATGTGATTGAAGCAATTGAAGGAAATGATAAGTGCTCAGACCGGGTAAGCCATTATTCATCACATCGGTCCGGTCGAGTAAGGAAGTCCATTTGCCTTGTGCCGTGATGGAATTGCCATACATGATAATGGTCGGGCTGCCTTTCATCGACACAAATCTTTGCATGATTTTATCCCGATATATATAAGCAAAAACACCGATTGAGGCAATCAGCAAAGCATTAAGGATAAGGGAAGCCGTAAGCAGTCTCCGGGTTTTCATGCGTTTTCACCCAAATTGAAACAGCGGCGGCATCTCGCTTCGTAAAGATCAGTTTCACCCAAAAGAACCCTTTCATTGGATGCAGAGAGCCGGTAGGAATGCGAAGCCACTTCCCCGCAAACCATACAAATGGCGTGCACTTTGGTGACGAATTCAGCGATGGCCATGAGTTGCGGCATGCAGCCAAACGGCTTGCCCGCATAGTCCATATCCAGTCCCGCAACAATCACACGCTTGCCTGAATCAGCCAGAATCGTGCAGACTTCAACGATCTTTTCATCAAAAAACTGAGCTTCATCCAGGCCAACGACTTCGCAGTTTTCAGCCAGATCCAGGATTTCGATGGACAATTGCACAGGCACGGAGCGGATCGAATTGTCGTTGTGGGAAACAATGTTCTCGTCGTGATAGCGTTTATCCAACGCAGGTTTGAAGATTTGTATCCGCTGTCGGGCGATTTTTGCGCGGTTGAGCCTGCGAATCAGTTCTTCCGTTTTTCCGGAAAACATGGATCCGCAGATCACCTCGATCCAGCCGGTTCTCGGACCCTGATTTTCTTTTCTGTGAGACGGTTCTATGAACATGTTTTGACTTAATACTGGACTGCTGAAAAGGCAAATTTCTTTATCTTTACAAATCAAGCACATTTTTTTTAAACACAGCCGTTATCAAAAGCTCTTATTCGTTATGCCGGATAATTTGAATTCAATTGCACTCAACCAATACGCTGCCCGGTTTACCACTACAATTCTGAATGAGGTTTACAAGGGCCAGGATACGATCTCCGGAGCCGGATTACTCAAACTTACGCCCATCAGGCAAGTTAACCTGGGTATTTTGAACAGGCTTTTCGATGCGTGGAGAAGTAACGCGCAGCAGTTCCGCAGTCCTTATTTTGATTTTACCAATGATGAGGTAAGGCAAGCACTCGACGATTTTATGAATACTGCGTCGCAGCATATTTCTGTGAAACGCTCCGATCTGGAACCATTGCTTTCCGATTCTGTAAAGGATGCCCTCAAATTACTCCTGGCGCCCGAAAGTTATTTTGAAGAAAGGATCAGGGAAAAACAGGATGCAGAATTTACGCATGAAAAAGCCGAACATCTTGTAAAATACACGCATATCCATCGCGGAATAGCGGAAGCAATGCTGGGACGCCTTACAGATAGCGGATCGAGTTCAGTTTATCAGACACAAGCCGTAAGCTGGCTTTATGAATTGAAGGGGAATCCGGATCTGGTTGACGATGTAGAAACTTATCTCGTTCAGTTCTCCGACGTTTTTCCGCTCAACTTGTCAGATCTGATGATTTCGGAAAGTGGCCGGACTACTTCTACAAGCGGCAGAAATGAATCTAAATCGTTCTTCGATTCTGCATTCAATGAGCTTGAAACGCCAGCCAAGCCCACACCGCCTCGCGCGGAGCCTGCATCGGCTGTTATTGGTGAAATTATAGCCAAAACAAGCTCGACTGAAAAGGATTCGCTCAACAGTCGTTTCAAAGTAGAACTTCCCAAACATGACGATGATAAATCATACGGAAGCGTTCCCGTGCGCGTGGAGAGCATTGCAGGTTCTATCCCGTTAGGACAGCGTTTTATGTTTGTTAATCAGCTTTTCGACAAAAACAGTGAGCATTTCGATAAAGCCATTTATGAGCTGGACATGGTCAAAAGCTTTGAAGATGCGCAAAACCTGATTTGGCATCGCTATGCATCCAAATATGCGTGGGATGTGAATGGAGAGGCAGTAAAAGCCTTGCTAGCAATTGTAAAAAGGAAGTTCTCGTCGCAATAGACGGCATTATATCAATTGAAGGAACATCTCACGGGCGGTTTGCAAAGCATGCAGGATCGAGCTTCAGAAGTTCCTTTTTTTGTTGTCCAAAAGTCACCAAATTCTCCGTCGCCATATTGCCGACAAGCTCATCCTGCGCCATAGGACAGCCTCCGTAACCAAATAATGCGCCGTCAAACTTGCGGCAGCCTGCTTCATAAGCAGCTGAAATTTTGCCCAGCCAGTTATGTGGCGTCGTGTGAAAATGCGCGCCGAATTCAAGGTCTGGCCGGAGGTGAAGCAAATGTGAAAACACAGAACGAATGTCTTCTTCTTTCGCGACGCCTACGGTGTCAGCAAGTGAAAAGGTCTTAATCCCAAACGCCGCCAGTTTTTCGACATTTTCAAAAACAATGTCTGCATTCCAAGGATCGCCGTATGGATTTCCGAAACCCATCGAAATGTAAATGACGAGCTCCTTATCGTTTTCTCCTGCTAGTGCGGCAATTCGTTTTACTCTTTCCAATGATTCCGCAACCGTGGAATTGGCATTGCGGATCTGAAAAGTTTCAGAAATGGAAAATGGGTAACCAATGTCGGTGATTTGTGGAAACTGGCAAGCTTCATTCGCACCACGCTCATTGGCAACGATCGCCAGGAGTTTGGTGGCCGTGTCTGAAACATTCAATTGAGCAATTAAATCAGCCGTATCGCTGACCTGCGGCATTGCTTTTGGCGAGACAAAACTCCCAAAATCAATCGTATCAAAACCGACTTTCAGCAGCTGATTAATGTAAGCCGCTTTTTTTTCGGTCGGAATAAAAGGGTGAAATCCTTGCCAGGCATCCCGCGGACATTCGATGATTTTCATCTTCAATGAATGAATTGGTCAATGATTGAATGAACGAATGACTGAATGATCGAATGTCTCATTAAAAATATTCAGTCATTCAGTCATTCAATCATTCAACATTATTTCAATATAGGAGCCAGGTCTTTTTCATTTTCTGCCAGCCACGCAGTAATGTCTTCAACAATCTGGCGGATGCCGATTTCTGGTTTCCAGCCTGTGAGCGCGGTCACTTTCGTATTGTCTGTTACATACAGTCTGATATCGGCAGTTCTGTTTTCTGGAACCACTTTAATCGGAATGGTTTTGCCCGTAACTTCCTGACAGATCTTGGTCAATTCCTGCAATGAAGCGCTGCTTTCAAGCCCGCCGCCTGCATTAAGGATCTCGCCATTCACTTTATCAAGGTTATGAAGCTGCCAGTCGATCAAGCGATAAAGGTCTGCCACGTGCAGCATATCGCGGATTTGTTTTCCGGTGCCGCCGTAACCAAAATAGCCCAACTGCTGCTCAAAGTAATGCTTAGCGATCCAAAGCACCATGACGCCCTGATCCACTTTCCCCATTTGCCAGGGACCGGTGATCACGCCGCAACGGTTGATGACCGTTTTGAGATTATAAAACTCATTATATTCCTGAATAATCAGCTCGGAAGCCAGCTTTGTGGTTCCATACAAAGAACGAGCGCCATTTAATGGGAAATCCTCAGCGATCCCTTTTGAAGAAACACCGGCAACGGGTTGCTCATCGGCAAAGCCCAAAACGCGTTGGCTCTTCAATAAAATTGAGCGTTTCAATCGTTTTGATCGGATACACGCGGCTTGTAGAAAGAAATATAAAGCCCGCTTTGTGTTTCAATGCATAATTGAGACAGTTAATGGTCCCAACGAGATTGGTATTAATCAAATAATCAGGCGTTCCATCAAGACCGGCAAGAACCGACGGCTCAGCAGACGCTTCAATCACCACATCCACAGCAGGAACAGAATCAAAATCCTCCTTATTTCGGATATCGCCGTGCACAAACTCAACACCGTGGGTTTTCAGTCTGCTCAGGTTCAGCTCCGAACCTCTGCGTTTAAGATTATCTAATGCATAAACCTGATAATCAGGGTAATTGATCTTTAAAGAAATGGCTAATGCTGAACCAACCAAACCGGCTCCTCCGGTAATTAATATTTTCATAAATTGATTTGATATGTAATCAGGAAGTGCGGATGTATAAACGTTCCAAAGTTAGAAGTTTCCCGAAGAACGGTTTAGGATGAGAAGAATATTTATATTTAAAACTTGTTATGTTTCAATAAACTATATTGTAACAAATTAAATGTTAGGGAAATGAAGTATGTAACTAATGTTCACTTCTTTAAATACATAGCCCCTACTGCAATAGCTCCGTAATCATATATTTACCAAAAAAAACTTCGCACTGCATGCGCATTTTTACTATTGCTATTTTTTGCACTTTATTTTCTCAATTTCAGGTCTTTTGGGCAAATAGTGGCTGCAAACGACCGAAATAAGGAAATTGCATCCGCGGTTGCTGCATATAAGGAGGCAACAAGCCAATCGCAGAACCTGTATAACGGGCGCCAGTATTACGTTTACGACAACAGGTCAGAAGAACATCAGTTTTATGAATTCCGGAAATGGCACAATGGCGTGCTCGTGTACGACGACCAGCGCTTTGACAGCATTCCCATGCTTTACGACATTTTCAAAGATGAGCTGATCATCAAGCATTTCAATGGCGACCATTTGTTGCTTCAATCAGAAAAAATCGATTATTTCTATGTGGATAACCACACTTTTGTAAGGCAGGAGGCAGGAAAGGACATTAATCCGCGAATGCGAACCGGCTTTTATGATTTGATCTATAATGGTAAGTCCAGGACAATCGTTCGCCGGATTAAGCAACGTCAGGAAAAGATCGTCGATAAGCGTGTAATTGCGCTTTTTCCTCAAAAAAACACCTATTTCGTTAAAAAAGGCGATCAATATTACAATGTCAGCAGCAAGAAATCAGCGTTCAATTTATTCCCCGAATACAAGCGTGAGCTGCGGAAAGTGCTGAAAGACGAACGGATCAAATTCCGGAAAAATAAAGAAGTGGCCATTGTTAAAATGGTTGAAGCTTATGACAAACTAGCCAAGCTATGAAAATATTTTTACCCCTTCTTTTATTCTGTCTGCTGCTATTTTCCGGGAAAACTTACGCTCAAAATGCGCCCGAGAAAAAGCTGACCATGCGCCTGGATTCTGCCAGGTTTGGCGATTTTGTCAAGCAAGTGGAAAGCCAGACCGGCTACTATTTTTATTACGACGCTTCCCGTTTTGACAGCCTTACGCTCGATCTGAATGTGCAGGATCTCACCATCCGCGAAGTGCTGGATCAGGTTTTCAAAGGCTCCGAATTTGAATACGCCATTGATGCACAAAAGAGAATTTACATTACGCAGGGACAAAGAATAATTACCCAGCTCACTCCAAACCTCTTTGAACCCGATCTTGCAGGCGATAACGGCACCATTGCCTATGCCGGTCCGGAAGATGATGCAAAGGAAAAACTTCTTTCCACAGCTGAAAGTAAGCTCCACGAAATAGGGATTAAAAAGCACCGCATAACGCCCGGAAATTCGACCATTACAGGTTATGTAAGAAATGCCATAACGGGCGAGCCGGTTATCGGCGCCGCGGTTTTCATCACTTCGCCCTCCATTGGCGTCACTACGGATGCACTGGGCTTGTATGCGCTCACGATTCCCCGCGGTAAGCAGATTGTAAGGTTCAAAAGCACGGGAATGCGGGAAACGCAGCGCCAGGTTATGCTTTATTCCGACGGCAAGCTGGATGTGGAAATGCGGGAAAGTGTCATCGCTTTGAAGGAAGTTTCGGTGAAAGCAGGCATGGATAAAAACGTTGTCGGCACGCAGATGGGAACGGTTAAGCTAACCATTAAAAACCTGAAACAAGTGCCGACCGTATTTGGCGAAACCGATCTTCTGCGGACTGTGCTTACATTGCCGGGCATAAAATCCGTGGGTGAAAACAGCACGGGATTGAATGTGCGCGGCGGTTCGACGGATCAGAATTTAATTCAATATAATGATGCCGTTATCTATAATCCATCCCACCTTTTTGGCTTTTTCTCGGCATTCAATCCGGATGTTTTAAAAGATGTAGAACTTTATAAAAGCACTATTCCAGCTAAATTCGGCGGAAGATTGGCTTCTGTGCTTGACATTAACAGCCGGGACGGCAATAAGAAAAAGTTCGTCGCTTCCGGCGGGATTGGCTTGATAACCGGAAGGCTTACATTGGAAGGGCCTTTGGTAAAAGACAAAACGTCCTTTTTGCTTGGAGGTCGTTCCACTTATTCGAGCTGGCTGATCAAAACATTGGACAATGAGAATTATAACAAAAGCTCAGCGTCATTTTATGATGTTAACCTGCACATCAGCCACGAGATTAATGAGAAAAACAGCTTGTTTTTGACCGGCTACATCAGCGACGACCGCTTCCGTTTGTACGGCGACACACTTTACACATATCAAAACCAGCTCGGTTCGCTGAAATGGAAGCATACATTCAACAACAGGCTTTACAGTGTTTTCACTGCGGCGCACACCAAATATCAATATTCGATGGGAGCTGCGGGCTTGCCGCTTAACTCGTTTGATTTGAAATTTGACATTAACCAATCCAATTTCAAAGCCGACCTGAGTTACGTGCTGCATCCAAAACATACATTGGATTTCGGTTTGAGCACCATTTATTACAAACTGCGCCCGGGTTCATTCCAGCCGAAAGGTCCCGAATCGCTGATTATCCCTGACGAGCTCGAACCTGAACAAGCTTCGGAAAGCGCATTGTACATTGAGGATAAGTTTGAAGTTAGCCCGCGTTTATCCATTACGGCAGGCATTCGCTACTCATTTTACCAATATCTTGGGCCAAGAAATGTGAACACCTATGTGCCCGGCCTGCCCATCGAATACATTTATCAGAATGGGGTAAAAGAATACGGTTCGGGTAAGAAAATCAAATCTTATGGTGGCCCGGAATATCGTGCATCGGTGCGTTACAGCGTGTTTGATAACCTGTCATTGAAAGTGAGTTACAACACATTGCGCCAGTATATTCACTTGCTAACCAACACCATGACTGTTTCACCGACGGACATTTGGAAGCTCAGCGACAATTACATTAAGCCACAGATCGGCGACCAGATTTCGGTTGGCTTATATCGCAATTTCAGAGGCAACAAGGTGGAGGTTTCGTTGGAAGGTTATTACAAAAACATTCAGAACTTCCTCGATTACAAAGGCGGCGACTCACTTATAATGAACCACAATATTGAAGCAGCCGTGCTGAATACGAAAGCCAAAGCATACGGAATTGAGTTCATGATCAAGAAAATGACAGGCAAACTGAATGGCTGGATCGGTTACACTTATGCGCGCACATTGCTCAGGGCCATTGACCGCGAATCGCCTGATGCGCCTAATGACGGTAATTTTTATCCAAGCAATTACGATAAGCCGCACGATTTCACGATGATTTCGAATTACCGCTTTTCGCACCGGCTTAGTTTATCATTTAACTTTACTTACAGCACCGGTCGGCCTTACACGCCGCCAATCGGGAAATACATTATCGACGGCGCGCAACGTGTGTATTATGCGGACAGGAACCAGTTCCGGATCCCGGATTATTATCGCACGGACCTTTCGCTGAACATTGAGGGCAATCACAGGATCAAAAAACTGGCGCATAGTTCGTGGACGCTGGCAGTTTATAATGTCTTGGGAAGAAAAAATCCGACTTCGGTTTATTTCCAGACCGTGGGCGGCAGGGTAAATGGTTATCAGCTCTCGATTTTCGGACAGCCGATTCCCACGATCACATACAATTTCAGATTTTAACAAAAGCATCACATGAAGAAATACTTGTATGCAATGCTTTTGCTGGCGCCTGTTTGGGTGGTTTATAGTTGTATCGAACCGTTTGATCCGCCCGAAGTGAACAACCCGGAAAGTTTTTTGGTCGTGGACGGATTCCTGAATGTGGGTGGCGATACGAGTAAGATCATATTAAGAAACACCCAAAATACGAATGCCGAAAACATTGCCATTACAGAAGGAAATGCGGCGATTGTGGCCGAGTCTGAAAGTGGGGAAACGTACAATTTTGAAGAAGGCACACGTGGCGAATATTTTTTGCCGCCTGTTAACTTCAATATGTCAACCAAATATCGCTTGCGTATCAAACGGTCCAATGGCCGGGAATATATGTCTGGTTACGTTGCTGTGAGCAAAACACCGCCGATCGACAGCCTCACTTACAAGCTCGACCGGAACAGGGACGCAATGCTGATTTATGTCAATACGCATGATCCGAGCAATAATACGAGGTTTTATCGCTGGCGGTTTGAAGAAACATATGAGTATAAATCGGCCTTTTTCTCCGGACTGGAGCGCGATGCCGACAGAGAAACCATCATTGCAAGAAGAGACGATATTAACACATGCTGGACCACGCTGGAATCGAAGGACATTAAGCTTGGCTCGACCATTAAGCTGAATCAGGATGTGATCAAGGACTTGCCGATTAATGTGATTGACATTTCGACCAACAAGCTTTTTTTCAAATACAGTATTCTGGTAAGGCAATATGCATTGTCGCAGGAAGCATTTGAATACTGGACCGATCTGGCCAAAACGACGCAGGCAACGGGAAGTCTTTTTGATCCGCAGCCTTCACAGGTTACAGGCAATATCCGGAATGTGGCCGATGCAAAAGAACTTGTTTTTGGCTATTTCAGCGCTTCAACGGAAGAAAAGCAGCGGATATTTCTTTCGCCATTGCTTGGACGATATCCTGTTTGCAATGCACCGGATACGCTCACGCCAAAAGAAGCATTAGAGTCTTATGGCCTCTTGCTTAATGGCTTTCTAGACGCAAAAGGCGTCAACTGGATCCTCAGTTCCTCCGAACTCTGCGCAGATTGCCGTGTGCAGGGCGGGACAACAAAGCGGCCGGCATTTTGGAAATGATATTTCATTGATGATAAAAATTTTATGAAACCAAGGGCTTTAATTATTTGCTGTCTGATGCTCTGTGCCGGTTTTTCCGGTTATGGACAGGATGATGCTATGGTAAAATCGATTCAGCAGCGCTTCGGATTATATGCGGAAAGGGCTGTTCAGGAAAAGATGTACGTTCATTTGGATCGCCCCATGTATTTGATTGGCGAAACGATTTGGTTCAAAGCCTATAACCTCAATGCTGCCTCGCATCAGTTCCTGGATTTAAGCAAAGTCGCGTATCTGGAAGTGCTGGACGCAGATAACAATGCATTGGTTCAGACAAAATTTTCAATGGCAGAAGGAAAAGGAAATGGGTCGTTGCTCATTCCGTCCACGATTGGCAGCGGAAAGTATAAAGTGCGCTGTTACACGAACTGGATGAAGAATTTCAGTCCCGAATATTATTTCGAGTCGTCCATTTCGATCGTTAATCCCTTCGTTCGCTTCGATCCCGACCGCTTGGCAAAGGAGCCTGAGAAATATGACGTGCAATTCTTTCCGGAAGGGGGTTATCTGGTCAAAAACATTGAAAGTAAAGTTGCATTCCGCGCCATTGGAAAAGACGGAAACGGAATTGGTTTCGCCGGAGCCATCATTGACGCGCAAAATGACACCATTCAAAAGTTTCAGCCTGAAAAAAATGGCATTGGCTTTTTTACGATAAAGCCAGAGTCGGGCAAGGAATACAAGGCGGTTATTAAAGACGCGAAAGGGCAGTCCTACACTTTTTCTTTGCCAAAAACCGAGGAGCAAGGTTATGCAATGCAATTAAAGGATTCAACCAATAACCTGTTAAAAATCACGGTCACCGGTGAAGTCGTGAGCGATGAGCCCGTTCCGGTTTATTTAATGAGCCATACGCGGCAGCTCAATTCGGTTGCAGACCGGAAATATCTGAAAAGTAAAAAGGCAGTGTTTGTGCTTGATAAGTCCCAACTGGGCGAGGGCATTTCGCACATTACGATCTTCAATGAAAAATTGAAACCCATTTGTGAAAGGCTTTATTTCAAGCGCCCAACCAAGGAGCTTGCGATTGAAGCGACCATTAAAAAGTCTTTTGTAACACGTGAAAAGGCGACTATGGACATTTCTGCGGCGGTTCCAAATGCAACTGATCTGGCCAACATGTCTGTCGCCATTTATCTTGCTGATTCCATTCAAGCGCAGTCAGCCGCGGACATTTCAAGTTATTTATGGCTTTCGTCCGATCTGAAAGGCAATGTGGAATCTCCTGAATATTATTTTACAAACATTAACCCGGAAACAGACCGGCAGCTGGATAACCTGATGCTGACGCACGGCTGGCGCCGTTTTAAATGGGAAAATGTGTTCGTAAGTCAGGTCAAGCCATTTGAGTTTCTTCCGGAATACGACGGACATTTTATCAATGGCAAGGTCATTAACAAAATTGACGGAACGCCTGGAAAAGGAATCGATACTTACCTGGCACCGCTGGACGTGCAGGCGCGCTTATATGTGTCACAAAGCGATCAGCAGGGAAATGTAATGTACGAAGTCAGGAAGTTCGTTGGCCCAAAAGAAATCACATTGCAGACCAACCTGAACCAGGACACAGTTTATCGCTTCGAAATTGCCAGTCCGTTTTCCAAGCAATTTGCCGTTAAGCCGATCCCGCCATTTACGTTCAGTAAAACCTGGGAAAATTCGCTGTTGACCCGCGCCATCAATATGCAGACTGCCAATGTGTTCATGCCCGCCGTTGCGGTTCAGAAAGCACCTACATTAACGGACTCCATCGCATTTTTCGGCGTGCCTGATGAAAAGTATTTTCTCGATGATTTTACGCGTTTCCCGACTATGGAAGAGGTTTTGCGAGAATATGTGCGTGGTGTGATCGTGAGAAAAAGACAAAAGGAATTTCATTTTCGGATGATCGATAAACTGCTTCCCAACACATTTTATCAAACGGATCCGCTCGTCTTGCTCGACGGCATTCCGATTTTCAACACCGATAAATTTATGGAGCTGGATCCATTGAAAGTCAAGAAAATCGAAGTGCTCAGTTCCCGCTATTTTCTTGGGCCCATGACATTCACAGGAATCGTCAGTTTCCTCAGTTACCGCGGTGATCTGGCCGGTTACGAGCTCGATTCAAAAGTGACCGTTTTGCCGTACGAAGGCGTCCAGGCGGAGCGCGAATTTTATGCACCGCGATATGATAATGGCAATGCTGAGAGCAGAATCCCCGATTTTCGTAATCTGCTGCACTGGTCTCCGAACATTACAACCGACGCATCCGGTAAAGCCAAGCTTGATTTTTACACTTCCGACCAAACCGGCAATTATCAGGTTGTTATTCAGGGCATTACGCCATCCGGAGTTTCGGGAAGCAAAACACTTTTGTTTTCTGTGGGTAAAAGCAGTCTTTGATCAGATATAAAATTCGGATGTGTGCTTGATCTCTTTCAGAACGAAAGTGCTGTTGAGCACGCCAATGTTGTCGATCTTGGAAAGCTTGTATTTGACAAAATCATGATAATCGTCGAGGCTGGCGACATTGATTTTTAGCAAAAAATCAACCTGCCCCGCCATATGATAACATTCCTGCACTTCCTCTAAATTCTGGATTTCCTGCTCAAACTTTTCGATGAATGCTTCATTGTGATAACGCATTGAAACCTGGCAGATCGTCGTAACTTGTCTGTTAATGAGCTTCTTATCCAGAATCGCCACATATTGCTTAATATAACCCAGGCTTTCCAGTCGCCTGATCCGCTCGTAAATCGGTGACACGGTGAGGTTAAGCATTGTAGCGATTTCTTTCGTCGTTTTCTTAGCGTCCTTTTGCAGAATGCGCAGGATTTTGGTATCAATTTTGTCCAACTGTTCCATGAGGCAATAATATTTACTGTAAGGGCTGTTACAAATTCAGTTAGAAAGTAATGTATACTGGGAAATTAGCATAGTGCAGGAACATTTCCTGCCAATCGGCGTAAATATTGAAAATATTATCCAAATGCGGGAAATTGCAAGTGATTAATGCTTTACAAAAACGAGCGCGTCATGAAATCAGAATGCATATTGGTGATAGGGGCAAACGGGCAGATCGGATCTGTTCTTGTCGAATATTTGAGAGAAATATATGGCGTTGGTCAGGTGGTGGCATCGGACATTCGTTTGCCTGATCACGAAACCGGCCTTTTTGAAAAACTGGACGCCACAGATGCCAATGCTCTGGCAGCTTTGGTAAAAAAATATAAGGTCACACAGATTTATCATCTCGCCGCGATCCTTTCAGCAAAAGGGGAGCAGGAGCCGCTGAAAACGTGGCATATCAACATGCAAACCTATTTTAATGTGCTGGAAGCGGCGCGTGAAAATCAGGTTTCAAAAGTTTTTTACCCCAGCTCGATCGCCGTTTTTGGGGATCATGTGGACACGCAAGCCGAACAATGGTCTTATCTGGATCCGGCAACGGTTTACGGAATCAGCAAGGCGGCAGGGGAGAATTGGTCAAATTATTATTTCAAAAGATATGGCTTGGATATCCGCTCATTGCGTTATCCGGGCATCATTGGTTACCAGTCCATGCCCGGCGGCGGAACGACCGACTATGCAGTCGACATTTACCATAAAGCTGTAAAAGGAGAGCCATTTGAATGTTTTTTGAAAGCCGATACAACGCTTCCGATGATCTACATCAGTGACGCCATGGACGCGACAGTCCGCTTAATGGAAGCTCCAAGTGATAAAATCACGGTTCGAACGAGTTATAATCTGGCAGGAATCAGCTTTTCGCCGGAAGAAGTTGCAACCAGCATCCGTAAATTCATTCCCGATTTCAAGATCACCTACAAGCCCGATTTCAGACAGGAAATTGCAGATTCGTGGCCGCAGCAGATTGACGATGCACAGGCCAGAAAGGATTGGGGCTGGCGTCCGGCTTACTCGCTGGACAAGATGACAGAGGAAATGATCGGTGCATTGAAGAAGAAATATCAGTCAGTGAAAAGCTAAAAAGCGTTACACTTTATCAATATTAAAATCGAAAGCTTATGAATGTTAGTATCCAGGAAGAACTTCGCGAAGAATTAGAAGCCATTAAGGCAGCAGGCTTATATAAAACAGAGCGCGTAATTACCACGCCGCAATCCGCAAACATTGCCACGGACGGTAAAAACGTGCTTAATTTTTGCGCTAATAATTACCTCGGATTATCGTCCCATCCTGACGTAATTGCAGCTGGGATTGAGGCCATTAACACGCATGGATTTGGTATGTCATCGGTTCGTTTTATTTGCGGAACACAGGACATTCACAAAGAACTGGAAAGTAAAACAGCTGCCTTTCTGGGAATGGAAGACTGCATTTTATATGCTGCTGCTTTTGATGCAAACGGAGGCGTTTTTGAGCCATTACTAAATGAAAAAGACGCGATTATCTCTGATGAGCTGAATCACGCATCATTAATAGACGGAATCAGGTTGTGTAAAGCGAAGCGTTTTCGTTACAAGCACAACGATATGGCCGATTTGGAACAACAGCTGAAAGATGCAGCCGGAAGTCGCCGGATTCTCATTGTAACCGACGGCGTATTTTCAATGGACGGCACCATTGCCCAGCTGGATAAAATCTGCGATCTGGCCGACGCCTATAATGCAATGGTGATGATCGATGAATGCCACGCAACCGGCTTTATGGGAAAAACAGGTCGTGGTTCACACGAATTCCGCAATGTAATGGGCCGCATTGACATTATCACCGGCACTTATGGGAAAGCATTAGGCGGTGCATCCGGCGGTTTTACGGCTGCAAAAAAGGAAATTGTCGAAATATTGCGCCAGCGCTCACGGCCTTATTTATTCTCGAATACACTGGCTCCATCCATTGTAGGCGCATCCATTAAAGTGCTTGATCTGCTGTCATCATCCACTTTATTGCGCGATAAGCTGGAAAAAAACACAGCCTATTTCCGCAAAGCAATGACCGAGGCAGGATTTGATATTTTGCCTGGCGAACACCCGATTGTGCCCATAATGCTTTACGAAGCGAAACTTGCGCAGGAATTCGCAGCAAAATTGCTGGACGAAGGAATTTACGTGATCGGCTTCTTTTATCCGGTGGTGCCACAGGGCAAGGCTCGAATCCGGGTTCAAATCTCCGCAGGCCACGAGCAGGAACATTTAGAGAAAGCCGTTGCTGCTTTCACCAAAGTAGGAAAAGAACTCGGCGTTATTTAAAACCAAAAGACCCTCCAGTTTTCATATCTGGAAGGTTCTTTTTTTATCAATCAGCCTTTTCAGGCTAATTAGCCGGTTCTGGCTCCAAAAGTTCAGCTTCTACATGCAACGACTGCAATGTTGCATTGCCATATTGCGTCACCATGGCCACGTCCGCAGCATCTCTTCCGTGCGCGATTTCAATCCGGTAACCATCCGTTTTTTCCTGAACGGCGTCAAATGTATACCATTCGTTGCCGATGTAAACGTCAAACCAGGCGTGCAGGTCCATTACTTTCAGCCTGTCAAGATAACCCACTGTCATCCGAGCCGGAATGCAAAGGTTGCGGCATAATGCAATGGCCAAATGTGTAAAGTCGCGGCAAACGCCTATTCGGTTGCGCGCAACGTCCAATGCCGTTGTGCTGGAATCCGTTACGCCGTATTGATATTTAATGTTCTGATGGATCCACGTCCGGATCGCCTCCACCTGCGCATAGCCGGGCGTAAGGTTGCCTGCAATGTTCATAGCAAGCATATTGATCTCATGCAAATCAGACTCGCAGTAACGGCTTGGCAGAATGTAATGCATGACATCATCCGGCAAATCACCCACCAGTATATAGGATGGCGGTGGATTTGGAATGGCTTTGGTCGCATTGACCTGCGCCTGCACTTCCGTTGTAATGGTCACTTTTCCTACCGGCAAAATGGTGCGCTGGCAGGGATTTCCGTATATATCAATGTATTCTGAAAATGGAACGGATGGCTCAATGTTAAAGCCTTCCTGAATGATAGACTGGCCTTCCTGGCGGCGAGGGCGTAACATGGTCGTTACTGTGGTGGGTGCATACACGTCATACGTGAATATGCTTCTTCCCTTCATTTTCATGTATGAGTCGATTTATTTATTTGGTGAATGTTATGACAACGAGTTAGTTAAAAATTACGTGCCATTATTTTGGTCAAAACATACAATAGCCTCTGAATTAAAACATTTTAATGGACGTTTGTAATGCAAGAATATTAATTTTAGGGCCACCGGAACGGCCACTTTTTGCAGAATCTAAAATATATCGCCTATGTCAGTTACAAAATGGATCGTAGACCCAGCCCATTCAGAAGTGCAGTTTAAAATCAAACATTTGGTTATATCAACGATCACAGGTTCGTTCAATAATTTTGAAGGAGGCGCAACCTCTGATCTGAATAACTTCGAGAATGCGGAGATTCACTTCTCTCTGGACGTAAATAGTATTGATACAAACATAGAAGTGCGAGATGCGCATTTGCGGTCTGCTGACTTCTTTGATGCCGAACAATTTCCGCATATCACCTTCCAATCCAATTATTTTCATAAAGTAAAAGGTGATAATTACAAACTTTCGGGTTTGCTGACATTAAAAGGCATTACCAAACCCATCGAGCTCGATGCGGAATACGGCGGAAGCGAGCGCGACGCACAGGGAAATGTCCGAATTGGTTTTGAAGTGGAAGGCAGGATCAGCCGACAGGAATTCGGCCTCAATTATATGCAATTGACCGATTCAGGCGGTTTGGTGATTGGCGAAGACGTGAAGCTGATCGCGAACATTCAATTGGTTAAGCAGTCTTGAACATATTAATTTCCATCCGGTTTTCCGGTTTAAAGCCCGACAGCAGCCATGAATGGAGCGTCGGGCTTTTTATAATGAGGATAAAACCGAGGTTTGTTCCTTTGCATGTTAGCATTATCACCTCCCATAAAGTTAGTTTTAATGAGATTTCTTCGAATATTCCTGCGTACAATCGGAGCCATTTTGCTGCTTCTGGTGCTTGTAATCGCTACAATGATCACCACCATGGACAAGACGCCTTATAAGCAAATGCCTTATTACGCGCAATGGAAAAAGTTGATCAGCACGGTTAAAAAAGAGACTTCCGGGGCACCAGCACAGTTGCAGGCAGGCTGGTCAAAAGTGAATATTACACCCGCATCTCCCACTCCGACAGCCGGTTATGGAAAGCGAAAGGGGAAATTATACACGGCCGTGCATGACTCCGTTTATGTACGCGCATTGGTGATTGACAATGGCGTTACCAAAGCGGCGATCGTCGCTTGCGACCTGCTTATTGTCCCCCCTACGGTTATCAAATTGCTTCAATCGCGGCTTACAGAAAAGGAAATTCCTTTTGATCAGGTTTATTTCGGCGCTACACATAGCCATAACAGTGTGGGCGGTTGGGGGACTGGCATTTCTTCTTTGTTTTTTTCGGGAAAATATAATCCTGAAACTGTAGAAAACATTGCTGATGCCATTTTTCAGGCAATTGTCCAGGCAAAAGCCAAGCTCGAACCTGTGGAAATGACTTACATGGAATCCATTGACAGCGTTGATATCCGCAACCGGCTGGTAGGCGAGGAGGGGAGCATTGATCCCGAGATCCGATCTGCCGCATTTGTCACAAGAACCGGGCATAAGGCCATTTTGAGCTCCTATGCGGCA
This sequence comes from Dyadobacter sp. AC419, assembly GCF_979253085.1. Lineage (NCBI taxonomy): Bacteria > Pseudomonadati > Bacteroidota > Cytophagia > Cytophagales > Spirosomataceae > Dyadobacter > Dyadobacter sp. AC419. The sequence continues at coordinate 192,835 of NZ_CEEDCD010000022.1, read as the reverse complement.
CATTCAACCATTCTGAATTCGTCGAACATTGTTTTGTCACGAGATTATCCGGGCATTTTGGTGGATTCTTTGGAAAAAGGAAGATATGACTTTGCCATGTATATGGCTGGCGCAGTGGGCAGCATGGGTCCTATCGAGAAAGGTTCTGATGATTTTGATGAGTTAAAAAACCAGGCATACGGCGTGCAGCGTGCATTGCTTTCCGATTCAGCAGTGAAAGAAGTTTCGAAAGGCGCCATGTTGCAGGCCATCACCATTCCGTTGCCGTTGCGCGAGCCCACGCCGCGGCTGACCATGAACATTAACCTGCGCCCATGGGCGTTTAAAAAGGCTTTCGGCGACTATCCTGTTTTTGTAAAAGCATTAAGGATCGGCAATATGCTGATGGTGGGCATGCCGTGCGATTTTTCGGGCGAACTTGTAGCCGGACTGGATGCTTATGCCAAAACAAAAGGGCTCAACTTGCTGGTAACCAGCTTTAACGGCGGCTACATTGGCTACATTACGCACGACAAGCATTTTGACAGAGACCTGTATGAAACCAAAACAATGAGCTGGTATGGCCCCTACAACGGCGCTTATTTACAGGAAGTGATCAAAGACATTATTGATAAATTATCCTAAACAACCGAAAATATGAAAACACTGCTGCTTGTATTAATTGGCTTTTTAAGCATACAAACTATGGCACAAAAACCTGTTCGTGTGGCAGTTGCCGGCCTTACCCACGGTCACGTCGGCTGGATTTTCAATCGTTCGGATAAGAAGGATATCGAGCTGGTTGGAATTTATGAAACAAATCCCTCGCTCGTCGCTGAGTTTTCCAGCAGATATAAGCTCGACAAAAAGCTGTTTTTCTCGGATTTGAACAAAATGCTTGACGAGGCGAAGCCAGAAGCCGTTTCCGCTTTTGGGGCAATAAATGAACATATCGTGATCGTGCGTGCATGTGCGCCCAGGAAAATCCACGTTATGGTGGAAAAGCCTCTGGCTACAACTTTTGCCGATGCGAAGGAAATTCAAAAGTTGGCAGAACAGAATGGCGTTCAAGTGCTTACGAATTACGAAACCTCCTGGTATGCGAGCAATCAGTATGTGCGCGACCTCGTGGAGAAAGGCAAGCTTGGTGAAATCAGGAAAGTAATGGTTAACGACGGGCATCAGGGCCCGAAAGAGATTGGCGTGAGTAAGGAATTCCTTGAAATTCTGAATGATCCTGTAAAGAATGGAGCGGGCGCTTTGGTCGATTTTGGTTGCTATGGAGCTAACCTGATGACGTGGTTGCTGAAAGGCGAGCGCCCACTTTCTGTAACAGCCGTTACGCACCAGAATAAGCCCGATATTTACAAAGAAGTGGATGATGAAGCGTCCATAATTTTGCAATATCCCAAAGCACAATGCATCATTCAAGGCTCCTGGAACTGGTCGTTTGCCAGAAAAGACATGGAAGTGTTCGGTAATAAAGGTTATGCTGTTGCGGTAAATCCAACCGTTGTAAGGCAGCGGCTTGACGAAAAAACACCCGAAGAAACGATCAAATTAGACCCTCGTCCGGCACCATTTACAGATCCGTTCTCAGTTTTGGCTGATGTAATTCAAGGCCGTTTGAAATTGGAAAAAAATGATCTTTACGGATTGCCCGTCAATGTTACGGTCGTGGAAATATTGGAAACGGCCAAAGCATCTGCGAAATCAGGTAAAACCATTTTTTTGAAACAATAAGCAATCATTCTATTTACTCATGGAACCGCGCTCCGTTAAATTTTCCCAAACCACCCTCACCGAATTAATGATCCCGTCCTACGCCAATTTCGGTGGGAAAATTCACGGAGGCATCCTGTTATCATTAATTGATAAAGTCGCTTATGCTTGTGCAGCACGGCACGCCGGAACATATTGCGTGACGGTTTCGGTCGATGGCGTGGATTTTTTAGCGCCCGTGGAAGTTGGAGATCTTGTGTCGCTGCATGCGTCGGTCAATTATGTGGGCCGCACGTCACTGGTGATCGGGATAAGGGTGATAGCAGAAAATGTCCGGAATGGTTCACAGCGGCATACGAACACTTCTTACGTGACAATGGTCGCGAAAGGAGACGATGACAAGCCGACTGTGGTTCCGGAGCTCTTATTGGAAAGTGAAGATGATGCAAGAAGGTTTTTAGAAGCGATCAAGCGTCGGGAGCTGAAAGAAAATTACCGCGATGCTTTTGATAATGCTAAAACGAAGCTTGACGTGGTCGACAATTTGCACAAGTTATCACAACAACGATGCGTTATAGGATGGGAAACTGAAAAATAGGGAATATGTATGCATTGATATTGGGCGCTCTGATGCTATGGAACGCAGAGCCGGCGATGACGCTGGAAGTGGAGTTTACAAATGTAAAAAAGGCCAAAGGGAAGCTTTGGATTGCAGTTTACAAGCCTGGTGAAAAGTTTGGCGGGAAAGAAAAGCCGTCCATTACTAAAATCATTGAAGTAAAAGCAGCCGCACCTCAAAATGTGCAGTTCGATCTCGCTCCGGGTCGCTATGCCCTGGCTGTTTACCACGATTTGAATAATAACGATGAGCTAGACAAGAATTTCATCGGAATTCCAAAGGAGCCATATGGTTTCAGCAAGAATTTCCGGCCAAAGTTTTCTGCCCCGACATTCGATGATTGTGCTTTTGAGCTCAACGATGCGGGACAGAAAATCAGTGTGAAGCTGACGGACTAAAATCCGAACAAGCCGCCGCCGGTTTTTTTTCTTGTAGTGGATGTTTTTTTACCAAAAAGCATCCCAAAAACGCCCCTGACCACTTCGCGGCCAATCTGCTTGGCGAGCGGAGAAGCCAGCACTTCCGAGAACATGCCTTTTTCTTCTTTTCCCTTCTTCACTTCCGCCACTTCTTCCTGCGCTTTGGCTTCAACCTGCGCGTGCGCTTCCATGCGTTTGGTAAGAATTTCATAAGCACTTTCCGGATCCATCGGGTCCTTATATTTCATGTAAACATCCGATTGCCGCACGTGATTATCATAATCCGCCTGCACCATCGGGCCCATCACCGAATTGGGAGGAAGTAAATGCGTGGCCGCCACTTCCGTGGGAATTCCTTTTTCGTTCAAAACGGTGATTAATGCCTGTCCGATCCCTAAGGTGGTCAGGATTTGATCAATGGCGTAAAACTCTGATCTCGGGTAAGTCTTAACCGTCTGTTTCAAAGCATCTGCATCCTGAGGAGTGAATGCTCTCAGCACGTGCTGCACACGATTTCCCAATTGTGAAAGCACGGATACTGGCACGTCCTGAGCCATTTGTGTGCAAAAGAAAATCCCGACGCCTTTGGAACGGATCAGTCTGACAACCTGCTCAATCTGGTCCAGAAATGCCTTTGGCGCATCTTTGAAAAGCAAATGTGCTTCATCCAGGAAGAAAACGAGCTTAGGTTTATCCAGATCGCCGGCTTCCGGCAATTTTGTGTAAAGCTCAGCAAGCAGGCTAAGCATGAATGTGGAGAACAATGCAGGCTTATCCTGAACGTCTGAAATATTGAGCAGACTGATCACGCCCTGGCCGTCAACACGGTTGATGAGATCGGTAATGTCAAAAGATTTCTCACCGAAAATAGTCCCAACGCCCTGCTGCTCCAATGCAACGATTTTACGCAAAATTGTGCCCGCAGTCGAAGTTGAAATGCTGCCGTAATCGGCCTTTATTTCTGCTGCTCCCGGGCCTTCCGAAAGATAGTTAAGTACTTTTTTCAGGTCATTCAAATCCACCATTGGCAGATCTTTGTCGTCTGCGTATTTAAAAAGGATTGCTAAAACGCCAGATTGCGTATCATTTAATTCAAAAATTTTGGAAAGCAATATCGGCCCGAATTCAAGAATGGTCGCGCGCATCTGCGCGCCTTTTTGTCCGCTTAGCGAATAAAGTTCTACGGGATAACCTTTCGGTTCGAAAACGGTTCCAAGCGCCAATGAACGTTCCTGTAAGGCAGCATTGGTTTGTCCGGGCTGTGCAATGCCGGATAAATCGCCTTTGATATCAGACATAAAAACGGGGACACCGGCCGCAGAAAGTTGTTCAGCAAGCACTTGCAATGTACGCGTCTTGCCCGATCCGGTTGCGCCGGCCACCAGTCCGTGGCGGTTCATCATGCGCAATGGCAGATTAACTCTTGCTTCACCGATAATTTCACCATCCAATATTGCAGACCCTAAATGTATGACAGGCTTGTCCGTTTTATAAGATTTTTGAATGGCTGCTATAAATTGTTCTTTTTTTGACACAGGAATCAAGGGTTATAGTTTATGACGTGTTAATTTACAAAAATTAGTCATTTACAGCTTTTTTCAGCAACCCGGTGCCTGATTTGCGCTAATAACATTCTTTCGAGAACTTATATTACTTTTCGTAGGTGCTTGTATTTGCAAAATTTTATTAGGTATTTTGGTAAGATCGCTTAATAATTATTCTGATTAAACAATTTAAGGACAACACTTTCAATTTATGCTTAGTCGAGTTGCCAATTCAATTTACTGGATGAATCGTTACATAGAACGGGTAGAAAATTACGCCCGGTTTGTGGGAGTTAATTTTAATCTGGCATTGGATCTGCCGCCCGACGTGGACGAGCAATGGGAACCGCTTCTGATCGCGACCGCTGATCATTATTTGTTTTATAAATATTATGAAAAGCCGACGAAGGAAGACGTGATCCATTTCATGACTTTTGATAAACGGAACCCTAATTCGATCATTAGTTGTCTGTACGAAGCACGTGAAAATGCGCGGACGATCCGGGAAACGATTTCGAAGGAAATGTGGGAGAGTATCAATACATTTTACCTTTCCATTAAGAGCACTAATCCGGATAACTTCCGGAATATGGACCATATGCAGTCCTATTTCACCGAAATCCGTAAAAGCTGCCAGCTTTTTCACGGCGTAGTGGATGCTTCCATTACGCGGAATGAGGCGTGGCATTTTGGCCGGCTGGGAAGGCACATTGAGCGTGCAGATAAATGTTCGCGCTTTTTGGACGTGAAATATTTTACGCTGCTGCAAGATTCCGGACCTTCCGGTTCAACGCTCGATTTGATGTTGTGGACTGCGGTTTTGAAGTCTGTTAGCGCATATAATATGTACAGGCAGACGCATCGTGCGCTTACGCCCATGAACATTGTGGCGTTTCTAATCCTTGATAAACTGTTTCCAAGGTCGATTGCATATTGCGTAAGACAAGCTGAGCTTTCCCTTTACGCCATTGCGGGATCCATTCCGGAGCGCGGACACACCAATCCAGCCGAACGTGCATTGAGCAAGATTCGCACGGAACTCGAATTTACGGACGTGGAAGACGTCTTTAAAATGGGCTTGCATCAATATCTTGACAGATTCCAGACCTTAAATAATGAGGTGGATAATGCAATATTTGATATGTATTTTGGTTTAGAAACGGGGCAATCGCAAAGTCAGTCACAGGGACATTCCCAAAGTCAGTCGCAGAGCCAGTCATCAGGGCAATTCAAAAGCCAGTGGATGAATTAAGCATTTAAATGCAAAATCTCCATGAAGCTTAAAGTGCGGCATTCGCTCGATTATCAGTATAACTCGCCGGTTAGACTTGAAACGCATACATTATATCTGTATCCCAGGTCATATCCGCATCAGCGACTGCTTGATTATAAGCTCACGATTGATCCGCAGCCTTCCAAAATTGTCAAAAATGTGGATGTAGAAGGCAATGTCCAGCATTTGATCTATTTCTATAATCAGCAATATCAGCGGCTTTTTGTAGAAGCGGAAATGTCGGTGAGCTCAGATCCAGTGAATGTGTTCGACTTTGTATTTTATCCGTTTGAAGCGAGCAAGATTCCTTTTTTGTACGACAATCGGATTTACAAATATCTCATTCCATATCTGGACAAAACCGATGCGACCAATCAGGTGGAACAGTTTGCCAGGAAATTGGCCGCGCATGTCAACTATGCTACGATTCCGTTTTTGGTCGAAATGAGTCAATATATCAGTAAAAACTTCGTTTATCAACACCGTGAATATGGCAATGCCTATCCGCCGGATGACACATTAAGAGACCGGAGTGGCTCGTGTCGCGAGTTTGCAAGGCTGTTTATCGGTGCATGCAGGAGCCTCGGAATAGCCGCTCGATTCGTAAGCGGTTACTTATATGGAAATCCGCAGCAGGCCCATGAATTGCATGCATGGGCTGAGGTTTTTCTTCCCGGCGCCGGTTGGAGAGGTTTTGATCCGACAGAGGGTAATGCGGTGATTAACAACCATATCAGCATGGGAACTTCTGCTGATTTTGATCAATTAGCGCCCGTAATGGGTTCGTTTCTGGGTTTTACAAGCTCGTTGCTAACCACCAATGTAGACATTCAGTTACTCGAAGCATAGCCGGACGCTAAGTCAAATGTTACTTTTGTTTCAAGAAAAATCGGACAGTAGAGAGGGAAATTTAGTATTTTTGCAACCAAACAAAAAGAGGAATTCTAGATCGTGACGTTAATTAAATCTATCTCAGGAATCAGAGGTATTGTGGGTGGGAAATCGGGAGAGGCGCTGACTCCAATTGATGTTGTCAAATTTGCAGCGGCATACGGAACTTGGTTGAGGCGGACAAATCCACAAAATTTAAAAGTAATTATTGGCAGGGATGCACGTCTTTCGGGTGAGATGGTAAGTCGCCTTGTGGCCGGAACATTGCAGGGAGTAGGACTTCACGTAACAGATCTTGGACTTTCCACTACACCCACTGTTGAGATAGCCGTTACAGCTGAAAATGCAGCAGGTGGGATCATTCTCACGGCCAGCCATAACCCGATTCAATGGAACGCCCTGAAATTGCTGAATCACAATGGGGAATTTATTTCGGAAGCGGAAGGCGCAGAAGTGCTGAGAATCGCAGATGAAGAGGATTTCGTTTTTGTTGATGTTAAAAAACTGGGGAGCTACGTTGCAGATGATTCATATTTACAAAAGCATATAGATCAAGTCCTTGCATTGCCATTGGTGGATGTGGAGGCTATTACAAATGCGAATTTCAGGATTGTTGTAGATGCGGTTAATTCTACGGGCGGAATCGTCGTTCCAATGTTACTTGAAGCATTAGGCGTTTCCACTAAAAATATAAAGAAATTGAACTGCGAGCCTACGGGCAATTTCGCGCACAATCCCGAGCCGCTTCCTGAGCATTTGCGTGAAATCAGTAAAGCATTGAATGATGGCTCATTTAATTTAGGAATTGTTGTTGATCCGGATGTGGATCGTCTTGCGCTGATGTGCGAAGACGGAACGCCGTTCGGTGAGGAATATACATTGGTTGCCGTTGCGGATTATGTGTTGAAAAACACGCCTGGGAACACAGTTTCCAATCTTTCGTCCACAGCTGCATTGCGCGACGTGACGGTTAAGGCCGGCGGAAAATATTTTGCATCCGCTGTCGGCGAAGTCAATGTCGTTAATATGATGAAAGAAAATCAGGCGGTAATTGGCGGTGAAGGCAATGGCGGGGTTATTTATCCTGAAAGCCATTACGGACGCGACGCTTTGGTTGGAATCGCATTGTTTTTAACACATTTGGCGAAATTTGGCAAAACAGCTTCTGTGCTGCGCCGCTCATATCCAGGTTATTATATTTCAAAAAATAAGATTGAGCTGACGCCGGATATTAATGTTGATAACATTCTAAGCCGCATTCAGACAAGATATTCCAAACAGCCTTTGAACACCATTGACGGCGTGCGGATTGAGTTTGACAGGGAATGGGTGCATTTGCGCAAATCGAATACAGAACCGATTATCCGTATTTATTCTGAATCAGAAACGCAGACTACAGCAATCAATCTGGCGAATAAGATTATTTCGGACATTAAGGAAATCATCTCTGAGCCAAAAAACAGGCAACAATGAAAGTTTATTTGGACAACGCCGCGACTACGCGTCTTGATCCGGAAGTGTTGGAAGTGATGTTGCCGCTTATGACCGAGCAATTTGGTAACCCTTCTTCCATACATTCGTACGGCCGGGCAGTCCGGTCGTCCATCGAAAGAGCAAGAAAAACAATCGCCGGAATCCTGAATGCCGCTCCTGCTGAAATATTCTTCACATCCGGCGGCACCGAAGCTGATAATACAGCCATCAGATCAAGCATCGAAACACTTGGTCTAAAACACGCCATCACTTCCCGCATCGAGCATCACGCAGTTTTGCACACGCTCGAACATCTTCAAAAGTCGGGTCACATTCAGTTGAGTTTTGTTAATCTCAATGAAAAAGGCGAAGTTGATCTCGAACATTTAGAAGTTTTATTGCAGTCCAATTCACGCTCACTGGTTTCATTAATGCACGGCAACAATGAGATCGGGAATTTGCTGGATCTGGAAGCAGTAGGCGACATTTGCGAAAAATATAATGCCGTTTTTCATAGTGACACCGTGCAAACGATGGGTCACTATAAACATGATCTGCAAAAGCTGAAAACCAACTTCATCGTAGGCGCGGCGCACAAATTCAATGGTCCGAAAGGTGTTGGATTCCTTTATATGCGTCCGGGAATTAAAATCGCACCCTTCGTACACGGAGGCGCGCAAGAACGTAACATGCGTGGCGGAACGGAAAATATCTATGGAATTGTAGGCTTAGCCAAAGCATTGGAAATTGCTTACCGCGACATGGACGCACATCGCACTCACATCGAAGGCCTGAAATTACGCATGATCGACAGATTGACGAGCAGCATTGAAGGCATCACATTTAATGGAAATTCAGCTGATTTAGACAAAAGCCTTTACACAGTTTTGAATGTAAGCTTGCCGCCCTCGGATATTAGCGATATGTTGCTGTTTAACCTGGATATCGCCGGCATAGCAGTCTCGGGAGGAAGTGCCTGTGCAAGTGGAACGGAGATCGGCTCACACGTCTTAAATGAGCTTAAAATCGATGAGAACCGGGCGAATGTTCGTTTTTCTTTTGGAAAATATAATACGGAAGAAGACATTGACTACGCCGCCCACACCCTGGCGGAATTGTATAAAAAGGAAAGTGTGATCTTATAAAAGCAAAAAGCGGTTGTTAAACCGCTTTTTTTATAATGTCTTCCAACGTCTCAATCCAGATTTCACTGTCGTTCAAACTTTCGACCAACTGCCAGTGAACGCCGCCTTCTTTTTCAAAGATCTCTTTATATTCTTCACCAACTTCAATTTCTGTTTCCAAACAATCGGCAACGAATGCAGGAGAAAACGCCAACACACTTTTCACGCCTTTTTTGGTCAATTCCGGAATTACTTCATCCGTGTAAGGCTTAATCCAAGGATTTTTTCCTAATCTTGATTGAAAGCAAGTTGTGTAAGTGCCTTCTTTTAAACCCAATCCTTTTACCAGTAAACGCGTCGTTTCGAAACATTGAGCGCGATAGCAATGCTGGTTTCGGGCATCTAAATGATCACAGCAAGAGCCAAATTTGCAGAAATTTCCGGTAACATCGCCTTTTGTGATCTGCCGCTCAGGAAGTCCGTGGTAACTGAACACAACATGGTCATAATGCTGTTGCGCCATGTATTTTTTACCAAGATTTACAAAACCTTCGATGAATTTGGGATGGTCCAGAAAGCGGTTAATGAATTTGATTTCAGGCAAAACTTCCCAATCCTGCACGACACGCATCACTTCTTTATAAACAGAACCTGTTGACGCAGAGGCGTATTGCGGGAAAAACGGAACGACGATGATTTCTGAAAGCGTTTGTTTTCTCAGTTCTTTCAATCCATTTTCAATGCTCGGACTTTGGTAACGCATGGCAAGTTCAACAACATAATCATCGCCCAGCACACGCTGCAATTTTTCTTTGACTGAATAACCGTAAATCTTCAAAGGTGATCCGTCAGGTCTCCAAAGTTGCTTGTAAATCTTCGCCGATTTAGGCGCTCTGAATGGTGCAATGATGAGGTTAATCAGCATCCAGCGGTTCAGATAGGGGATATCGATCACACGCTCGTCCATCAGAAACTCACGCAGATATTTGCGCACATCCGGAACAGACGGACTGTCCGGTGTTCCCAGGTTCACAATGAGAACGCCCGTTTTACGAACTGAAAGTTGTTGAAATATGTGGCTGAGCCAGCGTTTCCGTATTCATTCTTTTTTGTTCAAATATTTAGCAAAACCTCACGCAATGCTGCCTGCGCAGACCATTCACGATTGGCAGCCTGTTCAATTACAAGTGATCTCGGCCCATCCAAAACCTCGTCTGCCACTTTCATATTCCGGCGTAACGGCAGGCAATGCATGAATTTACCATTATCGGTCAAAGACATTTTCGCTTCCGTGATCATCCAGGAAGGATCGCTCGTCAAAACCTGTCCATAATGCTGGTAAGACGACCAGTTCTTTCCATAAACAAAATCCGCGCCTTCCAAAGCCTTATCCTGATCATAAATGACCTGACCTTTTCCAACAAATTCAGGCGCAAGATCGTAACCCTCAGGATGCGTGATAACAAGCTCCACATCCATCGGATTCATCCATTCGCAAAAGGAATTTGCAACGGCCTGCGGCAATGCTTTGAAATGCGGTAACCACGTCAAAACGACCTTGGGGCGCTGTTTTATCTTAAATTCTTCAATTGTAATGCAATCTGCAAGTGACTGCAACGGGTGCCTTGTAGCAGATTCCAGATTAATGATCGGAACCTCAGCGTATTTTTTGAATTGCTGAAAAACGATTTCCGCATAATCCTTCTCCCGATCCTGCAAACCCGCAAATGACCGGATTCCGATAATGTCGCAATAACTGCCGATAACAGCCGCCGCTTCCTTTACGTGCTCGGCTTTGTCACCATTCATGATCACGCCTTCTTCCATTTCCAAACCCCATCCATCCTGGCCAACATTCATCGTAATCACATTAAGACCAAGATTTTGCGCTGCTTTTTGCGTGCTGATCCTTGTTCTCAAACTTGAATTGAAAAATAGCAGCCCGATGGTTTTATTTTTACCCAACTCAATGTCGGCAAATGGGTTACGCTTGGCGGCGATGCCATTTGAAATCAGCTGATTCAGGTCGCTTACGTCGTTAATGGAAAGAAAGTGTTTCATTCAGGTTGGTAATTTCTGCGGCGTTTATTAAATGGTAACGGACGTCTCTTTTTTCAATACTTCCAAAAATTGATCCGCCTCTTCTTTGCCCAAAGTAAGTGAAGGCAGCAAACGAATGGTGTTCGCACCCGCCACTCCAGTGAACATTTTATAATCAAATAAAAGTTTGTTCCGAAGGTCCTTAACCGGAAAATCATATTCAATTCCGATCATTAACCCACGGCCTCTCAACTCTTTATATCCGCCAATTTCTTCGATTCCTTTTAACAAGTAATCACCGGTTTCGGCAGCATTGTCAAGTAAATTTTCATCCTTCATGATATCCAGCACCGCAACGCCAGCCGCACAAGCCAGATGATTTCCACCAAAAGTGGTTCCTAACATTCCGTAACTGGCTTTGAATTTCGGCGAGATCAGTATTCCACCGATCGGGAAACCATTGCCCATTCCTTTGGCCATTGACATGATGTCCGGATCGATGCCGCTAAACTGGTGCGAAAAGAATTTTCCCGTCCGTCCGTAACCACATTGCACGCTATCCAAAATTAGCATCGCGCCGGTTTCATCACATTTGCGTCTTAATGTCTGCAAGAATTTATCCGAGCTAACATTAATCCCGCCAACACCCTGAATGCCCTCAACAATCACCGCGCAAACTTCATCAGTAATGCCCTTTTCCGCAGCCTGCACATCATTAAACGGCAGGAATGTTACATGTTCTTTATAGTTAACCGGCGCAACGATAGAAGCATTATCTGTCGCCGCTACCGCCCCAGCCGTCCGGCCGTGGAAGGATTTGGTAAAGGAAATAACCTTTTTGCGACCATTATGAAACGAAGCCAGTTTCAGAGCATTCTCATTCGCCTCAGCGCCCGAGTTGCATAAGAACAGCTTATAATCCGGATAACCCGAAAGTGCTCCCAGCTTTTCCGCAAGCTCTTCCTGCAAAGAGATTTTCACTGAATTGGAATAAAAACTAATCGCATTCAGCTGCTTCGTGAGCATATCCACATAATAAGGATGGCAATGCCCGACAGAAATCACCGCATGCCCGCCATAAAGGTCGAGATACTTGGTCCCATTCTGGTCCCACAAATAACTTCCCTGAGCCTTGACAGGCTCTATATCGTAGATGGGGTAAACATCGAATAAGTGTGACATTATAAATATAGTTTATCAGGCAAGTTCAAGATTTTCAATCCGTTGAAAATGTCCCTGGTTCAATGTTTTGATTGGTAATTGAAATGTTAGCGCCGTTGCCGCTATGAAAATATCCCGAAATTCGATCAGCGAGTTCCGCCTTCGCAGGTTATGATAAATCTCAGCTGCTTTTAACGAAACCTCTTCATTGAAAGGCAAAATAGGCAACCCATTTAATAGCGTTTCGACATCCGTCTTTTTCTGATTGTCTGTGGCGCCCATCATTAGCTCATAAACTGTCACAGCCGATACAAAGATCGAAATGTCATTTGGTAGAGACGCTAAGATTGTTCTGGACTTGTCTGGTTTCCGTAAATGCTCGATGAATATGCCTGTATCGATTACCATTGTGGGGCTTTCCAATTATCCATGCCTTTTATATTTTCTTCCAATGCTGTAATGTCACCTTCGCTCCAAGTTGACACATTCAGAATTTTTTCTTTCCAAATCGCAAGATCTCCATCAGTCTTCTTTGCTTTTTGCTGCAGCAAAAGTCCATCGGCGTATGCCAACAGCTGTTTTTGCCGCGAATCGCTGAGTTGATTGAATGTTTGCATCAAATCGTTCATGTCAATGGAATTTACGATTACAAAAGAATAATGTTAAAACGCCGGCGCTTTCAATCTCAACCCCACATCTTCTGGCAAGTCGAAGAGCAAATTCATATTCTGAACTGCTTGTCCAGAAGCGCCTTTTGTGAGGTTATCGATAATGCTGCTTATCAGTAACTGTCCGTCATGCACTTCAAGATTGATGAAGCATTTGTTGGTGTTTACAACTTGTTTCAAATCAATCGGAGCGTCGCTTACGTGCGTGAATGGGTGGGAGGCGTAGAAGCTTTTGTAAAGGCTTTTGGCTTCTTCTAATGTTCCTTCAAATGCGGTGTAAACATTCGCCATAATGCCGCGTGTGTAATCGCCACGATAAGGGACAAAGTTGATTGCATTGCCAAAACCAGCCTGTAATTTGCCCAGACTCATCTTGATCTCGGTCAAATGTTGGTGCGTAAAAGCTTTGTAGATCGAGATATTATTGCTTCTCCAGCTAAAATGCGTCGTTGCACTTAATGCCTGACCTGCGCCTGTGCTGCCCGTAACCGCGCTCACGTGAATGTCGTCCTTAATCAATCCAGCCTCAGCCAATGGCAAAATCGCGAGTTCAATACTTGTAGCAAAGCAACCGGGATTTGCAACCTTAGTTGCTGTCTTAATCTTTTCGCGTTGCAACTCTGGCAATCCATAAACGAAGCCATTTGACTCATCACGGAAATCGGTGCTCAAATCAATAATCTTGACAGATTCTGGAAGATTGTACTCATTCAGAAACTTCTGAGACTCACCGTGACCGGAGCAAAGAAAAATAGCATTCAGACCTTCCTGTTCCAAAAGCGTCTGAATCTCATCTCCCGAAAAAGCCAATTCCGTATCTCCAAGCAAATCAGTATGCGTTGCATAAACCGGCTTCCCAGCCTGACTTTTACTATGCGCGAAAGCAATGGTGACATTCGGATGATTGAGCAATATTCTGATCAATTCTCCTCCTGTATAACCCGCCGCGCCTATTATTCCTATGTTAATGTTGCTCATTCCGTAACCCAATTTTCAATTCTCAAATTTTCAACCCGCTCGAATTCCCTAACATTGTTTGTAACCAAGACTAAGTCCTGACTAAGCGCGTGGGCTGCAATCAATAAATCATTTGCTCCGATGACTGTTCCCTTTTCTTCCAAATTTGCCCTGATCAAAGCATATTGTTCAGCTGCCGACGTATCAAAGTCTAGAATCGTAAAAGGCGCCAAAAAATTTTCCAGGGCAGCTTTATTTCGTTCTTTATGCTGACTTTTTGCAACTCCATACCAAAGCTCAGCCACTACAATTGAGGAAATGCTTATCTCATCCCACGACACTGTCGATAGTTTGTCAAAAACCTCGGCAGGCTTTCTTTTGATGATGTAAGCAACAATGTTAGTGTCCAGCAGATATTTCATTCAAACAGATTTTCGTTCTTGTCAAGCGGTGGCTGAATGCGTTTTTCCATAAAATCTGCGGAAAAATTAGAGATGTTCTGCCACCAGTTTTCCAAGTCTTCTATTTTTGAATACGGCTTTCTCTTGCGTTTTTCTAAAATGAATTCCATATAGTCGTAAACCTCTTGAAGTAAATCCAAGGGTAATTCCTGCGCTTTTCGCTGAATTTGACTTTGTAATTCTATTTTAGTCATAACACAATGATTGGGTATGCACTAGTTAAATTCCTGCTGACTCACTCACCTTCTGATATATCATCACCTGGTTGGAAGCCACTTTTGAAAATCCTCTTACGTCGTCGCCGGTCCAGGCGTTGTTCATTTCACCGTAGCTGCCAAATTTCGATGACATCAAGTCAAATGGTGATTCAATTCCTTCCACGTGGAAGCGGTAAGGTGCGAGGTGAACGTGCACTTTTCCAGTTACATGCGCTTGTGTATCTGTAAGGAACGTCTCAATGTTACGCATCACCGGCTCTACAAACTGACCTTTGTGCAGCAAGCTGCCATACCAGTTAGAAAGTTGTTCTTTCCAATAAAGCTGCTGCTCGCTCAACACGTGTTTTTCCAAAGTATGATGCGCCTTAATGATGATCAAAGGAGCCGCAGCTTCAAAACCAACACGGCCTTTAATCCCAATAATCGTATCACCGACATGAATGTCACGACCAATTCCGAAAGGCTGTGCAATGGCAGCTAATTTTTGAATAGCCTGAACCGGATTTTCAAAACTTTCGCCCGCAACACCTTTCAGTTCACCTTCCAAAAATTCAAGCGTGATTGTCTCAGGCTCCGTTTTGGTGATTTGCGTTGGCCAGGCCGATTCAGGAAGATATTGATCAGAGGTTAATGTCTCTTTTCCACCAACCGAAGTGCCCCAAAGGCCTTTGTTAATGCTATATGCAGCCTTGGCCCATTCGCGGCCAACACCTTTATTTGTTAAATATTCAATTTCTGCCTCACGCGAAAGTTTCAGGTCGCGGATCGGTGTAATGATCTCAGCCTCAGGAATGATAATGCGAAAAGCCATGTCAAAACGAACCTGGTCATTTCCTGCACCTGTGCTGCCATGCGCAATCGCATTAGCCCCAATTTCCTTTGCATATTCCGCAACGGCAACAGCTTGAAAAACTCGCTCTGCGCTTACAGAAAGTGGATAAGTGTTGTTTTTAAGGATATTACCGAAAATCAGATATTTGATACAATCATTATAGTAATCACTTGTCTTGGTGATCGTTGCATGCTGTTTCACACCCAAAGCATACGCATTGGCCTCAATTGTTTTCAGTTCTTCATCCAAAAAACCGCCTGTATCAACCAAAACCGAATGGACTTCGTAACCTTTGTCTTCGGCTAAATATTTTACACAAAAAGAGGTGTCTAATCCACCGCTGAACGCTAATACTACTTTGGGTTGTGACATTATATTAAAATCTGATTCTGACTAAATGCTTAAATTGGAGTACAAAAGTAACAAAAAAATACCTCGCTTCGGGCCAAAAAACGGCTGCCGGGCGAGGTATTTAAGAGATATATAAATCTGTAAATAAAGGCTGTACTTTAATGTACGAGCAATGTGCCGGCGTTTTTCTTTTTAGCGCGTTCTTCCCTTCGCAACAAAATGCGTTGCTTAATGCGCATCCAGCGCTCGTACAAGCTCGATTCTTTCAGGAAATCCCAGGAATGTTTTTCTGGCTCCACACCAGCCGTAACTGCCACTTCTTCCTTCTTTTTATCCTCAGGATTGTACATCATTCCCGTGCATAAGCAGTGCTTTCTGCCAGTCCGGGTCAACACATCGTAATTAACACAGCTCGCACATCCTTTCCAGAAAGCATCATCAGCTGGTAACTCACTGAAAGTCACAGGCTCATAACCCAGATCGGAATTGATTTTCATCACTGGCAAACTGGTTGTGATGCCTATGATCTTTGCATCAGGATATTTTTGGCGCGATAATTCAAAAGCTTTCTGCTTTATAGCCTTCGCCATTCCGCTGTTACGGAAGTCAGGATGTACGATTAAGCCCGAATTCGCCACAAATTTGCCGTGTTCCCACGTTTCAATGTAACAAAAACCTACCCATTCGCCGGTGTCGGTGGTTGCGATGATCGCTTTCCCTTCCACCATTTTTTCCATTATATATACAGGAGAACGTTTGGCGATACCAGTACCACGCTTTTTAGCGCTCTCTTCCATCTCTGCGCAAATTGTATCCGCAAAGTGAAGATGATTTTCATTGGCAGTCTGAACTATAAACTTACTGCCTACTACTTCGGTATTTTTCATTGATGACGATGCTGACAAAAATGTTCGAAACAATAATTATTACACCCAGAGAAACGATGGGACGTTTTGAAAATTGGAAAAGTTGGTGGGTATAAAAGTTTTACCACGTAGGTAAAAAGAAATTATGCGGTCCGGGGGGACCTAAAGCGAAAAGGCGTAGTATGAAGAACAGTATGTATGCCGTTGTCGTTCATTGACTTGTGAATGCGTCTAATAGGGTGCAAATTTTGAAAAAAAAATTGTCACTCCAAAGAAACAGAAGATATATTTTTATGGTTCGGTTTACAGGGATTTTTTATTCGTTTCTTCGACCTCAATTTGTAATATTCCGGACTACTTAAACAGCGCTATAAACAAATAATGGCTTTCATGACAGAAATCAGCACAGACGACATTCTTAACGGATATATAAATGGGATATTTCCTATGGCGGAATCGGATGGCACCATTTACTGGTATTCGCCCAATCCAAGGGCCATTATCCCCATCGATACTTACAAACCGTCGAAGTCGCTACGGCCTGTTTTGAACAAAAAATATTTTGAAATAAAAGTCGATGCTGATTTTGAAGGCGTAATGCGCGGTTGTTCGGGCCCGAGAGCAAAAGAATCGGGAACATGGATTTCGGAAGAAATCATTGCTTCATATACAGCATTGCACGAGCTTGGATACGCACACAGCGTTGAAACTTATCGGTCGGATAAGTTGGTGGGTGGTTTGTATGGCGTATCAATTAATGGCGTTTTCTTCGGGGAATCAATGTTTTCGCTCGAAAGCAATGCTTCGAAAGTTGCTTTTCATTATTTGATACAAATTTTGAAACTCAATCGGTTTGTGCTGCTGGACACGCAGTTTATCAACGACAATGTGCTCCGTTACGGGGCGATAGAAATTCCGCGGGAAGATTATCTGGATCGTTTGCAGACTGCTTTGAAACTAAAAAGGCGCTTCAATGGCAATGTTCTTGACGATATCCTTTAAGCATTGGTTTCTGACCGGCGGCTTATCAAACGCAATAATTTTCTATTTTTAGCCTCAAATTATAAACCCACGAACCGGCAATCCGTTTGCCCCCTTTTTCAAGCCAATTCAAAGTGTCAAAACCAATACTCGTAATAAAGTTCGGGACCGCTTCCATCACCCTTCCCTCCGGTGAACCTGACATCAGGATCATTTCAGAAATAGCGCGGCAGGTCTCGGCAATCCATTCGCAATATCGGATTATCATTGTTTCTTCCGGGGCAGTTGGCGCCGGGAAAGCTTATATTCAGGATTATAAGGGCACGATGACGCAGCGGAAAGCAGCTGCATCGGTTGGAAACCCACTTTTGGTAGGTTTATATGCGACTCATTTTGCACCTAATAAAATTTACATTGCGCAAAGTCTTTGCGAAAGACAGCATTTCGCGAATCGCAACAAGTTTCTTCAGTTGAAGGAAACGTTCGAGGAATTGTGGGAAAACAACATTATTCCCATCGTGAATGAGAACGACGTTGTGAGTGACCGTGAATTGAAATTTTCGGATAATGATGAGCTGGCAACATTGCTCGCGGTTGGGTTTGGCGCCGAATCATTAATGTTCGGCACCTCGGTTGGGGGCTTGCTGGACGAGCAGGGCAACATTCTGAGGAACATATCGAATGTGAACGAGGTTTTTAAATTCGTAAGGACAGATAAATCATTCCTCGGTTTAGGCGGAATGGCTTCCAAGCTGACATTTGCAAAATTGGCTGCAAGAATGGCGATTAAGGTCGTTATTTTTGGCATGAAGCAGGAAAACGAGTTGCTCGAAGCATTAGCAGGAAACGCAGGAACCCTCATTAATCCCGGAAAAAGCACACTTTCAGCCCGAAACAGGTGGTTAGGGAGCGGCGGATTGGTTTCGGGAAGTTTGCAGATTGATGAAGGCGCATCCAAAGCATTGTTGAAAAGAAAAAGCCTGCTGGCAGTGGGCGTGGTGGAAGTTACCGGCGATTTTGAGGCTGGTGAGATCATAGAAATATATTCTCCTTCCGAGGAAATGATCGCGGTGGCACGTGCGAGGGAAACTTCGGCTACGATCCGTGCAAATATGAAAACAGTGAATTTTGAAGTGGCACATGCCAACGACATCGTACTATTATAATGGAATCCATTTTACCTCTTTTAGAACAAACGCAGAAGGCGGCCGCCGCTGTCCGGAATTTGTCCGGTCAGCAGCGTTCAGACCTTTTGCTGAGCCTTGCAGATAAGGTTTTGGCCAATGTTGCCAACATTATCACCGAGAACAAGAAAGACCTTGATGTAATGGATGACGCCGATCCTAAAAAGGATCGTTTGTTGCTCAATGAACAAAGGATTCAGGGTTTGGCACAAAGTCTCCGCGATGTTGCCGCATTGCCCGATCCGAGCGGTCAGGTGATCTTGGAACGCACCATTGAACAGGGTTTGTCATTGCGCAAAATTGCGGTTCCGCTCGGTGTTGTAGGCGTTATCTACGAATCCAGGCCGAATGTTACATTGGATGTGGCATCACTCTGTCTGCGTTCAGGAAATGCTTGTGTTTTGAAAGGCGGCAAGGAAGCTCATTTTTCCAATTTGTTTTTGGTTGGATTGATCCACAAAACACTGGCCGAATTTGACATTAATTCCGAAGCAGTAATGTTGTTGCCCACAGACCGGAAGTTTGTAAGCGAATTGCTCACTGCAACGCGATTTGTCGACATTATTATTCCGAGAGGATCCGAAAGTCTGATCAAATTTGTGCGTGAAAATTCGTTGGTGCCAACGATTGAAACTGGCGCTGGCGTTTGCCATACTTATGTTGAACAAACAGGAGATCTCGAAAAAGCAGCGGCCATTGTGGTAAATGCCAAGGTTTCCCGGCCGTCGGTTTGCAACTCTTTGGATACGATTCTGGTGGATAAGGAAGTTGCCGCCGAGCTTTTACCAAAACTAAAAGCAGATTTTATCAAATGGAATGTTGAGGTCTTTGCGGATGAAACGTCTCATGCAATCTTTGAACAAGACGGTTATCCCATGCTGCAACATGCTCAGCAAGAAGATTTTGGCAGAGAATTTTTAGATTATAAATGTTCGGTAAAAGTCGTTGATGGTTTGGACGAAGCTTTGGAACACATTCGGGCACATTCTTCACGACATTCCGAGGCAATCATTTCAAAAGACGAAGTCAAAATCGAGCGGTTTTTGCGAGAAGTGGATGCGGCGGCTGTTTATGCCAATGCATCAACGCGCTTTACCGACGGCGCTGTCTTTGCATTAGGCGCAGAAATTGGCATTTCAACTCAAAAACTGCACGCGCGTGGACCTTTCGCATTGGAAAAGCTCGTGACCGAAAAATGGATTGTTAAAGGTGACGGGCAAGTAAGATGGTAAGCGCATTGGAAAACATACAAACATTAACAAACGAGGCGATCGCGCTGCTGAAAAGCCTGATCGAAACACCTTCATTTAGCAAAGAAGAAGCGGGCACAGCGCAATTGATCGCCGACTTTTTTGAGTCTAAAAACATCCCTTACCAGCAGAAAAAGAACAATCTGTGGGCCTATAACCGCCATTTTGATAAGCATAAGCCAACATTGCTTTTTAACTCTCATCACGATACGGTTAAGCCAAACAAATCTTGGACGCTAGACCCGTTCAAGGCGATTGTGGAAGACGATAAGCTGTTCGGCCTAGGCAGTAATGATGCCGGTGGTTGCCTGGTTTCACTGATCGCTACATTCTGTTACTTTTTTGATAAAAAAGATCTGGCTTACAACATTGCAATCGCCACCACTGCCGAAGAAGAAATCTCAGGAAAAGAAGGGCTCGAAATCGTTGTCCCTGAATTGCCTGAAATCGCGTTCGCCGTTGTGGGCGAACCAACCGAAATGCATTTGGCGGTTGCTGAAAAAGGCTTGTTAGTCCTGGATTGCACGGCAAAAGGAAAATCCGGTCACGCTGCACGCGAGGAAGGTGATAATGCCATTTACAAAGCAGTAAAGGACATTAACTGGATTCAAGAATACAAATTCCCAAAGGTTTCACCCACATTAGGCCCTGTGAAAATGTCCGTGACCATCATTAATGCAGGAACGCAGCATAATGTCGTTCCCGACGCCTGCAACTTCACAATTGACGTTCGCGTAACGGATCAATACACTTTTAGAAGAAGTGATTGAAGTCATTCAAAGCAACATTCAATCGGAGGTTTCTGCAAGATCGATTCGTTTGCGGCCTTCGAGCATTCCTATGGACCATCCGATTGTGTTGGAAGGCTTGAAACTTGGAAGGGAAGCATACGGTTCGCCTACGACTTCTGACCAGGCATTACTCGATTGCCCATCGTTAAAAATGGGCCCGGGACATTCGGGACGCTCGCATAGTGCGGACGAATTTATTTATCTTCATGAGATCGAGGCGGGGATCAAGCAATATATAACGATGCTCCAAGGTGTCGTAAACAAGGCTTAACAAACATTCCGCTATTCCATAACGCTAACAAGCGCCTGTATGCGGTTTTATTCAGAAGAAGACGTCCAGCATTTCGATTCAGTGAAGTTTTTGTATATCAAAACTTCATTTGCCAATCACATATTCACCATCACGCTAAGCCGTCCTGAAAAGCGTAATGCATTCACGCCTGGTATGGCGGAGGAAATCATTTTCGCATTGGCGTATGCGCATTATCACAATGACGTGAGATGCCTGATAATCAATGCGGAAGGTTCCATTTTTTGCGCAGGTGCCGATCTGAATGCTTTCCATAACGTTTCCGCAGATATCAAGAATCCGACATTGCCGCCAATCAGCGAAGAGGCTAAGTTAGGAGATGCATTTAATGACGTTTGTAAGCCCATTATCGCACAAGTTGAAGGTTCGGTTTTGGCCGGCGGTTTCCTGATTATTTGTGGCTGCACATTCGTTTTTAGTGTAAATGATGCTTCTTTCGGCTTGCCGGAAGTTAAGCGTGGGATTTGGCCGATGCAGGTGATGGCCTCACTTAGTCAGATTGTCCCTGCGCGGAAGATGTTGGAAATGTGCATTATCGGCAAAAGCTATAATGCTGAGGAAGCACTTGAATTAGGCTTGGTAACCCACATTACAGAAGCCGAAAGCATTTCGCAGGAAGTTCAGGAAATGGCAATGCAAATTTGTGCAAATGCTCCTTATGCAATTCAACAGGGCATGAAAGCTTTTCAAAAGTTGAAACAAATGCCGGAAAGCGAAAAGCACAGTTTTCTCAAAGCAGAATTAGATGAAATTCTTGCTTCCGAAGACGCAAAAGAAGGCGTGCTGGCTTTTAAAGAAAAAAAAATCCCGAACTGGAAAGGGAAATGATGATAAATGCTGAGATATAAATCAGCTTAATTACCCGGAACAATCTCGATTTCCTCGCCGTAACGGTTGTGGAATTTGAAATCTACGACACCCAACGAAGTGTCTTTAATCAGCTTAACCCATGTTTTGTAATGGAAAAGCCATTTCACTTGTTCGGAAATTATCCCTTTTGTAAAATAAGAATGCAAGAATGGATGAAGTGAAATGGTAATTCCACGCTCATTTTGCTTGGTCAGAATGTAATCCAGGTTATTAGCAATTACATCAGAGACCAGAATGCTTGCCTGAATTGTGCCCGTTCCGCCGCAAGTAGGGCATGTTTCGCGGGTTACAATGTTCATTTCAGGTCTTACGCGCTGACGTGTAATTTGCAGCAGACCAAATTTCGAAAGCGGCAGAATGGTGTATTTCGAGCGGTCGCCTTTCATCTCGTCGCGCATCGTATCGAAAAGAACGCGTTTATTTTCCGCTTTCTTCATATCGATGAAATCGACGACGATAATGCCGCCCATATCGCGTAATCGCAACTGACGGGCGATTTCCTTCGCTGCTTCGAGGTTGACGCTCAACGCAGTCGCTTCCTGATCTTCTTCTGAATTCGACTTGTTACCGCTGTTGACGTCGATAACGTGCAGCGCCTCAGTATGTTCAATGATCAGATAACCACCATTGGGCAAACTTACAGAACGGCCGAATAATGACTTGATCTGCTTTTCAAGACCAAATTGTTCGAACAGCTTATTCTTGCCATTGTGCAGTTTCAGAATGTTCTCTTTATCTGGCGCAATGTTGTGAATGTAAGCCTTAATGTCGTCGTAAACTTCTTTGGAATCAACCGTAATGCTGTCGAATGACTCATTCAGCATGTCGCGGATGATGGAAGAAGCGCGGTTCATTTCACCTATGACGCGGTCGCGTCGTTTGGCATCACGAAGCATTTTTATGCCATTTTCCCACTTGTCAAGGCAATCCTGTAAGTCTTTGTTAAGCTCGTCCACATCCTTCCCGGTTGCAACGGTGCGGATAATTACACCGAAGTTGGCTGGCTTGATAGACGACATCAGACGTTGCAGACGATTCCGCTCTGCTTTGTCAGTGATCTTTTTAGAAAGGTTTACAGAATTTGAAAACGGAACCAGAACAATGTAACGTCCGGCAATGGAAATGTCGCAGGATAATCTGGGGCCTTTTGTAGAAATTGGCTCCTTAACGATCTGAACAAGGATCGGTTGATTTTTCGAAAGGACTTTATCAATCTTACCCAGCTTTTCAATTTCAGGCTCCATTTTGAAGTTGTTCAACTTCCCGGAAGTCTGACGCTTGGATATAACGTCCTTCGTTAATTTGTTTAGAGAATTGATATTTGGCCCAAGATCTAGATAATGCAGAAACGCATCTTTTTCAAAACCGACATCAACAAACGCGGCATTAAGCCCCGCTACCAGCTTTCTGACCGTACCAAGGTAAATGTCACCTACGGTAAAGCTTTGATCCGGTGTTTCGACGTGATATTCTAAAAGACGTTTATCCTGCAAAAGGGCTATACGTTCTCCCTTTTGAGTAGAATTGATTAGTAATTCGTTACTCAATGTTCAACCAACTAAATGGCTATAATAATGTTGATACTTAACCTCCGCTTTCTGATCGAAAGGGCAATACATACGAGGGGAAGAAGGCATGACCGGACTTTTTTGAAAATCCGGTCATGATATATTATTTCTTCTTATGTCTGTTTTTTCTAAGTCTTTTCTTTCTCTTGTGAGTTGAAATCTTATGTCTCTTTCTCTTTTTTCCGCAAGGCATAATTATATGTCGTTTATAAATAAAAATTGATTGTCTTAATTTCTGCTTATCAGTTCAGACGTTCTTCCAATTCGCCAATGGCTTGCTGGATAACCGGATCCTTTTCCTCCTTTTTTACTTCGGCGAGCACCTTGCGGGCCTCTTCCTTGTTTCCCAACTCCACCAGCGTCAGTCCTAAATAAAACTTCGCTTTTGAATTAGCCGGGTTGTTGGTTAAAATCTGTCTGAACCTGTCGGCAGCCTTTGAATATTGGTTAGATCTCATCGACAAGATCCCTAAGTTGAACAGAGCCAACTCATTTGTAGGATCCGTGTCAATCACTTCGCGCAACATTAAAATTCCCTGCATCGGGTTTTCTGTGTTCACGTAAGTCATTGCCATATTAGCCTTTGCAGCTAATAAAGCCGGATTCTGATCAAGTGCTTTCTGATAATATTCGCGTGTTTTTACTCCAAGATTCTTCGCCTTCGCCTCGTCGATAGCAAAACCATAAGCTTCGTAATAACGATCGCCGGTCTTAACTAAGTTCTCAACACTTGGAGATAAAAGCGCCACTTTTTCAGCATAAAACGCTGCGCTGTCGAATTTTTGAAGTTCAACGAATTTGTCAGACAACTTCAAGCCGGCAGCTGCTTTGTCTTTGTCGCTCGCATTTACGAAACCATTTCTGAGCTGATCCACTGCTTTTTGTTGATCAGGCGACAGGGTGGCGGCATCGTGCTGCGATTTTGGAGAAGCTTCCGGAGCAGCAGTCGTTGTAGCAGCTGCTTCGGATTGACTTCGTTCCTGGCCTACTTCCTTGCCTTTTGTGTTTACAACAACCTTAGGAAGGCTAAAAAGCGTTCCAACAAGCGCTACTGCAAGCACACAAGATAGAAGAATAGACTTTTTCATAATCATTTTATAACCCAGACCTTTTCAGGTAAATTACTTTTCAGCGACAGCTTTCAGTTTGTCACTCTCTTTAACCTGTTCTACAAATACTTTTGCAGGTTTGAAGCTTGGTACAAAGTGCTCGTCAATGATCATAGAAGTTCCCTTCGAGATATTACGGGCAACTTTACGCGCACGTTTTTTATTGATGAAACTACCAAAACCTCTTACATAAAGGTTCTCTCCCTCAGAAAGTGAGTCCTTTACCACGGTGAAAAACGATTCCAGCGTTTGCTGAACATCGCCCTTGTCTACACCTGTTTTCTCAGAAATCTGTGCGATTACGTCTGCCTTAGTCACTTTGATTGTTTACTTTAAGTGGATATTATTTCATTTATTTACTTACTCCTCTAAATTTTGGGAACACAAAGGTACGCTAATTTTACGAAGATTTAAAAGGAAGGCGTTTTCATTTTTTTTCTAATTCGTTAAATAACAGCGTACATAAGTACAAATATTATGGTATCCGATCATTTACAGGCTATTGATTTTAATAAAAAACTTAAATCCTGGTATCTCAAAAACCACCGCCCTTTACTCTGGAGACAAACGACGGATCCTTATAAAATATGGTTGTCGGAAATAATTCTTCAGCAGACCCGCGTCGCGCAGGGAACGCCTTATTATGAGAAGTTTCTGGAAAATTATCCAACCGTTTTCGACCTCGCCAATGCCGACGAACGGGACGTGCTGCGGCTCTGGCAGGGATTGGGATATTATTCCCGCGCAAGGAATATGCATTTCACCGCACGGCAGATTGTAAACGATTTTAATGGCAAATTTCCGGAAACTGCCGCTTCACTTTCCAAACTAAAAGGACTCGGCCATTATACCGCAGCTGCGATCGCCTCTTTTGCTTTTGGGGAAGCGGTTGCGGCCATTGATGGGAATGTTTATCGGGTTATGGCTCGGATTTTCGGGATCAAGTCGGATATGCTGAGTAATGAGGGTAAAAAGGAATTTGCTGCGTTTGCAAAAGAGCTAGTGTCGCATGAGGATCCGGCCACATATAATCAGGCAATGATCGAATTTGGTGCGCTTCAGTGTGTGCCTGTTTCTCCAAATTGCGCGATTTGTCCTTTCAATGACATTTGTTTTGCTAATGCTTTCAACATGCAGAACGTGCTTCCCGTTAAGGCGAAAAAGTTGAAGATTAAAAACCGCTTTCTCAACTATTTTATCATTCAGCAAGGCGAAAAGCTGGCGATGCAAGAGCGGAGCACGAAAGACATCTGGAAAGGACTCTATGATTTTTTCCAAATTGAATCGGCTGCGCAAATCGAGTCGCCGGAAGACTTGACAGAAAACACAACATTGCTGGAATTGCTGGCGAAAGGAAATATCCGGCTGGTGCCCAAGCTTTACATTCACTTATTAACACATCAAAAGCTGCATGTGCAGTTTTGGTGGATCACTCTCCCCGAAAACGAACCTGTTAACCTGCCGCCCGAATTTTATTTTTTCTCAAAAAATGAGGTTGAGGAGCTGCCAAAGCCTATTTTAATTGATGCTGTGTTAAAAGAAGAAAAATATTTGTGACCTGCCCAGACCATTTCCGTCTAAATGTTTTTAATCAGTATGAAGTGCAAGGAATTGTATTTTAAGTAATATATTTTTGTACTAAACACGTAAAACGGAAAGGTTATGACAAGTTTTAGTTTAAATGCGAATCAGATCAAGACTTTCTACGAAGACGGTTACCTGGTTGTAAAGGGCCTCTTTTCAAAGGAAGAGACAGATAAATTGTATCAGACCGCGGTTGAGAATTCGGTCATGCAGAAAAATGCAATGGATCTCAATGACCAGTCTGGCAAAAAAACGAAGCTTTCGCTCTGGTTTACGCCCGGTGATGATGTTTTTGGTTATTTGATCAGGAGTGAGCGAATGGTCAATTCAGTTTGGCAGTTGTTGGGTCAGGAAAGTCCGGTTTGCCATTTTCATACAAAACTGATGCAGAAAGAACCGAAAGTAGGCGGCGCGTGGGAGTGGCATCAGGATTATGGTTATTGGTATAAAAATCAATTCATCTTTCCCGATCAGTTGATGAGCGTAATGATCGCGCTGACGCCTGCAAATAAGGAAAACGGTTGCCTGCAAGTGATTAAAGGCTCGCATAAAATGGGTCGTGTGAATCATGGTTTTGCTGGTGAGCAGGTCGGTGCGGATATGGAAATGGTGAATCATGCATTGAAAACGATGGAGCTGGTTTATTGTGAAATTGAACCGGGCGACGCACTGTTTTTTCATAGCAACCTCATGCACCGGTCCGAAGCTAATTTATCGGATCATCCGCGCTGGTCCCTGATTTCCTGTTATAACTCGCAATCCAACATTGCTTACGCCGAAATGTCCACTTCCTGGCGGGCTCCGGTTTCGATTGTTCCTGACCGCGCATTGCTGGAATGGGATGCTTCATCATTTGGCGATGCTGACTTTTTGAAAAAAGAAGATGACCCGGCGCTGAAAACAACTGGCTGGGAGAGTGAAGTGAAGACGAACTGAGTTGGCTATCGGCGGTCGGCTTTCGATTTTTATAACATTATTATATATTTCCTTATGCAGAAAATTGCGATGTTAGGTTCCGGTTTTATCGGACGATTTTATGCTGAATCCATTCACGGGCAGCGGGGCCGGGATAGGGTTGTCGCAATTTATGCGCGACGCGAAGAAAGTGCCCAAAAGTTCGCTAATGATTACGGGTGCGACTTTTGGTCATCCAATATGGAAGAGGTGATTGCGCATCCCGACGTGAATATGGTGTGCATTGCATTGCCTAACAACATTCATGAAGAGGCCGTAATGCTTTGTGCCAAACATAAAAAGGCGGTTGTTTCAACCAAACCATTAGGCCGGAATGGTGCCGAGGCGTTGCGCATGATGCGAGCAGCTGAGGAAGCAGGGATTTTTGCGGGTTATCTGGAAGATCTTTGTTATACGCCGAAGTTTTTGAAATCCATCGAAAGTGTCAAAAATGGCTCATTAGGACGAATTATCTGGGCAAAATCACGTGAAGCACATCCAGGCCCGCATAGCGAATGGTTCTGGGACATTGAGCAGGCGGGCGGCGGCTGCATTCTGGATCTGGGCTGCCATTGCATTGAAATTTCACGCAACTTTATTGGCAAAGATATTAAGCCGGTTGAAGTAATGTGCTGGGCCGATACACAAGTGAAACCCATTGATGCTGAGGATCATGCGATTGCATTGGTTAAATATGAAAATGGTGCGATAGGGCAATTTGAAGTGAGCTGGACATTCCGAGGCGGGATGGATTTGCGCGACGAAGTCATGGGAACCGAAGGCACGATCTGGATCAACAACTTCCTCCGGACTGGTTTTGAAATGTTCACAACCGGCCAGAATGCAGAAGGAAAAGGGGAGGATTATGTGGCAGAAAAGGCCGAGAGCAATACGGGCTGGCTTTTTCCTGTCGGGGATGAAGTGAATGATCTGGGTTATAACCATATGTTCACCGATATGTTCAATGCCGTTGAAAATGGGCGGGAGGCTGCGGAGACGTTTTATGACGGTTATGTTGTGAACGCGATTATTGACGCAGCTTATAAGTCAGCGAAAACGAAGCTTTGGGAAAAAGTAGAACTTCCTGTGTGGCGCGGAAAAGAAGGTGTCACCAAGCCGTCGAACTATACATCATATGACGAAGAATATTATTTGATCAAGCAGGAAATGACGCATGACGGGCGGAATAAATTAATTCTCAAACATAAAATTACGGGCAAAATCAGCGAACAGGATATTTAAAAGTGCTTTTACATCTGTATCTTTAAATTCAAGTCTAATAATCATCCACAAATAGAAATCATGGCAGGAAGTGTTAACAAGGTCATTTTGATAGGCAATCTGGGCAGCGACCCGGAAGTAAGATATCTGGAAAGCGGCTCGGCAGTTGCTAAGTTCAACATTGCCACCACAGAGTCATACACAAACAAGAGCGGCGAACGCGTTGATAATACAGAATGGCACCGGATCGAACTTTGGGAAGGGTTGGCCAAAGTCGCAGAGAAATATTTGAAAAAAGGCAATCAGGTTTACATTGAAGGCCGTATCCGCACCGACAGCTGGACGGACAAAGAAGGCCAGCAAAAAACAGGCGTTACGATCCGTGCGAACAGCATGACATTATTAGGCGGCCCTGCGGGTTCTGGCGGCGGCGGCGAAAGCAGCGGCGGTTATGCACAACAATCTTCGCAGCCAAGAGCACAGCAATCACCCAGATCATCCGACCCGATCCCGCCATCACTGGCTGCCGGAAATGATGACGACGATCTGCCATTCTAAGCATTTATAAAGTCGGCGATTCTGCTCAAAAGTATTTATTTCAGCTTTTAAATCCCATTGGAATAATATTTGTGAGCAGAATCGCTACATTTATTTAAACGAAAGTTTATTGCAAACTTTTCCAAACCTATTCGTGAAAGAAACAGCAGACAGCGACGATCCGCTTGCCCGAACACGTACGGGGATTTCCGTCCCCCAAAAGATGTACGCAAACTTTATTTGCAGGAGTCATTATACCCACTGATTTCCTTGCTCCCTACGACCTCATCCTCGTATTATTTCTCTTCCTGATTTCCCTGTTTCTCTCTGGCGTCCGTGCCGCTTATGCTGCTTCCGGCGCATTGGAAAATCCCTGGGAACGAAAAAGTGACACCGAGAGCACGCTTCCAAACCGCATTCAGCAGCTTGCCCTTTCGCTGATCCAGCGAGGAATTACCATGTTAGCATTGCTTTTAGCAGCTAGAATTGCGTGGATTCACATTCAGGACGACCCTAACAACATTTATAAATGGATTTCAATTGGCTGTCTGGCATTATGGATCTGGCTTGATGCCATGGTTCGTTACAACAGCGCACGGCGGGCATTGGAATTTATCCCAAGAATTTCGGGCGTTACCAATTTCCTGATCAAAATATGCCAGCCGCTCGCGCAGCCCATTATGAAGCTTGGTTATTCCTTTGGTGTGCTTACTCCCGAAGGTGCGGAAATCACAACCGAAAGACTGGAAGCAAAAGCGGAAAGCGAGGAAGAAACCGATCTTTTACGCGGATTGGCCAATTTCCGGCAAACCAATTCAAAGAAGGCCATGCAAGCCCGCTTGCACATTACCGCGTTCGATATTGAGCTGGATTTCCATGAATTGATGGACAAGATCAATAAATCGGGTTACTCGCGGGTGCCGGTTTACCGCGATGATCTGGATCACATTGAAGGGATTTTGAATGTAAAGGATCTGCTTCCGCACATTCATCTGGACGAACATTTCAATTGGCAAAAACTGCTGCGCCCCGTTTATTTCATTCCCGAAAGCAAGCATTTGGACGACCTGATGAAGGATTTCCAAAACCGCCGCGTGCATATGGCCATTGTTGTGGACGAATATGGAGGAACGAGCGGACTAATCACATTGGAGGACATTATCGAGGAAATTTTCGGCGATATCAATGATGAATACGACGAGGACGATGAAGTAAACTACACGCAGGTTGATGATAACACTTATGTTTTTGAAGGAAAAGTGTCCATCACTGATCTTTGCCGGCTTTTGAACCTGGAAAGTGACTATTTTGATGAGGTAAGGGGCAATAGCGAGTCGTTGGCAGGATTGTTACTCGAACTGTTTTCAAGATTACCACGCACCGGCGAAATTGCAACGCACAGGGAAGTTACATTTAAAGTGCAATCGGCTGATAAAAAGCGCATTAAGAAAGTTAGGGTGCTGGTTAGCTAGCTTATTTCCCTTTTGGAACTGCTTTTGAAAAATATCTTATCTCGTACAATTCCTGATTCTTGCCGGATAAATATGGCTTTTGCGACATTTTCAAAACCATGATCTTGTCGTTCAGATCGAGGATTTTATAACCTGTGAGCACTTTTCCAGTAGAATCCATGTACACCAGCGAGTCGGCTGATGCGAGCTTATAATGTGATTTCCGATATTCTCCTTTTCTTCTTTCGAACAAAGTTCCGTCCGCCCGATAGTCGAAATAGGACCAATGTGCGTCTTTTGTATTGTTGGTAAAACTGAAACCATTCACATAATTGGAAATAGAATCGGTGCGCCATAAACCTACGATGTCTTTTTCACGGGACGAACATCCCGTAAAAAAGACGAGCAGGCAAATCAATGAAACTCCTTTGTTGATCAAAACTTAATAATTGCTGTTCTGGATTAAAACGCCGTTACTCAAATCCACTTCACGCTGCGGCAATGGGAAATAGTAATGTTTCGGCTTTACGAAATTACGGCTAGGCTTATTCGGCCCGCGGTTGATTTTGTAATGTGCCACAATGTCAATCAATCCGGCTTTGTCCCAGCGCATCAGATCCTGATGTCTTTCGTTTTCGCCAGCCAATTCAACGCGCCTTTCGTGCATGATGTTTTTCATAGTTGCACCTGTAATGGCAGCCAATCCCGCACGCTTTCTTACTGCATTTAATTCCGCATCGCCATTTGCTCCCGAGCGGATCTTCGCCTCGGCGGCTAGCAGATAAACGTCCGCAGTTCTCAAAAATGGCGCATTCAAACTCTGGCTCATATCACCGTTTTCAGCAAACTGCGTGTATTTCTTGAAGGCGTAACCGGTCACGCGCGTCATACTTCCCTCGAATGTTTCTACGCCGCCCTCATTGCGATCCACCTTATCACCAGGACTGAAAATAGATGAAGCTTTCCGCGTATCGCCTTTTTCAAATTCCTGAACTAGATCCGCAATCGGCTCGTGAAAACCCCAACCGCCAAATGCCTGCGGCGTGTGGTAAAAAGTAGGAGAGTTGTCAGCTGTCCAGCCTGTTTCGTATTGCAGCGAGAACAAGATTTCAGGATTGTTTTCGGTTGCCAATTCAAAATTCTGGCTGAAACCTGTTGCCAATTTATAAGCAGCATTCGAAGTTACTTTTGTGCTCGCTTCGATTGCCTTTGCCCATTGTTCCTGATACACATATAATTTGGTCAAAAAACCATTCGCAGAACCTTGTGTAACCCGCCCTGCATCGCCATCCGCATAAGAAACCGGAAGCAAAGACGCGGCTTTCAGGAAGTCAGCTTCGGCTTGCGCGCGAACTTCTGCTAATGTTGATTTTGGCTTGTTGAAATTCAATGCTAATGCATCTTCTTCCAGCAAAATAGGCACCTCGCCATAGATCAGCGAAAGTCTCCAGTAAACAAAACCTCTTAAAAAATAGGCTTCACCCATGCTGCGGTTACGCAATGTCTCGTCCATATCCACTTTCGGCGCATTGATCAGCACAGCATTGGCTCTTGAAATGACCTCATACTTGGTTTTCCACGTAGCCAGAATGTGCGAATTGGAAGCATCAAATGTGAACATTTCCAAAGCCGTCTCGTCCGAATGGTCGCCAGCACGGTTCATGTCATCCGAGCAGTTATCAAATGTGTATTCGGTATGCGCAAAGCCGTCTTCGTCCAATAATGGTGCGTAAACTGCATTCACGGCCGCCACCACATCATCGCCGTTTCGCCAGTATTGCTGCGAAGTAACTTGCCCGTAGGGCGTTGTTTCAAGCAAATCGTCACAACCCGTGAGCATGGCAAGCATGATATAGCCTGATAGAATTGTTATCTTTTTCATAAATGAATTCTTTCGATGTGATTCTGAGTGGGTTTTAGAAAGAAATAGTCGCACCGATTGTCCACGTGCGGGCCAGCGGATATTGCGCATAATCCACATTCAGCTGTCCGTTTACATATCCCAATTCAGGGTTAAGGCCTGTGTATTTTGTGAAAGTGATCAGGTTTTGTCCAGTCACATAAACGCGGGCTTGTGTCATTTTCAGCTTCGAAATGGCCGTTTTTGGAATGGTGT
Organism: Dyadobacter sp. AC419; assembly: GCF_979253085.1. Taxonomy (NCBI): domain Bacteria; kingdom Pseudomonadati; phylum Bacteroidota; class Cytophagia; order Cytophagales; family Spirosomataceae; genus Dyadobacter; species Dyadobacter sp. AC419. Next base: position 160,311 of record NZ_CEEDCD010000022.1, on the reverse strand, counting down.
AACCCAATGTCATGTTTTTAAGACGCAGGAAATCACCTTTTTCAATAAACAGGTCAGAAGGACGATAATTACGGTTTGCATTATTAATACTCACGCGCGGAATCGTGTTGCTCGAACCTTCACCATTCCAGCTGTTCAACGCATCAGCATACAAATTGAACGGATAACTCGCGTCCAGACCTTGCATACGGTCTGCATTGTAAATCGAAACGCCGCCTACGCCCACGAAGAACAGGTTAAAATCAAATCCTTTGTAATTGGCTCCCGCGGAAAAACCGTAGTTGATTTTAGGTTGGGGGCTGCCAATGATCGTTCTGTCATCATCGTCCACAATGCCGTCATTGTTCAAATCCAGGAAACGCACATCGCCCGGCACAATCTGTCCATCTGCGCGTCGCGGATCATTTGCAATGTTTGCATCGCCATCGATCTCGCTCGCATTCTGGTAAATTCCATCTGTTTTATAGCCGTAAAATGTGCCATATGGATGTCCTTCATAAGTTCTTACGATTTCCTGCTGCCCTCTTCCATACAATTGTGTGGCAAGGAATCCGCCCGGAGTCGCCAGTTTTGTGATCTTGTTTTTAATAAAAGTTGCATTGCCACTCACATTGAATGTCACGTCACCAACCGTGTGGCGATAAGATGCTTCCAGTTCCAGACCTTGGTTTCTGAGTTGTCCAACATTCTGGTCAGGAATGGTCGCGCTGCCGATTGTGCCGACCGATGGCGGCGCGAGCAACATTTTCTTTGTGTCTTTGATGAAATAATTGGCAGAGAAATAAAGGCTGTTTTTGAACAAACCAGCTTCCAGTCCGAAATTGCTCATTTCTGCTGTTTCCCATCCAATGTTCAGGTTGGCCAGCCTGCTTTGTGCGGCACCCGAAACCTGATTTTGCACGCCGCCATTGCCAAATGCATAACGATAAGTGGAGTTGATCAAAGCCAGATATTGCAGGGAGGCCACATTCTGGTTACCCAATTGTCCCCATCCACCCGTTAGCTTGAAATTGCTGAACATAGGCAATGCATTTCTGAAAAACGATTCTTCCGAAAGTCTCCAACCCAAAGAAAAGGCTGGAAAAACACCCCATTGGTTGCCTGGAGCAAATTTCGAGGATCCATCGCTCCGCATGGTTGCAGTGAATAAATAGCGTTCATTGAATGAATAATTAACTCTTCCAAACCACGAACCAAGCGCATCATAACTCCGGCCACCGTTGCCGCCATTCACCAAAGGAACCGAAACGATTATCCCTGCATACTGCATGTAACGCAACGAAGGATCTTCGCTCGAAAATTCACGTCCCCATTGATTTGAATAAATGCTGTTGAACGTCTGGGAAGTGTAACCGCCCACGACGCTTAGCGAATGTTTGCCAAATGCTTTGTCATAAGAAAGGAAATATTCCTGCAAAAATGACCACGTTTTATCACGTCCCAGGCTCAGCTGGTTGTAAGAATTGGTGCGAAACTGATCATTGATTTTTATATCAAATGTATGGCTGTCAGAAAATGTGGCGTCCATACCAATGTTTGCACGCAATTTCAATCCTTCCAAAACTTCCAGTTCACCCGTTAAATTTCCTAAAAACCGGTTTCTGACATTCTCCTTATCCTGGTTATCAACCGTGAAAATAGGGTTATTAAGATCTCCAAAAGCGCCTAAGCCTTGTGTTGAGCCGTAAGAACCATCTGCATTTTTAACCGGCAATCCGGGATGAAAACGAATGGCGCTGAACAGCAAACCCGTTTGCGACGACTGCGTGTCCGGACCTGTGTTCGAAGTGTTTGTGAATTGAAGATTTTGGCCAATCTTAATTCTTGAACCTATTTTATGATCCGAATTGATACGGAATGTATAACGCGTGTAATTGGATTTGCCAATGATCCCGTCCTCATTATAGTAACCACCAGAAATGGCAAACGTTGAATATTTGCCACCTCCGCGCAGGGAAGCGTCATAATTGCGGGTTACGCCTTGCTTGAAAAGCTCTTCCTGCCAGTTTGTAAGCTGCGTTTGATATTTTGTGTCATTCCAAATCGCAGGAATGTCCAGGTCATCATTCGTGTACGCTTTCCGCTTCATTTCGGCCAGCTGAGGCGCTGTGAGCACATCCAGCGATTTGATCCGGTTGGTCACACCCACATACGCATTCACCGTAACAGACAAAGGCGCATCGAATTTTCCGCGTTTTGTTGTCACCAGAATAACGCCATTTGCAGCCCGCGTTCCGTAAATCGCAGAGGCAGATGCGTCTTTTAATATTTCAATAGATTCAATGTCATTTGGGTTAACGTCATTCATCGTTCCCGCCGGAATTCCGTCGATCACAACCAATGGTGAAGAGTTATTAACCGTTCCGAAACCACGGATCTGGATAGAACCGGCATCACCCGGAGCACCACCATTGCGGACAATGTTCACGCCCGCCGCGCGGCCTTGCAATGCTTGTTGCGCACCACCAGAAGGCAGATTTTGAAAATCAGCACCCTTAACCGATGACACAGCACCCGTAACGTCTTTCTTTTCCTGCGTTCCGTAACCCACTACAACCACTTCTTTCAAAGCGCTCACGTCAGGAGCAAGGCTAACATTAATAACATCCTTATCTACAACCACTTCCTGGCTTACATAGCCAATGAAAGAGAACTTCAATGTTGCATTCTGATCGGGCACAGCAATGCGGAATTCACCATTCTCATTAGTCGACGTTCCTTGTTGTGTTCCGACAAGCAGAATGTTCACGCCCGGAAGGCCGGCGCCTTTTTCGTCAATCACTTTTCCTGTAATGTTACGCTCCGCTGTGATTCCCTGGCTTTGCAAAGTTTGTGCGTTCCCGGTCGGAGCTTGCGGCTTTTTTCTGAGCAGGATCCGCGAGTTTCCTACCACTTCATAAGACACATTAAGCGGCGTCAGCAACTGGTCCAAAACCTTGTCCAAAGAGCCCTTAACCTCTTTCAAGCCTGTATTTTGTGAATTCTGAATGCTCGATGTGCTGTAAAACGAACTTCACGTCCGCTTGTTTTTCGATCATTTGAAGCACTTTCTTTACTTCCAGCGATTCCACTTTTAGGGAAATCTCCTTGTTGAGCAGTTCCTGCCCATGAAGTGTGTGCGCGAAAGAAATTCCGCAGCATAGGATGGCAATGATCAGTTGTTTAGCCGTAGTACTCATGACCTTGTAAACAACCCTTTTGAGGGGTATTTTTTTTATGCATAATTTTAAAGGTTTTTGTGAACGCAAACGCAAGAACTATTTAAGGAAACTGTTGGTAACAACAGGGTTATGGTGGCGGTGATGTTCGAGCATCATCGCCATTTTTTTTACTAATCACCGCATCCCGCACCCTGCACAAATAGGGCCGTTCCACGCCTTTCATAAGCAATATTGGTCGACTTACAGATCAGGTCGAGCTGCTGAAACATGGTCAGCCCGTTCAGATCGCCTGTAAAAAGACACGAGTCGGTTGAATCGTTTTCGAGCACGATATCAATTCCGTAAGATTTTTCAAGGGCTGAGAATACATTTTTAACGGGCACTTCGGAAAACAAAAAGCCGTGTTCCGTCTCATTAACAGGGATAACCATTAATGGATTTTCAATGATCGATAGCGAGAGTTTTTTCGATTTTTTATCAAAAACAATCTTCTGATTCGGGGTCAGAATCACACCATTTCTGTTAACTGCATCATTGTCCGCTCCTTCATATACGGAAACTCTTCCCGTCTTCACCTGGACTTCCACGGAAGCCGATTCATCGTAGGACTTGACAGTGAAGCTGGTTCCAAGCACCTTGGTAACCAGCGTTCCTGTCGAGACGATAAAGGGTTTAGCTGTATTTCTTTTGATTTGGAAAAAGGCTTCTCCGTGCAAGTAAACGAGCCGGTTTTGTCTGCCAAAATGTTCCGGAAAACTAATGCTGCTGTTTTTCTTCAAAATCACAATGCTGCCATCTTCCAGCGGAACATGCTGCGGCTTATCGGAAGTGTTTTTAATTTCAATCACGCTGTCGTTTGGTGAGAAATCTGCCCCGGAAGCCATCCTTGGATTCTTTTCTTTTGCCAGAAAATACCAGCATCCCAGCGCAACGATCACCGATGCAGCGGCTGCGAGCCACGGTTTTAATCTTACGATCAGCGGCACGCCAATTGTTTCTGCTAAAAGCTTTTTCTTAATCCGTTTTCCAATTATCGCCTTCTCGCTTTCGAAAACGGGCGTTTCAGTCAACGGATTATTTTTGAAATGTTCCAGAATAAAATCCTCTTCCTCCCGGGTTTGCTGCCCGGCGAGATATTTTTTCAAGGTTTTCTGAAAGTCGTATTGATTCATTTTTAAGGGGTAAGGTCTCAATTATCGGTCTGATAAATCCAGAGATTGTCTTTCAAGACTTTCAGGGACTTGGTAATGTGATATTCCACGGCTTTTTCGGAAATGTGCAGCTCCTTGGCAATGTTCTTAACTGATTGATTTTCAAAGCGGCTCAGCTGAAACACGCGGCTGGTTTTCTCCGGCAGTTTTTTCATCGCCTTATCAATGGCTTCCGAAAGGTCATTGAACTCAATATTTTCCTCCGTCGTCGAAATCTCGTGCATCTTGTTCAAAAGCACATATTCCTGATATTTCCGCCAGGTAATCTGCGATTTGATGTGATTCACGATCAGATATTTCAATGCAATCACGAGATAGGAACTGAGGTGGTTAATGTTGCTTTCCAGCCTTCTTTTCCAGAGACTTTCAAACAAGTCATGCACCAGTTCCTCCGCTTCTTCCTTGGATCCCGTCTGATGAAATGAAATGCAATACAACTTATACCAATAACGGTCATAGATCTCTTCGAAAGCGCGTTTATTGCTTTCGGAAAGCTGAATTACCAGTTGTTCATCGGTAAATGTTGGCTTCATCTGATCCTGAATGTGGCCTCGATTGGTGGCTGCAAAGTTATAGTCAAGGAACCGGCATTAATCCCTAAACCATTTTATCATATTTTTAATAATTTTTAAAAATACACATTTCACTGCTGGTTTTAGTTACATGGTTAATGCGGAGATTGGTCGAATGCATGGCGCAGCAAGGGATGAGGGATTTGCAATTCTTAAAAAATTAATATTTGGCATTTGACAAAATGTTTGGTAGGCAGCAAACATTTTCTTAATTTTGCCCGGCAAATAACAATAGTTTATTTGCTATGAGCACAGACCCATCCAAAGTCCTCTTCGAGGCGCTAACGTACGACGACGTTCTTCTAATACCTGGTTATTCAGAAATTCTGCCTCGCAACACAACAACAAAAACCAAGCTAACTCGTAACATTGAGCTGAACATTCCACTTGTTTCTGCTGCAATGGATACCGTTACCGAATTCGACCTCGCCATTGCTATGGCGCAGGAAGGCGGGATCGGGATTATTCACAAAAATATGAGCCTGGAAGCTCAGGCTGAGCAGGTTAGGAAAGTAAAGCGCTCCGAAAGCGGCATGATCCTCGACCCGATCACGCTTTCCGACACAGCAACATTAGGCGACGCGCACCAGATTATGCGCGAATTCAAAATCGGCGGAATCCCCGTAATTGACAAAGACCACAAGCTTATCGGCATCCTGACCAACAGGGACTTGCGTTTCGAAAGAGAAATGGGCAAGCCTGTGACAGAGATTATGACCAAAGACAAGCTGATCACGGCTTCCGACGGTTTGTCACTGGACGACGCAGAGAAAATCCTTCAGGAATACAAAATCGAAAAACTCCCGATCGTAGATTCTGAATACAGATTGACGGGTTTGATAACGTATAAGGATATTCTGAAACGCAAATCGCACCCGAATGCATGTAAAGATGAATACGGCCGCCTGCGTGTAGGCGCTGCGGTGGGTGTAACTGCTGATCTGTTGAAACGTGTTGAAGCATTGGTGAAAGCTGGTGTGGACGTCATCAGTCTGGATACGGCTCACGGACATTCATTTGGTGTTATCGAAGCATTGAAATCTGTTAAAAAGCAATTCCCTAAACTGGACGTTATCGCTGGAAACGTGGCAACGGGAGAAGGAGCGAAGGCTCTGGCAGATGCCGGTGCGGATGCAGTGAAAGTGGGCGTTGGTCCGGGAAGTATTTGTACAACACGCATCATTGCCGGAATCGGCGTTCCGCAGCTTACTGCTGTTATGTGGGCAGCAGAAGCTTTGAAAGACACAGACGTTCCGGTTATCGCAGATGGCGGAATTCGCTTCTCCGGTGATATGACCAAAGCATTGGCTGGCGGCGCAAGCACCATTATGATCGGTTCCATGCTGGCGGGAAGTGATGAAGCTCCTGGTGAGATCGTGATTTACGAAGGACGGAAATTCAAAGCATATCGCGGAATGGGCTCAGTAGAAGCGATGGAAGATGGTTCAAAAGACCGTTATTTCCAGGATGCTGAGGACGACGTGAAAAAACTGGTTCCGGAAGGAATCGTTGGACGTGTTCCTTTCAAAGGCAAAGTTTCCGAGATCGTTTACCAAATGGTAGGAGGCTTGAAAGCGGGAATGGGTTACTGCGGAGCAGGCGACATTGCGACATTGCAAAAAGCGCAATTCGTAAAAATCACATCGGCTGGTGTTAAAGAAAGCCATCCACACGATGTAATGATCCAGAAAGAAGCACCGAATTATTCTTCGAAATCGTAAGGGGCGATCGGCAGTCAGCTGTCGGCAATCGGCCTGAACTAAAATAAAGTAAAACGGCTCGTAACATAAAGTTGCGAGCCGTTTTAATGTATGATCTAAAAGTTTTTTGATAGCCGAAAGCCGATCACCGAAAGCCCTTAAGCTACATTCGGCTTTGCAAAGCGACTTTTCAGATACTGGAAAATCATTGGAAGGATTGAGAATCCGATAATTCCAAAGATAACCAGTTCAAAGTTCTTTTTCACGATGTCCATATTTCCGAAGAAATAGCCCAAAAGAGTAAGAGAAGGAACCCAAAGAATTGCGCCTATTACGCAATAAACAATGTATTTGGAATAATTCATACTTCCCGCGCCAGCAACAAAAGGTGCGACTGTACGAACGATCGGGATGAAACGCGCCATGATAACCGTGCTTCCGCCATGCTTTTCGTAGAAAGCTTCGGTTTTTTCAAGATATTCTCTTTTCAGGAACAGAATGCGTTCTCGCTTCTTGATCTCTCCACCGAATTTTTTACCCATAAAATAATTGACATTGTCGCCCAAAAGCGCAGCAACGATCAATACAATGATGATGAGCCACACATTTAGGCCAGTTCCTTCATTGGCAGCAATTGCGCCCGCAGCAAATAATAAGGAATCGCCGGGTAACAAAGGCATGATTACCAAGCCGGTTTCTGTGAAAACGATCAGGAACAAAATTACATAAGTCAACGTGCCGTATTGCTCGACAATGTTGAACAAATGCTTGTCCAGATGGAGGAAGAAGTCAATGAACTGCGTTAGAAATTCCATAGATAATTTTTGTTAACAATATATTTTAATTGAACTGAAACTACTTGGAATCAATTTTCCACTTCTGCTTGGTTTTGGCATTCAGGAAGTGGTTGAATGTGTCACCACGAAGACCGAGGCGGATTGTTTCCAGTGGAATTAATTCGCTTGGTGCAATATTTCCCAAATTCACATTTGCGCCTAAAAGCTTTACAAACCAAACCTGCTGTGATTTTTGAGGAGCTTCCCAAAGCATATCTTCGAAAGCGATCTCTGTCAAAATTTCTTCAACCAAACCCTGACGAACTTCACCACTCGCACGGAACAAACCAACATTACCAGACTCACGCGCTTCACCAATCACTTTCCAGGCGCCAGCCTCCAATTCCGATTTAATAAGCTGGATCCATTTATAAGGAGGGATAATTTTATTCTCGTCTTTTGAGCCCACCTCCGAAAGCACCGTAACCTGCTGGGCCAGCGTGCGGATGTATTCGCATTTTACATCCTGGTTCATCTCAATTGAACCATCGGAAACCTCCGCATATTTCAGGTCATATTTATCCAAAAGCTTGCGGTAATCATCAAACTGGTTTCTTACCACAAAGGCTTCAAACAATGTTCCTCCAAAATAGACAGGAATATTTGCGTTCTTGTAAACAGCCAGTTTTTCGTTCAGATTGGGACTTACAAAAGAGGTCGCCCAGCCCAGTTTTACGATATCAATATAAGGTGACGCTATGGACAGCATATCTTCCGTTTCCCTGACACTGAGTCCTTTATCCATTACCATGGTGATCCCTTTTTTTCTGGGTTTTTCGGAACGGGCAGGAACTTGCGATAACGTAAAATTCATATATGGGTATGCTTTTATCTCTGGCAAAAACTTCGGCAAAGGTAGTAATAACGTTTGATACGTCGCAATAAAATCCATATGATTGCTGGATATGCATGTATCTTTCTATGATAATTACTATTTTTAGAATGTCACATTTCATCTTGCAAATCATATAACTTGAATGGATTCACAATCGAACACGCCTTATTTGCCAGCCAATCCGCGTATTGAATTGCTTTTACAATTGAAAGGCAAACATATGACCAGCAATTTCTCGCCTGTCGCAAAATGGCTGAACGGGAAGCTGATCGATGTTGCGGAAGGTTCGATGGAAATTGAATATGAAGTGCGCGAGGACATGTGTAATCCGATGCGAACGCTGCACGGCGGAATTGCGTCAACGATCCTGGATGACATTGTGGGCACAATGGTTTACGCGCTTGGAAGAGAATTTGCATTTACGTCCGTTAACCTGAACTGCGATTTTTTAAACCCTGCTGTTCCCGGAGATATTCTAACGGCCAAGTCACAAGTGATTCGCTCGGGCAAAAATATCATTCATGTCGAGGGGCAGTTATTTAAGGCGGATGGGCGGATAGTGGCTAAATGTGCCAGCAATTTAATTCAAACGAGTTTTAAAATTCCTGAGCCGTCCGCGGAATAAGTGGCGCGGCATATCTTTGTCTTATGGAAAAACAATTTGACGATTTACCAGCCCAGCGTAAGGAGCAATTAATGGCTTTTGACCGGTTGCTGACTATTATGGATGAGCTGCGTGAGCAATGTCCTTGGGATCGAAAACAAACGATGGACACGCTGCGGCACCTGACCATTGAAGAAACATATGAACTGTCGGATGCCATTCTGGAAAATGATTTGAAGGAAGTTAAAAAGGAGCTGGGCGACGTGCTTTTGCACATTGTTTTTTATGCCAAAATCGGCTCTGAAAATGCAGATGACGCTTTGCGATTTGACATAAAAGATGTGCTGAATGGAATTTGTGATAAGCTGGTTTCACGCCATCCGCATATATATGGAGATTTCGTGGCCGAGGATGAAGAAGCTGTGAAACAAAATTGGGAAAAGCTGAAATTGAAAGAGGGGAACAAATCGGTGCTTTCCGGCGTGCCCGCTTCGTTGCCCGCGCTTGTGAAGGCAATGCGCATTCAGGAAAAGGCGAGAGGCGTTGGGTTTGATTGGGATGAAAAACAGCAGGTTTGGAACAAAGTCGAAGAGGAGTTGAAAGAATTTAAAGATAACTTCAACATTGAAAATGGCGAAGTGATTGATCAGAAAGAAGCCGAAGGAGAGTTCGGAGACCTTTTATTTTCTCTGGTCAATTATTCAAGATTCGTTGACATTAACCCTGAAACAGCGCTGGAAAGGACGAATAAGAAGTTCATCAAGCGTTTTCAATATTTGGAAGAAGCCTCAAAAGCGGATGGTAAATCGTTGTCAGACATGACATTAAGTGAAATGGATGCCTATTGGAATAAGGCGAAGACATTAGGCGTGTAAAAAATATCTTTTATTTCAGTGACCATACCGAAAAGACTACGTCTAAACCCATGTGTTGTTTGTGAACCAACGGATTCTTTTCGATATTGATCAGGATTTGGTGATAGCGGATAACAGTAGGTTTAGTATTCATTTTTATCAAATCACTGAAATGTTTTTAGAAGAACGAGTTGAACAATTAGAGCACTTAGCTGTGGATCAAGGCAAGCAAATCGAAATCATCGCAAACGGACTTGGAGCGCTCACTACTGAGGTAAAAGACGGCTTTGCTTACACGAAGAAGAAATTCGGTGAGCATGAACATCGGTTCGACAGACTGGACTCAAAAGTCAACCAGGTTGATTCAAAAGTGGATCGGCTGGACATTCGCGTTGGACGAGTTGAAGTAAGATTGGATAAACTCGAAACGAAAGTAGAGAATCTTGAAATAAAGATGGACCAACGTTTTGATGTTGTGGACCAGCGCTTTGATGCTGTGAACCAGCGATTTAATGCCATCGATCAACGTTTTGATGTTATGGATCAACGGTTTAGTGTCATAGATCACCGTTTTGACGCTATGGATCAACGGTTTAATGTCATGGATCAACAATTCGGCGAATTGAATCAGCAATTCGGCGAATTGAATTCACAATTCAAAGATGTCAGACAGCAACTCGGTGATCTGGTCACCTTTATCAAACGAGAATAAATAGTAATCAATGTCTTCCCACCACATCGTAAAGGAAAAGCAGGAACCGGCGTTGATTATCGCGAATGGCGAGGCGTGCAGTGAAGAACTTTTGGGTCAGCTTCTGGAATGGAGCCCGTTTATTGTTGTATTAGATCATGCGATTTACCGGGTTCTCGATCTGGGCATCAAAGTTGATGTCTGGATGGGGGACTTCGATCAGCAGCATGACTTTGACGCAATTTCCGAAAGACAACACCCGATTGAAATCATCAGCACACCCGATCAGGAAAAGACTGATCTTGAAAAAGCGATTGATTTCCTTATAGGCAGAGGTTTTCCAGCTGCTAACATTGTCTGGGCAACGGGTCGCCGGGCAGATCACGCGATCACGAACATTACCAATATGGTTCGTTATAAAGACCGAATCAGGCTGGTCATGTTTGATGATTATTCGAAAATCTTCCCGCTATCCGGCACTTTTGAAAAATGGTATGTGGCCGGAACACCGATTTCCCTTATTCCGGTTGGCGCGGTGGAAGGCATTGAAACGAGCGGATTGAAATACAATTTATATAACGAAACCCTGACTTTGGGCCATCGCACCGGAAACAGCAATGAAGCTGAGGTGGATGGAATGGTCAGGGTTTCGGCTAAAAGCGGTGATCTGCTGGTTATGGAATGCTGGGATCTACATTGATGCCTGTTTCGTTTCTTTAGACTCTACATAAAAATTCCTGTCAACCGTCAACGTCTTAATGCCTTTCGTTTTCAAGGTCTGCCAGCTTGTTGTTGGATAAAGGAATTCGTCCTTACCACCGATTTTTACCTTAACTGGCATATCAAAACCATCAGTAACATTGCCCCAGCGATATTGAAGCCCTTTATTTCCAAAAGAATATTCAAAAGTTGGAATCCGCGTATCGCGCAAATATTGGTCAAAAACCTTTGTGATGTTCCTTCCTGCGTTTTCACTTACATAAGCTTCAATTTGTGAGCCATCGACGGTTTGGTGATAGAATGTCTTGTTCAATCCGCGAAGGATTTGTCTCCACTTTTCATCATCATTCACAATCTGCCGGATCGTATGCAGCATGTTGCCGCCCTTATAATACATATCCCTCGACCCTTCCTGATTTACACCATAAGTGCCGATAATCGGACTGTCGTTGGCGATCAGCCCTCTTGTTCCAATAACATAATCCGAACCCGCTTGTTTGCCAAAATAATATTCGGTGTAAAGGTTTTCTGAATAATTAGTAAAGCCTTCATGCACCCACATATCAGCAACATCCTTATAAGTAATGTTGTTGGCGAACCATTCGTGCCCGCTTTCGTGAATAATGATGAAATCCCACTTCAAACCCCATCCTGTGTTAGAAAGATCTCGACCCAGATAACCCATTTTATAACCATTGCCATAAGTAACCGAACTCTGGTGCTCCATGCCGAGATAAGGCACTTCAACCAGTTTGTAACCATCTTCATAAAACGGATATGGCCCAAACCAATGTTCAAATGCCTTCAACATCTGAGGCGCCTGCTTAAATTGCTCTTTCGCCTTTTCCAGGTTTTGAGGAAGCACATAATAACTTAAAGCCAAATCGCCTTTTTCACCTTTATAAGTTTCCTTCCAGCTCACATAATTGGCAATATTCATATTTACACCATAATTATTGATTGGATTTTGAACCGCCCAATTGAATGTATGCGTGTTATCATCATTTCCCACCACAGAACGCAGGTTCCCATTTGAAACATCCATCATATTTTTCGGTACCGTAATGCTGATCAGCATGCTGTCTGGCTCGTCATACATGTGGTCTTTGCAAGGCCACCAAACGCTCGATCCCAAACCCTGGCAGGATGTGGAAATGATCGTGTTCCCTTTTCCATCCGGCACCCACTGCACGCCACCGTCCCACGGCGGACGTTTCGCTAGTCTTGGTCGGCCGGCATAGGAAACCTCAATTGCCTCTGTTTTACCAACTTCCTGTTTTTTTGTCAAAGCAATAAAAAATGCATTGCCGTCACGCTTGTAAGTAAGCGACTCGCCGTCCTGCGTTACTTTTGTGATTTCAAGTGGCTCCTGCAAGTCGATTTGTATTGTTTGTTGCGGTTTCAAAACCTTATAAACAACTTTTGTAGAACCGGTCAATGTGCTATCCTGTGCATTGGGGCGCACGCTCAAATGATAAAAAGTCAAATTCCACCAGGCTCTTTCCGGTGTTATCGAGCCACGCAATGTGTCCGCATGAGTGAATTTGATTGTTTGAGCAAAGCCGGACGCAGACGCCAGCAGGCAAAGGCAAACTAATATTTTGCGCATTAGGAAGTGATTTTCGTATTTTTTGATTTCAATTTATTTGTCCAGGATCTCCATATCATTCAGCTCAGGTCCGCCGCCTCTATTGGCTGAGCCAGCGCCGATGTAAACCTTTTTGTTCAGCGAAACAGCCTGCGTGCCATGGCGCCCCTGATGCAGCGAAGGGAATTTCTCCCATTTTTGTGTTTGCGGATTGAATGCTTCCACTTCATTATGTGCGGCCACATGCGCATCACTTTCTCCACCAATGACCAGGATTTTGTTTCCATAAACCACCGTCGTGTTACCAGCACGCAATGTGGGCAGGTTATTAGATTCGTCCAGCGTCGACCATTTGCCTGTTTTGAAATCGTAAACATCCACCTCCTTAATGACTGTGTTCAAAACCTGGTTGATGCGCGCGGTGGATAAGCGTCCACCTGCAACATATAACTTGTTGCCCAACACCGCGACTTGCACATGATCTCTCGGTCTGGGCGCGTCGGCAAGTGTTTTCCATTCACCCGTTGCTGGATTAAACTCGTCAAACCAGGTAACCTGGCCATCCCAATGTCCGTCCTGAATGCCGCAAACGAGGTAAATTTTATCATTCAAAACAAATGCTCCCGCTGCTCCGCGCAGACGATTTTCAGGAATTGCAGCTCCTTTTCGCCATTCGTTTTTGATGGGATTAAAAATGTAAATGTTAGGGATAGGGATTTCGTGAGGATAACCGCCTGTAAATGCTCCTAAAACATAAATCTCATTTTTATAAGTAACTGCCTGAAAATGGCTCATTTCAATCGGCGTCGGTTTCAGGCTCGTCCAGGCGTCTTTTTTGAAATCATATTCGTCAACCGGTTTAATGCCGCGTCCGCCCAAAAGATAGAGTTTTCCATTTGCAGTCGCCATTGCATTTTCATGCCTTTTTTCGGGGTTGTTTTCAGGCTCAGAAACTTTCCACTGCTGCGCTAAAACTGAAAATGCCAGTAAATTGAGGCAGATGAAAAATGCCGCAGATCTGCAAAATGAAATCATATTAGACGTTATTTGATGTGAATATGAAGCATTTTTTGAACCAAATGCCTCGACAAAATATGCATCAAGGTACAAACATATTTTATAAAACAGAAAGACCAGCGCACGGCCGGTCTTTCTGTCAATTTAGGTCAATAAGGGGTTAATTTTTGCTGGTTAAACCCATCGCAGGACTTTCAAAACCCAACTTTTTCAGCCCTTTCTGAATATCCGGGTCCTTCATGAAAAGCTTCCATATAAGTCCGGTGCGGTAATTCTCGATCATCACAATGATCGGTCCCTGGTCAATGGCGAGGTGAGATTTGGCGTACCAGTTCTGACTTTCGTTGAATGCATCCGTAAAACCGTATTCACTCCATATTTTGTCACCCAGATTGTCATAAAAATAGCGCAACGCTTTCATGGACTGTTCCGGCGTGTAAGGAAATGATGATAATGCAGCTGTTGGCGTTATGGTGCCAAAATCGTTTGTAGGCGAATGTGCATTATAGCCGTCATATGTGTCGCTTGCGGTTAAACCCCAGCTATTTTCTCCATAACCTTTGAATTTCCCCGGATTCGTGACACAATGTTTGTAGTTAATCATCGAGTGATTCACATTCTGCTCCCAATAATCGGCATATTGATCTTTCAGTTGCCTCGGATCCAGGCCGAGGAACGAGTAATGTGCAAAGAAAAGGGGGCCGCCGTAATCAAAACCCAGCGGAAGCTTTACTCCATAAAATTCTTTTCCATTTTTGAAATGATCACTCTGCGCCCAGCATTTATTGTAAACCTGCGCCGTGATCGGGTAACGTGGCGAAGCTGCTGCGAGAATGTAAGTGATCAATGTCTCGTTATAGCCTCTCAACTCAAAATTCATCGCCCAACCATTATTCGGGCTCCAATGCCAGTATAATTGATTCGGATTTCCTCTCGTATACCAATCCCACTCCACTTCATCCCAAATCCACTGGATCCGGTTGCGAAGCTCCTTTTCGGTTTGCGTATCTTGATCGAAATATTGTCTGGCAGCGAGCAGGCCTTGGAATAGAAATGAGGTTTCGACAAGGTCTCCGCCATCGTCCTTACGCCCAAAAGGCACTATTTTGCCCGTTCCGCCATTCAGCCAATGTGGAAAAACGCCGTGATAATGATCAGCTTTTGCCAGGAATTTGACCATTTTTAAAAGCCTGGCTGAAACAGAATCTCTTGGTTGCCAGCCTCTTTCTGCGGCAACGATCATGGCCATAATGCCAAATCCGGTTCCGCCTGTAGTGACCACTTCGGCGCCGTAATCGTATGCAATGTTGCTCCGCTCGCGCGCCATCGCGCTTACCGGATGCGCAAATTCCCAGAAATAGCGGAAAGTTTGTTTTTGCACTAATTCAAGCAATGCTGTGTCTGAAAGGTTCTTTGGCCGTTCAGCCGGGTTGAATGTTGCTGTCTGACTTGTTTTTGTCTTTTTCTTTTGCCCAAAAACCGGGTTGGTTTGCGTGAATAAAAGAAGCATACAGGATAAGCAATAGAGGGATATCTTCATGATTTCGTTGATTTGATCGGGACGCTTAATTGAGGTTTGGGCTGCTGAAACCTAGTTTTTTCAAGCCGGATTTCACTTCGGAAGCACTCATAAAGAGCTTCCACGGCAGGCCGCTGCGGTGGTTTTCGATCATGATAATGATGGGTCCCTGGTCAATGGCCAGGTAAGAATCCGCAATCCATTGTTCATGAATCGAGAATGAATCGTAAAAACCGTATTCACCCCAAAGCTGATCGCCGAGTTTGTAATAAAAATATTTTAAAGCCCGCATAGACTCATCGGGCGTGTAAGGGAATGAGGAAAGTGCCGCCGTGGGCGCAATTACGCTTTTATCATTTGTTGGCGAATTGGCATTATAACTATTGGGAATGTCGCAGGCCGTCAATCCCCAGCAGTTTTCGCTGTAACCGTAATCTTTGGGATCGGCTTTGCAGTAATTGTAATTGATTAAGGCGTGGGCTTTGTTTTGGGTAAAATAATCGGTGTAACTGTCAGTAAGACCGGTTGGATTCAGTCCCAGAAACGAATAATGTGAGAAGAAAAGCGGGCCACCGGACGGTTCACCAAGCGGAAGCGTGACGCCATAATAGGCACTTCCGTTTACGAAACCGCCATTTTTGGTCCAACCATTTTCATAAACCTTTTTTGAAATTGCATGCGTTGGTGAGGACGCCGCGAGCGCGTATGTAATTAGACATTCGTTCCAGCCTTTGATCTGATGATTCATGTCCCAATTATAGTCGGGGCTCCAATGCCAGTAAAGCACATTTTCTCGGCCTTTCGTAAACCAGTCCCATTCCACACCTTCCCAAATAGCATTAATGTCTTTCCGCAAAGCGACCTCAGCTGGATCAGCGCCGGAAAAATACTGACGAGCCGTCAACAATCCCTGAATTAAAAAAGAGGTTTCAACCAGATCGGCCCCATTGTCTTTTTGACTGAAAGGCACCGCAGCGCCCGTTGCACCATTGATCCAATGCGGAAAAGCGCCGTGAAACTTGGTCGTTTTATCTTTCAGAAAACCGACGATTTTCTGCATTCTTTCTAACCCCTCTTTTTTGTAATAAATTTCCGTTCAATCGCAATCGGAATGGTCATGATCCCAAAACCGCTGCCTCCGGAAGTTACCACGTCGCCGGAAGAGTTGCGCTCGCGGGCAAGGCCGCTAACCGGGTGCCCGAAGTCCCAGAAATACTTGAATGTCTGTTTTTGAACGAGAGTAAGCAGTTCGTCATCGGATATCACCGGGAATTTATCCGTCGAATCACGTGATTCGGGATCCGTAACTGAGCCGGATGAGTCTTTTCTATTGCATCCTGATAAAAAAAGTATGAGCAATAAAAAGCCGTGCTTCATGAAGCCTCTGGTCATAGGAACGTAGATTGGATAGAAAAACGGGAGAGAAGTGCTGGACTTCCCTCCCGGAATTTTACATTTTCTTTGTGAAGATTTCAGCGATCTCAGCGTCCGAAAGCGCTTTGGTATAAACCCGGAACTGATCCAGCTTGCCGGTATAATGCAGCATCCAGGCATCAGCAGGCGCTTTTATGCCAATGTGTTGCTGAAAACCGCCTAATACAAATTTCGAAGCATTTGTCATTTTCAACGGACCAAAAGGTTGTTTATCCTTCATAATGTTGGTTACGGATTCAGCAAGCGGCAATCTTTTGCCATCCACATATGCAGCAAATTTCGAAGTTGTCCCATCATACGTGTAGGCAACGTGTTTCCACTTGCCGTATGCATTGGGCCATTTGTTTAGTCCGTTCGCATTTTTTGTTCCGTCAAATGTGATCCAGTTTCCTGCAAAGTTGAATTTAACCAGCATCGAGTCACTTTTGGTGTTGTTTCCTTCGATGAGCATGAAAGTGTTACCCCAAAAATCCTCTGTGTTAGGCAGCATAAAAACACTTTGCGCGCCGCCGTCATGCTTTGCCGTGTTCATCCAAAATGCAATTGTGAAGCTTTCCATCGTGGCCAGTTTTCCGGCAGACGCATATTCGATCTGGCCGGTGGGCGAACCTTGAAAAGCTTTTCCGCTTACGCCTTCCACATATGATACGCCTGTTGCATTGCCCCGACTTCCCCAAATGCTGTCCGTCGCGACGCCTTCAAACGCCCAAAGCCGTTGCAAAGGGCCGTTGAAAGAAGGATCGTCATCAGAGATCAAAACCAATTCAGGTCTCTCAAAATTTTGACAGGAAAAAATCGACAATGCTAAACCCAGCACCAGTAACCGGGATGTTATATTTTCTCATTTCAATGCGATTAATTTTTGAACAAATAAGATTGCAATTCCTGTGTTAGGATCAGTATTCAGGGTTTTGAACAAGCACACCACCCGATTTATCGATTTCGGGACGAGGGATCGGCAGATAGCGATGACGGTTTTGATACTGCGTTTTACCAGCGGCATGCAGCACATCTTCCGCAATTCCCCAGCGCACAAGATCAAAGAACCGTTCGTTTTCCATGCCCAGCTCCACGCGGTCTTTCTTTGCGGATCGCTTCTCTCAGCGCCGCTTGATTTCTGGTCACAATTTTTGGTAAAATCGCCGCATTAGTGCCCCGCGCACGACCACGAACCATTTCCAGCCAAGCCAATGCATCCGTAATGTTCTGCTCGCCACCCACTTCGTTCGCTGCTTCCGCCGCCATAAGCAGCACGTCAGCATAACGGATTACGCGCACATTCATCCACTGACCAAACCGGCTTGCAGTTGCTTCTCTCGTTGCAGGATTGGTGTAAGCTTTTTTGTTCCAATATGCTCTTGGAATGCTTGTTGTAGCAGGCGGAACGCTCTCATTATAAGGCGTATTCACTTGTCCGGAGTAGAGGAGGGTCGCGTCTTCTTGGATCGCCTTTTTCAAAAGCGTCCGCCAGCGATTTGTTCGGCGTATTCCAGCCCCAGCCCAAATCCCATGACCCAGAGCCCCTTACTCCCTGATGCATTGCATTCTCAATGCCCAGCGAAGTTTGTGTGATGGAATAAAACGCTTGCAATTCAAACACGGATTCTGAGTTGTTCTCGCCCGTTTCACGGAAAATTCCAGCATAGTCGCTCACCAATGAATATCTTCCAGAAGCGATCACCTGCTTTGCAGCGGCCAATGCAGCAGGCCAGTTTTTCCGCCATAAATGTGTCTTAGCATGCAGTGAAAGCGCTGCACCGCTTGTCAACCTTCCGATGTATTTGGATTCCCAGGAAACGGGCAGCAATGCTGATGCTTCTGTTAAATCAGAGTCGATAAGGGCAAAGATTTCATTAACCGGCGATTTCGGAATGTTCGCTTCGGATGATTCGCGCACTTTGAAATCGATTTTTGGAACGTCACCATAAGTTCTTGCAAGGTTGAAATAGGCGTATGCACGCATGAAATTTGCTTCTGCCTTATTTACAAGCGTTCCCGCATCTGTTGCTCCAACTGAATCTATATCCGCAATCACCGCATTGGCTGCAATGATCAGTGCATAATGGTCTGACCAATAACTATTTAGCAACCATTCATCTTGTGTATACTGGAAGTTGTCATAAAATGCTTCCTGCGCAACACCGTCAGTTGTGGAGCTTCCTTTGTCAGCATCGTCTGAGCGGAAGTTGTGGATTGCCAGGTAAGGCATTGCAGACACGCCGAAACCGCGCATTTTGGCATAAACACCAAACACCTGGCTGTCAAATGAGCCCGCCGGAATGTCTTTTTCAACATAACGCCCCAATGGCTCGCGATCCAGGAAATCGCTGCATCCCGCAATTCCCAGCAAGCTGAAAACCGCCATTAGCGAGATTTTATAAGTCTTTTTTATTAATTCACTTTTCATATTCAAAAAGAGATAAGATTTTAAAAATTCAGGTTGACACCGAATGTGTAAATGACAGGCAGTGGATACGTTCCGTTAT
Source organism: Dyadobacter sp. AC419 (assembly GCF_979253085.1). Classification (NCBI taxonomy): domain Bacteria; kingdom Pseudomonadati; phylum Bacteroidota; class Cytophagia; order Cytophagales; family Spirosomataceae; genus Dyadobacter; species Dyadobacter sp. AC419. Next base: position 141,083 of record NZ_CEEDCD010000022.1, on the reverse strand, counting down.
CGACACCGAAAGCAGTTGTGCTTCCGCCGATTTCAGGAGTAAATCCGGTGCTGTTTGTGAAAGTTTTCAGGTTTTGCGCATTCACATATAGCCTCAATGACTTCAAGCGCAGGCTTTTCAAAGCTTGCGATGAAAAATTGTAGCCTAATTGCACATTTCTGATCCTGAAAAAGCTTCCGTCCTCGATCCAGTAGGATGAAGGCAGATAATTGTTTGAGCGTGAAGTGTTCAGTATCGGCTCCCAGTTAGAAGTTCCTGGTCCGTTCCAGCGGCCCATTCTTTCCGTTTGATAGTTGAATTGCGCAAATGTGCTGCGGTTCCATTGGCGGAAAATTTCGTTTCCATAAACACCATTCAGCTCAATGCCGGCATCAAACCCTTTGTATTTTGCAGAAAGCGACGCACCGTAAGTCAGGTCCGGTGTTGGGTTACCGATCAATGTTCTGTCAGCTTCGGTGATGAAACCGTCGTTGTTGACATCTTTATATTTAATGTCGCCAGGTGAAACTTCTCCGATCGAGCTCACAGGTGATTTGATAAAATCTGCCTCTGTCTGATAGATCCCATCTGCTACATAACCCCAAAAATACCCGATTGGATAGCCTTCTGTTGTTCGGGATGCGCCATTGATAATGTCATATCCCTTGGTCGAAAGCTTCTGAACTTTGTTGTTGATGGTCGTAAGGTTACCACCGATTGAGTATGAAAAGTCGTCTGTAACCTGTTGATTCCAGGTGGCCGAAAATTCAAAACCGTGGTTTTTTGCTTCGCCCAGGTTGCTCAAACCAGGGATGGTTCCGGCAATTCCCGGCACAAGCACGAGAATGTCTTTTGTCAGCTTATTGTAATAATTGGCCTCAACCTGCAATCGATTTTTGAGCATGTTGAATTCCACGCCGCCTTCATATGCGTGCACTTTTTCCCAGTGCAAGTTTGGGTCCGCAATGTATTCGTTTTGCAAACCGGCTACGATGTTTTCTCCAAAAACGCCTGAATTTGCCGCTGTAAGCGTCGGGTAAGCGGGATAGCGATATTTATCATCAATGTTCTGATTTCCAAGAATACCATATGACCCTTTGATTTTCAGATAGTCAAACAGGCTTTGGTCTTTGAAAAAATCTTCTTCACTCACAACCCATCCCAGGCCGACTGCTCCGAAATCCTGCCATCTGCCTTTGCCCAAAAATGCTGAGCTTCCGTCTTTTCTATACGAAGCATTGACCAGATATTTGCCTTTGTAATTGTAAAGCAAGCGCCCTAACACAGAAAGTGTTGACGATTCCCAGGCCGAGCCAGCACCCGTCCGCGTGGAAGCGTCACCCACATTATCCGTATACCAGAAGCGTGGATCGTTCGGGATGGCGAAGCTGCTGCCTTGTCTTACCGTCGAAGAGGTTTCTTCAAACGACCTGTAATATGTTGTAAAGCCACCCAAAACGGTCAGATCGTGATCTCCGAATGCCTTTTTATAGGTTAACAAGTAATCTTGTTGAAGCTTCGGGAAAATGTTCTGCTTCTGATTTACAATGGTTTGTCTTACAACGGCATCCGTTTTGTCCTCGCCAACAATTTCAGGATTGTAAACATTTACAAGCGGCTGATAGTTACGAATCGTGTTGAAGCCATAATCAGCATACAATGCAGCGCGGAAAGTGAAGTCTTTCAAAAAGTTAAGCTCTCCGTAAATGCTTCCGACCGCGCGATATTCACGCAAAATTTCCGTATTCTTTTGCAGCTCAACGTCTACTAACGGATTGTAAACCTGTGCTCTTTGAAAATCCGGAAGCGTGTGATAAAGTCCGTATTGATCATTAAAAATCGGAGCAATAGGAGCTGCGAGGATAGCGCCGGTCACATTTTTCTTCTTATCTCCAGACGGCGTTGCGCGGTAACCGCTAAAAGTCATCCCGAATTTCAGGTTCTTATTCACCTGCAACTCGTCATTGATGTTCAGTGTCAGCTTACCATATTTTTCGTGCTTGATCAAACCTTCTTCCTGCACAGTTCCGATTCCCATGTAAAAGCGGTTCTTCTCAGTTGCGCCGGAAATGCTGATGTTATTGTAATTCAGGAAGCCGTTTTGGAAAATCTGATCCTGCCAATCTGTATCACCAGTCCAATTCTGATAATTGTAAGGAGCGCTTCCCTGATTAGCAAGCTGCTCATTATAAAGCTCTTTAAATTGTGCCGCGTTGGTCATGCTAATGCGGTCCGCAACTTGCTTAATACCAACTGATGAGTTAAAATTAACATTCAATGTGCCCGCTTTCGCCTTTTTCGTAGTTACGGCAATGGCACCATTTGCACCCCTAACCCCGAAAATGGCCAGTGACGAAGGATCTTTCAAAACTTCGATCGATTCAATGTCGGCCGGGTTAAGGAAGTTAATGTTGTCGTTCAGAATCCCGTCAACAATGTAAACCGGTTTTACACCATTAATAGAGTTCGTTCCCCTGATCCGCACATCCGGTTCTTCACCTGCACGTCCGGAGTTCACAACCGAAAGTCCGGCTACTTTCCCTTGTAATGAAGTAATCGGGTTGGCAGAAGGCTTATCTGATATTTCAGCACCTTTAATGGTAACAATAGATCCCGTAAGGTCGCGCTTGCTTGCGGTTCCGTATCCAATGACAACAACCTCACCCAATGCTCTTGCATCTTCGACTGAAAGCAACGTCAATGGAGCTTCTGGTTCCGACCGTCACTTCCTGGGAAGTCATACCGATCATGGAAACGACAAGGATTGCATTTTGATTAGGGACATTTATCGAATAATTCCCCTCGGTGTCAGTTGGGACGCCCGTTGTCGTCCCTTTTATAAGAACGCTGGCGCCCGGCAATGGGGAGCCGTCGCCGGCAGCGGTTACCTTTCCCGTGACAGTTATTTCCTGACCATAGGAGACCAGACTCCCTGACAGCAAAACGATCATGCACAGTAATCGTACAATAGTTTTCATTGATGATTTATTTGATATAGAATTATTATAAGAATTTATTGTCTTCAAATTTAAGTTCAAAGACAAGCAAAATTCAAGAAATCGACTACATCAACACTACATCAATGAGAATAATGCAAGGAAAACTGGCATAAAACGGGATTTACTATCGGATTAGTGCAATAGGCTCAAATGTCCATCATATACTGAACAAGATTGGCTTCTGCTCCTAATCCAAGCTTTTTACGGAGTCTGTAACGCTTGATTTCAACACCACGAATGGAGATTCCAAGTGCTGGCGCCATCTCCTTTGTCGAGAGGTTCATCCGGAGACATGCAGCGAGCCTGAGTTCTGACGGAGAAATGCTGGGGCAAATCTGGCGGAGTCTTTTGAAGAATTGTTCATGCACTTCATCGAAGTTCTGCTCGAATAATTCCCAGTCGTCCTTGCCAGCCACATTGCGTTCAATGCTGTTCAAGAGCTTTTGATAATGAATGTTGGGAAGCTGTTGTCCCATTTCCGCTTTGACCTGTTTCAGTTCATCTCGGATCTCTTCCAGGATTTCATTTTTGCGGACGACATTGATTGCAATGTTGCTCAGCTTCTGACTTTTGCTCTGAATATCACTTTGCAGCTTTTCATTTTGAATTTGCATGATCTGGCGCTCACTGGCCAATCGTTGCTGACGTAGTTTCTCGTCCTGCTCTTCCATTAGCCGGTTTCTGTGACGAATGAGCCTTTTTCTCCTGATAAAGAATCAGGGAAACAAATGCCAGGCCCAGAACCGTTGTGAAGAGCAGTTTTGCAAATAATGTTTCACGCCAATAAGGCTGTACGCTGAACCGATAGGCCGTAGTATTGTCGTTCAGACTGCTGCGCACTTCAAAAGTGTAATTAGTCGATTCGAGGTTGGTGAATTCCACGAAGTTCTGATCCGTCCATTCTGACCATTGATCGGACAAACCCCTGAGCCGATATTTAAACTGCGTGCTTTGACCATAAACGGGTAAGGCAAAACTAATCCGCAGCGACCGGATACTCGAAGGCAATGCTGGACTTCCTGAAATGCTGAAAGTTTGTGACAATGTTCTAAGATTGGCGACTTTGCGAATGATTGGCGAAGCGGGCGGCTCAATTGTTTTTGATCCGGAACTGCGGTTGTAAAGCGCATAGCCGTTATCCAGGCAGAAAAAATAGAAGTTTTTGGAAATCGGGATCACCGTTTCGCTATTCCGGATCAGGGAAAGCGGCAGATTGTGCACATTGTTATTGGAGGTATGATAGATAATCCGGTTCATAAACACCTGGAACCAATCGCCATCTATCCCTGTCCGCACTTTGAAGGCTTCATCGTCGTCGGCTGTTGCGAAATCTACGGAAGTCTGTAATCGGTTATTAGCGTCAGGTTCGAGATGCCGAGCCGGAACGCACGTAAATGCGGTTTTTCCAATTTGTGGTTTCGACTGAAAACTCACCCGGCAGATCTTTTGGAGCCTTATATTCCTTCCAGATCGAAGCGGAATCCAGTTTGGGTGTCAGCCGCGTCATAAATAACCCACGGTAAGCATGTCCCAGCCAGAATTGTCCTTTGCTATCCCGGACGATCTGTTTTACGGGAATCGGCGGAATGCCTTTTACGGGATAAGCATAGGTCCATAATTTTTGCGTATTGTTCTGATAAACGTGCAGTCCATTATAGGAGCCTTGCAGCAAAAGCGTGTCATTTCCGGATTGAATCGGCAACATAACCCAGCCGCCCGTAATGTCCGAAACTTTCGTAATTCCTGTGTCGGTGATCCGGTAAGTCGCATCATTGTGTCCGCAAATGAGCTGGTCCGAGAACACATTCAGGCTCCAAGTTTGGCCTTCTAGTCCGGGCACTGCACGAAACGGCTCGGTTGAAAGCCATTTTTTCACAAAAACACCCTTATTTGAACCGACATAAAGCTTTCCATGCCAAATGGCCGCGGCATAAGTTGAGCCAAGCGGATTGTCGTTGGTTTGATAGGAGATGACAGGCGACGACATTTTGACCATATCAAGGCCCTGATCCAGTCCGATCCAAAGCTGCTTGCGACTGTCTTCTTCAGCGCGAGCACAGTGTTGTTTTGCAAACCCGTCTCTTTATTAAACTGATATTTAAGGTTTCCAGCTTTGTCAATCACATACACACCCGCCTGAATGGTCCCGAAAACGAGGCTGCTGTCTTGTTGGAGCATGATCGCGCGGTTGATAATGTTGCGCTGCAATTCTTCGGTAAGCGGGATTTTCCAGGGTTTTAGAACGCCGTCTTTCCACAAAAACAATCCATGCTTAAATGTTGTGATCAATACATTGTTATCCGAAAGTGGCAGGATGGATGAAACGATTGCAGTTGAAAGACTTGCGGTTCCGCGCAATGGCTCAAATGTTTCGCCTTTGAGCTCATAAATCCCTTTTCCAATTGTGGGCAGAAAGAGCCGTCCTTGCACAAAGCGAAGGAACATGAAATTTCCCGGCGTTTTAAGTTCGATCAGCTTTTGGCCATCGTAGCGATAAATGTGCGAAAAGGATTGGAAATAAATGTAACGCGGCGTTTTGGTAATGTGCCAGATCTCCTCTGTTTTCAGGCTCGCGAAGTTGGATTGCTTGCTTAGTGAGTAATATTTTAGCTGTCCGTCAGCCTCTTTTTTCCAATATCCAAATTCAGAAAAACCGCCTACGTAAATGCGCTGCTCCTTTTTCAATGGCCGGTTGAGGACCCTTCCCATCACTGCGTTGGGCACGGTTTCATCATAAAGGACCGTTCTTACAATTTGCCGGTCGGGAAACGGATGCAGCTTCCAGGATGCGCCGTCGTATTCCATCAGGCCGTCGGAATTGGCAGCATAAATGATCTGATCGCTGCTTTGGCCAATCGCCCAATTCTGGTTGTGCGCCTTATAAAGTGTGGACGAATAATTGGTCAAAGGAGGCGTTTCCTGTGCATTTGCGGCAAATTTGATTACAATTAAAAGGAGTATAGCAATCCATAATGCAGCCTTACTATTCGTAGACTGACTTGGGAAATTGAAAAAAGATGACCGTTTTGCCTCGGGTTCACAAATCATTTTAACAGTCTTTGATAACGTTTTTTACTCGCCGTTAAGGGTTTAAATGCAGTTCGATTACTAAAACTATAACGTCAATTAATGAAAAAAGTACTTCTTATAACGCTGCTTAATGCGACAATTGCGTTTGCTCAGGCGAAGCCTTCGGACGATAATATCAAAAATGATATCCGCTACAATCTTAATGAATCCGGGTCACATTATGTGAAGTTCACATTTACCAATCAGACCTGGCTCCGGTTCAATGAAAGCAATCCCGGAACGACTGTTTTGGGTGATGCCAAATCCAACACATTTGACATTGGTTTGCGCCGGACGCGCCTGCAATTGTTCGGTCAGCTAACGGACCGGATCTTTTTTTACACGCAGTTTGGCATGAACAACTTTAATAAGGTGAGCGCATTTCCGTCCTATAACACCGCTGGGACGCCTAGTAACCGGAAGATCGCGGCTTTCTTTCATGACGCATTGGGTGAATATGAAGTGCAGCGGAAAGGGAACAACTTCATTCGTTTTGGTGGCGGGCTCACAGTTGTAAACGGCCTTTCCAGATTTTCACAACCCAGCATTGGCACCATTATGACGATGGACGTTCCGGTTTTTGCACAAGCCACAGTCGATCAAACAGATCAGTTTGCAAGAAAATTGAGCGTTTACAGCCGTGGTCAAATTGGCAAACTAAATTACCGAATTGACGTTGCCGACCCATTCCCGATTGAAACCAGCGGATCTGTTCCTCCTGCGCTGGGTTTGAACTCGGTTTTCGCACAGCGCAAGCATCATAAGCAGTTTCAGGGTTTGCTGATCTACAACATTTTTGACACGGAAGACAACACAACGCCCGGTTATATGACGGGAACATATCTTGGCAAGCGCAAAGTCCTCAACATTGAAGCGGGCATTATTTCTCAAAAGGACGCGACTTGGCGCCGGGAAAGTGCAGACACGCTTTACAGCAATATGACGCTTTGGTCGGTTGCGGCTTACATGGATATGCCGGTTAATAAGGACAAAGGCACCGCTGTTTCGGCTTATCTGGGTTATTTCAATACGGATTATGGCAAAGGATATCTGCGTTACAACGGCATTATGAACCCGGCAACCGGAACGACGCAACCCATTGCTGGTGTAGGCGGAACGCAAGGAAATGCTTTCCCGATGTTTGGAACAGGAAACGTGATTTACGCTCAGGCGGGTTATAAATTCAAAGATGGCCTGCTCGGAAATCAGGGCACGTTAATGCCTTACGCATCATTACAATATGCTGATTATGAGCGATTGCAGGACGCGGTTAACGTCTATAATCTGGGAGTAAACTGGCTTATCAAAGGCCATAGCGGCAAGATCTCGCTTAACTATGAAAACCGGTCTATTTATAAGGCCAGCAGCGTTGCAAATGAATTAGCATCGTCCACAAGAAAAGGGGCAGTCGTATTACAATATCAGATTTCAATTTAAAAAAAATGCCATGGATGGCGAAAATACGTTTTTCGCCATCCATGGCATGCGGAAAAAAAATTGCCCGTCATCTTAAAGATGACGGAAATGTTCAAAAATTTGAAAAGATTCGTTTATAAATTCAATGCTCCGTTCATCGATCTCACAGCCTCTGCGGATTTTTCGAAAGCGGCTTTTTCTGAATCAGTCAGTTCTAATTGGATGATTTTTTCCCATCCTTTTCTTCCCAACACAACCGGAACACCCATACAGATGTCATTCTGCCCATATTCACCTTCCAGATAAACGCTGCCAGGGAACAATGCGTTTTTGATCACGAACAATGCTTTCAACCAAAAGCAATGTTGCTGCGCCCGGTGCATACCACGCCGAAGTTCCGATCAGTTTTGTCAATGTTGCGCCACCCACCATCGTGTCAGCTGCTACTTTTTCCAATTCATCATTAGAAAGGAAATTGCTAACTGGAAGACCATTGTAAGTTGCAAGGCGCGTTAACGGGATCATGGTCGTATCGCCGTGGCCACCGATTACCATGCCGTGAATGTCCAGCGGCGAAGCGTTCATTGCCAATGCAAGATAGGTCTTAAAGCGTGCGCTGTCCAATGCGCCACCCATTCCGATGAGTTTTTCCTTTGCGATGCCCGACTCTTTCAAAGCCAGGTAAGTCATTGTGTCCATTGGGTTGGACACGACGATGATGATCGCATCGGGAGAATATTTAAGAATATTTTCGGTTACACCTTTGACAATCCCGGCATTGATCCCGATGAGTTCTTCACGTGTCATGCCAGGCTTGCGGGGCAGGCCGGACGTAATCACGACCACATCAGAGCCCTTCGTTTTTTCGTAATCGTTGGTTGAGCCCACTGGTTTGGTATTAAACCCCAGCAATGCTGCTGTCTGGTACATATCCAGCGATTTTCCCTCGCTTACGCCTTCTTTTATATCCAGTAAAACGACCTCTTCAGCCAGTTCACGTCGAATAATATTATCGGCAGTAGTTGCACCAACGGCGCCTGCACCCACAACAGTAATCTTCATAAAAAATATGGTTAATTGTATAGAAATTGATGCTTTTTAAATTTTCTCCTAAAAGTAGGACACATAATTTGTTTAAACCAAGCGGAATGAGATTTTTTGCCTTAAAAGTCATGGGGTCAATCCGAAATGCAATTTTTTACGTATCTTGATAGTTATATCGGCATTATAAACCACTTTTTCTTGCTTCATATAATGAATAACGAATCAATGATATCAAGGATTTTAAAGTCAATTTTTTTCAAGAAAGCTGCTGGAAAGGCAGGCCGATATGCGCAGAATTCGGCTCGTCTTTTTGAGTTGGCAAAAGATGTAATGGGCAAGATGAACAAAGTGGGGTTCAAAGGAAATCTCGCCGAAGTTGCAGGAAGTGTACAGCTTTTGATCCGTATGATCCGGGCTTATGCAGCAGGAGAATATAAGGGGCTGCCCTGGAAAAGTTTGCTCTCGATTGTGGCCGTGCTGATCTATTTTGTATCGCCGATCGATTTAATTCCGGACTTTTTACCCGTTATTGGGATCACAGATGACGTTGCATTGATCGTTTGGCTCATCAAGTCACTGGGCAGTGACATTGCAAAATTCAGCCAGTGGGAAAAGGGTGAAAAAACAATTAACATAGGATAAAACAGAACCGTTTAGTAGTTTCTGTAGAAAAAGAATTTTTATTTTTGTAAACATTAAAAAAGAAACAGATATGGAATCAATAACCGTTTTGGGAATTATGGGTTTAGGTGGACAAGAGATCTTTTTGGTTGCATTGTTCGTTTTACTGTTCTTCGGTGCGAAGAAAATTCCTGAGTTGATGCGCGGTTTGGGGCAAGGTATCAACGAGTTCAAGAACGCATCTGAAGACGTTAAGGAAAATATTGAAAAAAGCATGGAAGACCCCAAATAACGCTTCCATCTTATCGAGTTTATGGCAGAGCCTTTAAGGTTATACTTAATGGCTCTGATTCTTTATTTACAACCCCACAAATAATTTACATTGAAAGAGTATCTGACGCTAGCCGAGATTCAGGAAGATTTGCGTGGAGGCGATTTGACCTGCGTCAAGTTAGTTGATTATTATCTGCAAAATATTGAGGCTAATCAGCACCTGAATGCTTTCGTTGAAGTATATCATGACGAAGCGAAGCAAGCAGCCATTTCAGTTGATCAAAAAATAGCAAACGGCACGGCCGGCAGACTAGCCGGAATGGTGATCGGACTTAAAGATGTGCTTTCGCACAAAGGCCACGGATTGCAAGCCGGAAGTCAAATTCTCAATTCTTATATAGCGCCTTACACGGCAACAGCGGTTCAGCGCTTGTTGGATGAAGACGCCATTGTAATCGGCAGGCAGAATTGTGATGAATTTGCCATGGGTTCTTCGAATGAAAACTCTTCTTTCGGTCCCGTGCTCAATGCCGCAGATAACACCAAAGTTCCGGGTGGCTCTTCGGGCGGTTCAGCCGTTGCGGTCCAGGCCGGATTGTGCCACGCATCGCTTGGAAGCGACACGGGTGGTTCGGTGAGGCAACCAGCTGCGTTCTGCGGAGTTGTTGGGGTGAAACCTTCTTACGGAAGGATTTCGCGCTACGGGCTTATTGCATATGCTTCATCATTTGACTGCATCGGGCCCATTACAAAAAGCGTTGCAGATGCAGCACTTTTGACAGAAATAATGGCTGGCGCAGATGATTTTGACAGCACAGTTTCGAGCAAACCGGTGCCTGCTTACACACAGCAACTGGAATGGAGCGGAAAAGCGCGCATTGGATATATTCGGGAAAGTGTTGAAAGTGAAGCAATTTCTTCTGACATTCGTAATCAGACACTGGAAGTATTAAACCGGTTACGTGCCGAAGGGCATGAAGCTTACGCCTGTCGAAATTCCATTGGTCGATTCACTGCTTCCTACTTATTACATCTTAACCACTGCGGAAGCAAGTTCCAATTTATCCAGATTTGACGGCGTTCGTTACGGCCACAGAAGCCCGGAAGCAAAGGATCTTGATAGTTTATATAAGAACACGCGCACGGAAGGGTTTGGTGAAGAGGTGAGGAGAAGAATTCTGTTGGGGACTTTTGTTCTGAGCGCAAATTATTACGACGCATACTATACCAAAGCGCAACGCGTTAGAAGATTGGTGCAGGAGGAAACAAACCGGTTTTTTGACCAGTTTGATTTTCTGATTTCACCGGTAACGCCAACTACGGCTTTTACGATTGGAGAAAAGACGCAGGATCCTTTACAAATGTATCTTGCTGATATCTTTACAGTTCAGGCAAATGTGGTGGGAAATCCGGCAATTGCTGTTCCTAATGGAGAAGACGGAAACGGGATGCCAATTGGAATTCAGATAATGGCTTCTTATTTTGGTGAGGAAAAAATGTTGGCTTTCGCTCAATATATAACCAAGCTGAATAAAAAAGGAGCCGTGGTTTCAGAAGCAAATCGTTAATGCTGAACCCGCAAGTGACTTTTTTTATGCCAATGATTACCTAAGTGGTTAATGTTTTAACCCAATGTTACAAGAAAATAATCGTGCCGGAATAAACAGTCGGTTTTTTGAATGTCGTTAAAGTGCGATAGTTAGTAAGTTTTGAGTGAAATGTATTAGAGATTATTCTAGTTCATCAGGAAGATTTTCAGCACGTTGGAAATCTAAAAACAAGGAAATTTTATTTGTAAAGCATTCATTTACAAATAGTAGCCATTGAAAACCGGGAATTGATTAACCTTCAAAAAACATTTATTGATGAAGATTTCGAAAAAAGTATTGTGGCTCGGAGCCATGTGTGTAGGGTTTGGAAGTGTGCCGGCTATGGCAATAATTCCACAAGAAAAGTTAGCAACCGAGCAAGATACGCTGGAGAAAATAGTTGAAGCAGAGGAAATGGCGATTCCTGCTTTACCGGCTATCGAAGAAATTGGAAATACCCCGGCTATTTCAGGTGAACTTCTAAAAGAGCGGTTTGCTAAACTTGAAAAATCGATTCCCCTTACTTACCACAAAACTTCCCACGAGTTTGTAGAGTATTTCATTTACAGAAAGGCCGACTTCACCAAAACAATGATGGAGAAAATGCCACTCTACTTCCCCATTTTCGAAAAAACATTACAGAAGCACGGGTTACCAACTGAGCTTAAATATCTTTCAATGATCGAGTCGGGGCTTAATCCGACTGTAATTTCTCACGCGAGAGCAGGCGGTTTGTGGCAGTTTATGCCGGCAACCGGCCGCGAGTTTGGCCTTTATCAGGATAAATATATTGACGAGCGTTTCGAGCCCGTAAAAGCGACCGAAGCTGCTTGCCGCTATCTGAAACAACTCTACAACATTTTCGGCGATTGGGAGCTAGCATTGGCTTCTTATAACACAGGCCCGGCAACATTAAGCGTGCAATGCGCCGCTCACATGGGACAACTTTCTGGACAATCTACAATGTTCTTCCCCGCGAAACCCGTTCGTACGTTCCGCAATATGTGGCGATGAACTACATGATGAACTACGGAAATGATCACGGCATTTTCCCACAGAAAATGGAGTTCCAGATTCCGAATGACACGATACACATTAACGGATACATTGATCTGCTGGCTTTTTGCAAAAACAGCAACATTGATTTCGAAGACATTAAAAAACTGAATCCACAGATCACCAAAACATCACTTCCTGATCAGACACGTGATTTTGTTCTCAAAGTGCCTAGCATGCAGTTCACCTATCTGGTGAGCAACCGGAATTCGATTATGGATTCTTGCACGCGCAGATTGCTGTTGCAGCCTGGCGTAATGGTGGCCAAGCTGGATAGCACTGTTCTGGATTCGATGGGTAAAAATCCGGCATTTCCTTATGCGGTTGTGAGCCAGCAACTGGTGAGTGAAGATGAGGATTACGATGCTGAAAGCGAAGACGTGGTTACGCAAAAAACGCGCACGAAAAGAGCATCACACACCGTCAGAAGAGGAGAAAATTTGCTTTCTATTGCCCAAGAAATACCGCGTATCCGTTTCGGAATTGAAAAGATGGAACCACTTACGCCGAAACAATATCAATAAAGGACAACGACTGGTTATTCTTAAAGAAGTAAAAGAACCGGTTCGCGGCGCTAAACTTGCTGTAAACACTGCTCCTGCACCGAAAAAGGAAATTGTCAGAAACGACAGGCATACCAAAAAGCGCTATCATACAGTTCAAAAGGGAGACACGTTATGGATTATATCGCAGCGTTACGGACTGGAAATAGGACAATTGAAAAAGAAAAACAGAATAAGAGGAAACGCTATCAAGCCTGGTCAGAAACTCATTATTTCTGTCTAGTGAATACGCATCAATTACACATACTATTTATATGATTGCCTACGTTAACGGAACTGTAGTCTACAAAGATCCGGCATATGCCATTATCGATGTAAACGGATTAGGCTACGAAGTTCGGATTTCTTTACAAACCTACACTTCCCTGCCCGAGCTTGGGGAGAAGTGCAAGCTCGTAACGTTCCTGAATATACGGGAAGATGCCCATATCCTTTATGGGTTTTGGGGAAATGATGAAAAGAGGCTTTTCCTGGACCTGATAGGCATATCGGGAGTCGGCCCGTCAACTGCATTGGTAATGCTTTCGTCGCTTTCCTCATCGGAAATCAGGCAAGGAATTATAGATGAAGATCTGCGTTTGATACAATCAATCAAAGGGATCGGGTCAAAAACTGCTCAACGCGTTATATTGGAATTGCGGGATAAAATTCGGAAAGAAGACCTTGTGTCTACCGGACCGAGAAGCATAGATAGTCCCTCAGGCACTGTAAAAAGTGAAGCATTAGCTGCGCTCGTTACTTTGGGTATTCCAAAGCCGACCGCAGAGAAGAGCCTGGACGCCATTATAAAGCGTGAGGGGAACACAATCACGGTTGAGAATCTGATAAAACTAGCACTTCGATAATCGAACTGTAATGATATTTGGTAAAAAAATTTACGATAGTAAAGTCGTTTTGATGGATTTGATTGTAGCTGCAACCTTCTCTAAATAAGTATATTACCTTGTCATCAACGATTTACTCCTTTCTTTTTAAGGCATTAACCATATCGACGGGCGCTGTACTTTTAGCAAATGTCTCTGTCGATATGGACGAACCATATTCAGGGCAGGCGCAGGATTGGGCAATTGTGGCCGATACTGTTCCTGAGGACACTACTAAAAGGAAAATAGACCGGTCGGGAAGCCAGCTCATTATGCGCTGGAAAGATTTTTATTCCAACCGCGTTGCAGAACCACGCCCACGCTCGCCATTTTATTTGCGCGACCCGGGCAACATTTCAACCTCAATTTTACTGGATAGCACCGGCAAGGTGGCCGTTTCAGAAAGCATTCGTACGCCGGCAGGAAATCTGAATTACCGCGCGCCCGAGCGAATGGATCTTTCGACTTACGACAAGATTCAGGAAGACCGTGCTTTCAAAAGTTTGCTACGCGAATATGCAGGCAGGCAGGACGGGAAAAGTGCAATGGGTTCAAGAGGACTTTTGCCAAAACTGGACATTCCGCCAGGACTTTCAAAACTCTTGGGTGACGACTTCGTCAATTTTAAGCCAACAGGATTTGTGTCGCTGGATTTGGGCTTAATGCACCAGTTTCTCGACAATCCAGCCATTCCAATCCGTCAGAGAAGAAATACACAATTCATTTTTAATGAGCAGATCAGCATCAACTTTGATGCGAGGCTGGGCGATCAGCTTGGTTTTCAAACCAATTTTGATACAAAAGCAAACTTCAATTTTGAGAATGCGATTAAGCTGAATTATAAAAATCCTGAAGAAAGCTTTATCCGGAAAATAGAGGCTGGAAATATCAATTGGGCCATTAACAGCCAGCTGATTCCTGGTGTGCAAAATCTGTTTGGTCTAAAAACGGACCTTCAATTTGGCAGGTTAAGCGCGACTTTGGTGGCGTCACAGCAGAAATCCAGCAAGGAAAGAATCGTATTGCGTGGCGGCGCACAGAGCCGGGACTTCGAATTGCGTGCGGACACGTATGACGAAAACCGGAACTTCTTCCTATCCCAATATTTTAGAAATAATTACGAACGTTCGTTACAAAATACACCAACCATTACGTCCGGCGTAACGGTAACGCGGATGGAAGTGTATGTTACGAACAGGACCACGACAACGGAATCATTGCGTAATGTTGTGGGTTTTGCCGATCTGGGTGAGCCAGCTCCGTATAAATCTGCCAACCCGAGTTTACAACCCATCCGCTCAACTTCACCTGCGGATAACAGCGCAAACGGACTTTACAAAACACTTTTCAGACAACACAGGTTTCCGTCAGGTCGACAATACGAACAGCGCCATCACAAGTCTAGGGTTGGAAAGGGCTGTTGACTATGAATTGCTTCGTGGTGCAAAAAGGCTGATTGCAGACCGCGATTATACATTTCATCCACAATTGGGATACATTTCTTTGACCAATGCATTAAGAAATGACGAAGTGCTTGCCGTTTCTTACGAATACACATTGAACGGGCGATCATTTAAAGTAGGGGAGCTTACCGAGGATTATCAGGCGCGTAGGGATAATGAAGTGATTGCATTGAAGTTGCTCAAATCGTCGACGATCCGTAACAACACGAAGTTGCCGATGTGGAACCTGATGATGAAAAACGTTTATTCGTTGGGAACGAGCCAGATCGATAAACAAGGTTTTCAGCTTCGGATCATTTATAAAGATGACCAGACCGGAATTGATAATCCGAACTTGCAGGAAAGCAGCATAGCAAACATTCCGCTCATCCGCCTCATGGGTCTCGACCGGTTGAACCCTGTCAATGATCTCCAACCTGACGGAAACTTTGACTTTGTAAATGGCATCACTGTTGATAGTAATACAGGCCGGATCATTTTCCCCGTTCTTGAACCATTCGGATCAAACCTGGCCAGGAAATTTGGTGCGGGTGAAGAGCAGTTCCGAAACAAATATGTCTTCGGCGAGCTCTATTCGACTACAATGATTGATGCGCAGCAAATATCAGAGCGCAATAAGTTTTTCATTAAGGGATCTTACCAATCGAGTGGGGGAGCTGAGGTGCAGCTGCCATTTGGCGTTCTTGAAACTTCCGTGACCGTCACATCCGGCGGTGTTCCGCTTTCTCCGGGTTCCGATTACATTGTTGAAGCGCAAATTGGCCGTGTCCGCATTCTGAACAGCAGTGTGATGAATTCCGGCAGGGAGATTGTTATTGAGTACGAACGCCCTGACATGTTCCAGAACCAGATCCGTTCCCTGCTTGGAACACGTTTGGACTACATGGTTAGCCGCGACATGAGCCTGGGTATGACCTTGATGAAATACCGCGAGCGGCCTGCTGGTTTCTTATCGCGTGTTTCAATTGGCAATGAGCCTGTTAACAACACAATGATCGGGTTCGACATTAATTTTAGAAAAGATGTTCCGTTCCTTACCAAATGGCTGGATGCATTGCCTTTGATACAAACCAAGGAAATGTCGAGCATTCAGTTTAAAGGCGAATTTGCAAAAATACTTCCCGGCGTTTCAAAAGACGTGAATAACCGTTCATTAGTTGACGATTTTGAGGCAACTCGCACCATTTACGATTTGTCGAGACAGCCGCAAAAGTGGCGACTTGCAGGAGTTCCGCCCGCATTCCGCCAGGGAACGGATGGGAAAACGCTGGATTACGGATACAGAAGAGCCAAAATTTCAGCTTATACAGTTGATAATATTTTCGGCGGTGCGCAGGGACTAGGCGGTGGTTACCAGCCGCCGGCTAACCTCGAAGATGAGGATCACAAATATTATTACGAAAGGCTTTATCTGCCCAACGAAATTTTCCCGAAACGTGCCATTGCCGGGCTTGTTTCGTATCCGCAGAATGTGCTTGACATTGCCTACTATCCAAGCGAAAGAGGCATGTATAATTATAATGCTGATCTGCTTCCTAGCGGACGCCTTAAAAATCCAAGACAAAACTTTGGTGCAATAAGCAGGGCGATCACTTCGGACAATGACTTTGACAATGCCAACATTGAAAGCATTGAATTCTGGATGCTGGACCCATTTATTAATGACAAGCTAGGGACAGTCCGGGACGGAAGTGCGGATGAGCGACCAAATACAACAGGTGGAAAGCTGGTGTTTAACCTGGGTGATATTTCAGAAGACGTTATTCCTGACGAGCGTTACAATTTCGAAAACGGACTTCCGATTGTTCCGAAACAGGTTGGTGTCAATGTGGATTCTACGGCTTGGGGCTATGTTACCAAATCACAATATCTGATCAATGCATTCAGTAATGAATCCGGTGCACGCCAGCGTCAGGATGTGGGATTGGATGGATTGAGCAATGAGGAAGAACGTGCATTTTTCAGACGATTCATCGACCGCCTTCCTGCGAATCTTACCCCGGAAGCAAGAGCGCAGATTTTGAATGACCCGTCCGGCGATGATTTTCAATTCTTCTTGGGCGCAAGCCTCGACAGCGCAGATCTGAAAGTGCTTGAACGCTACAAAAATTACATTGGCATGGAGAACAACTCTCCGGAAAGTTTGGGAAGAAATGCAGATGTAACGCCTGCTTCAACCAATGTTCCCGATGGTGAGGACATGAACGTGGATAACACGATCAATGACAATGAATCTTATTACGAATATGAAATTGATTTAAAACCAAACCAGCTCGCAGTTGGAAAGGGTTATATCGTTGATAAAACCATTAACACAGCCGATAATCAGACCTGGTATTTGTTCCGCGTTCCGATTAAGGAGTTTTCCGGAATGATCGGAAATATGAATGGGTTCAAATCCATTCGTTTTATGCGCATGTATCTCACTGATTTTCAGCAACCTGTTGTGCTTCGTTTTGCACAGTTGCAAATGGTTGGACAGCAATACAGGAAATACACTTCGAACCTCGATGCCCCTGGCTTGCAGGAAGTTCCGGAGCCTTATGACGCTAAGTTTACTGTCGGAACGGTTAGTATTGAGGAAAACAGCACGGTGGATGAAACCAGCTCTAATAAATACGTTTACCAGATTCCACCCGGCTGGATACGTGACCAGGATAACACGCAACGTCCTCCGCTTTTGCTGAATGAGCAGTCGATGAGCCTTTGCGTTACGGACCTGCGTGACGGCGATTCAAGGGCTGTGTTCAAAAATGTGAATCTCGACCTGCTTTTCCGTAAAAGATTGCGCATGTATGTGCATATGCAAAACGAGCAGAATGAGGACCGCATGGTGGGTGCTTTCATGCGGATCGGAACTGACCTTACCCAAAATTATTACGAAATAGACCTTTCCAGCTTGAAGGCCACCTTGCCTAATCAATCAATCGATAGGGAAGTTTGGCCGGAAGAAAATGAGCTGAACATTGCATTAGCAGACCTGATAGAAGCCAAGGCCCAGCGCAACCGCCAGCTTGACAGAAACCTTAGTGTTCCGTACACGATTACAACGGCGGATGGGAGATATAAACTCACTGTTGTAGGAAATCCGGATTTGAGTTCGGTGCGGGTGATGATGATCGGGATGCGGAACTCCGAAATCGCAGGACGAGCGGCCCAAGAGCTTTTGTATCTCGGGTGGATGAAATGCATGTGGAAGGATTTGACGACACGGGCGGTGTCGCGGCCATTGCGCAGCTGAATGCCAAACTTGCCGATTTTGCAACATTAACCGCATCAGGACGACTTGAAACCTTTGGTTTTGGCAGCGTGCAGCAGCGCATTGGCGAGCGTTCCCGTAATTTCACAACAGAATACGGGGTTTCCAGCAACATTGCATTGGACAAGCTTTTACCGGCAAGCTGGGGTTTCAGTATTCCGCTTTTCCTGAGTTATGACCGGCGCAATGTTAAGCCGCATTTTAATCCGCTCGACCCGGATACGCCACTCAACACTTCGCTGGATAATCTGGAATCGGATGAGGAGCGGGACGGTTATCGGCGGATGGTTGAGGAAAATGGCGTCAAGCGGGGAATCAATTTTTCAAATGTCCGGAAGATCAAAACGAAGCCCGGCGCGCGAAACCATTTCTATGATTTTGAAAACTTCTCGTTCACTTACGCATTCAGTGACGATAAGCGAAGGAATATCCTGACGCAGGAATATGCGCAGCGCAATTATCGCGGAGGCATTTCTTATGTATACAGCAGCCAACCGAAGGCCATTGAGCCGTTCAAAAACTGGAAAGCGACGAGTCGATGGGCGGACCTGATCAAGGATGTGAACCTTACATTATTGCCAAACATGGTTTCCGTTCGCACCGATGTGGACAGGAGATTCCTGAAAACGCAATTGCGCAATGCGGACTTGACGACGGACGGCATTCAGCCATTGTATGAAAAATATTTCTGGTTTAACCGCTATTACGATCTGAGCTGGAATTTGACGCGCAATATGACGTTAAGCTATAATGCATCGGCCAATTCCATCATTGACGAGCCGATGGGTGATATCAACTCGGCAGAAAAGAAAGATTCGCTTTGGTCGAATTTTAAAAAGCTGGGCAGGATCAAGAATTACGATCAAAAGATTGATCTTACTTACCGTCTGCCATTGGACAAAATTCCACTGGTGGACTGGATGACAGCCGATTACAAGCATTCCATTGCTTATCAATATCAGGCAAATGCATTTGGCTTAAAAGATACATTAGGGCTTCCTTTCGGAGACATTATCCGCAACAGCAGAGAGCGCGGTGTGACTGGAAAAGTCGATTTTGTGCTGCTTTATAACAAACTGAGATATCTCAAATTCGCCAACACGCCTTCGGCTGGGCGCAAGAATTTTGCGCGAAGCCCGGGTGATATTGAAGAAATTGACATGCGAACGACCGACATCCTGAAAAGTGTTACGCGCGCTTTGATGACTGTTCGGGGAATCAATGTGAGTTATTCGGTCCAGGAAACGACGTCACTTCCGGGTTATCTGCGGGCACCAAAATATTTCGGGATAGACAACACCAATGCGCCTGGCTTACCATTCGTGCTGGGCCAGCAGGACAGGAATTTCCAGGTTAAGGCGGCAGAAAAAGGTTGGATCACGCGAAGCGAGCAGCAAAATATGCCGTTCCAGCAAACGATTGCCAAGAATTTTTCCGCGAACACAACATTGGAACCATTCAAAGATTTCAGGCTGATCATTGAAGCGCGGCTTACGAGACAGGATGCTTATCAGGAATTTTACAGACCGGATACATCGGGCGGATTTGTTTCACAGAGCCCATTGCGTAATGGTCAGTTCAGCATGTCATTCCTGTCGTTCCGGACGGCCTTTGCGAAAATGAAACGGGATAATTCGTCTCCTGTTTTTGATAAATTCAGAGCTTACCGCGCTATTTTAAGGGATCGGTTGAATGCAGAAAATCAAAGTGGCGGAGAATATAATGAGACTTCGCAGGACGTTCTGATCTCGTCATTCTTTGCGGCTTACACGGGCAAAGACCCGGCGACTGTGCGGACAAACCCATTCCTGAAATTTCCGATGCCGAACTGGGATCTGAGTTACAACGGACTTTCGCAACTGTCGGGCTTTAAACGCCTTTTCAGCTCATTTACATTACGGCACAAATACATGTCACAATATAGCGTCGGAAACTTTACATCATCATTGGATTACGAAGCGCTTTATGTAAATCTCGCTGTAACCGGATATCCGTTATCGACGCGCAGAAATGATCTGGGACAATATATTCCTGTGTTCTCCATGAGCACGATCACATTATCGGAGAAATTCCAGCCGCTGGTGGGAGTCGAATTCAGAACGCAGAGCAGGGTTACCGCGCGGATCGAATACAACAGAGACCGCACGATCGCATTGAATTTGTCAAACTCACAAATGGCAGAGCTTTTCAACCAGGACGTGACCGTGAACATTGGATTTACCAAAAACAATGTGGCAATCCCGTTCAAGATCAATGGAGTTAAGAAAAAGCTGAAAAATGACATGACCATGCAGCTCGGCCTCACTTTCCGTGATACGCGGTCGATTCAGCGGAAGTTTGACGGAGAGAATATCCCGATTGCGGGTAACATCAACTTCCAGCTTCGTCCAACCGTCAATTACATGGTTAATAACCGTTTGAGCGTGCAGTTTTATTTCGACAGGACGTTTAATGATCCTTTGGTTTCCAATTCGTTTTACCGTGCAAGCACGTCGGGTGGTGTGCAGTTGAAATTCAATTTGGCGGAATAACTTTTTGATTTGGAAAATACAACCTACATCCTGTAATTTGCGGTTCAAAGATGTTTACAACTTACCTGATTTAACCATGAATTTCCCGTCAGAACTTAAGTCTACAGAGGATCACGAATGGATTCGCATCGATGGTGATATAGCGACCATTGGCATTACGGACCATGCGCAGAACGAATTAGGTGACATTGTTTACGTTGATATCAATACAGTTGGTGATGAGCTGGGAAAAGGAGAGGTTTTCGGTTCAGTTGAAGCGGTTAAAACTGTTTCTGACCTGTTCATTCCGGTTGCAGGATCCGTTTTGGAAGTAAATGAAGAATTGGACGGAGAGCCTGAACTTGTAAATACAGATCCTTACGGACGCGGCTGGATGGTGAAAATCAGCTTGTCGAGCCCTGGTGATGAAGTTGGTTTAATGTCCGCCGAAGAATACGAAAAGTTTATAGGTGCCTGATATTAGGTTAAAAGCTCCGTTTTGGAGCTTTTTTTTTGAAACCGGTTTGACACAATGCAAGCCGGCAGTTTGTTTAATACGCTTATGAAATTATTAATACGCTCAGCTCGAATCATTGATAAACAATCGCCGTTCAACGGTCAGGTTAAGGACATTCTGATTGAAGGCTCGACGATAAAAGCAATCGGGGACAATCTGGATGCAGATGGAGCCGAGGTTAAGGAAGGCAAAGATCTGTGTGTGTCCGCTGGTTGGGTGGATATGCGCGTGGCTTCCCGCGATCCGGGATTTGAGCATAAGGAAGATTTGACATCCGTCCGTGCTGCTGCGGCGCGCGGCGGGTTTACAGAAATTGTGCTGCTCCCGAACACAGAGCCTGTTGTTCACAGCAAAGACACATTGAATTACATCCGGCAATCGGGAAGTGGCGGGCTGGTGAAATTACACGTTGCAGCTGCGGTTACGAGAAAAGCCGAAGGGGTCGATTTCACTGAAATGATCGACTTGCATGAAGCCGGAGCGATTGCATTTACAGATGGCGAGCACCCGGTGCAGAATGCGGATCTGTTTTTGAAAACCATCTTATATCTGCAGCCGCTCAATGCGCTGCTGATGAACAGGCCGGAAGACAAGCAATTGACGCTTTACGGTCAAATGCACGAAGGGCTGACGAGTACGCTTATCGGCATGAAAGGAATGCCTGCGTTAGCCGAAGAGATGATGCTGATGCGCGACCTTAAATTGCTGGCTTACGCATTAGAAAAAAGCATGTACAAGTCCGATGCGCCTGCGTTACACATTTCGCTGATTTCCTCGAAAAAAGCGGTGGATTTGATCCGGGAAGCCAAGCAAAACGGGTTGCCGGTTTCCTGCGACATTGCCGCGCACCAGCTTGCGTTTACCGACGAAGATCTGATCGATTTTGACACAAACCTGAAAGTAAATCCGCCTTTCCGTTCGGCTGCCGATGCGCAGGCCATTCGGGAAGCACTTGCTGATGGGACCATTGATGCGATTGTTTCGGACCATAATCCGCATGATGAAGAGAGCAAAAACCTTGAATTTGATCACGCAGACTTTGGCATAACCGGACTGGAAACCGCATTTTCACTCGCGTTAATGCATAGCGGATTGTCTTTGGAAGAGGTTATCGAAAAATTTACGGCAGCTCCTCGCCACATTCTCAGATTGCAGCCAAGCAACATTGCAGAGGGCAGTCTGGCTAATCTGACATTATTCGAGCAGGACACAACCTGGACATTTGATAAAAGCTTTTCAAAATCGAAGAACACACCATTTTTGGGACAAACGTTGCGAGGAAAAGTAAGAGGAGTTGTTAACAACGGAAAACAGGAATGGTATCTATGAAGTCGATAATTGCATATTTTAATAAACCAATACTTAAAGTTTCGCTCGTTTTCGGACTAATGACAGGCGTGCTTGTATTCATTTTCTTTATCGGTCTTTATCTGATCGGGATCGTGCCATTGGGAAATAACAAGGTGCTTGATTTTGGCATACATGTCATTTTCATCGCAGGCGCTTGCTGGTATTATCGCAAGAATGTCGGGAACGGGTTTTTACACCTTTGGGAGGCTTTGACAATCGGCTATGTAGTGAACACGATCGGGGCGCTGATTGCTGGCTGGCTGATTTACTTTTTTGTAACTTACGGTGATCCTGCTGTTTTTACCAATTACATTGCTGAAATGAAAGCCCTAATGCTGCAAGGGAAAGCTGAGCTGGTGAAGAATATCGGTGAAGCTGAATTTGCCAAAATGTATAACGGAGTCGGCGGCATGAAGCGATCGGAGATCATTATGGATGAAGTTAGTAAGAAAACCCTAATGGCCATTATCCCGATCCTTGTGATTTCGCTGATTTTCAGAAAACAGGATTATGGTGTGTTTCACAACAAATCTTAAATCGACTTAAATGGAAGAACAAGTCTCTACCGCACGCATTGCCCTCAAATATGGTGTCTTGACCGCCGTTGTGATCATGATTTTTACAACGATCATTAATGTAACCGGGCTTTCAGACAACAAGGCATTATCCTCATTGTCGTTCGTTTTCATGGTCGTAGGGATTGTGCTGGCAATGAAAGACTTCAAAACGCAGAATAGAGGATACATCTCGTTTGGCGAAGGCGTTGGCGTGGGAGCGCTTGCCTCGGCTGTAATGGGTGTCTTAAGCGCTGCTTTCTCAATGTTTTACACGCGATTCATTGATAACACCATGCTTGCCCAGGCACTAGACAAAGTGCGGGAGGATATGGAACGTAGAGGCAAGGATGATTCAGAAATTGATATGGCTATGGAGTTTTCTCAGAAGCTCATGTCGCCAGGCATTATGTTTGCGATGACTGTTGTGTTATATGTGATCACAGGATTGGTTATTGCATTGATCGTAGCTGCTATCGTTCGCCGTGAAAAGCCAGTCTTTGAGTAAAGGTCACCCGATTTAAATCTTCAGATAGTGTTTGCAATCTTTCAAAAGGAAATAGGCAGCTTTTTCAATTCGCTGATCGCCTACATTGTGATGGCCGCATTTTTAACAGCTGTGGGTCTGATCGTCTGGGTTTTTCCTGATTCTAATATCCTTGATTATGGTTATGCTGATTTAGGTTCGTTTTTTCAGCTTGCCCCTTATGTCTTGCTTTTTCTGATTCCGGCCATCACCATGCGGTCCCATTGCAGAAGAAGCCAGAAACGGGACATTGGAATTGTTGCTCACCAAACCGTTGCGGAACAGCGAGCTGGTTTTGGGTAAATTTTTTGCAAACTGGGTTTTGGTTGCGATCACACTTTTACCCACGCTTATCTACTATTACAGCGTTTACAGGCTTGGGAACCCAGAAGGAAATGTGGACTCAGCAGCCGTTGTCGGTTCGTACATTGGCCTGCTGCTTTTTTGCGGCGTTATTGTTTCCATGGGCATCTGGACCTCGTCGCTGACCGACAATCAGATCATTGCGTTTATAGCATGCGTTTTTCTGGCTTTTATCTGGTATATCGGTTTTGGAGCACTCGCTCAGCTGGCCGGCGTGGGGTTAGGCGCTCAGCTTTTGAGCTGGGCAGCATTGGATCAGCAATATCTTGCACTTGGAAAAGGGCTTGTTGATTCGCGCAATATTATCTATCTGCTGAGCCTGATGGCACTCTTCCTGTTTCTGGCGCACTTGCGGATCGAAAAAATCCGGAAATAAGGATAATCTTTTAATGTCTTGAACAAGAGTTGACAAATTGTTGATCTATTCTGGTGTGTTATTCGTATATGAAGAAAAAACACACTATGATAAACACATTTTATCCCCACCTTGGGAAACCCTCTTTACCGCAGCTAACCAGAGTTTTTAATGGTTGGAATCAGGACACAATAATTTATAATAGCCGTGACCGGTTCTTCCGAAAATTCGTTAGATTGCCATTTAGTAACATACAATTAAATGTTAAGCAACTCTTGGCGACTAGTAAGTTAAAATACTCGGAAGAGGAACTGGTGTTGGCTCTAAAGAGAAACGAGCGAACAGCTTTCGAATTTCTGTACGACCATTACTCAGGAGCTTTGTTTAATATCATTTCAAAAACGTTGAGGGACGAGGAGCGCGCCGCAGATGTATTGCAGGAATCTTTTCTTAAAATCTGGAAGAACATTGCTTCTTACAATCCGGAAAAAGGAAGGTTGTTTACATGGATCATGAATATTGCACGAAATGGTGCGATAGACGCGGCAAGGGTTGAGGGGAGAAAACCAGCGATGGATGATATCGACAACAAGGCAGTCCTGAATGAAAGGGATGTATACGAAGATTCTCTGACATCGAGCTCGGAGATGAAAGCCATTGTGAATATGCTGAGACCCGAGAGGAAGATCCTCATCGACATGGCCTATTTTCAGGGATACACGCATGAAGAAATATCTGAGGAGCTGAGTATCCCCTTGGGAACTGTGAAATCAAGGATCCGAACAGCATTACAAGAGTTAAAACAATACTTTGCAGTATGAATATCCAAGCCTACATAGAGTCCGGTATATTAGAGGAATATGTATTGGGCACTGTTTCTCCTCAGGAAAAACAGGAAGTGGAGTGTATGTCTCATATTTACCCTGAGATAAAAGAAGAGCTGCTGCGGACTGAAAGCGCATTGGAAGAATATGCACTTAAACATCAGACGCCACCTCCTGCTTCATTGAAAGAGTCGCTTTTTGCCAAGATGAATTTTGATTCCGCACAGGAAACTGAAGATAAAATTGAAGGTGAAAATAACGTTGACCAAAGCATAAACAATAGCGCGCCTACAACGTTCAACACAGTCAGTCCAACGGATTCTGTCGAAGGACCGAAGGTGATAGACAATGTTTTTAACCAAGTTGAAACGAGAGAAGTAACGCCATTCTGGGCGAAGCTAGCCATTGCAGCATCCGTTTTACTGGCCATTTTTGCGGGCTGGTCGGCCACGCAGATGACCAAGTTGAAGCAGGACAATGAGCAAATGGCTTCCAAAATGGGAACGATCGAAAAGGAATTTGGTTATGCACAATCGCTCGCTAGCCTTTATCGCAATCCCGAATACAAAACGGTGCATTTGGCCGGACTGGAAAAATCACCGCAGAGCTCGGTTTCAGCATTCTGGCACACGGCAACTAACCAGGTTTTACTCGACATTCAAAACCTGCCAAAACCACCTGCGGGTAAGCAATATCAGCTTTGGAGCATTGTGGATGGAAAGCCAGTAGACAATGGGATGATTGACAATGAGTTTGGAGGAAAAGTTCTGAAAATGAAGAACACAAAGCCCGGCGCAGTTGCCTTTGCCATCACGCTTGAAAAAGAAGGCGGCGTTCCCTCACCGACGATGGAAGAAATGTATGTGATGGGGAAAGTGAGTTAGAATATATTAATACTGGAAAAGGGGATGAAGAATTGATTTCTTCATCCCCTTTTTTCGCTCCACCAGATAACTACACAAGCTGAATTTTATCGTTTATAGGTGTCAGTGATTGGCGAAACATACTTCAACTGCTCACTATAAATGAGTGCGCCTTTTTCTGTGTAACTCTTTTGATCTTTCACATAACCGTTAGTGTCCAGATCATAAGCATATTTATATGTCGGAAAAGAACTCGAGCAAACTGTCTTCTTCAAAAGACTTTTACCAAATTTTCCAAAAATCGGAAGATAACGATCACCCATCCAAGAGAGTCCTTGCGGCCCGAAAACGTGCAGATTGATCGTAGAACCTTTATCATGTTGGGTAGGACTACCGACATACTCTGTGTAATCAAATTTTACCAGCTCCTGGAAGACATCACCCGTATCGGTATTTTTCACGAACAGGAATTTCACGACGTTGCCCAAGTTATCATAAGACAATGTTACAGTCCTTTTCTTGCCTTCATTGATGAGCAGCTTAACAAGCTGATTTTGATTGTTGTAGTGATAAGCTATGTACGAAGTCTCTTCGCCTATGACACCGCCTACATGATAATCTTTCCTTTTCAGTTCCACGGCACGGCCATTTTCCAGGCGCCACTCTGATCTCCATTGCAGGATGTCATTCTTGTATTTGGATGCCGTAATCGCATTGTTAGCGTATTTATAATCCGTTCGAAACACGCTGTATCCCTCAGCATTGATTCGCTGCTTGATCCGCCCGTCCGGATTATAGATCAGTGTGTCGTTACCAAATTTCGATAATCTTAATTCAGCGATCATAACCGGCGGCGCCAAAGCAGTTTCCTGATTCTTAATCGCAGGTTGAATCGCCGTATCAATTGCTTCTTCCTGACATGAGATCAGAAAGAAACTGCACGCAGCGCCAGACAAGAATGTGATTTTTCTAAACAGTTTGTTCATAAGTATTAAGTTTAAATGTGGATTTTAACCACTGTAATACTATGACAATTGAAACTGCTTTAAGGAGGAAATGAATATTCGGTTGGTGTGAAGAAACTAACGGTTAATGTGATCATTGGGGCGGATACACTTATTCATCCTGGAACTGTTCTTATTGTTCCCAAGGCTTGATTTTTACAATCTCATCACCCCTCATCACAACAAGCTCGGTATTCTTTTGTTTTTTGAATGCAATGACGTTATCATGGGTTTTTTTGAGCCCTAAAATGATTTTTTCCTGTAATTCCTTTTGCTTTTTAATTGTGCTCATAGTAATGTCTTAGTTGATTATACTTTTCACTGTCAATGATCTCCCACTCCGTATCTTTTGCCCTATGTGCTATTAGTTCTTCTTTCTCGAATGAATTGTCGATGATAAATGCATGATCGACAATTGGCAAATAAATATCAAATAAATTCTTAATGCCTTTCCGATATCTTCGTTTTATCACATCAGGCTCAATATTATGTCCTCCTTCTGCGACTCTCATTTTTACACGCTCTTCGGCGAGTCGAACATTTTTGAGCCAAAAGAAAATTAATGTAGTAGAAAATCCCTTTCTTTTCGCCTCGTCTACTTTTTGTTTATAGCTTCTGGTAGATAATGTTGTTTCAAATGCAAAGCTTTCCTCGCCATTAAGCAACTCATTGACTCTATTTAACATTATTCGACCAGCTTCCAAAGCTACTTTTTCTGGCTGAAATGGAGATACGCCCTTTGCGATTTCATCAGCATTTACAAATTCCTTACACTCTAAAATCTCAGGCAATATGGAAAATGAGGCGGCAGTCTTTCCAGCTCCATTGCAACCGGCAATTATATAAAGCTCTTTTTCAGTCATTTCCGAACACTTACAAAGTTACGATAACCTTCTCCACAAAAAGTCACTTCCCCCCAATCAACCGCTCCAGCCGCCCCATCATCTCATCTTTCTCCTTCAACATCCGCTCATACAAAGCAATTTTCTCCTCATGAAGTTGAATGAGTTTGTCAACTGGGTGAAAAGTTGGGTTGTTATTTACAGCATTCAACATTGCGCTATCATTAAATGTATTAGCAATAATGTTCACGGCCTGCTCTTCATCATAGTTCCGGATCGCTTCAACGGGCATTTTCAAGATTGCCGAAACCTGCTCTAAGATGTCGGAATCTATCTTTTCCTTTTGTTCCAGTAGCGAAACCTTTTGCTGGTTCCATTCGCTGCCAAGTTCCATGGCGAGGACGTCTTGTTTCATTCCGAGCATTTCGCGGAATCGTTTCAGGTTGCGGCCTTCGTGGATTTTTGGGTTGGGCGTAGTATGTGTCATGCGGGAATGTGGTTTGTTAAAAAGGCAATTTATATAAATCTATCGGTAAGTCTCCGAGTATTTTACAAGCATTTCGGAGTAATGTACCGGCGGGAGACAGTGCGTTTAGTTTGCAGGAATTCCGTGCTTTGCCAGATTACAAATTGAAAGTTCGGAAACACATTTCCAGTTACACATTTAAAACCCCATAAATGAACGCAAAAACACACATTAATGAGCCAGACAATGCGAAATGGATCGCTTATGGAAAGGAAGTAAGCGCATTGCTCAGCAGCAGCACCGCCGAAAGCTGGACCAACGAACTCTGGACAATGTTCAGCGGTTTCATGCTCGCCCAAAACGAACTGGGTCGAAATGAAAATTTGAGTAACACTTACTTTTCGTTTAAGGAGTTGCTGGAATTTTTCGAGAAGGTGGAGGGGATTCGAAAAGGGAAATAACCTTTTATTTGTAAGCTGAAAATTTTAAGTAACTTGTTGGTTAATAGTCATTCATGCCGTATCCATTACTTAGCTGCCCAGGTTATGAGAATAATAGTTTTACTTTTCAGCTCTCTTGTTTTTAGTTTTTCAGCCATAGCGCAGCAACGCGCTCCATATTGGGAGTTTGGCATTCAAGGAGATTATGGACGGGATTGGTATCATAAGGAAGATGTACCGCAAGGATCATATGAGGGATCGATCATTGATTTTTCTTCCAGTCGCTCATGGGGCGCTGGTTTCTATTTTGAAAGGTCTTTGAATTCAAGGTGGTCTGTGCTTGGACAGGTGGGTTACGCGCAAAAAAAAGTGCATCCGCTGCTTTTCCATGAATACAACCAGACAGCTGCACAACATTATCTTAGTGAGGTGCACCACAGAGGAGCTGTGGACGCTGGATTGCGGTGGTATCTTATCCCGAAAGCTAAGGTTAACATTTTTTTAGATGGAAAGTTGGGCGCGAACGTTTTCATGTCTGCTATACAACAGGAAAGAACATTTGGTAGGATAGCTCACTCTGATGTGTTTGGCTTTCAACGTATATCTCCTGTGGCGTCAGTTGCGCTCGGAATTAAGTGGTCGCGATTAACCATGTCAGCGGAATATCGGGATGACTTGACAGTATCAAAACGGGTCGGTGGAATGAGTGAGATTTCGGGTAGAGGTGTGTTTGGGAAAGTGGGGTTTGCGTTGATAAGAATACAAAAATGAGAACACAAATACATCAATATCCCCAACCCAAAAACCCTCCCCCAGACATGCCCGTTGCTTTCAAGCAACGGATAACATTCAAATATTCACAAATTCGATCCCCTGAATCACTTCGCCTCCTTCAAAGCCAGCGTCGTCAAATAATACTTTGCAATCATATTAGGAACCTCCCACCTAGGCAACTGCCCAGCCTTCAAATATTCCATATATTTATTAGCAACCTGTGCGAAATGTGCTTCGTGGCCGTTGTCGTATTTTGCAGGAATTGCCACTTCCCAGCCTGCTGCGTTCTTTTTTAGCTCAATGCCAGGATATTTTCCTTGCACCATTTTGAAGCTGTTGGCAACGGCGTCTTCGTAGGCCTTGCCTTTGTCAACGGTTTCGATGTAAAGCACGGGCTTGTATTTCTGATCTTTGCCCTGGCGGACGATGAGGTTGGCTTTGGAGCCTTTCATGATCGAGTAATGCGTGTCGCCGGTGCCTTCTGGGGCTTGGAAATTCCATAGTACAGAGACTTTCGCGTGGACGCCTTTTAACGTGTAATTCATCGCGCCATTCGCGTAGACGCTTAATGTTGTGTCTTTTACGTCCTTGCTCAAGAAGTCCGGGAAGTTATCGCTTTTGGTTACGAGCTTGAATTGAGATTTGGTAAGCTTCGTAGCGGTGCGTTTTGCGGAAAGAAGTTTAATGTCCTTTTTGTAGTCCAATTCCGTGTTTGGGAAACAGCTCCATTGAACAAGATCCACCAAATGCGTGGTAACGTCCACCATTCCTTCGCCTTGCTGTTTTACATCAAAAAACCAGGTAGGACGCACTAACGGTTCACCAGAAATGTATTTGAAAAAATGGTGCACACTTTCCTTTGCAACGGCCGGATTTTCTGCGGTTCCTTTTTGTAATTCACCGAAAATGTCCGGCATATTGGCCAATTCGCGCTGTAATGCATTCGTGATCTCGTAACGCTCGGTCATGATGTCGTAAAGGAGCACTTTGTTCTTTTCAGCACTTGCAAATGCTTCTTTTAGTTTTTCAAAACCAGCGGCATCAATCGCCATAGGCTTATCCGCAAGCACATTCAAGCCCGCATCAACGGATTGCTTAATATAGTCGGTCTTTTTTTGATTGTTTCCAGCCAGTATGACCACATTTCCCTTCTTTTCCGAAAGCATTTTTTCAAGAAAATCAGAACCTGTGTAAACTTCCTCTTTCCAGCGCGTCGGGTCCGTTGGACTCGCATTGTATTTCTCAACTTTATCCAGATACGCCTTCACATCCGGGCCTTCGGAGGCATAAACATGCACGACCGAATCGACGTCCGGATACATGGATTTCTGAACCAATGCGGCATGAAAGTGCCCCGGTTCAACCACGATCAGGCTTAATGGTTTTTTGGTTGCTTCGTCTTTGGCTTCTTCTTTCTTCGTATCACATCCCTGATTTAATGCCATTGCGCTCATGAAAGCGATTGTCAAGAGTTTGTTTCTCATGTTGGTGGATTGAGGTAATAATGCAAGATAGGCCCAAAAATGGAGTTACGCCTGACTGTATGACGAAATTTCTTTCAGCTTCCCTGAACTGTCTTTATCAATAAATAAAACGGCGTGCGGGTGCTTACGGAGGATCGTAGACGGATATTCTTCCTGAATTTCCTCCGCAACGGTGTGATAAATAGCCTGCGCCTTTTTCTCGCCCGGAACCATCGCATAAGCATATTTTGCCTTCATCAATGTCGGGATCGTCAAGGTTAATGCCGTTTGCGGCACTTCATCAAATGTGTCAAAACATGCATCATTCACCTGTTGCTGACGGCAGGCATGATCCAGATCCACCTGTTTTACAATCAAAGGATCATCAAAAAATGCCACATGCGGATCATTGAAGGCTAAATGTCCATTTTCTCCAATGCCCAGACAAACAATATCAATCGGATTTTCTTCCAAAAGCTCCGCATAACGATTGCATTCTTCCTCCATATTTTCCGCATTGCCATTCAAATACGAAACTGATTTTAACGGCACAAAATCGAATAACTTAACTTTAAGAAAATTGCCGAAATTCTGAGGTGCGTCATTCGGAAGGCCCACATATTCGTCCATATGGAAAGCATTTATTTTCTCCCACTCAATGCCTTTTTCCTCTTTCAATGCAGCTAAAAACTCATTTTGGGAAGGCGCAGAGGCGAAAATGATGTTAACTGAATCTTTGATCTCTTGTAATTCGCGGATTTTATCAGCAACCATTTGGGCTGCATTGATTCCCATTTCTTGTCTGGTGTCGAAAATTTTTATTTCCAAATCGTCAACCTTCATAATTGTGTTCGTTAAGATGCCTGTCGTAAATAATTCTGCCTCGTACTATGGTTTTTTGTATGTTAATGTCGTGGTCGAAAATCACGATATCCGCGTCTTTACCAGCGACTAATGTGCCTTTTTTGTGGTCCACGCCCATAATGCGCGCAGGTGTAGCAGTCATCATCCGCACGGAATCGAGCAAGGAAACATCCGCCATCTGCACCATATTTCTTACCAGG
This sequence comes from Dyadobacter sp. AC419, assembly GCF_979253085.1. Taxonomy (NCBI): domain Bacteria; kingdom Pseudomonadati; phylum Bacteroidota; class Cytophagia; order Cytophagales; family Spirosomataceae; genus Dyadobacter; species Dyadobacter sp. AC419. The sequence goes on along the minus strand of NZ_CEEDCD010000022.1, from coordinate 108,974 downwards.
CGATCTGTTGTTGAAACGCTTCCGGCGAAGGAGGTGCGGTCGGGTAACTTGGCGACGCCGTCTTCTACGATCACCTTCAAGCCATTTTTGAGCGAGCCTAATGTGCTTTCGCCTTCCGGCATTCCGGCTGCGCGCATGGCGTCGGTGATCAATGCAATGCGGTCGGGGCCTTTTATTTTGTATATCAGTTTCAAAAGCGGAGCAGGCAAATGCACACCGTCCGCAATAATCTCCACGTCCATATCGAGTAAAAAAGCGCTTTCAATGGTCCCGGCATATCGAAATGCATTCTTCCGCGTCACACCGGACATGGCCGAGTACAAGTGCGTGGCCAGCGTGTAACCGTTTTCATAAGCTTCCAGCACTTCCTCATAAATCGCGTCCGTATGCGCCACAGCCGCCAGAATGCCCATTTGTTTCAATCTTTTACCAAAATCAATAGCTCCTGGAAGCTCAGGCGCAGCGCTCCACCGCGTAATCGACGAGGAATAAGCGAGCACTTCTTCATATTCTTTCGGATCGGGATTTCTAATGTAACGCGGATCCTGCGCACCGCGCTGACTTAATGCGAAATAGGGCCCCTCCAAGTGCATTCCGAGGAATTGCGCACCTTTCAGGTTGGTTGCATTTGCTTCTTCATAATGATCCAGCGTTTGCAGCAAATCCTCTTTTTCGCTGGTCAATGTCGTGGGAACCAAGGCTGTGGTTCCGTATTTGGCGTGGGTTTCGGCAATGCGCAAAAATGCGTGAACCGTTCCATCCATAAAATCATGGCCGCCTCCCCCGTGAATATGAATATCAATGAATCCCGGCGCAATGTAATTTCCGCCAGCATCGATAATCTCCGCATCCGGAAAATCCACATTCCCTTCGTGTATGCCAATGATCACGCCATCTTCCACAAGCAATGTCCCGTTCCGGATATAGCGAAAGGGAGTGATGATGGTGCCGTTGGTTATTTTAAGACGCATTTGTTGGCTTTCGGCTTTCGGCAATCAGCCGTCAGCACTTTTTTATATTTTGTAAAATTTAACCGTTAATAGACCTCGAACGCCGAAAGCTGACTGCCTAGCTCCATCTCCTCAACTTATGCCCTTTCACTGCATAAAAAACGAGATATAAGTAACAAGGCAGCAGCACCCAGTAAGCCTGCCGCACATCCAGCGTATCTGCAAAATAGCCGTAGAAAAGGGGCATAATGGCGTTTCCGCAAAGCCCCATAATCATAATGGAGGCGCCTAACTTGGTAAACCTGCCCAGATCATCTAACGCCAGCGGCCATATGCCCGCCCAAACCAGCGAATTGGCCAATCCAAGCAACACGACAAACCAGATTGAAATGTCCGTTGTGTGTCCCAAGAAATTAATTTCTCCTTTGGCAAAAATGATCAGCAATGTAAAAACTGTCCCAAGCAATGTGCAGATTCTGAGCGCCGTAACCTGACTGATGTATTTTGGAATGACGGTGATTCCAATCAAATACCCGCAAATAGTGCAGAAAAGCGTGTAAGAAGGGAAGACCTTGGCTTCCAGCAGATCAATGCCCATTGAATTGGCATAACCTATAATGGTATCGATGGCAATCACCTGCGTTCCCACATGCAAAAAGATCGCTAATGCGCCCAGAACCAAATGTGGAAACTGGAAAATGCTCGTTTTGCCTGCATTGGCAGTTGCCAAATGTTCGCTTTCATGCTCTGTGTCAATCTCGGGCAAAGGTGATTTGTAAACCAAAAAACCTAGGATGAAAAGAAAGCTTCCGAGTCCAATGTATGGATTGATTACGCGCCGAATCAGCTCGTCTAATGCTGCACTGCGTTCGATGTCTGTCATCGAGCTCAGCTGCTGGAACATGGCCGTGTCAGTAGGGCGGAGGATCACGGCTGCAAAAACGATCGGCGACAAAATGCCGGCTGCTTTGTTGCAAATTCCCATGATGCTGATGCGCTGAGCTGCTCGTTCTTTTGCTCCGAGAATGGTTATGTAAGGATTAGCGGCAGTTTGTAAAATCGCCAATCCAATGCCAATTGTAAACAATCCCAAGAGAAAAATCTCATAAGTCCGCGACATAGCCGCAGGGACAAAAATGAATGCACCCAAAGCCATTGCCCAGAATCCAAACATCATTCCCTTCTTGAAACCCACCGCTCTCAGCAAATAAGAGGATGGCACAGACATGACGAAATAGGCAATGTAAAAGGCAAATGCAACGAGATAAGCCTGAAAACTGGTAAGCTCGCAAGCGATTTTGAAATACGGAATCAGGATCGAATTCACCCAGGAAACAAAACCAAAGATGAAAAACATCAACCCGATCAAAAAGATCGAGATCATCGTTTCCCGCTTCGAAAGATCTTCAACTTTGATTGCTATGGAGGCGTTTTTCATGGGTTTTTGGGCGATAAATCGCGGAACTCAATCCCGCGCTGGTATTCAAATATAGATCCCGCAACGAATCCGGGGCATTTCGCCATGAATTAAAATCCGGGGCTGATAATCCCGCAAACCGAATTCGGGGTTAATAAATCCCGCAACCCGAATCCGGGGCATTTCGCCATGGATTAAAATCCAGGGCTTTAAATCTATATCCCTGACGGAGATAATTCAACTTTACCGGTGCACCAATCCCCGTCAGGGGATGACGATCTCCAACCCCGGATTTTAATCCGGGTTATCCGGGTTATCCGGGTTATCCGGGTTATCCGGGTTATCCGGGTTATCCGGGTTATCCGGGTTATCCGGGGTTAATAAATCCCGCAACCCGGATCCGGGGCATTTCGCCATGGATTAAAATCCAGGGCTGGAAATCTAGATCCCCTGACGGGGATAATGATATCCATCATAAGATCAAACACTCGGTTCCCAGCCTTTCTGATATTCTCTTTTCCAGAGTTTTTCAGCCTCTTTGTTATTCTTAATATGTCCGTTCGAGGAATCAACATTCAATGTGCCTCCGGTGCGATATGCAATGTTGCCGAGCTGCGCGAGCAATGTGCTTTGGTGTCCGCCAACGATCTCCGAAGCCAGCGGCGTTCCTTTTTTGATCGCATCAAAGAAGTTCTGAATGTGCAATGCATCCAGCCCTTGCGACGGATTCATTTTGTTCCTTGGGTCAATGACAAAATCATTTTTTACTTCCTTAATGACTTTGTTATCAAGGCCGTAAATGGTGTAAGTGTTGCCTTCACCGATTTGCAGCGAGCCGTTTTCTCCATAAAAAATGACGCCCACGCTGCTGCCTTCATTTGTCCGGCCATTGCAGCTTCTGCCCTCCCAAGACATGGCCGTGTTGTTATCAAATTCCAGATTAATAACCTGCGTATCAGGAGCTTCCCAGTCATCTTTGTAACGGAATCGTCCACCAGAGGAAGTTACACGATTGGGATATTTAACCTGCAAACCCCAGCGCATCAGGTCCAGCATGTGCGTGCCGTTGTTGAGCGCTTCGCCCGTTCCCCACTTCCAAAGCCAGTGCCAATTGTAATGGATCAAGTTGTCTTTATAAGCGCGGCGCGGCGCGGGTCCCTGCCACAACTCGTAGTCGAGCCAGGCCGGAACGGCCGTTTCTTTTCCAACGCCTATGGATGCTCTGTTATTGGTATACCAGCCTTTTACAAAATAGGGACGGCCAATGGCACCATTATGCACTTCCTTAATCGCCGCCATAACATTCGGCCACGAGCGACGCTGGTTGCCCATTTGAATTACATTCTTATATTTCTTCGCCGCCGCGATCAGCATTTCCCCTTCGTTTGGGTTGTGGCTGCAAGGTTTTTCGAGGTAAACGTGCTTTCCAGCTTTTGAAGCCAGGATTGCAGCAGGCGCGTGCCAATGGTCGGGCGCCGCGATCACGAGAGCATCCATATCCTTATTTTCCAGGGCTTTCCGGAAATCAGGTGTGTTGGCAGGTTTGGACTTTTGAATGTCATTAACAGCACTAATGCATTTTTCTGCCGCCCTGGAATCCACATCCGAGATTGAAACAACCTCGCAATTTGGCTGCAAGGCGTAATTTGAAGAAAGCGCCAGACCGCGGCTGTTCACACCCATCACACCGACACGCACTTTTTCATTTGCGCCAATGATCTTTGCATAACTTTTGGGACTAAATCCAGGCAAAATGCCGCCGAATGTGAGCAATGCACTTCCTGCAAGCGTTTTCTTTAAAAAATCTCGTCTTTCAGTAGGAATATTTTTCATATCAATAATGATTAAGGATCTGACTGTTTACTGAGCGATTTTATCTGCCCTTTTTGGCTTTGTTTAAAACACTTTCCAATGTCACGCTCTTTCCGCCCTGACGTTTGCTTTCGTCCGCGGCTTCCATAAACGTGAATATTTCGATCGTTTCCTGCGGCGTTACAGGCATTTCACCCGTTTTGAAATACTTGATAATATCCACCAAAAGCGGCTCATAACCAGCATAAGGCCCCAAAACTTTGTTGCCATCTTCTGTAAAAACGGTCCCGCCGTAATCGTGCTTTCCAGTGCGCGTTCCACGGAATGTGCCTGTGCGGCCGTCGCCCCAGATGCCGACGACAATGTCCGTGTTAGGTGTGCTTACACGTGTGACGCTTTTGCAGCCCGTTCCCATTACGGTATAAAGCGTTTCCACGCCGTGAACGCCATACCAGAAAAAGTCAGGGTGGGTCTTTTCCAAAACGGCCGGACTGTATGTGTCCGCGCCTAAAACCTTGGCTTTATCAATGTTTTCCAGTCCTTTGATATAGCGCAAAGATGAAGCTGAAAAAACTGGAATTTTGTATTTTTCGGCAGCATTATAGATCGCGATCGCGTCTGATAATGAGCCTGCAACCGGTTTGTCGATGAACATTCTTTTGCCAGCTTTGAAAACCTCCAATGCTTGCTCCAAATGCAACCGGCCATCATTTGTTTCCAGCAAAATCACATCCGTTTCAGCCAATAATTCCTGAATTGAATCCGTGATTTTTACGCCAATTTTTTTTACTTCCTCAATGTAACCGGGGATGCGTTTTGTGCTGGATTCAATGTCTTTGCTTCCTTGCGGATAGGCTGCTGTGACCTTGTAACCGTCATAAACAGGGTCAGGCTGCGTGGCATTCAATGCTTTGGTAAATGCAATGCTGTGCGATGTATCCAAACCAATAATGCCCACACGTTTTCCATCAGCAACATTCGCATGGGCTGGCAAATAATCCAGTAATCCCAATCCGGCGCCGGTTACGACTGAGTTAATAATGAAGTTTCGTCTGCTCAGCGAACGCATATTTTGATTATATAAAAGTGTTTAGGAATAGCCAGAAACATGTTTCGGGCACGTACCCGTAAATATACAAACATATTTTTAGGAACAACTTATTGCAAGTTTTGATTGTAAATTATTTTGAAACAACTCAAAATGCAAATGCTTTATATGGTTGTTAGGGTGATTTACAATCAATTTTGATAAAATGCCTGATTCTCGCGCGTAACAATGTCAATAGGCATAAAATGAACCTTTTCCACTGTCTTTCCCAGCACAAGTGTCTCGTATAAAGCCATCAATCCGCGGTAACCCTGCTCTTCCGGCTTATGACAAATCAGGAAGTCAATCAAGCCTTCTTTCAGATAGCGAATGTTCTCTTTAAGGAAGTCGTAGCCGATGAGGGAAATGTCGGTGCGGTCATTTTTTTCAAGAAAAGTAGCAACAGACGCGACCCGGGAATTGGTTACAAAAATGGCTTCAATGTCTTCATGCGTAAGCAAGACGCGTTTCAGGTCGCGCGTCACAGAAAGATTATCCGTATCCTTAATGTCAACGCGGATGATTTCACCTGGAATTTTGTGGTCTTTAAAATAACTCCGGAAACCTTCCTCAATCTGGTGATAATTATAAGTGTCTGTGTCTTTTGAAATGTTGACGACCAGCACCTTATGCTTTTCTTTTAACCGATAAGTAAGCAATTTCGCTCCAACATAACCACTCTGAAATAAATGCGGACCGATGTATGCAAGGTTATCCTGATCCGGAATGTCGGAATCAATGAATGTAAAAGGAATTTTGAGCTTATGGCACGTTTTGACAAACTCCGTGGCTTCTTCCAAAAACGAAGGCGCCAGCAAAACGCCATGAAATGTTCCCTCAAGAATCTTTTTGGTTTGTTCGGTAAACGACTGATGATCATTAAGATCGAACAGAAATGTGCTCACCTGCACGCCATATCGTTTGATCTCATTCTGCGCACGAACAATGCCTTTCAGCGGCGCTTCCCAGAAATCCGTTTCCTCAGAAACTTTTGGGAGCAATACGGCAAGGGAAATGATCTTCCGCGAAGCAAGCCGACTTGCTAGTATATTGGGTTGATAATCAAGCTCTTTTATAATTTCATTGATCTTCTTTTTGGTCTTCTCAGAAACGCCGGTGCGGTTGTGAATTACCCTGTCAACCGTTGCAATTGAAACATTAGCCCGCCGCGCAATCTCCTTAACGCCAAAATAAGTGTTGTCCTTTTCCATCCGGAAGGTAAAATGTGAGTAATGTGCAAAGAAGTGTCAATTTAGGAAATCTACCTGTCAATCAGCCTTCACACAACACAGCGCTTAAAAAAGTTTGTGGTAAACAGCGCAAGAATTTGCCTTCAAGTGCACCTGAGGCTATTGTTTGTTTGATTTTTTAATTCTTATTTTGTCTATCAATTAAGTAGATTATTTAATTCTGAAACGCAGCAATCGAGATATATTGAACCCTGATACCCTATAAGACAGCGCAGTCCGACTTGCCGGAATTTTCGGTGGTTGTCAATTCATGCCAGTCGCCTGGCTGTCGTAGGGTATCAGGGCAAAGATAGCCGCAGGTTTTACAAGTATTCCAGCGGTTTCAATGTCTTTTTGAAGTATATCAAATATAGTAGTAAATAATGAAAAACGTTATTGCGCTGTTTTGCTGCCTCATATTTAGTGTCACCGGACACCATTTAGCTGCACAAACTGCAAAGCCGGGGCGACCCAACATTATCTTCATTTTAGCGGACGACCTGGGTTACGGAGACGTAGGTTTCAATGGTCAGAAATTAATCAAGACACCAAATATTGATAAGCTGGCGCGGGAGGGAATGATATTCAATCAGTTCTACGCGGGCACATCCGTTTGCGCACCTTCGCGGTCGTCGCTGCTAACGGGACAGCATACAGGCCACACTTACATTCGCGGAAACAAGAGCGTTTCGCCGGAAGGCCAGCAGCCCATCGCGGATTCGGTGCTCACCGTTGCTGAGATTTTGCAGAAATCCGGTTACGTCACCGCAGCATTTGGGAAATGGGGACTTGGGCCGGTTGGTTCGGAAGGAGATCCTAACAAACAGGGTTTCAATCAATTCTACGGCTATAATTGCCAAAGTCTGGCGCACCGCTATTATCCGAACCATTTGTGGGATAATAATAAAAAGATCATTCTGGAAGGCAACAAAAACCTGCGCTATAATAAGGAATACGCGCCGGATCTGATTCAGGAAAAGGCATTGCAATTTGTGAATGTGCAGGATGGGACAAAGCCTTTTTTCCTGTTTTTGCCTTACATTCTTCCGCATGCAGAACTGATTGTTCCTGAGGATAGCATTTTGCAATATTACAAAGGTAAATTTGAGGAAAAGCCGCATAAGGGCGCAGATTACGGTGTTAATGCCAAAGATGGCGGTTACGCTTCCCAAGAAATTCCGCGGGCAACATTTGCAGCCATGGTGACGCGGCTGGATATGTATGTCGGTCAGGTTTTGGAAAAATTGAAGGAAAAAGGTTTAGATAAAAATACGCTGATCATCTTCACAAGTGACAACGGCCCGCACGTTGAAGGCGGCGCAGATCCTAAGTTTTTCAACAGCAGCGGCGGGTTTCGGGGCGTAAAACGCGATTTATATGAAGGCGGTGTTCGCGAGCCATTCGCAGCACGCTGGCCGGCAGTGATCAAGCCCGGCACCAAAAGCGACTATATAGGCGCATTCTGGGACATTCTGCCAACATTTGCTGAACTGGCGCAGGCTCAGGCACCACAAAACATTGACGGCATTTCCTTCACCGATGCATTAAAGGGCAAAACCACCCAGAAAAAGCATGATTATTTGTATTGGGAATTCCATGAACAAGGTGGTCGTCAAGCCGTTCGCCAGGGAAATTGGAAAGCCATTCGGTTAAAAGCTGCTGGCAATCCCGACGCATTGGTCGAGCTTTACGATCTCTCAAAAGACCCGGGCGAAACCACAAACCTCACGCCACAATTTCCAGAAAAAGCCAAAGAGCTAGGCCAGATCATGAACCGCGCCCACGTTTCGTCAGTATTGTTTCCGTTTGGGAGTTTGGTAACGACGGAGTAGGGGGTTAAATCCTTGTGATAAAACTGGCGATGGTCATAATTTGCGTTTTTTCAATTATGCCCAGATCGAGGAGGTCATGGTCGCCTGTGAGCAAATAGTCAGCATTTCCATCAATTGCCAAGGCCAGCAGAAAGTTGTCTTTCGGATCTCTGCACTGCGTTTCTATTGTGGAAACCTGAATAAAATCTGCATATTCTTCGATAGAATCGAGTATCGCTTCTAAATTATCGGGAGAGAAATATTTTCGGAATTTTGGTCGGCGGGCAACTTGCAAGAACTCTTGCAACAACTCTTCGCTGAATATCAGACGACATTTGCCAGAAAAAAGGATCTTATCAAGCTTTGCAAAATCTTTTGAGATGAGGAAACTGATCCAAAGATTTGTATCTAAAATTATCCGTTTAGGCTTATTTCTCATAACGCTTCGTGCGAACCAATTCTATTTCCCTGGTGATTTCATCCATTTTGGGAACTGATTTGTTTGCGGAGCGTAGTCGTTTGAGTATTGAAGCAAATCCTGAGGCAGACGGTTTCTCTATGGCGATGAGTTCAAGATCCGCGAGGTTCTTAAGAAGCTTTGTCGCCTTAGGATTCAATATGCTTATTCTTAATGTGTTCATGCTCAAATTTAAACAAAACGAGCTAAAAATCAAATCAACCCCAACCCCGCGGCCAGCTTGATTAGTGATGCTGTGTTTGAGACTTCGAATTTCATGAGGAGGTTTTGGCGGTGGCTGTTGACGGTGGTTACGCTAATGAAAAGTTTGTCGGCGATTTGTGGATTGGTCATTCCTTCGGCGATGAGGATGAGCACTTCCTTTTCACGACGAGTGAGAAACGGGACGGTTTTGGGCGCAGTGGTTGCCGCGGCCTGATCGAAATTGACATTCATGAAATAGCCGCCAGCCTGAACCTGGTGAATGGCTTCCAGGATTTCTTCTTTACTCGAACTTTTGATCAAATATCCCGAAGCACCATTCTGGATCATGCGCGACACATATGCACGTTCGCTGAATGTGCTCAAAGCAAGCGTTTTCACTTCCGGAAATTGTTCCTTAACCTTTTTGCAAAGCTCTATTCCGCTGATATCGGGCAGGTTAATGTCCAGAAATGCAATGTCGACTTCGTTGTTTTTAAGAAACGCAATTGCATCAATGGCATTCGTCGCTGTGCCTACGACCGATATGCCCTCACTTTCTGACAAGAGCGATTTCAGGCCTTCCAGCACTAGCGGATGGTCATCTACAATTAGGATTCTGGCGTTCATAAGTTCGAGGTTAGTATGGTGAAGTTGCGCTGAGATCGCATTGCTAAAAGAATTTACACCACAATTTCTACCAAAACAGAGGTTCCTTCTTCCGGCGTCGATTGAATGTCCAGCTTGCCGTTCAGATAATCAACACGTGCCTGCACATTCCTGAAACCCGCTCCTTTGCTCGTTTCGAGGCTTTTTACATCAAATCCCTTTCCATTGTCTTCCACGGTAAGACTTACATTGCTGCCGATCCGTGTAAGCTGAACCTGCGCTTCTGTGGCCTCGGCATATTTCAGCACATTGTTCAAAAGCTCCTGGACGACACGGTAAAGGACGATTTCAATAGACGAGTCCAGGCGTTCTTCAAAACCAAAATCCTGCATAGTAACCTTTAATTGGCCGGAAGCGCTGATTCCTTCGCAAAAATCATTGAGTGCGTCGATCAGCCCGAACCTTACCAATGTTTCGGGCATCATACTGTGTGCCACGCGGCGCATTTCGCTGATTGCGCCGTCAAGTTGTGTGAGTGCCCGGGTAAAGGTCATAGCGCTTTCCTCGGGCAGAATTACATTTCCTTTCACGGAATTCAAAGTTAATTTAATACCAGATAATAGTCCGCCAAGACCGTCATGGAGGTCTCTGGCAACGCGGGTGCGTTCTTCTTCCTGACCTTTCAAAATAGAATTTGTGGCCACGAGTTGTTTTTCCTGTTGCAATTGAAGCACTTCTTTTTCAGCGATTCGTTTTAGGATTGTAATGTTTCGGTAAACTAAAACAGAGATCAGCGTTACAGCCATCAGTCCTGCAATGAGACTATAAATGAGTGTGTTACGTTTTTGTTTTTCTTTTCTAAACTGACGATCTGTTTTTTCTTTTTGGGCGGTCAGATATTTTGTATCCAGTTCCTGCAATTGTTTCTGCACGTCGAGGCCCTGAATTGAGTCGTTCAGAATCGTGTATTTCATCAGATAATCGAACGCGCCTTTGTAATTGTTTTCACGCGCCAGATCGGTTGCATAGTCTTCATAAAGCTCAACCAAATGATCCGTCATCTCGTTGGCTTCCGCGATTTTCAGCGCGTCCCGCGTGTATTTAGCCGAAAGCTTTACATCATTACTATCCTCGGCCACGAACATTAATGCACGCAAACATTCCATTTCCAAAAACACATTTCCCGTTTTTCTGGCCAGATCCAGTCCCTTTTCACCGTATTCCCGTGCAATGTCAAGCTTTTTCAAACCGCGGTTAACACGGCAAAGTCCGCCGTAAGCCTGCACAACGAAAATGTCCGACTTGATTTTTTGCGCGACAACAAGTCCTTCTGTATAAGCCGCCAAACCTTCTTTATAGCGCTTTAAATTGAAATAACACCCGCCGAGATTGGTGAGAATGTCTGCAAGCGTCAGACTGTCTTTCATGGGGCGCGCCAATTGCAGCGCTTTTTGCTTGTATACCAGCGATTTATTAAAAAGATTGGCGTGCTCAAACGCTGAGCCCATGCTGATATAAAGTCTTGGCAAAAATTGTTTCATTCCCAGCTTCTCGAACTGGTCTATCGAGCGCTGATAATATTTGATTGCCTCGGTGAAATTGCCCATATAAACATAACTGGTGGCAATGTTGGCGTGACTTTTACCCATGTTCACCTGATGGTTCATCCGGTTTTGCTATTTCCAGGCTTTCCTTGTTCAGTTTCAGTCCTTGTTCAAATTTCCCCTGCAAATTCAGAATGTAAGTGTAATTGGAGCGAAACTTGAATTTTCCAAGATCATAATCCAGCTTTTGGCTTAATGCTTCCGCTTTTAGATAATATTTTCCCGCACTGTCGAGGTTATTATTTTCGAGGAGGTTACCATATTCAATGTAGGCCAGCACCCGGTTGGTGTCTTCTTTACTTTCCCTGATTTTTTTCAAAATGACATTCGCATCACCGCTTTGCGCCATCGCATGGACATAAAGGAAAAACAGAAAGGCAGTCTTGTAAACGAATTTCATTGCCACACGGAGGAGTTTTTTCTGGAAAAATACGTCCGCAAAATTCTGAAATAAAACCATTGAATAATATCCTCTAAAAGCATGATTTTTCGAAAATCGTACTTTCAGAGGATTGATTGCCTGCGGCCGGTCCGCCTACCTTTGTCGAGTCAAAATGACAACTAATCATCTAATTATCATTTATTTAAACAGCCATGAAAAAGATTTTTCTGATTTTATTCCTGAGTACATTATTCTTCGCTTGTGAGAAAGACAAAGACAAAGATCCGGCTCCCGAACTGAGCGCGCAAGTTGCAGGGAATTACAAGATTACCGAACTCAACATTGACGGAACAAAGCAGCCGCTTAACGGAGCCGTGATCACAGTTCAGCTGGACAAATTTTCTGCGGAAGTGGTGACCGGTAAAATGAAGCTCAAATTGGATGGCGCTTCCGAACCGGACGAAGACCTGGGTTCAATTGCTTTGAAAAGCGCCGGAAGCTCAGGAATTGACTTGTATGAGGGAACGGAAAAGATCGGCAGCATAAAGTCAAATAAGCTGAATATTTTCGTTGTTTTCGAAAGTCAGGAAATTGAAATGATCGGGGATAAGCAGTAAAATGCATTGAAAAATCCGGGACAGATCCATTCGTTATCTGCTTCCGGATTTTTGCTGTTTTGCGGCGGAAATTTCACGGTTATACGCTTCGAGCGGCACGGTTGGAATGTAACCTTTGTCTCCGCTTTCAAGTGCCACGCGAAACCCTTTTGACATTTCGCCCAATATCCTTACCAACGTGTTTGCTGGCAAGGAACCGATTTTTTCACTCGCATTAAACTGCGGCGAAATGTACAAATTGGCCTTTTTCTTAATTCTAACCGTGTCGCCAAGCCAGCGTGATTGCTCCGGTAACCCTGGAATTTTTTGTTTGCGGTCATCAATAAAAGGCAATGGATTCACCGCACCTGAACCGCGCGCGTAAATGCCGAAATGCAAATGCGGCGCAGTGGTTATAGCATTGCCCGTGTTTCCCACCAGACCCAGTGTGTCGCCAATCACAACCCGCTCACCGACCGAAACCAGTTGACTATCCAAATGGGCATAATATAAGGAATACGGACTGCCCATTGATGACAGAAATACGACCTTCCCGCCCAGGTTATTCGTCCCGGTTTGTGTAATAAATCCATTTTGCGCTGCGACAACAGGCGTTCCGCGTTTAGCACGTATGTCAACGCCTTCATGCGACCGGATTCCGCCGTCGCGATCAGCACCCCAAAAGCTCATAATGGATGACATGCCGTGTCCTGAAACGGGAAATTCCAGCGATGGCAATGTAGTCAGGGATAGCGAAACAGCCGTTTCTTCATTCAAACCGGTTTGAAGGCGCAGCAGCAATGTGTCGGCGTTATCGTTGGAGTAGGTGATTGTTTGATCTTCTTGTTTCAAGTAATCCAGGCGTTGCGGCTTGCCATTTGCCTTGATCTTAAAAAGCTCCATAAAAAAATGCGCAGCTGTGTCTTTTGGCTCGCGCAATGGTGTAATTACCAATTTTCTTCCTTCCGGAATCTGTAAGCGAATGGCCTGTGCAGGGAAAGAATCGCCCAGATACGATCGTTCCTGATAGGGCGCCAGCGAAAAAACGGAATCATTCAGCACGGCTTCGCTGGTGCGGAACCACGTTAGTCCGGCTGTCGTTTTCTCAGCCTTCAATTTATAAAGCTCCCGCTCATAATGCTCTTGCGGCGTCACCGGGAACCAATGCGAAACGGGCACCGGCTTGCAGGACACGATTAATGCTATGATTAATGCGAGCAGTAAAAAACGGGTTGAATGTTTCATCGGGATGGGTTATGGCCTCTTACCCGATGAATAACAAATTCGTGCCATCCGGCATTTAGCTAACCCGCTTGTAAACGGTTTCTGTTGCTTTGTCTTCCTGGCCTTCCGGTGAAATGTTATAGGCTGTGATCATGAGATTATCGTTGTCGATCAGCTCAACGACGGTTCGCCAGCCCCACGGTTCGGGAATGTCGGGGCCGCCGTAACTTCCTAAAACAGAAAAACCGTTTTCCGATGCGGCTCCGCTGGATAGCATAATGCCCGTTCCCCATATGGAAACTGTCGATCCAGGCGGCCTGCAAGTTGTTGTTAGGGATGTCAAAACCATATATGGCAATGCCTTCAAACGGCGTTTCGGTTAATGATCCTTTGTATTCGTGCATCATAAACCGGCCGCCGAGGATGGGGCGGATTGTGCCTTCCATTGGGGATTCGTCGGCGACAACGCCTGGCTCAAACCATGTTTTTGTAATTCCTTTCCAGCTTCCTGCCAATGATTGAAGCTGATTGTGGACGCCTGATTCCAGCGAGATTTCGAATTTTGATTTACTCATGATTTTGCTTGCCATAAATGCGCAGATGGAAGATCCGCTCCTCATGGACTAATTGGAAAATTGTTTAGGACAATGTTATTTTTGTTTAAGACAAAAATAAGAATTATTAAATGCGGATGACATGTTTTAAAAGGTCATTGAAGAGGGGTATTTGAGACAAAAAACATTATCTTGCCAGGCAGTTTGCTTATTAATCGTCAGTTATATGATACAATTAGGTCTTTTAATTACAAACAAGCATCGGTTGCTGAGTGTAGCGGCCATTCTCGATGTGTTTGAATCTGCAAACATGTTTTACGAACGGGAACATGGTTCGCCTTTTTTCAACATCCGGCTATTTTCACCTGAGGCCAATCCCGCAGAACTTTACGGAACTTACGAAATCAGTTCTATTCATGCCGCTGACCAGCAGCAATTGATTCTGGTGCCCGCTTTTGGCGCTGGCGATCTCAAAGTTTCTATTGCTAAAAATCAGCCCTGCATTTCCTGGCTTTTGAAGCAGTTTCAAGGCGGTGCGGAGGATTGCGAGCTTTTGTACGGGTGCATTTTTGCTTGCAGCCGCGGGCTTGTTAAACGGAAAAGAAGCGACCACGCACATTGATGCTGCGATGACGCTCGCCTCTAATTTTCCCGAAGTGATCATTAAAAGTGACGCGGTGGTGACCGATGACAAAGGGATTTATACTAGTGGAGGAGCCACGAGCAGCTTTCATTTGATGCTTTATCTGATTCAGCGGCATTGTGGAAAAGAGCTAACACTTCGTACGGCGAAGATGTTTGCCATTGATATGGACCGTGAGCAGCAAACTTATTTTGGCACATTTTCGCCCTCGCTGGATCATGGCGATGGATTGGTGAACATGGCGCAGAAAAAGATTGAGAAAGAATATCAGGAAGGAAGCACGATTGAGACTTTGATTCAGGACATTCCCGCCAGCCGGCGTAATGTTGTACGGAGGTTCAAGCAAGCGGTGGGTGTGACGCCTATCGAATATTTGCAGCGCACCCGGATTGAAGCGGCAAAGAAGCTGCTCGCACAAACAGATCAAAGTGTGCTGGAAGTAATGCTGAACTCAGGTTATAATGATCTTAAATCCTTTCGGCAATTATTCAAAAAAAGCACGGGCGTTACGCCAAAAGAATATCGGGATAAATTCAACATTTCCAGGCTTGACGGGGCTCGAATGGCCAACCGCGTGACTGCACAATATCTTCATTAAAAAAGGTGGCTTAACAGTCTTTGAAGACAATGTTAAGCCACCTTTTACTTCCTAGTTTCTTCCTTATTCCTACTTCCCTCCTTAATGCACTTTTGCCAACTTGCGGAAAGTGCTTTCATTGCCCTGTTTTACTTCAATAATGTAGGCGCCGATCGGCAGGTTCTGAACATTCAGCTTGTGTGAAACCTTATTGCCCGATTTCTTGATCCGGTTGTCTCTATAAAGCCTACCCGTTCTTGCGTCAAACACTTTGAACTCGATATCGTCAGTGCTTTCATTGGCAAGCTCAATGTTGATAAAATCCGTAACCGGGTTCGGGAATACATTCACATCCACATGCAAAGGCGATTCCTTGGTTGACAGTTCGGGTGCCGCTGCTGTTCTGCCGTTAGCAAGTGTAGCGGCCATTACAAAAATCGGTGTCTCACTTACCGTAACCGTAACTTTTCCATTAACAATCGATTTTTCTTGCAAAGCCATTGAATTGCTTCCGGCAGTTGGTGTGAAAACCTGGGCTATTCCTTGTGCTCCCAAATCAAGTGTATATTCAGCAGTGCGCCCGATTTCGTCAGGAATTGTCAGGATATAAACTGACTTGCCATTCAATTCGTAACGGTCTACAATTGGGTCGGCGTGGATTGTTTCTTTGTAAATGTAATCACCAAACAGTTTTTTGGTTTGTATAAAATAATCGGCAGCCGGTCTGCGGGAGTAATCATCGTTCAGCAAGCCGGAAGATCCGAACATCCATTCCCATGCAGGATTGTCATCATACATTTGATAGTAAAAAATCTTTTCGATTCCGTGACGTGCAGAGAAAAGTGACGTGCGCAGAATCCAGTCAGCTTGGGTTTGTTTAGCCGTTTTGTTTCCGATAGGCATTGCTTTCAGCGGGCTGGTTTGGTTTAGGTCATAACCAGCCTCGGTGATCCAGACGGGCATTTCCTGTGACATTTCCTTGGAAGCTTTTACAAAGTCATCCAGGATAATGTGCGCATTTCCAACCTCAGGAGCCACGCCACACGTCGAAGTGCCGCTCTGGCTTGACGAAGCATCATCTGTATAAAGGTGGAAGTTTACAACGTCCCAGCAAAGATTTACACTTCCATCCGGTTTGTAACCTCTGAATTCCTTGCACCAATCAACCATTCCTTTGAGATAATCCGGGCCTGTCACCATTCCGGCAATAACCACCTTCATGTTTGGATCCGCATTTTTTACGCCAACGCCTGGTCCCATTGTGTTTTTATGGCCATCATAAAATGCTGAAATGTTGGCAGCATATTCGCGCGCGGTCTGATAGCCTTTACGGCCCTTCCACCACTTGTCGCGCTCGTTATCACATTCAATGTATTTGACCAGGTTCAACCCGATTTTTACCGTATTAGGATAGTCACCAAACCATCTTGGAATTGTATCCACTTTCAATAAAGTTGGGTCAACATTCACATTGCTTCCGTAACGGGCAACATATTGGAATGCAACTTTCGCTTGCTCAATGTAGGAAAGCGGGTCTTTAAAGTCTTTTCCATAGCGCACCGGAACATTCTCCGAATCCCTGTCTGCTTCGGGATAAGATGCCAGCATCCAGCCTGGAAGTGTTTTTAGGCAAGCTAAAACTTCAATTTTTTCTTGTTTCAGCCTTTGATAAATCAAATCGTAGTTCCAGCTTCCGCTCAAAGTCGGGTTGTAAGAGAAAACACCTTCTCTCGATTCTAATTTTTCCCAGTCCATGTAATGCCGGAATCCGGAAAAGCTTTTGGCCGCAGTCACTTTTGCTTCAACCAGTTTGTCCGTATTCGCGCCATCCTGGAAATTCCATTCATAGCCATTTACACCCAGCATATCGTTCAGCCTGATATTCTTCACACGTCCCGGTGCAGTGGAAGGCGCAGCGGGTGTGTAGGTTCCGTAAAATTCGATCTCGGTAGGAAGCAAATGCGGAATGGTCAGCACCAGATAACGAATGTTCGAAACAGGGGCGTCAAGATTGAATTGCGTATTTGAAGCTCTGTCAGGATAAGGTCCAACCCAGCCATTGTACACCGAACCCGTGAAAGTAGCCACCGGAATGCGGTTCCACTGATCATCAATAACTGACAAAATCAAAGGCTGATTTTCAGTTGAGCCTGTGTAATCAAAAAATTTAACGGCTTGCAAATTGATTTGTTCGCCGTCTCTGAGCGGATAGTAAGCGTCATAATAATCCACCACTTTTCCCCAGCCGGTAAGCACATCCTGTTGCGTGTTGCCATCAAACAACCCGTTAAGGCCATTGGCAGCATTAGTCAGCTGATACCATCGTTTTGGATCGAGGGCAATCTTGGTCCCCGCTATCGGATTATCAGGAATGGCCGGCGCCTTCACCGTTAATGTCCTGGTTACATTCGGAGCCGCCAGAAACTGGATGCTTCCTGCTTGCGACGCGATGATTGTAGTTTGACCGGCACCAACCAGGGTTGCTTTCCAAACGCCAGTTGCGTTAGAAACCGTCGCTACTGCGGTGTTTGATGAAGAAAAAGTGATCGGCGACTGATTGTTGTTGCTGCTTGCGACCAGATTAAATGCGCCATCCGCTAAGCTTTTTTCGCCTATTTCACCAAATGTGATTGTTGATTGCTGTTGAACTACGCCACTTGTGATTTCAAACCAGTTGAGATTAAAGGCACCGCGGTTGGCGTAAATGCGCAGGATTTGACTTCCTGCTGCAAGATTAACGGTTGTTCTGATCGTTCTGTAAGTATTCCAACCGCCTGTTTGCGGCACATCAACATTACCCAGGACTGCGCCCGCGCCATTTTTAACCTCAATGTTTCCATTTCCAT
The DNA here is from genome assembly GCF_979253085.1 of Dyadobacter sp. AC419. Classification (NCBI taxonomy): domain Bacteria; kingdom Pseudomonadati; phylum Bacteroidota; class Cytophagia; order Cytophagales; family Spirosomataceae; genus Dyadobacter; species Dyadobacter sp. AC419. Next base: position 90,975 of record NZ_CEEDCD010000022.1, on the reverse strand, counting down.
AACTGTTGGAAATCCGGAAAGCGATGGTGTAAGTGCCAGCCGTTGCTATCTTAACATTGTAATCCAGCCAGTCGGCATCGTCAATATAAGTTACAGATGAGCCGTTGGCAGAATCTGTGGTTGCCTCTATGCGCACATCGCTGGCCACATCAAATGTTTCAGCTTCCATTTTGCCTGTGAGCAGGCGTGATGATGTTGCTTCAAACCAGTTAAAATTCCAGCCTGCTTTTAATGACTGAACTCTCAATGTCTCGTTTCCGGCTGGCAGGGCAACAAGCATTTTGACCGTTTTCCATGCCTGCATGCCGCCTGTTTGTGGTATGGTAAGGCGGCCCAGTTCTGTTCCGTCGCTCTTTTTTAATGCAAATGAGGCTTCGGGGCTGTATCCGTTGGCGATCCGATAACTAACTGTATAAATTCCTGGGACAGCTGTTGTGATAGGATATTCCATCCAACTGTCATCCTGAATCCAGCCGACATTTTGAACACCGGAAGTATCCGCAGTCACTTCGGTGCCTACATTATGCGAAGCAACGAAGTTTTCAGCTTCAATCTTTGTTGATGCTTGCTCGCGATCCGGTGACTGGTTTTCATGCACGAGCTCAAACCAGTTAAAATTAAAAGCACCTGACGGAGTTGCAATGCGGAGGATCTGGCTCCCTGCGGGCAAAGCCAGTTGCATGTTGATGGTCGACCAGCTCTGCCAGCCGCCAGTTTGTGGCACATTAACCTGCCCAAGGACTGTTCCTGCGGCATTTTTAATCTGAATGATGCCGGAACCGTAGCTGTTTGCAATTCTGAATTTGGCAGTATAAGGTCCGGCTGTTGCCAGTTTGATATTGTAATCCAAATAGTCACCATCATCAATATACCCCACATTCAAATTGCCGTCAACGTCAGCAGTCGTTTCTGTGCGGACATCACTGGCAGCGCTAAAATTTTCCGCTTCAATTCTGCCTGCGCCGGAAAGTGAGGCAGCTGCATCAAACCAGTTAAAGTTGAAGCCGCCTTTCGGTGCAAAAATCCGGATTTTCTGATTTCCCTGAGGAAGCAGGGCCACGAAATTAAGCGTGGTGTAATTCTGCATGCCGCCTGTTTGAGGCACAATGCATTGTCCAAGATTATCTCCACTGGCCGATTTAAGTACAATCGTAGCCTCCGGACTGTATCCATTGGCAACACGGAAACGGAATGTGTAATAACCTTGCGTGGTTACATTTACATTGTAGTCCATCCAGCTGCCATCTTGAATCCAGCCCACATTTGAGCCGCCGTTCACGTCTCCGGTTGGTTCTGTTCCAACCGAATTCATTGCTGTGTAATCCTCTGCTTCTACTCTTCCGGGAAGTGACTTATATGACTGTGCCTGAGTTATAAAGGAGGATAGTAAAAAGTAAGTAAGTAAAAGTTTTTTCATCCCTGACGATCAAATTTTTCGGGAATATACAATTTGTTTAAAGTAAAAAAATTGAAGTGTAGAAATTTTTCTAGGTCTTCGTATAAACTAAATGTCTTGTAACCTAAAATAACTCTACGGTTTTTGCGTTTTTTACCGCCCAAAAGCTGCTTTTATTAAATATAATACGCTGATTACACTAGTCGGCTACTTCAAGCAGATAAAAAGCATAAGGTTCAAGGATCAGGAAATCACCATCATTTCCAGCCTCAAAATAGTTTTCACGCCAGTGATCATATAGTTTTTGGGGCGCCAAACCATTGTAACGGAACGAGTGCCAGGTGAGATAAGCACTTTCATTGCTGTAATTGAAAATGCAGAACAACGCTTTCTCTTTTCCATTACGGACAAATCCGGCAATGTGAATGTTGTGTCTTGGAAGCCAGCGCGTATTGTTAATATCAGCCACGACAGGAAGTTTGGCGCGTATGGCGAGTAGTTTTTTAGTGGCCGTGTAAATTCTGTTTTCGACGGTTCCTTCTTTATAAACCAGCTTATTTTTTTTCCAATCAATCAAAGGTCTGTGCATCCAGCGGTTGTCATCGCTTTTGTCGGTGGCTTCCTGAAATGAATAGTCGTTCAGATAACCTGCTTCATCTCCGTAAAACAGCATCGGAAGTCCGCCAATAAAGAAACTGTTGGCCTGCATCAGCAATATTTTCTGAATTGAAATGTTGATCTGGTGCTCATTTTTCTCAGCAACTGCTTTTTCCAAACCGCATAATGATGCCAAAGTGCCGCTCATGCGTGCACGCTGCGTGTCCGGATCAAAGGAAAACAGCGCACCAGCTGACGTTGATCCCGGAAAAGCGCCGAGAAATAATCTTTCAAATATTTGTGATGCTGATAAGGCGTGAACCCCGAATCGAGAATCATCTGGTCATCGTAGCCGAGGTTAATGTCGTCGTGAGAGCGTGTGTACGTGATCCAGGAAGTGCCAAAAGGCTTTTCTGCCAATAAAGGTTGTGCGGCCATCATGATCGAAACCTGGCCCGAAGCGAGAGCGTCCCATTGCAAGGACATCTGCACGGAATTGTATGCAAAATCACATTCTTTGGCCAGATAGCGACCTTCACCAAAATATTTCAGCGTATCGTTCGGCGCAAAGGCTGTATCTGCCACCAATGCCATTCCGGGCGCTGTAACCTGAACGCATTGTTTCACAAGTTGTAAAACGGTGTGGATTTGGGAAAGGTCTACGCTGTTTTGCGTGTCGATCTGTAAAATGTCCGTTCCGATATTGGCATAGAACATTGCGTCAACCAATGTCTCGATTAACGCGTGCGGATGACGATTTGCAGTTTGATTTAGTGTGATATCCAGCATTAGATAAATGCCGTCGTCATGCATTTTGGAGCTTACCTCTTCCAGATCTTTTAATGTTTCAAAACGTTTGTCAACGCTTTCAATGTCGGGAATGACATCGCCCACTTCCGCTTCTTTTTCAGGATTTTCAAAAACAGGAATTAGGTGCAGGACATTCACACCCAGGTCGAGCAAATAATTAAATTTCTCGGGCAATGCATCCAGGTTTCCACAGAAGCGATCAACGTACAGGCTCATGCCTGCCAGTTGATTGCTCAAATACCAATTCTCATCCTTATTATGGTCTCGCTCCCTAAGCGTTTGCGATCTGTTCTGATGCGAAGCGATCAGCACTTCGATCAGGCGGGTGAAGCTGTCGTTATAGTCCGGGTGATTGGCGTAAAGCTGCGTAAAAAGGTCCCGGATTTCGGCAGCGTGTAAAACCAGTTTTGTATAAAATTTTTTATCGGCGCCTGCAATGTCAAGATTATTGTTTTGCACGGCGTCAAAGAGAGCTGTGACGATTTGATTGTTATTCATAATCCAAATATTTAAGCCACTTCCTCCGCTATTTCAGCCATGTGCGGCGCCGCAAGTATGGAGACGAATGCAGGTTTAAATAAAAGCAGGAATGTCCGGCTCCTGTCCTGGCAGCATAGGCTCCACTTCCGGCACGACCGGCTCAGCAGGCGGTAACTCAGGTTCTGGCTGAACAGGCGGCGTTTCGGGATCGCGTTCAAACGGAGGTGTTTCTTCCGGCACATCCGGCGACGGTACTTCCGGGCGCGGGTCAAAAGGTGGTGTTTCACGAGGGTCTGACGGATCAATCCCTACATTTGAAGAATCCCAATATTCGGAAGCAATTTGATAAATGTCCATGGTCTTATGAGTTTGTTGTTTACACTGATATGATGCTGTGAGATACAATAACTGTGCCGGGTTGGATGCTTCAGAAATTAGCCCAAATTGTGGGAAACAAAAAAAACTTTGCTTCCTGCGGAATTATTTATTGACTTACTTTGTAATCTACGCACTGTACAGTTTTATTAATATATTCAAATTTATCTATATATCGTTAGTCATGGAGGTCAGGAGAGTGGAGCGGATTTCGAAAGCGTTGAGCGACCCCAGCCGCATCCTCATTTTGCAGGAGTTGCGCCAAAAAGAAGATTGTCTGTATTGTCATGAAATCCCAGATTTTATTGACCTGACACAACCTTCTATTTCCCATCACGTAAAACAACTTGCCGATGCAGACCTGATCGTGGTCGAAAAGGAGGGAAGAAACGTGAAATACAAACTTAACAAAGCCATTTTAGACGAATACGTTCAGTTTTTGAACACATTGAAAGTCTAACTTTTTTTGCCCTGATATATTGATACATTCCAATATATTAATATGTAACCAATCGTTTATTTAGTCCTGGAAAGTCGCTTTAAAACTTTCCGGGTTAGCCTCCTCAAAAAGGGAAAGTTTTAACCTTATTTATCGAATATTTTAAATATTTAAATTCATCTATACATGGAAAAGACAATTCACTCTGCAAAAATCATCTCGGGCCTTATTATAACCGGGGTGATATTGCTGTCTGTATTCTTCAAAGGATACACGTCAGAAAAAACTGATTTGAAAAAACCGGCAGCTGCTGCCGCACCTCAGGCAGTAGGCGTTCCGGTGGACGGACAGGTGCTTCGCACGGAATCGCTAAATGAAGAAATGACCGTTTCGGGAACGTTGATGGCTTATCAGGAAGTGAGCATTACCAGTGAGCTGAGCCGCAAAGTGGTCGCGGTGCATGCGAAAGAAGGAAAATTTGTAAATGCAGGAACATTGTTGTTCAAATTAGACGATGCGGATCTGCTTGCTGAATTGGAACAATTGAAACAACAGGAAAAATTGGTCCTTTTAAATGAAAGACGACTTAAAGATCTGATTGACAGAGAAGCAGCGATTCAGCAAGACTATGATCAAGCATTTACAAACCTGAAAGTTTTGCAAGCTAAAATCGAGCAATTGAAAGTTACTATCGCAAAAACAAGCATTCGTGCACCATTTAGCGGTAACCTGGGCATTGTGAATGTTTACACCGGCGCTTTTGTAACTCCCGGAAGTCCGCTTGCATTGCTGACTGACAACAGCCGTTTGAAAATCGACTTTGCCATTCCTGAAAAACACGCGAACACGTTAAAATTGGGCGATGAGGTTGCATACCATGTTGAATCCAACGACAAAGTCTACAAAGGAAAGATCGTAGCGCACGAAGCGGGGCTGGATCAAAAAACAAAAACGCTCCTGATGCGTGCTGTGACGGAAAACAAAGGCAGCCAATTATTGCCAGGCCAAAGTGCTCGTCTTTCGTTGCGTTTAAGCAATACCGGTAATGCTATTTTGGTGCCAAATCAGGCTTTGATCCCTTCATCGAAAGGTTACAGCGTATATGTTGCCAATGCAGGCACAGCGGGTTTTAAATCCATTGAAGTGGGCGAACGGAATGCGTTTTCAGTGCACGTTACAAAAGGACTTGCCCCTGGCGATACGGTGATTACGAGCAATATGCTGCGTTTGACTCCCGGTTCAGCTATCCAATTGGTTTCTATTAAATAAATATCTATTAGTCATGAGTGCTATTTCACAAGTAAGTATTTCCCGGCCCGTGTTGGCCGGGGTAATGTCCGTACTGCTTATACTTTTTGGGATTGTCGGTTATAAATTTTTGGGAACACGGGAATATCCCGTTACAGATTCCCCGATTGTAATGGTAACCACAGTTTATCCCGGAGCCAGCGCCGACATCATCGCTTCGCAGGTTACAAAACCTTTGGAAGAAGCCATTGCCGAAGCCAACGGAATCCGTTCCGTATCTTCCACTTCGCGCGAGCAAGTGAGCATTATCACAGTTGAATTTGAATTGAATGCAGATCTCGAAGCGGCTGCTAATGACGTTAGGGATAAGGTTTCCAAGTCGCGCCAGCAACTGCCAACGGACATTGAGCCAACTATTGTAGAAAAAGCCGGTCCGGCCGATTTCCTGGTGTTCCTGACCGTTCAGAGTAAAACAAAAACGCTCGAAGACGTAACCGATTTTGTTAACATTAACATCAAAGAGCGGCTTCAATCCATCCCCGGGGTGAGGTTGGTTGATTCTTATGCAGGAAGAAAACGCGCGATGCGTTTGAGAATGGATCCTGTGAAACTTGCTTCCTACGGACTCACGCCAACCGACATTCAAACCGCATTGCAGCGTGAAAACGTCGATTTACCCAGCGGCCGCATAGAAGGCGAAAACACCGAAAGTAACGCTCAGAACGCAGGGAAGACTGGTGACGGAAGATGATTTCAACAACATGATCCTGCGGGAAAGCAATGGTGCAATTGTTCGTTTCAAAGACATTGGCCAGGCGATCATGTCGTCTCAAAACGAGCGGACTGCGATGATTGTTTACAATGGCAAAACAGCTGAATATGGAGTAGGAACGGGTGTGAGCCCGCAACGTGGCGCCAATTCGCTGGCTATTGTGGATGAGTTTAAAAAACGTTTTGAAGAAATTAAAAAAACAGCTCCGAAAGAATATGAAATCGCGCTTGGTAAAGACTTTACGGTTCCGGTAAGAAACTCATTGTCAGAAGTTGAGGAGACATTACTGCTTGCTTTTGCATTGGTTTCACTCATCATTTTTGTCTTCCTGAGAGACTGGCGAAGCACATTAATTCCCTTGCTTGCAATCCCCGTTTCGATCGTGTCGGCATTCTTCATCATGTACATTGCCGACTTCTCAATCAACGTTCTGACGCTGCTGGGGCTTGTTTTGGCGATTGGACTTGTCGTCGATGACGCGATTATTGTTTTGGAAAATATATATAGTAAAGTCGAAGAAGGCATGTCGCCCATTCAGGCGGCGCGCGAGGGCTCCAATGAAATTTACTTTGCGGTAATTTCAACAACCATTACGCTTGTCGCTGTATTCCTTCCGATTCTCTTTTTAGGAGGGCTTACGGGCCGTTTGTTTAAAGAATTTGCCATTGTCGTAGCCGGCTCGGTCACCGTTTCGGCCTTCGTCGCGCTAACGCTTACGCCAATGATGAGCGCCTATCTGCTCAGACCGGGCACATCGCATAACTGGCTTTACAAAAAAACCGAACCTTGGTTTGTCGCCATGAACAATGCTTACGCACGATCGCTGTCTGCGTTTATGAAAGTGCGTTGGCTGGGCATCGTGCTGCTTTTGGTCTCATTTGGTGTTGCGTTCTGGCTAGCGCCTAAGCTGCCGTCTGAGCTGGCACCACTCGAAGACAGATCCATGGTTGGACTTGCCGTTATGGCGCCAGAAGGCACTTCATTCGAGAGTATGGAGCAGAGTATGAAGGAGATAGGGGATTTTGTAAATGATTCCATTCCGGATTTGAACATGGAAAGAACTTACACCGCCATCGCCGCAGCGGGCGGAACACTAACGCAGCCAGTTAACGGCGGTTTTCAATGGATTTTCCTTAAAGAACCAAAAGACCGGAAAAGTGGCCTGACGCAAGCGCAAATATTTATGAAACTGGTTGGCGCTTCGCAGCGGTTCCGCAATGTGCTCATTATCCCCATCCAGCTGCCGACAATTGGTGGTTACGGAAATACGCAACCCGTTCAGTATGTGGTACAAGCGCCTGGTTTGAAGGAGCTTATCGATGTGATGCCTAAATTAATGGGCGATGTAAGCGGCAATAAAAAGTTGGTTTTCGCAGACGCAGATTTTAAGATCAACCGTCCCGAAATCAGCATTAGCATTGACCGTCAGCGCGCGGCACAGCTTGGAATTTCAACCCAGGCCATTGGACAGACATTGCAACTTGCATTGAGTAGCAGAAGATATGGTTATTTCATCCACAATGACCGTCAGTATGAAGTGATTGGCCAGCTGGACCGGGAAGATAGGTCGGCTCCTTATGATCTCAAATCGTTGTATCTGAAATCCGGAAGTGGTGAAATGGTGTCATTGGACAACCTTACCAAGCAAAATGAAGGCATTAGTCCTCCCGCGATTTACCGTTATAATCAAAATTACAGCGCCACCATTTCGGCCACTCCGGCGGCAGGTGTAAGCTTGGGTGAAGCCATTCAGGAATTGGATCAAATCACTGCAAAGGCACTTCCCAAAGGATTCAGCACAGCATTGGCAGGACAAAGCCGCGATTATTCAGAAAGCAGTTCAAGCTTGATCTTCGCATTCATTTTCGCGATTATCCTCATTTATCTCGTGCTCGCTGCGCAGTTTGAAAGTCTCGTGGATCCATTTATTATTCTTCTGACTGTTCCAATGGCGCTCACGGGTGCATTGCTAAGCTTATGGTTTACAGCACAAACAGTTAATATTTTCAGTCAGATCGGCATCATTATGCTCATTGGTTTGATCACCAAAAACGGCATTCTGATCGTGGAATTTGCCAATCAAAGCAAAGAGTCAGGCGTATCAACTTTCGAGGCTGCGAAAATTGCCGCTGTCTCCCGGTTCCGCCCGATTTTGATGACGACTCTGGCCATGATTTTCGGAACATTGCCCATCGCATTGTCATTGGGAACAGCGTCCGGCAGTCGCCAGTCATTGGGAATTGTCGTAGTCGGCGGCCTGGTCTTCGCCGGGATCCTCACCCTTTATGTAATTCCTTCAATCTATTCCTATTTGTCCAGACCGCACAAACTGCGCAAAGAAGATGGCAATACAGCGATCGAACAAGAGGCTTTATTACACACACATTAATCCGTTACGAAATATAATACCACATTTCAATCATGAAAAATCCAAGTTTAAATCAATATAAAAGGTTGACAAAACAGCTTGCAATTGCATTATTGCTGAGCCCGCTGCTGACCTTTGGACAAAGTGAGACATTGTCTTTGCAAAAGGCAATTGAACTGGCGCAAAGCCACAACCGTGACTTGCGGATCGATTCGATCAACATTTACAAGGCCAAACAACAAACCGGCATTACGCGCGGTTTGTTAATGCCAAATATCAGCCTAACCGGTCAGTTTCAGCATTATTTTCAAAAACCCGTGTTCTTCGGATTGAATGGCGGCGGAGCGACAAATTCTGAAAAGATAGGTTATGCGCGTTTTGGAGGTGAAGACATCGGTGCGGCACAGGTTTCGTTAATTCAACCGATTTACAATGCAGGAGCCAGACATGAAATCGAACGTCGAAAACTGCTTGAAAAACAGAGCCAGCTTTCCTTTCGTCAGAGAGAAGTGGACGTAGTGGCGCAGGTGAAGCAAAACTATGTTCAGCTGCTTGTGCTGAATGAGCGGCTGAAATTGCAAAAAGAGAGCATTGTAAGAAATCAGAAGGCACTTAATGATGCGCGTTCGTTATTAGCGCAAGGCCGCGCTTTGCGTGTAGACACATTGCGCGCTTATACTTCGGTTAAAAATCTAGAACCCGATGTTTTAAGACTAACTTATGCACTCCAAATCAGTCAACAGCAATTGCGAAATCTGCTTGGTGACGTTTCTGATACAGATTTTGTGCTTTCGGATTCTCTGGAATTAACCCCGGGAGATGCTATTCCGGCAGAGGATGGAACTTACAAGTTGTCCGTCCAGCAACGTCCGGATCTGCAAATATTAACATTGAACAAGGAGATTAATGACAAGGAGATTGACTTGTACAGATCGAGCGCGGTTGCCGGTGGTGAGTTTTATCAGCCAATATCAAATCCAGACGCAGACCAATCAATTCAGATTTGGAAATGCTTCCTATCCTCCTGTTTTCTTCGCTGGCGTCCAGTTCTCCATCCCAATTTTCAGCGGAAACCAGAATGTGAACAAAATAGCATTGGGCAAGCTAGAAAGGCAACAAGCTGACGTGATTTACAACAATGCTCAGGAACAGCTCAAAACGGAAGTGAAGCAGGTTTTAGCCAGTTTGGTTGAAACATCTGAACGGATAAAAACGCAGCAAAATGTTTCCGAAACGGCTGAACTAAGTTATTCAATCACGAAATACAGATACGAAAAAGGGGTCGCGTCACGCCTCGAACTGATTGATTCAGAATTCGCATTAACGTCAGCAAAATCCAATTATCTCGAAGCAGTTTACGATTATTTATCTTCAAAAATCGAACTCGATCGTATTACGGGAAATGTAAAGGAGCAACTCTAATTTTACTCAGCGTTATAGAGATCAACAGGTTGTGTTAGGTTGTAAATCAGAAGAACCCCGGATACTGTTTGGGGTTCTTCTTTTTTTATTTGTGTTATTTATAACACGCCATATTTCCTTTTCCTGGAAATCACACCAATGTTATTTTTTTCTTTAACATTTTCGATGTCATCAACCCATGAATAAGTGAATTCACGATTTACAGTTGAAGGCGAGATCTGATTTGTCAAGGTGCTTTCAGAAATTTGTTTTATCAGATTAACATTGAAATTTCCAAAGATGGGCAGATACTTACCACGCGCGAGGGCTATGCTTGCGGGGTTGATCTTAGCCTTATCTTCCTCATTGTTGTAATAATAGTAATACACATCTTTGTATTTTTGGCCGTTACTATTAAAGAAATTAATTGATTGTAGATTGACATTTCCGTTACTGTTGCTAACATAACTGAATTCCTGACAATCGTTCGGATGGTTTTTATTGTACATTTTTTCCAGACGTCCATCTGAATTGTATTTGTAAACATATATTTCCGTTACGCCATTTTTCACGTGGTGGCTTTCGTTACATTTTCCTGATGCATTGATTACATAAACGGACGTTTCAATGATTGCCTGGGTCGTTACGTTGCGTTTGATTCCAACGATTTGGTTCGAATTTGCATAATTGTAACTTGTATATTCATTGGTCCCATTGTTAGTTTGTAGGTAAAGTAACCTGAGCGGACCCGTGTAAGACAATGTTACATTATCGTCACTTAGTAATCTGTTGACTTTAAACGTAGGATTCAACTTTGCATTTTGATCGGCTTGCTCACTGCGTTCCGTAATTGGGTTTACGATTGCATCCTGTTCATTTTGGCAAGCGCCCAGCATTCCGGCGACAACAATTGTCTTTGCGATGGCAGGTAAATTTTGAAGTAATTTCATAAGTTATATGTTTTGTTTATAAAACTTTTACAAAACAAACTTATCGCCAAATGTGCATTTAAATGAAATCCGATGGTCAAGCGGCGGGTCTCGTTGAGCCTTCGGTGAAAACGAAAATGACCTGTCAATGTTAGTTGACAGGTCATTTGAATATAAGCAAATTAATACTACTGAACCATCGGCATTAAATATTGTCTTTCGACAGTCGAAAGCAATTTGCCAAAATAGTCGGTTGTTTTAATCGTCTTTACACCAGCAGCACCCGCATCTGAATTGTAGCTATAATTGAATTCTGTTTCAGCAGGAACGCCATTAGGCACATAATATACTTTCTCCAATTTCTGTTTCACAAGATATCGGCTGAATTTTCCAAACATCGGTAAATATTTACTTGTAGCTTCTGCTAAATGATCCGGATTTACAGGATACAAATCATTGGTTGACCATGAACCGTTCGTTCCATCCATATATTTAAATTCGATTACTTTCAATTTAACATCATATTTGTCGTAAAATGTAATTGAACGCAATGACTCTCCTTGTCCGTCCGCATCTAGCTCGTATTTGTATTCCTGACGCAAGTTAGGCGTTGCCTTATTGTATGCCAGGGAAAGCCGGTTCATTTCATTGTATTTGTAAATAACGGTTTGTGACGAATACTGTGTAATTGCGCTCTGTTCGCAAAGCCCTTTTGCATTCAATGTATAAGTTGCGTAATTATTAATCTTTGCACTGCCTTTTGAAAGTGCACAAACAATTTTATTGTCGACATAGGAATATTCTCTGAGCCATTCTGCATCATTAAGTTCCTTCGTTAGCAAATTCCGAATTCCGGAATACGTAAGTTTTGTGCCGCCATCTTTAATTAACAATTTGGTAATTGTTTTGGCATTAGCATCCGTAGCTTGTTCGAGCGAATTAGCGGGTGCTACAACATCGTCTTTTTCATTTTGGCAAGCACTCATCATGGCTGCAAGGATAATTGCCTTGGTAACTGCCGGGACATTGTGAAGTAATTTCATAATCTTAATGTTTGATAAAAAAAATGTTTAACTGCATCAAACATATCGCTGCGCCAACATTAACAAAAATCCGATGGTTAAGTGGTAATTCTCAATGAGCCTGCGGTTAAATTGATTTGAAATTCCTTCATGGCACCATTTTTGTGACGTATACGTAAAAAGAGAAGAAATATGAAAGCATTGACAAATACAGGCAGGCAATATATTGAAGAGCTTGCTACGAAATATAATGTGAAAAATGAAACGGTCGAGTCGCTTCTGGAAGCTGTTATTAATGGAAATGGCTCGATGGCGCAATTCAATATTCCGGAACTTGGCGGCTCGGGGCAGTGGATGAAGGGCGGGATGACAATGGTTGGGGAAATGTTCAATAGCTCGCTAAAAGCAACTGTTAGCAGCATTTGCAATGAGCTTTCGGGCCTTGTTACCAGTCAGGTTTTGTATGCAGACACTGGAGATGACAAGTCGCAAACGCCTGCGAACCACAAAACTTCGCTAGCTAGCGACAATGCAGGCAGCTCATGGCCGTCGGTTTTTGGAAATCCTACCTCAAGCGGGTCGCAGAACAATTTCCGATATGCCTATTTTGCGCCGGTTAGGCGGTTGGTGATTGAGGAAAATGGAAAGAGAGCCATTTATGACACCAAGCATCACAAAATCACGGGCGTTTCGCAACAGCAAGGCGCTGGAAATTCTTATAAATTCACCAGTCAGCACGGCCCGGTAGACTTGGCAAGTCTCGAACTGATCTCAGAACCCAGCACGCAAACGCAGCCCACTCCTGAAATTGCATACGATGTAACTTCAAATTCAGACCTCCGCAGTTCGGCTGATCGCAGCCCGGCTGACCGCAGCCCGACTGACCGCAGCGTGGCTGACCATAGCCCGACTGACCGCAGCCCGCAAGACATAATCATTGCGACGATTGAAAGGGTTAATGTATTATTTGAAAAAGGTCAGATCAGCGAGGAAGAGTTTAAAGCCAAAAAGCAGGAATTGCTGGCAAGATTATAATCTTGAAAATTAGAAATGTCGACGGCCGGGGAAATCATTTCTTCGGCCTTTTTCGTGTTTTAGGGCTGAAATAGGAGGGTGTAGCTGGAATACAGCAGGCCCCGGGCCTGCAAAAAGTGTTGCTATGAGGCAATCGAGAGGGGTTTTGATGAAAACAACATTGGATTTCCTATCCCCAGGCCGTTGGAACTTTTGCCTCCGCTAGTGAAGGATTAGCAACAAACGTAATTCGAATTTTTCCTTAGAATAGCTCGCACCGACCGCAGGCTCATTCGATTCGTGCTTCCAAGTGGCATCTGCTATTCTTTGCACCTCAACCCGCAGCATAGCGTAAACCATTTTTCTATTTAGCACATCTATCATTAATGTTAAAGACAATATTTTATCAATGGTGGCATTGCCTGCCATTCGTTCTGCTGTTTCTGTGCACATCGCTTCACGCACAACCTATTTATAATAAAAAGAACATTACCATGTCGCTGCCGACCTTTTTCAATGGGCAGCGAGATGTGAGACTGATGCAGTATTCGACTGACCAGGCCGGGTTAAATAAGGAATATCGGCTGGAAACTTTGCCTGAAAAGAGCTTGCCGGCAATAGAGCTTACTGCTGGTATCGAGGGGAGTAATTCCAAAGTGAATTTTTTAGACAAGAACAATGACGGTATTTTTATTGATGAGCAGCCAAATTCTTTTCCAAGTCCAGTGGGCACTGGACTGATATGGTCTTTGAGAGAAACTATGGTGGCCTTTCAAAAGTATTTTGGGTGGAATGGACTCGACAATGCAGGATTGACTGTCAAGTGCAATTTAATTCAATCAACAACAAGTACACATTATGCTGCTTACAGCCCGCAAAAAAAAGAATTTACTTTCCAGTCGATCATTAACTTGTCAATACACCGAACAGAAGTGGACATTGTCGCACACGAATTTGCGCATGGCATTTTTTTACATAGAATCTTCAATCCTCAGAATGTGGGCACAAACGCTTCCTGTCTAACTATTTCAGAAGCTTTTGCAGATATATTCTCTGTAGTAATAGAACGGGAAGTTGAGAAAAATGCAAGTTATAACTGGGTATTTGGGGACCAGTCATATATAGGTGGAGTTCGTAATATGGCTAATCCCAAAGACCAAAAACACCCAGATACTTTCGAAGGGCAATATTGGAAGTCTTGGAATGACCCGAAGTCTCAGCATGATAATGCCGGCGTAATCAACAAGTGTTTTTACCTTTTATCAGAAGGGTCAAATGGTGTCAAGAAAAACGACCATGGGACCGAATATTCCTGCCTGGGGATTGGTGTTCCTAAGGCAACAGAAATCTTCTGGGGAGCTATGAGTAAGCTTACTCCAAACTCCAATTTTTTCGATGTACGTAACGCAACAATTGAAGTAGTGCATAACATGGGTCACCCGGTAGGATCCGAATTAGATCTTGCGGTTAGGGAAGCATGGAAGGCAGTGGGGGTGGGGATCAAACTTTCGCTTTTTGAAGGGGGATGTTTGCCTGTTGATGGGAAATCTGCCGAGACAGTGCATTACGGGACTGTGCCTGTGAAAACGGTTCTTGCACAAACAACGCCAGATGTGTCAGGAGAGGTGGTTTGGGTTTTGCGAGATTGTTCAAAAGATGGGCCAGTAACAACTTATGTATTTGACCCGACAGAAACTATGCCTTTCGTAGATACGAAGGATGCGGATCAAATTTACACTTTGAATAATGAATTAGCACTTTCACGAAAGGGTGTCTCGGTACATTTTATAACTGATCTGGCAAAAGAACATTTTAAGAAACGTTACCAATTTGCAAGCCTAGATGGGAAAGGAGCCAGTGTCATTAATAATGTTGTTGGTCCAAAGTACCCGTCTTTCGCCTCCGGTTATCAGCAAAAGACTAATCTTTTTAGATATCTTGATAACGATGAGTTATTTACCATAGATCAAGTAGCCGGAATTTACTTCAGTGGAATCTTTTATACAAATAAGAATGCCCAATTGCCAGAATCGGTTGAGACGATTGCTATAAGCTTCGCCCTGCAGGATATTTTTGGTTTGGAGGTAAACAACGAATATAGAGTTTCAAAGAATAAGGAAATTGCATGGACCATTGGCGCAGATGCTTTTGGGGGAAATGACTATCTACGCAGCTTTTCGGATCCGACGTCGAAAGGACAATTGAAGTTTTACAATGGAATAGGTTGGTCTGCTGCAACACCAGAGCAAAAAGCAGGCGTTTGGACTCAGTTTTTTTACTTGATTAGTAACGGGACGCCGCTGAACGGTTTTACTAATGAAAACGGACATGCCGAATTTTTTACAAAACTTCCGGAAGGTGTGCCTGGAAAGATTGTTTTCGATGCGTTTTTTAAATTCATGCCGCCTAATTCCACCTTTGATGATATGGCGCTGGCCATTCAGTCTTCGCTCCTCGCTAATGGCTTTAAGGAAACATCGGATACATGGAAGAAATGTAATAAAGCCTTGACCTGTGTGCTTGGCAAAGAGTTTGTTGATCAGCCCAAGATATGGGCAGTCAATGCTGATGACATAGAAATTAAAGAAGTGCAGGCCTTTGATGCCAGATTTCGTTCGGATGTGGTCTATCCTGGCAAGGAAGAGATTAGTTTAACAGAGGTTTCCGAAGATGTTGCTTTTGACGACCTTATATCACCGGTATACAGGGCATTTCAACATACAACAGAAGTACTTTTGCCTTACATTGATGAAAAAGACCCAGGCAAACAGACAACAACAGCCAAGTTTTATTTGGAGGGTGGTAAAAAGTATTTTGTCCGTCGCAGGCTTTATGCCGCAGGTGGGCAGGGATGCGCCAACTTGTTAGGTGGATATTTAGAGTGCCGTGCTTTGGAAAAAATGGTCAATAATTGGAGTCCTATCCTCGAAGTAACAACCGCGCCCATAACTACAGCACCGATCAGTCCTCTGCAGCATGAACAGTTGCCCGCCTGGGGGGGTGTTATTGAATGGCAGGCAACTCCCGGCGCGGCGGGTTACATATTAAGAGTAACCGATCTGACAGGAGAAGTGCCTGCGCAGGATTTTCCCGTGGAA
Source organism: Dyadobacter sp. AC419 (assembly GCF_979253085.1). Taxonomy (NCBI): domain Bacteria; kingdom Pseudomonadati; phylum Bacteroidota; class Cytophagia; order Cytophagales; family Spirosomataceae; genus Dyadobacter; species Dyadobacter sp. AC419. The sequence goes on along the minus strand of NZ_CEEDCD010000022.1, from coordinate 75,026 downwards.
GCAGTCGATGATGAGAAGGAGGCGAAGGAATTCGCTTTGGCTAAGGAGCGGGATTATAGTTGGCAAGTGATCGCAACCCATAAACTGGGTTCAGAAGAAGGGGTAACCTGGGATAAAGGCTCGAAGAGCCTTATTAAAACTGGGCTAACTAATACTGATATTTTCGGCGAATGGCTTGACGCAATTTCTTTTCACACCGATCTGCCTCAAACAACGCTACTAGTTCCGCCTAGTCCTGTTGACGGCCAACACGTTCCTCCTTTCGGAAAAGATTTAATACTTTCCGCCGAAGAAACGCCCGGCGTCAGTGGTTACAGATTTCACATCCAGGACAAAAAAGATGATATGGAATCCCCACAGGTGCTTTATGACCATGAAAACTTAAAACTGCCTGACCAATCTGACGGAAAAGTATATACATGGGCGTTCGAACCTTACAAGGAGGCAACACCTCCATTTATCACTGAGAAGGAGTTTGGAAAGAAGAACTTATCAACATTCGTGCTGGATTATTCGCTGGTGCCTGCACCGGTGCTGGTAAGCCCTAAAAATGATCAGGTTGTTGCTTTTCAGTATGGCGTAGCACAAGGGTTGGCTTGGTCGGAGGTGACTGGAGCACATGAATATGAGTATACCATTTATAGAACTAGTGATGATGCCATCATTCCTAATGGGCTCGGCTCAACAATTCAAACCGCAGCTACAATACCTGATGCTTTAATACTGCCTTTGGACAAAAACGGTGGTTTCAAATGGCGCGTCCGGGCGAAGGCAAAGGATGACAAAGGGGATTGGATTTATGGGCCGTATTCAAAGCCGTTTTTCTATTGGTTGCGTCCGGAGAAGTCAAATTTGTTCCATCCCAGCGAAAATCAACAGGATGTGGACATTTCAAAAGTGGAATTCTCTTGGGCAAATCAATGGGCACCAGATGGCTATCTTTTCAGACTTCATAAAAACAACCAGATCATCTACGAAAAAGAAACAGCCGGAACTTCGATAATGCTTACAAATCTCGAATATGGTGTGGATTATGCCTGGGACGCATTGGCCATGAACATTACACCAACTGGGACACATTACCCTGACCCGTACACATTTCATCATTTTTCGACAATGCATGGGGCCAATCATGGAGAAAAGAAGGTGAAAGAATATGATCCTGATGATGAGCAAGCTACGTCTGACGACCCAAATAATCCAGATAACCCCAATGATTCAGAAGGTGACCCTAGCAAAGTATTCTATCCACAGTTAGGTTTTACAGTTGATCTCACAGACAATGATTTTTCTGATCTACACTCTTACAGCTATCGCGTCACAGTGACAAGTGATAAGGGTTATTTTCGAGAGTGGGACTGTGCGGTAAATGGATTTGGAGTTGTCTTTATTCCAGAAGATCTCTTTCAAACAAAAATTAATGGCGATTTACCTGAGGAAACAGCACTTTATCATTTTCACATTGAAATTACTAACCTTAACGGGAAGGATGATAGTTATGCGACGGGCCCTAGTTTTGATTTCAAACTTTATTTATATGATGGCCTTCCCGCACACTTACAAAATGGCAAGATGCCTTTTATAGAAATGCTCCCAAAATCAGGTGTGTTCGGTGGAAGGTGGGTGGGAGCCAGCATTGACTTTGATTTCGATTATATATTCTCTACTAAAAAGCCCTGACGTATGAAAAAGATCTGTTTAGTCGCAGTGATGTTGTATGCAATTTGCGCGCTTCAAGCTCAGGCTCAGGAGAAAGTCATCAGAAGTGAATATGGATTGACACTTTATCCATTAAAAAGGACAGTCATCGACATAACCGTTTTTCCAAATCCGGCAGCAACAAATATCAGGTTTAAATCCGCACAGCCAGTTGTCGGCTACAAAGTCGAAATATTGGATAAAAAAGGACGCAGTTGTATGAAACACGAACATTGGAATGCAGAGGATCTTGACATTTCTAAATTGCAGACCGGAACCTACATTGTGAGATTTACAAGAGGGAGAGAAGAATGTTCGCGGAAACTGGTTGTTCAACGCTAGGATTGGCAATAAAAAAAGCATCCCAGGTTTTCGGCCTGGGATGCTTTTACGAATGTTGACCTAAACAGGCCAAACTCAAACAATCAATAACGATAAGTCTCAGATTTAAACGGCCCTTCGGTGCTAACACCAATGTAAGCTGCTTGTTCGTCTGACAGCGTTTCCAGTTTTGCGCCTACGTGGGCCAAGTGGAATGCTGCTACTTTTTCGTCTAGTGCTTTTGGAAGCACGTATACTTTTTTGTCGTATGCCGCAGTGTTCGTCCAAAGTTCGATTTGCGCAAGCGTCTGGTTAGAGAACGAGCATGACATTACGAATGACGGGTGGCCCATTGCGCAGCCCAGGTTTACCAAACGGCCTTCTGCAAGAATGATAATGTCTTTGCCGGCAACCGAATAAATGTCAACCTGTGGTTTGATCTGTACTTTTGAATCTCCATAAGTTGAGTTCAACCAAGCCATGTCGATTTCATTATCGAAGTGACCGATGTTGCAAACAACCGCTTTGTCACGCATCGCCAGGAAGTGACGGTCTGTGATAATTTTGTAGTTTCCTGTTGCAGTTACGAAAATGTTAGCGCGAGTTGCAGCTTCATCCATTGTAACCACTTCAAAACCGTCCATTGCAGCCTGAAGCGCGCAAATTGGATCGATTTCAGTAACCAATACGCGGCAACCTGCGCCACGAAGTGATTCTGCTGAACCCTTACCAACGTCACCGTAACCTGCTACAACTGCCACTTTACCAGCAAGCATCAAGTCAGTTGCACGACGGATTGAATCTACAAGTGATTCGCGGCAGCCGTATTTGTTATCAAATTTCGATTTTGTAACCGAGTCATTTACATTGATTGCAGGCAAATGAAGCGTTCCGTTTTTCAAACGGTCGTACAGACGAAGCACACCTGTTGTAGTTTCTTCCGAAAGTCCTTTAATGCCAGCGATCAGCTCAGGATATTCGTCGAAAACCATATTAGTAAGGTCACCGCCGTCGTCCAGGATCATATTCAATGGCTTGCGGTCTTCACCGAAGAACAATGTTTGTTCGATACACCAGTTGAATTCTTCTTCGTTCATGCCTTTCCAAGCGTAAACAGGAATTCCCGCTGCTGCGATCGCCGCCGCTGCGTGATCTTGCGTTGAGAAAATGTTACATGAAGACCAGGTAACCTCAGCACCCAGTGCAGTAAGCGTTTCGATCAAAACCGCAGTCTGGATCGTCATGTGCAAGCAACCGGCAACACGTGCACCTGCAAGGGGCTGTGATGGACCGTATTCAGCGCGAATTGCCATTAAACCAGGCATTTCAGCTTCTGCCAATGTGATTTCTTTACGGCCCCATTCGGCCAAACTGATGTCTTTTACCTTGTAAGGAATGTACGTTTCTGTTGACGTCGCCATTATTTGACAGTTTAGTTTATATCTTTATTTTACTACAAAACTAACTAGAAAAACCACGGACGGGAAGAAAAATAGATACAAATTGTCATTTCGGTCAACAATTTGGATGTTTTATCTGATTGCCTCAGTGAATCGGGACTTTGTCAGTTAGTAGCAGGAAAATAGGGAGCTGTTGCAGATATTTTGTCTTATAAGTCGATGAATGTTGCTTAATGTGCTGTTTGTCGACGCGATTGAGGTCTTTGTCGACAAACTCTTCCAGCTCTGAAATTAGGGCACGAATTGGTTATATTTGCTTTATGCGCCCAAACGTTTTCCCCATTTCCAAAAAGGCTCAGATCAGGATTTTTCAGCATGTAGCATTTTGGATCGTCGTTCTGATCATCCTTACCTTCATTTATGGCGCCGGCATGCCCGATTACTGGATTGCGGCCGGTGTTGTTTCGCTATTTTTGCCCATTCACACGGCCTATTTCTATTCCATCGGATACGTCATTATTCCGAAGTTTTTTAATAGGAAAAAACGGGTCGAATTCTTCGTTTTACTCATTGCGGCTGTCGTGCTGTCGACGCTGGCGTTCAGGTTATTGGAAATCTGGGTGGCCGATCCGATCATTTATAACGCTGTGAAAAAGACAGATCCGACATTTGTCTGGAAAAAACTGGAAGGCAGTTTCTGGCAGCAATTGACGAAGCCCGTCTATCTTATCAGCGCTTTTGAACAAACCAATATCTTCGTCTGGATTGCCTTATCGGTTAAATTTTTCAAAATGTGGTTCGAAAGAAGGCAGGCCGCAATGGAGGCCGAGCTCAATTTTTTGAAAGGGCAGCTGCACCCTCATTTCCTTTTCAACACGCTCAACAATTTGTACGCATTGACGCTTAATCAGTCGCCGCAATCGCCGTCTGTGGTGATGGGCCTTGCGGAAATATTGCGTTACATGCTTTACGAAGCCAACACGGACGAGGTCGGCCTGGAACGCGATATTACGATCGTGGAAAGTTATATTGAGCTTGAAAAGATCCGTTACGGCGAGCGGCTGGACATTAATTTCAGTATCAACGGCCTTTCTCCGGAATTTAAAATCGCGCCGCTGCTCATTCTGCCTTTGGTCGAAAATGCTTTTAAACACGGCGCGAGCGAGCAGGTCGGGCAGGCCTGGATCAATATGGATTTAAGGGTCAAGAACAAATTTCTTAAATTTAAAATATCAAACAGCAGGCCCGAGCGCGAGGCTCAGAAAGGTGATAAAAGCCATCATGTGAGCATTGGGCTGGCCAATGTACGGAAGCGGCTGGAAATTTTGTATCCGTCTGCTTATCAGTTGAAAATCCTGGAAGAGGATGAAATGTTTGCCGTCATTCTTGAATTGGAATTGGATAAAAAAATTGAAATAGCCGCATGAAAATCAAAGCGATCCTGGTTGATGATGAACCGCATGCCATTGAAGTCCTGGACAATTATCTCCGGAATTTTAGTGAGATCGAGATCATTGCGCGCTGCCAGGACGCAATTCAGGCTTTCCAGGTTTTGCAGCAGCAAAAAGTGGATCTCATGTTTCTGGATGTGAAAATGCCGGGACTGAAAGGAACGGATCTGCTCCGAAGCCTTAAAACGCCCCCCGAAAGTTATTTTTACGACTGCATATCAGGATTATGCCGTCGAAGGCTTCGACCTTAATGCTGTTGATTATCTGTTGAAACCCATTCCGTTTGAGCGTTTTTTGCGGGCGATGGACAAGGTTTTTACAGGCCTTAATGTTACCAATCAGTCCATTTCTGTAACACAAAAGCCTGCCGTTAGCAATCAGGATGTTTTTCTTTATCTGAAAGTGGACAGGAAAATGGTGAAGGTCAATGTTAATGATATTTTCTGGATCGAAAGTTTGCGGGATTACATTAAGGTGGTTTTGAAAGACAAAGTTTTGATCTCGAAACATAAGATCAGTCTGCTGGAAGAGCTGCTTCCCGAAGACGGTTTCATCCGCGTGCACAGGTCGTTCATCGTGTCAGTGGACAAAGTGGAAAGTTACCACGCGCATAAAATTGAAATTGCTGGAAAAAGAGCTCCCCATCGGTCGCAACTTCCGTAATGATTGTCAGCGACGCTTTAAGCTGACATTTTGAGTGAACGGTCGGAATCTGCATCTGCTGACGCCTTTTGTCGATAAAAGTTGCTGTTGATCGACATTAATTCTTCACCTCGCTATTTCGGATTACACTTGCACCGCCATTGACAAAGTGGCAAAAATCAGTGTCCAGTTAATTCAAAATAGCCATGTTAAAAAGTAAAAGAATCCTGCTTGCCCTCTTCTCGCTTGCCCTTTTTGTGACAAGCTGTAAGGAAGACGAAGTTGTAAAACCCGACGAGCCTGATGAGGTGATCCTGCCCATTGTGCTGGAAGCAAACATTAAGGCCAAAACCACATTAGAAGACCGCATTGCCGATCCGGAGTTGCCCGATTACATCACAGACGGCAGTGTTTCGGTCAATGCGGAGCTTACATTAAAGCCCGGTGTGGTGATTGCTTTTGCAAGAGACGCCAGATTTTGAAATCAATGATAATGGTGGAGTTTTGCTTGCAAAAGGTGATTCTGCAAAGCCGATTAGGTTGATTGGCAAGGAAAAAACAAAAGGATTTTGGGCAGGCGTAATTTTCCGCTCTGCGAGCAGTGCCAATGCATTGGAATATGTGCAGGTTTTCACACGCGGGAAGCAAAGTTTTGTTTAGTGCCAAAAAAGCCGGAATGGCCATTACAGGAGGTTCAAAAGCTCAGTTATCCATTAAAAACTGCCTTTTTGAAAAAAATGACGGTTACGGATTATGGGTGGAAGACGCAGCCATTTTATCAAATTTTGCTTCCAATACATTTAAGGATAACACCGAAGCGGGCATTCTGCTATCAGCCAATAATGTTGCCAAATTAGACGTCAACTCCATTTTTACCAATGGAAACGGGCGGAATGTTGTAGAAGTTGCTGCTTCGCAAATTTCTAAAAACACAACCGGCGAGGTTGTTTGGCAAGGTTTCAAGGATAAAACACCTTATCGGATCCTGGAAAGCCTTACCGTGGATGCTAACTGGAAGCTTTTGCCGGGCGTAATCATTGAGATGACTGCCGGCGCCAGAATGTCTGTCGATGATGGTTATATCCATGCAAAAGGAACGCCAACTTCAAAAATCATCATCCGTGGAGCGGAAAACAAACCTGCCTATTGGAGAGGGTTGATATGCTTCTCAACCAGCGCAATGAATGTGCTTGAACATGCCGAAATATCCGGCGGCGGCAGCACGGCGCTCGTTTCAGGTAAGAAAGTGAACATTGCCGTTTACGGAAGCCAGGCCAGCATGCAGATTAAAAACTCCAAGATCTCGGGAAGCGGCGGCTACGGCATTTATGTGAATTATCAGGCGAACATTAACAATGATGTGGAAACGGCAAACACATTTGCCGATAACGCCCAGGGTAAGTTGCTGAAAGAATAATGGCGAACCGGCCCGGAAGACATTAGCCAGAAAAATAAATGATGAAGATGAATAAGTCAGTGCTTGCGGCCATCATTTTGGCCGTGAGCATCCAGTTCGGCATGCAAGGCGGGAAGCGTTCGGTGCGCCAGCCAGCTTCCCGAAAGCGGTTTTTGGGTGACAGAAACAAGTCCGGATCAAAAAGGCACGATCGTGCGCTATTACGCGAACAGCAATCATCTCGTTTCTACGACCATTGAGCCTGAAAGACTCGATGTTACCCGGCTTTCTGTGCGCAAATATTTGAACAAAAAGCTCGCCAAAACGCTGGAAAAAGATTCAACCGCCAATTCAAGAACCAAACTTTATGAAATCAATTGAGTTAATCTCCCTCGTCAGGATCATTGGCATTTCGCTCTATTTTTTTATCGCTGCGCAAGGCGCATTTTATCATTTCGGCTTCGGAAAAGCTTTATACAACATTCCTTCCAATGATTTTATCGAGTTGAGAAAAGCCGTTGATCCGATCGTTCGGGGCAGGTTTAAAGTGCTTTATCTTTCTGCATTGGCCATTATGTTTCTCTGGCTGCTGTTAACCGATAAATCAAATGGCTTCCTGGCTTATGCGCCAGTTCTTTTTGCTTTCCTGCTTTTGGTGGCCGATATGGTGCTGATTGTAAAGTTCAGCGAGCCTGTGAATGAGCTTATTAACAGCGACTTGCTTAATACGGAAACGGGTTTCAAAAACGCTCGGAACGAATGGCTCACATTCATTTTCCTTCGCGGTTATCTGTCCATTTCCGGATTTCTGCTGCTCATCATGCACCTTGTTTTTAAAGCGCGTTGAAACTTTCAATGCTGCGTATATCAAGTTCCGTTTTGTCTCAATAAATTTTATAAATCAAAAAGCCATGTTAAATAAGAATCAACCTTACTCTATTATTGCCCGCCAGGCGAGGCAAACATTGTTTATGCTGGCCGTTGCGGCCGCTGCGTTCACATCCTGTAAAGATGACAAAGACAACATTAAGCCCGACGACGGAAATCCGGCGACCGAAGACAAAGCATTTTTACCCGCGAAAGATGAAATTTACACATACACGATTCAGGATAGTGACGGCGCCAAGAGCAGTTCGGTCATGAAAGTGGTTAGCGTAAAAGATTCTTCGGGCATAGCGGTTTATAACATTGAAAATCTGATCGAAGAGGAAGGCATTGAAGTGAAAAGCCTTAATCGTGCTTTTACAAAAAAACGGGTTGACAACTTATGAACTAATTTATCCCGAAGGATTGAATTCAATGACAGCATATGTTCGCGAATTTGCAGTAATAGAGGATTACAGCTTAACTGGCTTTCCTCAACAGCAGATTTTTGAAAACAAAGGAACAGTCGATAGCAAGTTGACTTTCAGCAAAGAACCCGTGCGCATGAAGCTGAAGCCGCTCATCCCGATCGAAGAGGACGATAACATTGAAGCCAATCTGGAATGTAAAGTGACTTACCTGGAAGGGAAAGTAACAAAACAGGAAGCGATCACAACCCCCGCAGGAACGTTCAATTGCAGCAAATGGGTGTATGATTATGAAATGTATACCAAACTATCTGGTGATAGCATTCCCGACGAAGTAAGCGAAGTGGTTTACACAGTTGAACTTTGGACGGCTCCCGGCGTCGGCATTGTGAAAAGCATCGAAGCATCCGGCAAAGACAAAACAACCACCGAACTGCAAAAAATTTCCAAGCAATGAGCCGCACATTACGCGCATTTCAATGTGCCATTATGCTGTTGATTGCAGTTTCCTGCAAGGATACAGACGGGCCCGTGCCGGACGGAGCGGGTGCCCAGGATGGATACGCAACCGGCAAAGTGACCAACACGGATGGATCGCCGCTTTCAGGGGTTGAAGTCGTCATTGACAACACCATGATCCACACGGTCGTACTCGATTGGGAATTCAGACGCGAATGGAAACTACAAAATCCAGCTGCCGAAAGTCGGCACATTTATGGCTTCGGCGCACATTAAGAAGCGATATAATGGCAAGGAATATGAGTTTGACCTGCATCCGGATGTGTATGAAGCATTCAGTATTGACGGCGCCGTCAGAAATTTTCAGTGGAAGCTGACCGGCAGGCGGCCGGTTGATGCACAGGGATATTACGGTGTAACCATCGAGGTCAACAAAGCGATTCTTAGCAGCATTTATGATTCAGAAAACATTGAATTTACGCTTGTTCCAGTGGGTAACCTGATCGATGGCTCAAAAGGAAAAACGCTTAAAATGAAACATGGAGCACCTTTTACGGATGATTATGGTAAGCTGGTCGACATTCCGCTGGGCAGATATAAAATGACAGCTTACTACAAAGGTGAAGCGGGAGAGGGTCCTTTAAAACTTCGGAAGCATTTTTCAGAAGACGAATATGAAGAGGAATTAACGATCGACTTCGAGCCATCCACAATGTGGGGAGACAACATTGCTTTTGTCAGCTATTCAGAGTAAAAGTACGGAGTAAAGAGTAGGTAGTTCAAAATGTCCAGGCCAAACGCATTGCTGCATTTGGACCTGGATAGTTTTTTAAATCAAAACGTTAAAGCTTTTGAATATTGCGCCAACGCGGACCGCGTCAAAAATACGCGCCTGGGTTCCGCCGTGGTTCAAAACCGATTGCTCGTGTGATGTAACACACATTTCGCAGCCGTTCAATGCTGAAACCACAAGACTTAATAATTCAAAAAACTCTTTGCCCAAAACCGGATTAACCATGATGCTCATTTTAATTCCGGCAGGTGCATTATCATAAAATTCCTTGTGCATGAAATGCCTGAAACGATAAAAAACGTTGTTGGCATTCATCAGAGAAACACAAGCTGTAACTTCTGCAATCTCCTTTTCGTCGGCACCTTCATTAGCCGCAAGCTCCTCCAATGCAGTGATCAATGCTGCATTTTTCTCGTTCACTGCTACGGAAAGCGCAATCAAAAGCGCCTCTTTGCGGTTCAATGTCTGCGATTTTAACACGTTACCCACATTGATTTTCAAATCTTTGAGATAACGGTGATCAAGCGCTGCCAATTTATTAATCAGCACACTTTCAAACTCCGCAGGCAAATTTACTTCCTTATAAAGGGAATCTTTGGTGTTCCCTGTTGCTGCAAATGGATACATTTCTGGTGTGGATTAAGCTAATGTTGCTTCTCCTTTTACCCAGTTGCAAGGGCAAAGTTCGTCAGTTTGCAAAGCATCCAAAACGCGGATAACTTCTCCAACATTACGGCCAACAGAAAGGTCGTTAACGCTAACCCAACGAATAATTCCTTGTGGATCAACGATGTATGTTACACGGTAAGCAATTTTTTCATTTGCTTCAAGAATTCCAAGCTCTTCTGCAAGTGACTTAGAAGTGTCAGCCAGCATTGGGAATTGCAGGTCACGAAGGTCGTCGTGGTTTTTTCTCCAAGCAAGGTGAACAAATTCGCTGTCAGTAGAAGCACCGATCAGCATTGTGTCGCGGTCAGCGAAATCTTCAACGTGCTTTCCGAACTCAGCAATTTCAGTTGGGCAAACGAATGTGAAATCCTTTGGCCACCAGAACATTACCATCCACTTATCAGCATTCTTGTGATCTTCTGAGGTAATATCGTAGAATTCGTTTCCTTTTTCAAGAGAAACTACGGATGTTTTTTTGAACTGAGGGAAAGTCGATCCCACAGAAAGGATTCTATTTGACATGATTGTGCGTTGGTTATTAATTTGTACTTTTTTGTGTTACAAAACTACAATCGCAGTCCTCACGAGGCAACTTTCCGCCTGGTATTATCCAGGGAAAGTGTTGTTCTAATCAAATGAATTTGTTTTTATTTATAAGTTCTGCTTATTTATAAATTTCGTCAATAATGTTATAGATTCGGCCGATATAATTATAGTAATAATTACTTAACTTATACTCCTCATTCTGGCATCAGGTTTAGCACTGTTTCCAATGCCATTCCCCTCGAACCTTTGATCAGAATGTATGTATTTTCTTGCGGGTTGTCCATAACCCAATTATGAAGTGAAAACTTGTCTGGAAAGTAATATGCTTTTGGCAATGCGGGCAACGCATGCTGCATGAGGCTGCCTGCCAGAATGACGATATCAAACTTGTGTTCGGCGATTTGTTCGCCAAGCAACAAATGTTCTTCCGCCGCGGCGTCTCCCAGCTCGAACATGTCGCCGAGAATCACCATTTTCCTCGGTGCTTCAATTCTAGCAAAGTTGGCAATGGCTGCCGACATGGACGATGGATTCGCATTATATGCATCCATAATCACCGTGTTGCTTCCTTTTTTGACGATTTGAGAGCGGTTGTTATCAGGCTTGTAATTGGCCACGGCCTCATTCGCATCATTGTCTTCAATGCCAAAATGTTTTCCGATGGCCAGCGCTGCGCACATGTTATCAAAGTTATAACCTCCCGGAAGCTGCGTAACGACTGTTTTTCCATTGTTTTGGTAAACGACCACAGGACTTACCTGAACCAATTCCGGATTAACAGGACTGTTTTCAGAACCATAGAACACGATCTCACCAAAAGCACGGCGCTTGCTAACCATTTCCATGATCACGTCGTGTCTGCTGTTCACGAAAACGGTGCCTTTTTTCTTTGAAAGAAAATCAAGCAGTTCGCCTTTTCCCTTCTTAATGCCCTCTATTCCGCCGAAACCTTCCAAATGTGCCTTTCCAATGTTCGTGATCAGGCCGTGCGTGGGCAATGCGATGGTGCATAGCAGCGCGATTTCCTGCTGATGGTTTGCGCCCATTTCTACAACCGCCATTTCATGTTTTGACGGATCAATGGACAAAAGCGTCAGCGGCACGCCAATGTGGTTATTGAGGTTTCCTTTGGTTGCATAGGTGTTGAATTTCATCGATAACACTTTTGCAATCAGCTCCTTGGTCGTCGTTTTACCATTCGAGCCGGTTAATGCGATCACTGGAAAAGGGAATGTTTTGCGGTGATGTCTGGCAAGATCCTGCAATGCTTCGAGCACATTTTCAACCAACAAAAACCGCTCACTTTTCACGAGTTGCTCATCATCCACAACGGCATAGGCAGCGCCTTTGGTCAATGCCTCTGCGGCATATTGATTGCCGTCAAAATTGTCGCCTTTTAAAGCAAAAAACAGACATCCATCGCTGATTTTGCGCGTATCCGTGCATATGGCGGCGCCATTTTGGAAATGTTGATAGAGCGTTTCGGTTGAAGTATACATGAAATGTGCAATCGTTATAAAGTTATAAGCGCTTATTTCGTTAGGTTTAAAACGTAATAGCAAGCCCGCGCGGCGTCCGCATGAACCTGCAAAATTAATAGATTATTCCTCAACGATGCGACCGAAATTTACCTCCTTTTTCTTCCTGATTTTTTGTTTACTATTTATCTCAAAAGCGTTTTCGCAAACCTCTTGGTTTAAGCTTGATACACTCACTAATGTTACTTCCAAAGGTGTAAAACTGGCCAATCCCTGGGCTGGGGGCCTTAATGCGCCTCAATTTTTGAAAATGCATCTGAACAATGATGCCGACGAAGACCTGGTTGTTTACGACCGCACGAATAGCAAGATCACCACTTTTCTGGCTGGTCCGGATCCGGTTAATGCGGGCAAAAGGACATTCATTCACGCACCTTATTATGAATCCATTTTTCCAAAAGCCGACAACTGGATGATTTTAGCGGATTATGATGGCGATGGAAATAAAGATCTTTTTACAAGCACTTCGCTGGGAATCAGCGTTTATAAGCAGCTAAAAACGGGACAATCCTGGTCCTGGAAATTGATGCAGGAAGTGATTTATACCAAAGGTTTTTCAGGAAATATCAATTTGCAGGTTTCTGGAACGGACATTCCAGGCATTGGGGATGTGGATGACGACGGCGATCTGGACTTGCTGTTGTTTGATTTTTCCGGGAATTACATTGAGCTGCACCAGAATCTGAGTAAGGAAAAGTTTGGTGTTGCAGATAGTTTGGGCAACGCCAAAGATCCCGTTTTTCAGCGTAATGGCGATTGCTGGGGAAATTTTCATAAAGGAACGAATGAAGGTTTTGAGTTCGGGTTGGACTGCGGCGTTCAGGATCTTTCAGGTGGTCGCGTTATGCATGCGGGGAACTCTATCTTATTGCAGGATTTGAATGGCGATGGGAAAAAGGATCTGCTGGTTGGCCACGTTAGCAACACGCACATTTCTTTTTTAACCAATTCAGCATCGGGTTTGATCGGAAATTTTAATGCTTTTACCAACACTTATCCAGCTGTCGATCCGGTGCAGATGCACATTTTTCCTGCCGCGTTTATGGAGGACGTTGATTTTGATGGTGTGAAAGATTTGCTTGTTGCACCCAGCATTGCTTCCAATGATGGAAATTTGACTGATTTCAAATCCTCCGGATGGCTGTATCATAATGCTGGAACAACCATTAAGCCTGATTTTAAACTTAGTAAAAAGAATTTTTTGCAAGATCAAATGCTGGACGTCGGCGAAAATGCGGCTCCTTCATTTTTTGATATCGACGGTGATGGTGATCTGGATATGCTCATCGGGACTGGCGGAATTGCAGGTCAGGGCGGATTTAAAGGCGGTTTTTGGCTTTTGAAAAACAATGGGACCAATGCTGCACCGGATTTTGTAGTGGAATCTGAGAATTATCTCAATCTGGCGTCTGCATTTGCGGTGTATAATATCAAGCCGCAATGGGCAGATTTCAATGGCGATGGCACCATTGACCTCGGTTTTGCATCAACATCAACTTCTACATTAAGACTGGAATATCGTTACATTCCCAATAAAGCGCAGCCAGGTGCAGCGGCGCAACTTAATCTTGCCGATGCCGTGGTTATCACATTGCCCACGGAATCACAGACGGGTGATTCGCCACATTTTTATGATGCAGACAATGACGGAGATTTGGATTTACTGGTCGGCAAGACGCAGGGCAACATTTATTATTATTCCAACACCGGAACTAGCAAGCAGTTTACATTCAAACTTGAAACGGATGCCTTTGCGGGTGTCGGGATCAGTTTTGAGGGCCGCTCGCCGCAAGTGGCAGTCGCTGATTTCGATCTCGACGGCCGCCCAGACCTGATTACTGCGGACCATACCGGGAACATTCGCATTTTTCATGGTGCCGATTGGGGCAAGTGGACGGCGCGTGAGCAATTGTTGGTTGAACAAACTGGCAAAGCCGCATCGCCTTCTTTTGGAAACTATCTGGCGGTTGCTGCGGGCGATTATAATGGTGATAAAAAGCCGGACCTGGCCTTGGGAAGCAATGCTGGCGGGCTGAGATTGCTGACTAACGTTTTGCCGGTGACGATAACAGGAAATGAGCCATCCGCCGAGGTTGTTGTCAATGTTTTTCCAAATCCTGCGGCCGACTTTCTTTAAAATCTCATCCTCTCGAAATGGCTCTTTTGATGTGCTTACTCCGGGTGGAAAATCGTTTGTTCGCAATGAGCCCGTGCGAGCGGGCATTGAAAAGGAAATTTCTACTGCAAACTGGCCTGCGGGATTGTATTTGATTGAATTTAAAACGGGCAACAGCCGCATTGTCAAAAAAGTGATGGTTGCCGAGTAAGGGAGTAGAACACCATTTAACCGTCCTTACATGATAAAATCCATCATTCATGCAAGCTCTTCTTGGTGTAATTTTCCATTTTATCGGCGGTTTTGCTTCCGGCAGTTTTTACATTCCATACAAGCGGGTCAAAGGCTGGGCCTGGGAGTCTTACTGGATCGTCGGCGGACTTTTTTCCTGGTTTATCGTTCCACCGCTTGCTGCATTTCTGACCATTCCCAATTATACGGACATCATTGCCAACACCAATGGCGGCATTCTCTTTCTGACTTACTTTTTTGGCGTTTTATGGGGGATAGGGGGGCTTACTTATGGACTGGGCGTCCGTTATCTGGGTGTCTCGCTGGGAAGCTCCATTATTTTAGGCCTTAGCTCTGTTCTGGGTGCGCTTATTCCTTCTATATTTTATCAATTTAATCCGAAACCTGGAAAAGACACCATTTCTGACCTTTTTACAAATGCCTGGGGTCAAACTGTGTTGCTAGGACTGCTGGTCTGCCTTATCGGGATTGTTATTTGTGGAAAAGCGGGTGCTATGAAAGATAGCGAACGTAAAAAAAGTGGTTTTATCGAAGGGGATAATGTGGAGTTTAAGCTTGGTTTAGGGTTGACCGTTTCCATCATTTCCGGTGTGCTGAGCGCTTGCTTTGCTTTTGGAATTGATGCAGGAAAAGTTATGGCTGAACAGGCAAATGCAGTTTGGAAAGCCGCTAATCCGGGTGAGGGTGAGTTTTTATTTCAAAATAATGTGACCTATGTGGTCATTCTCCTCGGTGGACTGACAACAAACTTTTTCTGGTGCATGATCCTGAATGCGCGTAACAAAACCTTTGGCGACTATACCAATTCCAGCACGCCGCTGCTATCCAATTATATTTTCTCTGCACTCGCCGGGACAACCTGGTTTCTGCAATTTTTCTTCTACGGAATGGGCGAAAGCAAGCTCGGCAACGGCCCCAGTTCCTGGATCCTTCACATGGCATTCATCATTCTCGTCGCCAATTCCTGGGGCTTAATTCTCAAAGAATGGAACGCAGTAAGCCGTAAAACCATCATTACGATCCTTTCGGGGATTATGGTCATTATCCTTTCTGTGCTGATTGTGGGGTATGGTAACTATTTGAGGGAGTAGATTTTTAGCAGCGCTGAGTGCCGTTAGGCACGGTCGATTTCCCCGGGCCGGGTTTTAACCTGGCTTGAAAGGTGTGGTTTTTTTTGGGGGGAGTGTGTTTTCTTTCTCCGGAATGAATTCCGGAGTTAGTAAATCGGTCATGCCTGACGGCATTTTTTTCGACGAGTGCCGTCAGGCACGGCTGATATGCTCGGGCCAGGTTTCAACCTGGCCTGGAAGGAAGAGATGTCCTTTTTTAACTTGGGAGCGGAGCAGGTTCTTTTTTGGGGCGCTTTTTTCTCCGGAATGAATTCCGGAGTTAGTAAATCGGTCATGCCTGACGGCATTTTTTTCGACGAGTGCCGTCAGGCACGGCTGATATACTCGGGCCAGGTTTCAAC
This sequence comes from Dyadobacter sp. AC419, assembly GCF_979253085.1. NCBI lineage: Bacteria > Pseudomonadati > Bacteroidota > Cytophagia > Cytophagales > Spirosomataceae > Dyadobacter > Dyadobacter sp. AC419. The sequence continues at coordinate 58,982 of NZ_CEEDCD010000022.1, read as the reverse complement.
CTGGCCTGGAAGGATAAAAGTATCCGAATTTAATGCTGGCGAGAGTAGCGGGTTCCTTTTTAGTGTGTTTTTCTCCGGAATGAATTCCGGAGTTAGCATATCACCCATGCCTGACGGCATTCTTCTCGGAGGAGTGCCATCAGGCACGGCTGATATCCTAAGGCCAGGTTTTAACCTGGCCTGGAAGTAAAGAATCCAGCGTTAACTTAGCGAAAGAACCAGTTTTTTAACGTTTTTCTCCTAAGGAAATCTAACCTGCAAAGCAGTAAAATCAGCCCCCTTTCCTTTTTAATATACAGATACTAAATCCTTGATAAATGATGATGATTGCGAAACATTTGAAATGGCTTTGTCTGATCCACGTTTTTCTGATTTCGGCGGCTGCTTCTCAGGCTCAAACCAAGGCAAAAGCGAAAAAAGGAGGAGCCATAACATTCAAAAAGCAGGAGCTGACCAAACGATTCATTTCGGAAGGGGCCGCAATGGGTGATGTAAATAAGGATGGCAAAAAAGACATTCTTGCAGGAGCTTATTGGTTTGAAGCACCTAGTTGGAAAGCGCACGAACTCGCTAAGCCCGATACATTTGTGGTCAATGGCAGTTACAGCGATTCATTTCTGGATTTTGCGATGGACGTCAATCAAGATGGCTGGATCGATCTGATCCGGATTGACTGGCCTGGAAAGGCAGCTTTTTGGCACGAAAACCCACAAGGAAAACCCGGTTACTGGCCAACACATCAAATACATTCGTCAGTCGGAAATGAGTCGCCGATGCTCGTGGATATGGATGGCGACGGCCGGTTAGACTTGCTATGCAACGACCCAACTGCCAAAAAAGTGATCTGGCTGCGCGCTCCTTCGAGAAAGGGAGACACAGCATGGGAAAAATTCACAATCAGCAATGATGAAAAGGTAGCCACGCACATGTACACGCACGGCATTGGCTATGGCGACATTAATGGCGATGGCCGGAAAGACGTTGTGGTCAGAAGTGGCTGGTGGGAAGGGCCGGAAGGCGGGCCCGCGAAACAGCCGAAAGATGCTGACTGGAAATTTCATCCCGCTGATCTTGGCAAAGATTGTTCTCAAATGTATGTGATGGATCTTAACGGAGATGGACTAAGCGATGTTTTAAGTGCTTCTGCGCACGATTACGGCATTTGGTGGCATGAGCAAGGCAAGGACGATCAAGGCAATCAGACTTGGCGGCACCACAACATTGACAAGTCATTTTCACAAACCCACGGCGTCGCTTTGGCGGACATTAACGGTGACGGAAACATGGATTTAGTTACTGGAAAACGATATTTTGCGCACCACGGAAACGATCCGGGTGAGTTTGAGCCAGCAGTAATTTATTGGTATGAATTCAAGCCGGGCAAAGTCCCGACCTGGACAAGGCACGAGATTGATAATGATTCGGGTGCAGGTTTGCATGTCACCGTTGAGGATGTCAACAACGACGGACTGATGGACATTGTAACCGGAAATAAAAAAGGAGTTCGCGTTTTTACACAGAGCCGCTAGTATGAAATTTGGCATTAACACGTATCTTTTCTCGTCACCATTTACGAATGAAAGCGTCTCGTTCTTTCCGAAGTTTAAGGAATGGGGATTCGATTTTGTGGAAATCGCAGTTGAAGAACCTTCGAACATTGATGCTGCATTTATAAGAAAAGCACTGGATGAGAGTGGTCTGGAATGTCGCTCAGTTTGTGCTGCAACCGGTCCGGGCCGCGATCTTAGGGGCAACCGGAAAGAACAGGTCACTTCGCTTGAATATGTGCAGACATTGATTGACATTGCACCGATTCTGGGCAGTCAGCTCGTTGCCGGCCCGATCTATTCGTCAGTTGGACGTGCTAACCTGGTTCCGGAAAGAGAAGAAAGAAAAGCAGTGGAAAACGGTCGTGAAAAACCTCAGAATCCTGGCAAATTATGCAGGCGAGCGGGGTGTAAAACTGGCATTAGAGCCGCTAAACCGATATGAAACGGACCTAATCAACACTTGCGATCAGGCACTGCAATTGATTGCGGACGTTGGAAGCGATGCATTAATGGTTCACCTCGACGCATTTCATATGAATCTGGAAGAAAAAGATCCAGCGCTTGCTATCAAAAAAGCGGGCGATAAGCTAGGTTTACTGCATGCATCGGGCAGCGACAGAGGCACACCAGGAGGGGATCAGATCAACTGGGACCGCATTTTTGCTGCTTTGGACAACATTAATTATCAAGGTGACATTGTAATTGAATCTTTCACGCCTGATGTGAAAGTCATCGCGAAAGCCGCTTCCATATGGCGCCAGATTGAACCTTCAAAAGAAGCAATTGCTGTCGATGGACTGAGTTTTCTTAGATCGCTGGCGTTCTGAAAGCATTTTTAAAGGATATAAAAAAAACTCCTGCATTGTTCAACATCGCGTTGTAACATGCAGGAGTTTTTGTTTTTCGAACCTTAGTTTAACAATCCATCAAATGTAAGGGCTGCGTAATACAGGCCGCCTAATGTCGGTCCGCCTGCGTATTGAATGTAGTTTCTGTTAAAAATATTGCTTCCTCCGACCTTAATGCTCGCTTTGATCTGAGGCACTTTGTAAGTAACCTGCGCGTCAAATGTGTGGATCGCAGGAACGGCACCATTCACCAGCGGGCTTTCCCAAAGGAATTCCTGTTGCCATCTGTAAACAACGCTGAAACCAAGATTTTTCACGATCTGGCGGTTGCCAAACTGAACATTAGCCGTCCATTCCGGTGTGTTGAAACCCGTCACGAATATGTCAGTTGTTGCGTTAGTTTTGATCTTGTTAAAGCTTGTGTTACCCGAAACCGTGTAGTTTTTGTAAAAATTATAAGTTAGTCCGAGCGACGAGCCGTAATTGCGATATTTGTTTTTTGCATTGGTATAAACCCGGTAACGGTCCTGGCCTGCATCCCGATTAGCGTCCAGCATTGCTAACACCGCCGCGTCGCTTCCCACAGTTTGGCCTCTTGGCACATCCACCTGAACCTGACCTAGGAAACCGTCATATGTGTTGGTGTAAGCGTCCAGGTCAAAAACCAATGTATTATTCAAAAAAACGCTTTTATAGCCAAATTCATAAGAGTGAATTTGCTCCGGACGGCCCTCTTCCAATTGAGCCTTTACCAGCAAATTCCGGTTTGCCAAAGCGGCCTCATTGCGATTGGCGCCAGCCGCAACAGCCGCATTAACAGCTGCATTGAAGTTCACACCCGATGCACGCGTGTAACTGTTGTCGAGGTAACCAAGTCCTTCATTAATGTAAGACAAACTGCCTACACGCTTCACACGACCATTATTTACATAAGAAAGTGCTTCAAAAAGCCCGGGGAAGCGATAGCCCTGCTGATATGTTACGCGGAAGTTGTTGTTAACCGTCGGCGAGTAAACTGCTGCCAAACGTGGCGTCATTTTTGGGTCAAACTCAGGGTTGTAATCGTAACGCAGCGATCCGAACACTTTCAATTTATCCTTAAAAAACAATTTGGTCACCTGCGCAAATGCACCGATTTTCTTGTAATTGATCTTATCTCCGAAAGTGCCGTCTTCAAGCTGCTTGCCACGATCCGCGATGGGTCTTGAAAAATCTACAAATGTGTTTCCGTCCGGTGTAATCTGATAATCACGCGCATCACCGCCGATGAGCAAGTCAAAAACTTTTGTGTATTTAGAAAGATCCCACTGGCCTTCAATGTGATATAAATGGCTTTTTTGGATCAATGCTGCACCTCCCGAAACCGGCGCGTCAGGAATGGTCGATGATTTAATGTCCCAGTTGTTAATGCTGCGGATCAATGCTTTCTGATCGTCAAAGGCCTTTGTTCCTGGAACGGCCCGTTTTGCATCGGCAATTTCGCGAGCATATTGCGTTGCTGCGGCTAGGTTTGCATCTGTAAGTGCGCCTCCCTTTTGTTCCGCGTATGTGTTTAAGGCCGTTTTGTAAGCCGTGCCCCAGGTCGATCCGCTTCCGCCAGTTGACAAATCCATGTTGTCAGCCAACGGTTTTACATTAAATGAGTCACCCGAATCTTCAATCGACATATAAGCTCTTACAAGAAAATTACTTCCTTTCAGGTCAATTTTATGGTTTTGAACAATCACATTGTCAAGCTGGATCTTATTTCCACGTTGAAAAACACCATCCATTTTTCCTACGCGATAACTATAAGAAATCTCCGCCTGATCGCTCAATCGATAATGTAAAGCAGCGTCAAATTTCAGGTTGTCAACATTCGGACTAACCAAGTCCTTTTCCCAATATCCCGTACGCGCCACGTTCAATGTCTGATTTGCCTTGCCGTTGATCGTCAGTCCGCTCACCGAAACCGTGTTACTTCCTGCAAGCACATCGTCGCCATACTTGTTCCAGCCGTCAAATGCAACATTGTTAGCGCCGTTCAGCGCAGCATAATTAGGGTTCGCACTTTTCAGGTTATTCGGATTTTGGTCAAGGCGCGTGTCCGAAAGCCAGTCCGTTCCTTTCATATAGCCGAAATTGACCTTGAAAGCGAACTTGTTGTTAAATGCTTTGGCATAACGGATTGCAGTTTCAGTCAGAATGCTGGCATCACGACCTGTGCCGCCGACGTGGTTAACACCTGTTTTTTGGTAAACGCTCAGACCCTGGTAAAAGAAGGGGCTTTTGGTCAAAAGGTTCGACATTCCGTTGATTGCGTTGAGGCCGTAAAGTGCAGAGGCTGCGCCAGGCGTGATTTCAACACTTGCAATGTCAAGCTCAGTTGGCCCAATTGCGTTGCCCAAAGGGACACCCAAAGTTGCAGCCTGCATATCGATTCCGTCAGCCAGCTGCATGAAACGGTAATTACTTGGAATGTTAAAACCGCGTGTATTTGGTATTTTGAATGTTAGACTCGATGTTGTCATCTGAACGCCTTTCACGTTTTCCAGCGCATCATAAAACGACGGAGAAGGTGAGTCGCGGATCGCACGAATGTCGAGTTTAGCGATCGCAACGGGGGATTTCAGAATACTTTCTTCAACCCGAGAAGCTGTTACGACAATTTCCTGCGCAAGTTGTGTCTGCGTTACAAGCTCTACATTCAGGTCCGAACCGGGTCCTGTAACTTCAAATTCCTGAGTCTGAAAACCGACGCTGGAAATGATAAGTGAAAATGGATATTTTGCTTTGGAACGCAGCTTAAAACTGCCGTCCCCTTCGGTTGTGGTGCCCGTAACGGTTCCTTTGATCACCACGCTTACGCCCGGCAAAGCGCTTTTGTCTGTTTTGTCGACAATTTTCCCGGTGATTTCAATAAAATTGTTGCCTTGTCCGAAAGTGATGAGAGGAATAAAAAGCGAAATAAAGAGGGCAAGCTTCGCGGCTTGGTAGACGATTTTCATAAATGTAGAAATATGTAAAATGCTTTAATCTATGGGTTTAGTAGACAAATGTATACGTCTTTTCATTAAGCTCCAATTATTTAAGAAAAAGTGCTGGTTTTATTTTCCAAGAATCACGGTATTACACAATAAAAAAGTCCCGGATATGTTCCGGGACTAGGTTTGATAGGTATGCTTGGCTAATCGAGGGTCAACGAGGAATGTTGAAGTTATAAAAGCAAAACTTTATGTCGCTGTTGATAAGGTGCACTTATATTAGTATTGTGCTGATGTTATCCAATTAATTAATTCCGTTTTTTCGCAACGTGTGAATTACTTGAAATATCTTATTTGTTGTTACAACTTGAAAAGCAATCTACCACTAAAGAAAGAGTCCTTAAAAGCTGTGATCAGTGTTCCTGCTTGATTGAAATCTATTGGAGTTGTCATTTTTATCTCGACATGGAGTTGATCATCAGATACCAACTGAATATCTGTGGACATCGAAATCGATGAAAATATAAGGTTTGTTTCTCTTGATTCTGCAATTACGGAGGATACACCGTTTCTAGTCAAAACAAGCATCAAAGAGTGATCGTAAAATTCATGATCATTTCCGTTGCCAATTGAATTGTGGAATCCAATTTTGACATCAAAATGATAAATGCCGTCGACTGGGGCTATAAAAGTGCTATGAGGAGTAGCATTCACATCATTATAATTGTTATTCAAGTCGTAATTTTGCCCAGCAAACGCTATTTTAACTGGTATACCGTCGTCAGCGATAACATCACTTCCCCCTCCCTGCACCCCACTCGCCCGAAAAGCCACATTCCCAGAAATATTCTCCCAAGTAGCATTCCCATTTGCATCCGACATAAGCACTTTTCCATTTCCCGGAGATTGTCCTGGGCCTGCAATTGTGATTGGGCCACTTACTTCAAGCGCTTTGCCATTTTTATTTGCTGCTGATGCGAAAACGCCTGTTCCGGTCGAAGCGGCGTGTCCAACGATTCCTCTTCCCGATAATGTTGCACCTCTCAAACCAATTGCATTCGCTGCAAGGCCGCTTATTGCGACTGAATTTTCATTAGCATCCTGGTTATTGATAAGGAATAATGGACCGCTATGCGTAGATAATTGTGAAAACGGCAGCGACAAACTGGCGCCGCCGCCTACCATGCTCCATGATGGGTTAGCTGACGTTCCTGCATTATAGTAAAACCCTGATTTCCCTAAACCTGCATTCGTGTTGTAAACCAGCAGCGCCGTTGCTGGATTGGGAACTGTGGTGTTATCTGTTAGCGATTGGAGCGAAATGCGGGGGATGAGCAGACCTTTGTCGGTGCCTACAATTTCGAGTGCGGCGCTGGGGTCTGGTTGGGTTGTGTTGATGCCTACGTTTTGGGCGAAAGATGCCTGGCTGGCGAAAAGAAGCGCTGCTGAGAATGCGAGCTTTGATAATATGTGTTTTCTCATGATTTTGGTGGATAGTTCATAAATACTGTCGTCCAATATGGATGAGATTCTGTCTTATTGATCAAAGCGATGAGCATGCGGTCGCGGGCAATGAATATTCGGTACGTACACTGAAAAAGCCCTGGAATTTCTTCCAAGGCTTTTTGCTATAATTAATATAATGTCACCAAGTTGAAAGCGACAATAGTGTTTCAGGTTGTCAGCTCCTCCGAGTAGTGAGAAGCGCCGAGTTGCAGCACTTCTGTTGTCCATGCACGCGTTTTGGCGGCTAACTTTGCATCTTTGGCCAAAGATTTTCCGTAAGAAGGGATAATCTTTTTCAATTCGGCCTGCCATTCTTCTGACTTCGCTTCTTTAAAGCACTTATGGATCAGTTCGAGCATGATGGAAACCGATGTGGATGCGCCCGGAGATGCGCCTAGCAATGCTGCCAATGAGCCGTCCGCGGCAGTAACCATTTCAGTTCCGAATTCGAGCACGCCGCCTACTTTCTTATCTTTCTTAATCACTTGAACACGCTGTCCCGCAGTTTCAAGATCCCAGTCTTCCAGTTTCGCTTCTGGCAGATAATCTTTCAATGCTTCCAAACGGTCTTGCGGCGATTGTCTCACCTGATCGATCAGATATTTGGTCAAAGGAATGTTGTGAATTCCCGCTGCCAGCATCGGACGAATGTTATTGAGCTTAATCGACAATGGCAAATCCAGGAACGAACCGTTTTTCAAAAACTTAGTTGAAAAACCAGCATATGGTCCGAACAAGAGTGCTTTTTTGCCTTCAATCATGCGCGTGTCCAAGTGCGGAACAGACATCGGCGGAGAGCCTACAGAAGCTTTTCCGTAAACTTTTGCCTGATGCTTTTCAATGATTTCCTGGTTGTTGCATACGAGCCACTGACCGCTCACAGGGAAGCCGCCAAAGCCTTTTCCTTCCGGAATATCAGATTTTTCAAGCAGGGGCAATGAACCACCGCCTGCTCCGATGAATACAAATTTCGTTTGTACTTTGGTCGTTTTGCGGGTTGCACGGTCCTTCACTTCAACGACCCAGGAGCCGTCTTTTTTCTTCTCAAAATCATCCACTTCATGATTCAGATATAATGCAACGCCTTCCTGCTGTTCCAGATATTCAAACATGAACTTGGTAAGCGTCCCGAAGTTAACGTCCGTGCCCAGCTCCATTTTCGTGGCTGCCACCTTCTCGTCTGGGTTACGGCCTTGCATTACCACCGGAATCCAGTTGCTGATCTCGTTTTTGTCTTCGGTGAACTCCATCCCGTGAAACAGGTGATGTTTCGTCAGACCTTCGTAGCGCTTTTTGAGATATTCGACATTGTCATTTCCCCAAACAAAGCTCAAATGTGGAATGTTGTGGATAAATGCATCAGGCGATTCTATAATGCCATTTTCAACAAGGTAAGCCCAGAATTCCTTTGAAACTTCAAACGATTCTGCAATTTTGATCGCCTTCTTTGTTTCAACGGTTCCGTCTTCCAGTTGCGGTGTGTAGTTCAATTCACAGAAAGCGGAATGTCCCGTTCCTGCATTATTCCAAGGATCGGAGCTCTCAGCTGTAACTCTATCCAGTCTTTCGAAAATCGAGATCGTGATCGCGGGATTCGAGTTTTTTCAGCAAAACGCCCAACGTTGCACTCATGATACCGGCCCCAATCAAAACAACATCAGGGGAGATCGTTTTTGAAGATTTTTTGGTAATCATTGAAGAAAAAATGGTATGTTGAAGGGGTGTATTGCCCCGAATAGTACAATAAATTAATTGTTACAGTGTATACAACACCTTTCAACCCGAAAATAGTTTAATTTAAAAAATAAAAGTTATAGCGGGTTACAAGTTCTTGATTTGGGGCAATTAAAACTTGGAAGGTTTAAAAACGGCCACAAAAAAAGCTGACTACAAAAATGTAGCCAGCTCTCTTTTTCTAAAACTAATTTTTTACAAATCTGCTTTGATAAAATCAGATTCTTTCAAATTCAACGCCTTTACAACAGCATTATAATCTTTCCAATCGATCTCAGCACTTGTGCGTCTGAATGACTCGGTAGGAACAAGCACCACACGAATGGATTCGAACGTGCGGTCCGGTGCAGTCGGTTGATCTTCTGACCAGCTAACCGGTCTGATGTCTACGAAAAATGTTCTTCCGTTACGAAGCGATTGCTTGAAGTTGAATGTCGTAGATTTTCCAGCAGAAAACTCAACAACTCCTGGCAATGACCACCACCAGTTTTGGCTCTTCACATATACGAACACACCGCAAGTGCTAAGGAATGTTGTATCTGCCGGTGTCAGGTTACTGATACCAAATGTGTAACCGCCGCCGTCAGATTTTACAGCTGGGGTTGTAATAACGTGTGCACCCAATGCATCTTCACCAGCAACACCGGAGTCACCTTTCATACCAGCAGGTCCCGCTGGGCCCGCAGGTCCTGCCGGTCCAACATCACCTTTGTCTCCGTCGCAACCAAGCGATACTCCGATTATAGCTATCCAGGCGCAGAAAATTAGTTTTTTCATCATATTTAAAGTTGTTTAAGTTATTAGATTCGCGTTCGGGCAAATATAATCACGTTTTGGTCGTAACACGAAAAAATCATGCCCATAACATTTTAATCGTTGACTAATTAGAACTAGTATGACGAAGGAGTTAGCTGAAATCTGTAAAAATCTGAACCGAACTTGTTCGGCTTTCAAATAATTGTAAATTTGTTACACTAAATAAATGTTCAGTTTTATCGTTCACAACAAACAAAACAGATTCAGTTACACTATAATAACGGTTGGTATATGAGATTTAAAAATTCTACATTTCTTCTTAAACATGTCTTTTTTTACATTATCCTGCTTCAATTGGGAAGCAGTGCGTTTGCCCAAAAATGGAGCGGTGTAAATGGGAATGAGTGGTTGCAGGGCAAATATTCCCAGAAATGGGTGCGCATCGGTGTTAATGCAAAGGGCATTCATAAGGTTGCGATCAGTTCGCTGCCGGCCGAATTTCAGAGTGCTGATAAATCCAAGCTGCAGTTGTGGCATCGCGGCAATGAAGTAAGTCTGATCAAAGCGGATGCAAATGAGATCATTTTTTATGGTGTGCCCAATGACGGAGCTTCCGATGAGTTGCTTTACCGTTTGCCATCATCCAGAAAAAATCCTTATTTCAGCACATTCTCAAATGAAAGCGCTTATTTCCTGACCATAGGAACATCGAATGGCGCGCGCGCTGCGGTTGAAAATACGCCGGTCGACAATGCAATTGCAGCATTGGAATATCACGTGAGGACGGAGCTTCGCACTTATCAGAACGAATACACGCACACAACGCTTTATTCGCTGCGGCCTACAACATTGAACAGTTATTTTGAAGAGGGTAAAACGGGAACGGGAAGCCGGATGCCAATCGCAAACGCCTTGGGGACCACGCACACTTCGAACCCTAAGTCGATCAATTATACGAATTCATATGTTCCGGAGCCATTTAGTTTCAGCATTAAAAACGTTTATAACAATGCGGTGCCCAATGTAAAGATCTTGCTAAGCGGTCGTTACGGAAGCGCTCAGGCTGAAATTTTTGTAGGGAAAACCCCCGCCACTTTGCGTCCGGTTACAACCGCAGTAACTTCTGAATTTGCGCTGCTCGAAGTCAATTTTCCACTGACAACCGCAGATTATGATGCCAATGGCGGAATATTTGGTTTCAGAGCAACAGTCGCACAGAACTTCTTCTCGGTTTCCTACTTCACGATCACTTATGATCAAACCGTTAACATGCAAGGCCTTAACTCGTACGAGTTTAATTTCCCTGCTGTAAGTGCCGGTTCAAAATCCAGGATTGTTATTGGTTCTCCTGCTGCTTCCAGCCTTTTCTACGACATTTCAAAAGTCGATCAGCCGAGGGTTATCCAGGGAGCTGCTTCCGGCTTCATGGTGACGCGTGATGCTAATCCATTGAAATTGCTCGCTACTAATGAAACGACAGTGGTTGCTAATGGAAAGATTTCAACGGTTGAATTTACAGAAACAACGCCTGCCAATTTCGATTATCTGGTGGTCACTAATGAGGCGCTTTTCGGTGCAGCCAAGACATATGCAGACTATCGACAAAATGATTCCCCAGGCAAAGCATATAAGCCTTTGGTTAAGAAAATCAAAGACATATATAACGAATTCAACTATGGTGAGCCAAGTCCGGTTGCAATTCGTCGCTTTGTTGATTACATGATTTCGGATAACAATAAGGAGAAATACTTGCTGCTGATTGGAAAGTCAGTGACGCGTCCTGACAAAGTCGTTAAAGAGCTGAATGAAGAAGTGCCGACCATTGGATTCCCAGGCTCAGATATGCTTTTGGTGGACGGACTTAAAGGCACGCCGGAAGATGTTCCAACTATTCCAGTAGGCCGCATTTCAGCGATTACGCCAACGCATGTGACAGATTATCTTGCCAAAATCAAGACATATGAGTCTCAAAAAGATCTTTTATGGAGAAAGAATGTCATGCATATGAGCGGTGGTAAAGACCAGCTCGAAATTGATCAGTTCTCAGGTTATCTTTCCTCGATTGGAAATGCGGTTACAAATGCACCGTTTCAAGGAGTTATCGTGAAAAAAGTAAAGTCAATTCCCGAGGACGTTCAGGAACCAATCTCGATTGCCACGGAGCTTAACGGAGCCGGAGCTGTGAAGGGATTGGGAATGGTTAGTTATTTTGGTCATGGTTCCACATATCGGACCGACTTAAATGCTGGTTATGCGACAGATCCGGATAAAGGCTATAATAATGCCGGAAAATATCCCGTGTTGTTTTACAATGGCTGCGGTGTAGGAAATGTTTTCAGCGATCTTTTTGCAGAAACAGTTAACCAAAGTTCTTCAAGACCCATGTCTCTGGACTGGCTACTGGCACCGGGTAAAGGAGCGATCGTAGTTTTCGGAAATGACTGGGATGCTTATGCAAGTGTTTCCAACGAATATCTGGACCGCGTTTATCCTTTGATCTTTTCAAAAAACGATTCGCAGCGTGGAACAATCGGTCAGATATTGAGAGATGTTGCCGCTCAGACAAAAGCCGTCAAAGGTTACACTTACAATGCGCTGCAAAACGGCCGTGTTGCTGCTTATTATGATGCGGATCGTGCTAACATTCACCAGGTTTTGTTGCAAGGCGACCCTGCATTACGCATTCTGATCAACGAAGGTGCGCTTCCGGTTGATCTGGTTTCTTTTGATGCCAAGGTAAATGGTGTAGATAAAGTGGAAGTAACATGGAAAACGGCTTCTGAAAAAAATAACAGCCATTTCGTTGTTGAGAGAAGCTATAATGCAAGAAATTTCGAATCCATCGGCAGGGTAGAAGGCAAAGGCGATTCAAATACAGAATATGCTTACAGCTTTATCGATTCCAATCCATTGGACGGCACAAGTTATTATCGCTTAACGCAAGTTGATTTGGACGAAGTTGTTGGTGGCCAAACCAAACCGGGAATCAGCACAACATCATCAATCGTTTCTGTTAACAGAAATCACACAAGCACATTGTCCGTTTCGCCTAACCCGACAACCGACTTTGTTGACATCGATTTGAAAGCACCGGTGGCGATCAAATCCTGGAATCTGATCAATGCGAATGGAAAAGTGCTGCGCCGCAATGAGGCTGGAACGCGCGTGAATCTGCAGAATTTGTCTGCCGGTGAATATTTGATTGAAATCATCACGGTGAATGGTGACAAGTTTATCAAGAAGGTCATTAAATACTAAAAACCTTTTGTCAAAATCACATTAGAACTCACACTATAAATTGCTTTTTTCGATATGTATTGCAAAAAAAATTACCTCCTTCTTTTTTTGCTGTCATCCATATTGTTGTGTGGCCCCCTCAGCGCTTTTGCGCAGTGGGGCCTCCTTATAACAATAGCTGGATCACTTACGGCAAACCCTACGCAAAAATTGCTGTTGCCAAAAAGGGAATTCACAAAGTTCCTTTCGCTGCCCTTCCCACGGGTTTTCCAGTAAATGCGCCTGCTAAAATTCAAATGTGGCATCGCGGCAAGCAGGTTGCAATCATTAGTACAAGCAACAATGAAATCACTTTTTACGGTGTCCCGAATGACGGCGCTATTGATTCATTGCTTTTCAGGCCAATGAGTGGCAGGCTCAATCCTTATACGAGCATTTATTCAGACGAAAGTTCATATTTCCTTACAGTAGGAGACAGCAACGGGCTGCGGGCGCAGGTTGTTAATCAGGCTGCCGATGAGAATGTTAAACTAACAACTTCACACACTCAAACGGATGTAACTTCTTTCCGCAACGAATATTCATTAAGCACGCTCAGCTCGATCAGAGCAGAGTTTTTTAATAGTTTTTTTGAAAATGGCGCCAGTAAAACGGGCGTTACGGTGTTGGGTGGAAAAGTGACCAATTACAACTTTCAGCTGCTCAACAGAACCGCAGGCTCTTCCGCAAAAGCCGACCGTAAAGCTGATGATTCACGGACGCAGCAACAGCTCCCGGAATGTAGAAGTTTCGGTTGGAAAAACGGAACAATCGCTGCGGTTGGTACATAAAATTCCAAACACAAATTTCACAGCTTCGATTTACACTTTCCAATTGGAAGAGAGTGACCTGAATGCTGACGGCAAAGGGATTATTTCTCTTAAATCGGTTAGCACGGACACGAGAGATCGTTATTCACTGGCTTACTATACAATCACTTATCCTCAGAATTTAACATTAGGGGAAAACAAATCTTACACTTTCAATCTAAAAAGTGCAAGCACCGGATGGGCCCGTTTATCCATTGCTAATGTCGCAGCGGGAAGCGCCATTTACGACATTACCGATCGTGATGTTCCCAAAGTAATAACCGGTAAAAACAACAGCTTAATGATTCCTGCAAAAGCGGGCGTAGGCAGTGAATTATATGTGACAAATGAGACAGTTGCTATGGCAAAAACCAGCGTTACAGCAGTAGAATGGCAAAAGCCTGTGCCCAAGGACTATAATTATATCATTATCACCAGCGATAATCTTGCAGAAGGAGCGGCGGCATATGCGAAATACCGTGCGTCAAAGGAAGGTGGGAATCACAAAACTTTGGTAGCCAACATTAGGGACATTTATAATCAGTTCAATTTTGGTGAGCCAAGTCCGGTTGGGATCAGGCGTTTTGTGGATTATATGCTGTCCGATAACAATAAGGATAAGCACCTGTTTTTGATTGGAAAATCGATCGCCTTTAATGAGAGAATGATCAGAGAGTTGCCCAATGAAGTGCCTACAATTGGCTTTCCGGGATCTGATTTGTTGCTTGTGGAAGGGTTGGCAGGAAGTCCGCGCGAAACGCCTGCAATTCCAATTGGTCGCCTATCTGCGTTGACCAATCAGCATATTTACGATTATCTGGACAAGGTGAAGGAATTTGAGGCTGCGAGCGATAAGGATATGAGCTGGCAGAAGAACGTGCTTCACCTTAATGGTGGAAAATCTGCACAGGAAATCACACAATTGAAAAACATTCTTTCCGGCCTGGCACCTTTGGCGGAGAAAGGTTACACGGGTGCGGTTGTCAAGCCTTTTGTAAAACAGCAGGGAATTGGTGAAGTTGAATCCGTGAACATTACGCCGGAAATCAATGCAGGTGTGGGGTTATTAACCTATTTCGGCCACGGATCCACAACTGTGACGGACCTTGACATTGGTTACGTTACGGATGCAGCACGGGCGTATAGCAATCAGGGTAAATATCCATTAATGTATTTCAATGGTTGCGGAGTTGGAAATGTTTTCAGCGGAAGATTTAACCCAAGCCCTTCTGCTTCGGACCGTATCGCGCTTTCACTGGACTGGATTCTTGCACCAAAAAGAGGGACGGTGGCCATCATTGCGAACACTTTTGACACTTATGTCTCGTCTACAAGCAAATACCTGGAACAATTGTACACGGCGCTTTTTGTTGATAGCGAGACATCCAGATTATCCATTGGAAATGTGCAGAGAGAAGTGGCGAAGCGGATTTTTGCTACGGGTTACAGCGCGTTTGACATTGGTAATGTGCACCAGGCTTTGCTTCAGGGTGATCCGGCTTTGCATATGATCAGTGTAAGTTCTCCTGATTATTCTTTTAGAGCTAATGAAAGCATTCTGTTGTCTTCTGAATCGCCGTCCAAAACGATTCAGAACTCGACTACTTTGAAAACGGCATTGATTGTAAGGAATCAGGGAAGATATAATAAGGATGAGAAGGTCAGTCTGCAGGTTAAATACTTTTATGAGGATGGCAGCCAGACTACAAAGGTGGAAACGATCCAGGCCGTATCAAATCAGGATACGATCTACATTGTGAGCCCTAACAAGCAGAATTTGAAAAGAGTTGAAGCCAAAATCGATCCTGAAAATTTGCTTGTTGAATTGAGCAAGTCCAACAATTCAGCGGAATTGATTGTGGACTGGAATGTGGCCAAAGACCAGTTTCTTTATCCAGCTGAAACGATCAAAGACATTGTTCCACCGATTCTGGACGTGCTCGTTGACGGTCGCACAATTCAGAATGGAGAGAATGTTTCTCCAAGCCCAAAAATAAGCTTCGTGCTGTCCGACGATAGATTTATGCCAATGGACACAGCATTGCTGGAAATCTTCATCAAGTCTTGTGCTGACAATTCCTGTGATTTTGTCCGGTTAAATATGTCTGACGTTACATTGGAACAGCTATCGGATCGTTCATTTCAGGCCACATATGCTTCTGATTTAGGGCCTGGCGATTATGCAATCCTCGTTAATTCAAAAGATGCGCAGGGGGCGAGCAGTTTAAATGCTTTTCAAATGCAATTCAAAATTGACGCACCCGCAAATATTACAGTTGTGTCAAGTCCAAATCCTGCTACGAATTATGTACGCTTCCATGCGGAGGGTTATGACGCGCGTAACTTGCAGGCAATCACTTATACGATCTACGATTTAACAGGAAATGTTCGCGGCAAACATGATTTTACGCCGTCTGCGGCTGCAAATGATTGGTATTGGAAGCCTGAGACGTCTGGTTTGTATCTTTACAAAGCCGTCATCAGGCAGCAGGGAAATAGTGAAGTGACTGTGTCAGGGAAAATAGTTGTCGTGAAGTAATTTTCGGCTGATCAGGTTGCTCTCCAATCGTTGAAGTCCTATAACTTGACCTCAATGCCATTGGATTTCAGCCATTCAAACCAAGCCGCAAGCGCGACCGTTCTTGTGACGTGGAACAATGTCCGGTTATACATGTTGATATCCAAACCTTCCGTTTGCAAAAACCGCATTGTCTTTGAAAACGCATCCTTATCAATAATTTTCCAAACTTCATTGTCTTCCGTCAGCAGCTCGCGTGACTGCTCGTATAACCTCAATGTTGCCTCCTTTCCAAAAGAGCCGACGGTGGCTTTTTGATGTCGGATGCGCACCTGTTCAGGTAAAATTCCTTTCATTGCTTCGCGAAAATGAACACGCCCTTGTCCATCACCAAATTTCACAATGGCAGGAATGGATACACAGAGCTCAAACAAGCGTTTGTCGTAGAATGGCGAGCTGTTTTTGAACCCATAAAAGTTGGTAAGCGCGAACCGTTCTTCATTCAACGCAATAGAATGATGATTATAAACGTCCTCAAACCATTGTTGATATTCACCCGGCAAATTGCCGCGCAAAATGACCGAAAGCTTTTGAGCAACAGGTTTTTTGGGGAAAGTTGATGTTTGAAAATCTTTTCTAACCAGTGAAATTGGCTGAATAGAAGTGCTTTCAAGTTTCGCTTTCAATGCTTGCGCCGCACGCTTCATAAAATAACTTATCGAGAGGTTAAAGTGCGCGGTAAGCTCCTTATAAGTGTTGAAAGCGCTCATTAATCCGGTTCGTCGGATTTCTGCAGTGAGTCTGTTATAGATAAAATTCTGCTCGACAATTGACGCTTTTTCTTCAAAGCTTAAAGCATCCCAGTTCTTATATTGATGCGCAAGTGAAAAGTATTTGACCCGGCTGCGCAGCATTGCTTTTAACGTGCTGTAATCCTTCTGTTTGAATAACAAATCTTGCAATTCGAGTCCGCTGCCCACGATTGAATCGCCGTCACTTCCATTTAGCAGCAAATCACATTTCAGTTCTTTTGCAAGCTGCATAACCGCAGCCTCCGACGTTGGGGAAATCAATGATGCAATTGGACGTCCATATATGGCCGTATTTGTCCTGATAATCGCCAGGTCATCTGTTGGCTGAACCAGTTCGTAATGCACGGATCCAATGTCCTCAGCAACACTTCTTGCAAACAAATGATCATCGGTTTGGTAATCCCTGGTGCTGTAATAAAATGTGTTCAGTGGCCTTTCCGGATAAAGATTTTTTGCAAGCGCACTGATCGACGAAGAATCAAGTCCACCGCTCAGATGGGAGCCTAGCAAATGCGATGCGTCTTTTGTATTTCTATGAACCGACTCTTTCAACAACTCGCGGAATGCTTCTGCATATTCCGGCATGGATTTCAAATTTTTCCACGCATCAATGTTAAAATCTGTGAAAGAACTATATGCTTTTTTGTTTGGCGACAAATTCAAAAGTTGCCCGGGAAGCACAGATTTGATGTTTTCGTAAAATGTGTCCTCAGAATAATCAGTGGATTGGTCTACCCGGAAGGTTGTATAATTTATAATGCGATTGCGGTCAATGCTGAGATGTTGCTTAACCTGATCCATAAGCACCAGCGAAGCCAGGTTCGTGGAGAATGCGACAAACTGATCTGGAATGTGCATGTAGTAAATCGGGCAGAGTCCAAACAACTGGCGGGCCAGGAATAGTTGATTATCCGCAACGCTAAACCATATCCCGATATCAAGATCACCGTTTGATTGTTTCAGATGATCACTGAACTCAAAAAAAGAAGTCAAGCCTTTGGGAGTCGAACTACCCAATGACTTGACTTCTTTATCTTCTTTAACTCCAATCAGAACATTGAAAGGAATTTCCGATGACTTTGAAGAAAGTTTAATGTAACCATTGTTCCAAACAATTACGCTTTCCTCGACTTTTGAACTCGTAAACAAATGGAGAATAATAATTTATAACTCCCTCAATATCCACGGTCAAATGTGAATGCTACGACTTAAGCGTCTGGAGAATAGTTAAACTCACCGCCAAGGTCGTCAAGAAGACTTCCTTGCTTGCCTTTTGTCAATTTTGCTACGTTACCGAATTTGTTCAAAACCGGTTTACGATAAGACTTTTTCGTCTGTGTAGAGTGCGAATTCACTGTTTTCATTTTTGAATTTGTTATATGATTAATACCAGTATCCAGCGTAAATTTAGTCAGATAAATTTGATTTGCAAACTTTTACAATAATCAATTCGAAAAAATCCAGGCCATTAATGTCTAAAACCTTGAAAAAATAGCCTTATTTTTTGCCGTATTCCACAATTTTTCTAACGATGTGCGTCCCAGACTCAATTTTACCTGATCCAATGCATTCATCAGTTTGACACAATTCGAGCGCTGTTTGATCATCATAAATTAACCCCACGCCCAGTCCATATTGCTTAATGCCAATATATCGGTTGATAATCGAAGTGTCCTTCCGTTCCACAACCACCAATGCTTTATCAAACGACTGCGACCCAACTTGAACCGGTTTGCCCAGTTCTTCATAATGATATTCCTGCGCGTCCGAATTGTTGTAACTGTTTCCGTTCCAGGTCACATTGGGATCGACAGGAAATACTAGCGAGAAAAACGTTTGATTGTCAATGTTGGTTAACAGCTTGTCGGGATACTTTTGCACAGTAAATTCTTTCACTTTTTGCCAGTAATCCGTCGCGGCATTTCTCCTTGATCTTGCAATGGTGTAAGTCGGAATGCCATCTTCGCCGGTTGCCATCTGATCCACTTCATCTTTTTCCTGCCAATTTTTCTTCACCGCATTGGCCTGTCCGGAGGAATAAACTTCTTCCTGCACATCATAAATTGCGTAACGCCCGATTTCCAACGGATAATATGCGTAGGAGTCGACGGGTTCGGTGCGATTGGGCTCGCAGGAAAGTACAATGCCAGCGATCAAAGTTGCGAAGATCGCTGATTTGGTCATGTGTGTAAATTTGCTCATTTTCAATGGAATGGATTATGAAAGATAAAAGATATGTGTGTAAATATGAATGCAATTAAACTTTACGCTCCGCTAATTTTCCCTTCAAAAAGCCTTTCAACACTTCCAGACCTGTGTCAAAACGGGTGTTGTTATTAATGATCATATCGGCTTCCGAGCGCAACGGAAGGATAAATTTATCATAAGTAGGAGCGACGTGATGCTCCCAGCGGTAAAGCACGTCGTCCAGATCGTAGCCGCGCTCGTTATTATCACGAATTATCCGCCGTTTTATTTTAACGTGTTCCTTCGCATCAACAAATATTTTCAAATCGATAAGTCGCGCAATCTCAGGGAAATAGAATACGAAAATTCCTTCGACGATAATAATGGGCCTAGGCTCGAACACGAGCATTTCAGGGACAATAAGCGGATTGTTGAAAGTGTATTCTTTCTGATGCACTTCTCTTCCCGCCCGCAGGACCGCAATGTGCTCTGCGAACAAATGATGATCGATCGTTTCGGGCAGGTCAAAATTTTCCACACCATTTTCATCGCGTGGAATTTCATGAATAGGACGGTAATAATTGTCCTGAGAAATGCGGGTAATGTCCTCCTTTGCAAATGAGTCGATCAGACTTTTCATGAAAAATGTCTTTCCTGACGCGCTTCCGCCGGTTATGCCAACAATGTAAGGTAATATTTCGGGGGTGTCATTCGATAAAATTATACTTTTATTCAATTACTGCCAGTTTCCCAGCAAACTTTTCACTTCCACTTTCGGACACGATCAGCACCATATAAATGCCTCCTTTCGCCCGTTTTCCATTATAATCATTCAAATTCCAGGAGGCAGTTCCGCCCTGAGACCGCGTTTCGTAAATAAGCCTTCCCGACATTTCTGTAATTTTGACGGTAGAATTGGCCACTAAGCCTTTGAACCCGATCGTTCCTCCATAGCCCGGATGCACTGGATTTGGGAAAATTGTTACAGACGAGTAATCTTCCAATGCGGCGGATGAACCGCTTCTGTAAGAGACCATTCCGTTTGGCGTATCAACATACAAGATGCCCTTTTCTGCATCGAATTGCAAGGCGGTGATCACATCGGAAACGAGCGGACTGTCGGAAGCGTTAAACTTTTCGATCAACTCTGTTCCGTCATCATTAAAAAGATATAAGCCATTTCTCGTTCCGATCCACTTACGATTTCCTGGCTCTGTGGCAATCGCGGTGCATTTTTCATTTGCAAACAATTTGCGCTGACCATAAACCGGCAAAACAGCATCGGCCCGCGTGCCGCCCAGAATGTCGTCGGTAACAAAATATCCGACACCGCGATCGCTGGCAAACCAAACGTAACCTTCGGTGCTTAATGTGAGGCTGTTAATCGCGGATGATGGCAGGGAGCCGCTTCCAATGTTAGTGGAAAGCACGCGCTGCTGATTTTCGGCATTTTTTACCAAAATTCCAGCACCGAGATAATCGGGCAGCCGGGTCCAGTTCAGTCCGTTCAGGTCAACGATGGAAGAGTCGGTTCTTGGAAATATTGTCGTGTCGGCTTGTGCTGGTGTGAATGATTGAAAGTTTGAATCCGCATTATGCAATAATCCGCTTTTGGCATCAGCAACCCAAAATTTCCCGGTGCTGGTCTGTAAAACCGCTTGCGTCGATTTAAATGCTGGGTTAGTAAAGGATTTTACCTCTTTCGCTTCATTCAAAACAATAAAACGGTCATCCAATGCAACCGCAAGCTCATTTTCTAAAACAGACATTGCATAATTCTGGCTGCCGGAAGAGAATACAACTTTCCAGTTTCCGCTCACTTTCTGAAAAAGCCCTTTCGATTCAAATCCTGCATAAAGTTGCCCGTTAATGGTTGAAACGGACTTTGCTTTTCCCGGCGTTGCAACGGTTTTCCAATTAGCAAAATCCTGCCTGTTAACGGATGCTGACATGGATGCGGACCGCATTCCCTGAGCAGTTACGGCGTATATTGAGTCGTTTGTGAAAGCAAGATCAGTGACTGAAACCTGTGCGCCATTGCTTCCAATGTAGCGATACGTTTCTTCGACCTGTTGGTTTTTTGTGTCTAAAACCACAATGCCAAAACTGGTGCATACATAAGCGAGATTATCCCGAAACACAATCCGCTTAATGTCTTTGTTGTCGGGCAAATCCGCGCTTTCGAGCAAGACAGGCCAGTTGATAATTTGTTCTGGCAGGGATTCTGCATTCATGTAAACGAGATCAATGTTCCCGCTTTTGTAAGCAAGCATTAGCAGCGCATTTTGCGAATCAAACGCCATGCTACTGATTCCGGAATCGTTTAATCCGTCGGACTTTGACCAGGTTTTGATTTTTTTGTCGGCAATATTAATGCTAAAAAGACCATGGTTTGAAGCGCAGAAAACAGCATCATTTACTTTGGTCAAATGCTTCGCCGAAAGATAATTAAAATGCGTTTCCCATTGCCCGATCGGCACATTCTGGCTGATTGCCGCGTGGCAAATTGCAAAAAGAAACACGATCAAAAGCGGCCGCTTCATAGTCACTTCCTTTTATGGCGATAAGCTGCCTTCAACTCATCAATTCGACACGGTGACGATTGCTGACCCTTTTCCGGTTCCTGTGCCGCAGCCGCTTTTTAGTGAGCTGATCTTGTATTCCGTTGTTGTCGCCGGAGAAACGGAAATCAGGTAAGGATTCAGGAATGTGCCGTTAATGGCAGTTCCGTCCGACAATGTGAAAGACCACGGCGGTAAGCCGTTCTTGAATTTCAGCTGAATGCGTGTGGTTCTACCGGCAGTAATGGTTCCTTTTCCGGAAACTTCTGCAATTGCTTTGTCTGGCGCAACAACATCTATTTCTTCAATAGCGCTTGAAACGGCAGGGGATGAAGAAATGATGCGGATCTTTTGCGTCCTGATCGTGTCGCCTTGCGAAATCGCATTCATCTTAACCTTCATTGCAGTCGGCGTAACTGTCGTTGGCAAGTTCACAAAACGTCCTGCTTTGTCCGTAACCTGCACCGTAAATTTGTTATTCGGGTTATAACGTCCTTCGGTTTTGTAAGGAAGCTCGATCGTCGAACCCGCGCAAACCATGTTTTGCGGCAATTTTTCCAATGTAATGCTGGCAGGAGGACTTTTTACGCTCACTTTTGCGCTGCCCGAAAACTTGCCAACCCCGCACAATCCGCCCGCAGATGTAATTTGATAATTGGTGTCAAAAAGAGGCTTTACCTTTATCTTATGCGGAGATTCCTGAATGTTGTTCTCATAAGTTCCGTCCGAAAGCAATGCAAACCAAGGGCCGCCGCCGGTGAATTTCAATGTAAGCTCACCAGTTTCATTTTCTCCTAATCTCAACGAATCTCTTTGCAAAGTGGCAACCGTTGGTGAAACGATGGTAATGTTGGTCGTTTGGCTAACCAGATAAGGCGCTGACGAAACCACGCGTAACTTGTATTCGCCTGGTTTGTAACTTGTTGGGATCTGGGTTGTAATGTATCCGGTTGTGTCAGGAGTTGAAATGGTTTTGAATGCGCCGGTGCGTTCGGCGATTTGAACTGTAAATTTATTTCCGTCCTTATATTTTCCTGTCGCATTAAAAGGCACCTGGAAAGGAATGCCGCTGCAAAGTCTCGCGATTTTTTCAACTTCTTTCAGTTCGAGCTTAGGTTCAGGATTGTTGTTCACATTCACAATGGCTTCGCCTGAAACCGTTCCGCTTCCGCACGCATTGGACACGCCCATCAATTTATAAGCCTTAACATCCATCGGTTTTACCGTCAGATAATGCGGATTCGATAATGTTTGATAAACAACCGTGCTGTCCGACATTAAAAATGACCACGGTCCAGCTCCTGTAAAATTTACTTTCAAGTTCACATCCTGTCCCGGCATAATGCGCACAGACTGCGTGCCATCAATGACCTCAATTCTCGCGCTCGCATTTTGTAATAACCGGATCGGAACTTCCTGGCTGCGAACGACCGGAATGGAGCTGACAATTTGCAGACGATAAACCTCGCCGCCTATTTTGTAAGAAGGAATTACAGCTTTAACCGGACTTTTGCTCACCGGAAGTGAAATCGCCACCGACTTTCCATTTGCATCAATGATCTGCGCAATGAATGTATTGCCTTCATCATAAGGTCCTACGGTGTGAAAAGGAATGTTAATCGTCGTTCCCGGGCAGACGGACAAGTAAGAAATATCGTCAATGATGATTTTAAAAGACTTTACGCTGTCGGCGGCAGGTTCCGTTTTGGGCAATCTGTCTTCCGCTTCCTTTTCAGTTAATGTATCTGACGAAATGCCGACATTGGTGCTGTCCGCCGTAATAATGGTGTCCCGGACGGCGTCCCGGACAGCAGTTGTA
The DNA here is from genome assembly GCF_979253085.1 of Dyadobacter sp. AC419. NCBI lineage: Bacteria > Pseudomonadati > Bacteroidota > Cytophagia > Cytophagales > Spirosomataceae > Dyadobacter > Dyadobacter sp. AC419. Next base: position 35,643 of record NZ_CEEDCD010000022.1, on the reverse strand, counting down.
TCCGTGGCCGGAGCGCTTATAGATGTTGCCTGAGTTGCTTGCGGCGCGGCAGCCGTGTCTGCTTTTGGTGTTACAACTGGCTTTGCAGGAGCTGGCGCTTTTTTCTTTGGAGCCGAAATCTGTCTTTTGGGTGCATTACTTTTTTTTTGGGCGTGGGCCTGATTGGTAAAAATCAGCAAGCCGCAAAAAATGAGAAAGACGAATCTGAACATGTAAATTTTTTGTTTTTTTAGCTTAATTCATTGCTACCAAAGTGGTCCCGCGCAAAACCGGCACAACGTCGTAAAGATCTTTTTGCAGGCAATATGAAATGTCTTTTTGGATGCCCAGGCGTTGCAAACGGCGCACGTGGGAAGAATTGGAAACGCTGGCCAACAGGTTATCGCGGCTCTGGTTATAAAGTCTTTGCGCCATCAATGTTCCATCTTCCAAAAGCATAAATTCGTCTTTTAGTGCATCCGCAAGTGCTCCTGCAAACAATGTGTCTTCAAGATTCGGACGGCCTTTCCAGCCTGCGCAAAGCACCAGAATGTCGTAAGGTTCAGAACGCAAATGATTGGCAAGTGCCCCCAGATTCAAAAAAGAACCGATCATTACTTTAACCGCAGACGACTTCGCTTTGGCGATAGATAACGTTCCGTTGGTGGTTGTCATTGCGATCTGCGAACCGATCAGCCGCTCGTTCATATAGCTGAATGGCGAGTTATCAAGATCAAATCCTTCCACCTTTCTTGCGTCCCGCTCAGCTGCGGCTATATATCCTTTATCTTGCAAAAGCTTACATTCTTCAACGCTGGCAACGGGCGTAATGCTTTTTACACCGTAAGCAAGGCCGGTAACCATGCACGAAGTGGCCCTGAAAACGTCCGCTACAACTACAATTGAATTATCAAGCTTATGTAAATGAAGCAGGTCGGGTGTAAGGCAAACATCAAGTTGTTTCATAAAAATGCAATCGAAACTGTGGGTTAGGGAAGATTAGTTTTTAACAAAAGGCAGTTTAACCACTTTGGCTTTCAACAACCGGTCGCGGACTTTTACGAAAATCTCCGTTTCAGGTTTGCTGTAATCGGCTGGAACATAACCCATTCCGATGCCTTTTTGCAAAGTAGGGGACTGCGTTCCTGAAGTGACTTCGCCCAGCTTTGCGCCGGTTTCGTCACAAAGTTCATAATGACCACGCGGAATGCCTCTGTCAATCATTTCAAAACCAACCAGTTTACGCTTTAATCCAGCTTCTTTTTGCTGTTTTAAATCAGCCGCACCGATGAAGTCTTTTGAGAATTTGGTAACCCAGCCTAAGCCAGCTTCCAATGGGGAAGTGTTATCGTCAACGTCGTTTCCATAAAGACAGAAGCCTTTTTCCAGCCTTAATGTGTCGCGGGCGCCTAATCCAACAGGTTTTATGCCAAATTCAGCCCCGGCTTCAAATATGGCATTCCACATTTTGACCGCGTCCGCATTCTTTACATATATTTCAAATCCGCCGGCTCCCGTGTAACCCGTTGCCGAAATGATCACATCACCAATGCCAGCCATTTCGCCGATTTTGAATGTATAATAATCCATCGCAGCCAGATCAACGACGGTCAGTTTTTGCAAAGTGGCCACTGCATTCGGTCCCTGAACCGCGAACAAGCACAAGTCCTGAGAAAGGTTTTCCATTGCGACGCCATCCGAATTCTGGCTTTGGATCCAGTTCCAGTCCTTGTCAATGTTTGAAGCATTCACAACGAGCAGATATTCTTCTTCATTCACTCTATAGACAAGCAGGTCATCGACTACGCCTCCTTTTCCATTTGGCAAATAGCTGTATTGCACTTTGCCATCGAATAATGCGGATGCGTCATTAGAAGTCACCTTTTGTATCAAATCCAATGCTTTTGGCCCCTTAATGCTGAATTCGCCCATGTGGGACACATCAAAAACGCCAACATTATTTCTTACGGTGTGGTGTTCATCCAGGTCCGAGGAATAACGCACAGGCATTTCAAAACCTGCAAAAGGCACCATTTTGGCACCCAAATCAATATGGACCTGATGTAAAGGGACGGTTTTCATGAATGGTAAATTGGTTCACAATAATTTACAAAAGTAGGTAAAGCCGATCAAAGCGACACAAAAAAGTCTTTTTTCAAATGCTGCTGTGGGCATTTTGAAGTATATTGTGAAAAAATTGGCTTAAATAATTACCAGGGAATCGCGTCCCGAATGACCATTATGAAGAAACATTTGCTCTTAATCACCCTTTGCATAATCGCTCAAAAATCCATTGCTCAAACGGCCACTTTCGTAGGCGAAGTCATTGACGATAAAATCAGTATCGGCTACGGCGTGACCTCTGGCGATGTGGACGGCGACGGAAAGCTGGACATTCTGCTGGCGGATAAAAAGGAAATTGTTTGGTATAAAAATCCGGGTAAAAAGGCTGAAAAATGGACGCGTTATGTCATTGCGAGAGACCTTACCGAGCAGGATAATGTTTGCATTGCCGCCCGGGACGTTGACGGTGACGGAAAAGTGGAAGTGGCAGTTGGTGCGCAGTGGAATCCTTCTGAAACAAAGAATTTGAAACAATCAGGAGCTGTTTATTATTTATCAGCGCCTAAGGACCGGACGCAGCTTTGGGAGCCGGTTCGCCTGCATCACGAAGTAACCATTCACAGAATGCAATGGTTAAAGAAAGCCGACGGCACGTTTCAGCTTGCAGTCCTTCCTTTACATGGCGAAGGCAATGCAGGAGGTGAAGGCGCTGGCGTTAAGCTGATTGCATTTGATGTTCCTGAAAATAAAACCGGAATCTGGGGATACGATCTGGTTGAAACGGGCATGCACATGACGCATAATATGCATCCAATGGAAGTGCCGGGCAGAATGCTGGGGCTGGCTGTTGCGGGCAAGGAAGGCGTTCAGGTATTTCTGGACGGCGCGGAAGGTTTGGCTCCATCGGGAACGTGGATGGTTCCGCAAACGGGAGTAGGAGAGGTCAGGACGGGGAGTTTGGGTAAAAACCAGCTTTTTACAGCAACCATTGAACCCATGCACGGAACCAGTGTGGTTGTGTATTCAAAAGATAACAGAACCGTTTTAACAGATAAAATCAAAGAAGGCCATGCATTGGTTTGCGCAGATTTCTTCGGCCAGGGCCGTGACCAGGTGGTTATGGGCTGGCGTAACCCGAATGTGACGGGAGAAACAGGCGTAAGAATTTTTGTAGGATCAGACCCGGAAGGAAAAAAGTGGCAGGAATACACGCTGGATGACAAAATTAAGATTGCCTGCGAAGACATTGCAGCTGCTGATCTGGATGGCGACGGCGATCTGGATATTTTGGCGTCAGGGAGATCGACGCACAATGTGGTCGTCTACTGGAATCAGAAAAAGAAATGAAAAAGGGCTGAGAAATAGATTCTCAGCCCTTTTAGTTTTTATTAAGATCAGAAGTCTTAGTCTCTTCTGCCCATTAACAAGCTAACATAGTAAAGCAATGTTGCAAGTGAACCGATTGCAGCGACTAAGTAAGTCCTGGCAGCCCATTTCAATGCATCGGCAGACATAATGTATTCTCTTTCGTTCACAATTCTGTTGTTCTTAATCCAGGCAAGTGCTCTGTTGCTTGCGTCATATTCAACAGGCAATGTGATAAAGCTGAACAATGTCGTTGCAGCAAACAATGCTACACCAATCGCCAAAGGAATCGGCGTCGTGTTCAACAAAACGATTCCACCCAAAATGATCCATTGCATATAAGAAGAAGCAATGCTCAAAAACGGCACCATTTGCGATCTGAACTGTAACCATTTATACGCAGTTGCGTGCTGAACCGCGTGCCCGCATTCGTGAGATGCAACCGCCGCAGCCGATACGCTTCTTCCGTGATAGACATCCGGGCTAAGGTTAACCGTTTTATCCTGAGGGTTATAGTGGTCAGTAAGGCGTCCTTCAACAGATAAAACCCTTACATCATATATTCCGCTTTCACGCAGCATGGTTTCAGCGATTTCTTTTCCGCTCATGCCATTGCTCAGCCCTACTTGCGAGTATTCTTCAAACTTACTTTTGAGACGCCATTGCACATAAAGGCTAATGAGCATCACCAAAATACCAATTACATATGCACCAGCCATGTTCGTGTTAGTTATATCCTTGTTTTATTTTCTCAATCAGCGCGGTAGTCGAGTAACCCTTTACAAGAGCGATCGTTTTTACCTCACCTCCTTTACCTAAAACAAAATCCGCGCCAGCAATAGTTTCAACAGTATAATCGTCTCCTTTTACCAAAATGTCAGGTTTTACAGCCTCAATCAACTGACTAGGCGTCGGTTCGTCGAACAAAATGACAGCATCAATGAATGATAAAGCGGCCATCAATCTTGCTCTTGCGTACTCATTTACGACCGGGCGCAAGGGTCCTTTTAGGCGGCTTACCGATGCATCCGTGTTCAGTCCCAGAACCAGTCTGTCGCCCAATGCGCGTGCTTTTTCGAGATAATCAATGTGTCCCAGATGAACGATATCGAAGCAGCCATTTGTAAAAACAACCTTTTGTCCGGCGCGTTGCCAGTCTTCCACGGTTGGGATCGCTTCTTCAAGTCTTAAAATCTTGCTTTCGGTGAGGTTCATGGGGTAAATCGGTGTTAGGAATTAGTAATGTTAATACGATGTCATACGGCAATTCGATATGACCGGACTACAAAACCGTGATTAATTTTCAATCGGAACCTGATTGTTTTCAGCAACCGATTTTTTGTTTTGGACTAAAACGTATAGGAATGCCAGTGCGCCGATGATCAGCATAAAAACCATTTGTGCACCATGAATGAATGTGGCCAATGTAATGCCATCATTTTGAGATAATCCGTACAAAATCATCACATTACCAACCAGCAAATGGTAAGCGCCTATGCCGCCCTGCGTTGGTGCAGTCATTCCGATTGCGCCTACAACCAGTAATGTTAAACCGGCCAATGGTCCCAGATTCGATGTTTCGGGAATGCAGAAAAAGAGCACATAGGAAACGAAATAATAGAAAACCCAGATGCCGATTGTGCTCAAAATGAATAGTCCAGGGCTTTTCAGTTTGCGAATGCTCAAAAAGCCATCGAGCATTCCTTTTGCGAACGTGACGATCTTCTGGATCAATGCATTCTGCTGCAAACGGTCTCTTAAAGCGACATTTTTATAAACCGCAATGCCCGCAGCAACCACCACAACCATGCCCGTAACCAAAATCCCCGCCAGGATTCCAGTCCCTGTGCTGCCGCCTTCGCCGCCGGAAACTTTGCTTTGAAAGAAATCAGTGAAAAACTTGCTAAGCCGCTCAAATTCTAAAATAAAATTCAAACCGATCATGATTAATAAGATCAGCACGTCGAATATACGTTCTGCGACAACGGTCCCGAAGCTGAGGTTAACCGGAATGCGTTCCAGTCTGTATAATGTTCCGCAACACGTTACTTCGCCCATTCTTGGGACAATGTAATTGGCAAAATAACCAGTTAGGACAGAAATGGAGCTGTTGAAAAGTCCGGGTTTGTGGCCCAGTGGCTCCATGAGCATGCCCCAGCGCCAGGCCCGTGTAATGTGCGCGCAAAGCAGCAATGCACATGATAAAGCGATCCACCGCCAATCTGATTTGGCAAATCTGTCGAGCATTTCTGCGAAGTTGATGTCTTTAAAGACAAACCAGATCAGCCCGCCTGCCAGCGCAAGCGATATGATGTAACGTAAAGCGCTTTTCATAGCTATTTAAAGAATTTTGAGATCCCGCAAAGAAAGGAAGTTTGACTTAGACCACAAGGTGATTGTTATGATCCGGAAAAACGACCATGGGCTTGAACGTCTTCGCTTCTTCCTGGCTCATGGAGCCGTATGCAATGATAATGATAATGTCACCGATCTGAACCCTTCTTGCAGCCGCACCATTCAAACAGATCATTCCTGAACCTCTTTCGCCTTTGATGACGTAGGTCACAAAGCGCTCTCCGTTGTTGTTATTGACAATGTGAACCTGTTCATTTTCAACCAATCCGGCAGCATCGATCAGATCTTCGTCGATGGTTATGCTGCCTACGTAATTCAACTCCGCCTGAGTCACCTTAACCCGGTGAATCTTCGATTTCATGAGTGTTATTTGCATTACCGGGTAATGTATGTCGGGAATTTATTAATGTCCTTATTCACCCCAAAGTTAAGGGAATAATATACAGCCTTCAAAACATCCCCGTTATGCTTACGGTTCCCTTTTACAATTAGGGCGGCTGCAAGTAATTATTATGACAAGTATGCTTTAAACAATATTATCCACTTTATCTTTTCACTATCAAATCAGATGCGTTCAGAAAATAAACCGAAGGATGTGAAGCGCCGGGAGTTTTTGCAAAAAACGACGGCAGCAGCCATAGGAAGCTTTTTTATTGTCCCACGTCATGTGCTGGGCAAGGGCTTCGTGGCACCCAGTGACAAATTGAACATTGCGGGAATAGGGGTTGGCGGAAAGGGTTTTTCAGATACAAATAATGCGTGGAATAAAGGTGCCGAAAATCTTGTAGCGCTTTGCGACGTGGACTGGAACCAGGCCAAAAAGAATTTTGAGCTTCATCCGACTGCGAAAAAATACAAGGATTTCAGGAAGATGTTTGATGAAATGGAAAAGGACATCGACGCCGTAACCGTTTCCACAACCGACCATATGCATGCCATTATCGCGATGGCAGCCATGCAGCGGGGCAAGCACGTATATGTGCAAAAGCCGTTGACGCACGACATTTATGAAGCGCGTATGCTTACAGAGGCAGCGCGTAAATATAAAGTAGTAACACAAATGGGAAACCAGGGTGCTTCAAATCCTGCGCAAACCCAGATGAAAGAATGGTTTACCAAAGGCCTGATCGGTAATGTGCACGAAGCGCACGTTTGGACCAACCGTCCGGTGTGGCCGCAAGGAATTCCCGTTCCTACCGAAAAATTCCCTGTTCCTGCTGACATTGACTGGGAACTTTGGGTAGGATCTGCAGACTGGGTTGATTACAATCCGGCATGGCACCCGTTCAAATGGAGAGGCTGGTGGAATTTCGGAACAGGCGCATTAGGCGATATGGGATGCCACCTGATCGACCCGGCTTTCCGGACATTGGGATTGGGTTATCCAACCGAACTGGAATGCAGTGTAGGACAAGTTTTCATCAAAGACTGGACACCAGAATACATTCCGGAAGGCTGCCCGCCATCGTCAAGGGTTCAATTGAAATTCCCTGCAAACAAGGTCAATAAATCCGAAGTAACACTAACATGGCATGACGGCGGCTTGCGTCCTTTCCACCCGGACATTATCCCTGCAAACGATCCGCTGGGCGAGCCAGACAGCAGCAATGGTGTCCTGTTAATTGGTGAAAAAGGCGTTATGACCTGCGGAACTTACGGCATAACCCCAAAGCTTTACCTGAATGACGGCACGAAGCTGGAATACAAGCAGGGTGATTTTGGAAACAAATACACGATAATGCCAGAATACGGTCACCACGTTTCCTGGACAGACGCTTGCAAAGCAGGTTTCAACAGCAAAGAGCACAAAGCATTAACGTCATCATTTGACTATGCGGGACCTTTGACCGAAACAGTCATCATGGGTAACCTCGGAATTCGCAGCTACAACTTGCGCACAGCAAAAGCAGATGGCAAAGGATTTGACTATCCAGGTCGCAAGAAATTGCTTTGGGATGGAAACAATATGAAGATCACCAACTTCGACGAAGCGAACCAGTTTGTGAAAAGGAAATACAGAGGAGACTGGAAGTTGTCTTAAAATATATTGATAATCGTAAAAAAGGCTTTCAGGGTTGTTCTGAAAGCCTTTTTTTTATTTAAAAAACAACATTATCAATTAATCTGACTGGTCCCAAAAACGCGGCTACACAAATCGCATTCGTTTCAGCCGATCCGATGGATGAAATGGGTTGCAATGTCTTCACATCGGCCACTTCAAAATAATCCAGTTTGAATTCGGGAATGCTGTTAAATGCTTCGGTTGCGGTTGCTACGACTTCATTTATGGATTTTCCTGTTTGCAAATCCGTTTTTGCTTCTTTCAAAATCCGATAAATATGGGGAGCAATGTTGCGTTCTGCATCACTAAGCCTGCGGTTGCGGGATGACATGGCCAGCCCGTCCGTTTCTCTTATAGTAGGGCAAACGATCAGTTTCAGGTTAAAGGCAAGATCAGCGACCAGCCTTTTGATGATGGAAACCTGCTGCAAATCCTTTTGACCAAAATACGGGCGCGGTGCGGACTTACAATGTGAAAGAGCTTTGAGACGACGATTCCTACACCATTAAAATGTCCCGGTCTAGAAGCGCCTTCCATCACACTTTCCAATGTGCCGAAATTGATCAGTAAGGACGACTTTTCCGGATACATCTCCTCCACGGATGGCGCGAAGACGGCTGTGCAGCCTGCTTGTTCCAGCATAGCACAATCTGCTTCTAACGTACGCGGATATTTGAGCAGATCTTCCGGGTTATTAAACTGCGTAGGATTGACGAAAATACTGGCAACCGTAACGTCATTCTCTTTAATAGACGCGTCAACGAGCGAAATGTGACCTTCATGCAATGCGCCCATGGTGGGAATAAGCCCAATGGTTTTTTGCTCTAAAAGTTGTGAATCGAGGAAACTGCGCAGGCCTTTGATTGAAGTAAATACTTCCATTGAAAAAGTGGAATCAGAGGGAGTAATCAAACCGCAGCGAATGCTTTTCTATAATGTGAGGAGCAATCCGTGGGCGATGAAAAAAATTTGGAATGGGAATTCCCAAACTGAGCGCAATATGACATTTAGTTTGGAATATTTTTTGATTTTGCCATTTTTTTTGTATAATTTTGCAAAACTTTTTTTCACAAACTGCTAAAAGGATCTATGGAGAAACTACGAATTTTATATGTAGCCAGTGAAATCAATCCCTTCCTCCAAACCACCGATGTTGCCGATTACGTAAGAAAACTTCCTCAGGCAATGCAGGAGCGAGGTGCCGAAATCAGAATTCTCGTGCCCCGCTTTGGTCTTATCAATGAACGCAAAAACCGGCTTCATGAAGTAGTTCGACTGTCAGGAATAAACATTACCGTAGGAGATGAAGAAAAGCCATTAATCATTAAGGTTGCTTCCATTCCAAACGCGAAGCTTCAAGTCTATTTTATCGACAATGATGATTATTTTCACCGTAAATCCGTGTTCTTCGATAAGGAGAATAACTTTTATGATGACAATGACGAGCGTGCGATTTTCTTCTGCAAAGGTGTATTGGAAACAGTAAAAAAACTGGGCTGGGCGCCGGATGTAGTGCACTGTAATGACTGGATGACCGCCTTGATTCCATTATATCTGAAAACCACTTATCGCAACGATCCGATGTTTAAGGATACGAAAAGTGTGTTTACAGTTCATAATAACGCTTTTGACTACAAGTTTGACGCTGATCTGCAAAGCAAGGCAAAAGCAATGGATGTAAGCGACGAAGCTTTGGCTCACTTGCATTCTGCTGACTTTGAAGGTTTTGTTAAGATCGGATGTGCATATGCGGACGCAGTTTTGAAAGCGGACGACCATTGCAGCGAAAGTCTGAACCAGATTTTCAACAATGCGCCAAAACGCGTTGAGCTTGATGAGCAGGATGAGAAGTTCTCAGAATCGTATTACAACTTGTATACAGATTTGATGAGCTGATCTGAATAGATTCACTGAAAAGAGATGGCGGTTCGGAAGGGCCGCCATTTTTTTTTGTGCCTTTTCGTCTTTTTTATTTTCAAATCATTTGAACGGTGTGTTCGAGCACTCCGGTGAAATTGGATAATTTTTAGTAATTAATTAAAAGTTAGCTTGTTATGCATGGCTGATTGCTATTTATTTGCAAGCAAAAATGTTCAAATACACGCAAACGAAATCTTGAAAATATGTGCGGAATTGTAGCTTATGTAGGAGGAAGAGAAGCTTATCCTCTAATTCTTAAAGGTCTGAAAAGATTAGAATATCGCGGTTATGACAGCTCCGGAATTGCATTGCTGGAAAATGATAAATTGGATATTTATAAGAAGAAGGGAAAAGTCTCCGATCTGGAAAGTGAGCTTGCTGCCAAACATCTAACTGCCACAATCGGCATAGGGCACACACGCTGGGCAACACATGGAGAACCAAATGATGTAAATGCCCACCCGCATTACTCCAATAATCGCCAGCTTGCGATCATTCACAACGGGATCATTGAGAATTACGCGGCTATCAAGCAAAATCTCATTTCAAAAGGACATAAGTTCCTGAGTGACACGGACACAGAAGTTTTGATCCATTTCATTGAGGACATTCAGCAGGAGACAGGCGGGTCATTAGAATCAGCTGTAAAGCTCGCGCTCAAAGAAGTCGTGGGCGCATATGCAATCGTTGTGATGTCGGTGAATCATCCCGGCCAGCTCATTGCTGCGCGCAAAGGAAGTCCGCTTGTGATTGGGATTGGCGAAGATGAGTTTTTCTTTGCTTCCGATGCCACGCCCATCATTGAATACACGAAAGATGTGGTTTATCTGGACGATTATGAAGTTGCTGTGATTAAGGACGGCAAGCTGAGCATACAAAATCTGGATAACACAGAGACAATCCCTTACATTCAGAAACTTGAAATGGAGCTGGAAACCATCGAAAAAGGCGGTTACGACCATTTCATGATCAAAGAAATTTTTGAGCAACCGCGTTCTATTGCCGACAGCATGCGCGGTAGATTGCTGGCCGACAATGCACATTTGCAACTTGGCGGGCTCAATAATTATCTGGACAAATTAGCCAATTCCGATCGCATTGTCATCGTGGGCTGCGGCACATCGTGGCATGCCGGACTTGTCGCTGAATATTTGTTCGAGGAATTGGCGAGAGTCAATGTCGAGGTTGAATATGCTTCTGAATTCCGTTACCGGAATCCGGTTATTAATGAAAAGGACATTGTAATTGCTATTTCTCAATCGGGAGAAACGGCTGATACGCTGGCAGCCATTGAACTGGCTAAGTCAAAAGGTGCGACGATATTTGGCGTCTGCAATGTGGTGGGTTCTTCCATCGCACGTGCAACGGACGCTGGCGCTTACACACACGCAGGCCCGGAAATTGGCGTTGCCAGCACCAAGGCGTTCACCGCACAAGTGACGGTGCTGACCTTGATCGCTATCGCGACTGCCAAAAGGAAGGGCACAATATCAGAGGAGACTTACCGACAGCTTTTAATAGAGCTGGAAACGATTCCTTCGAAGGTTGAGAAAGTGTTTGAGAATGCGGACAAGATCAAGGAAATCGCCTTTATTTTCACCTATGCACGCAACTTCATTTATCTGGGGCGCGGACTTAATTTCCCTGTGGCTTTGGAAGGAGCGCTGAAACTAAAAGAGATCTCCTACATTCACGCAGAAGGTTATCCTGCCGCTGAAATGAAACACGGCCCGATTGCATTGATCGACGAGGATATGCCGGTTGTATTTCTGGCGACTAAGGACGGTTCTTATGAGAAAATCGTGTCGAACATTCAGGAAGTGAAAGCCAGAAAAGGACGGGTGATTGCCATTGTTACAGAAGGCGATACGCTGATTCCGGGCATGGTGGATTTCGTTATTGAGGTTCCAAAAGTGCATGAGTTGCTGACTCCGCTGGTGTCCGTGATTCCGTTGCAATTGCTTTCCTACTACATTGCCGTCATGCGCGGCAGGAATGTGGATCAGCCGCGGAATCTTGCCAAATCCGTTACAGTGGAATAGTAAATTAATCAACATAATGAAAGCGAAATTGTCTCACAGGCAGTTTCGCTTTTTGTTTTTGTCCGTGCCAAAACGGGAAATAATGTTAGGCTCTTTTCGTTAGTTTTGCGCGTTCAGTTTGCTATGACACATTTTAAGATGCTTAGACCATTACTGCTTTTCCTCGTTATCAGTGCTGCAATTTTTTCTTGCCAAAAAAAGGAAGATCGATATGTTCCGAAACCGAAGGGTTATAACCGGGTTGACTTGCCGGACCATGCCTATCAGAAATTGACGCAAAACCATCCTTACACTTTCGAGGTCTCCAAATATGCGCAGGTTGTTCCTGACACTTTTCCAATGGCTGGGAAAGATTGGATCTTTATCAATTATCCACAGTTTAAGGCTAATATTCAGATCACTTATAAGGAAGTCAATAACAATCCGGCTTATCTGCGGGACTTTATCAATGATTCCTACAAGCTCGCGAGCAAGCATCAGATCCGTGCTTCTGCTATCCAGGAGCAGCGCGTTTTGAGCAAAACCGGCAAAACTGCGATCCTTTTTAAGATCGATGGAGACGTGCCAAGTCCTTATCAATTTTATACGACGGACAGCACGAAGCACTTTATGAGAGGAGCCATTTATTTCCCTACGGCCACCAAAAATGATTCTCTGGCGCCCGTCATTGATTATTTGCAAAAAGACATGCTGCAACTTTTGAACACCCTGAACTGGAGATAAAAACCTGAAAGGCTTTGCTGCAGAAAGCGTAAGGCAGTATCTTTGAAGTTCACACCTCAACAACTTTAACTAATGGCTAAAAAGCAACCAAAAAACCAGCTACCTCTCGATTTTTCGGTTCGTGGCAACCGGATTGTCCTGCATTTAGGGCAAGTTGAAAGTCAGCGTTTGGCGGACCAGCTTTTTGAAGGTTTGGTAAATGGCGATTGGATGATCGAGCCGGCAGGAGCAGTGGCTGACATTTCTTACGCACAGGATATTGTGCATCAGATCGGTCATAAGTTGCCTTATCCTGAGGGAATTAAGATCGCACAGTTGCATAATGTTGATCCTAATTTCAAAGGATTTTCTGCTATTTTTCGCCAGAAAGGATGGGTGTTTGTAAATGCTGCTTCTGAGATTAATGAGCGCAATTATCACATTCATTTGCTGACGGTTTCATTAGGCTTGCAAACATTGTATTCCAATACAAATTCACTCGCCGCACGCTCGGAGCAGCTTATTTTTGAAGCATTAATGCCATTTGAAGAGGTGGAAAGCTTTTTCAGAAATGACATTTCTAAGATTCCAGGCTTCCTCGCTTCGGACATTGCCAACTTCTTCAAAGTACCTTTTCCAATGGTGTTAAAGAGAGCTTTGGCATTCAAAATCATCACGGATGAGCAGTATCGCAACTTCATGACGGTCGTGCCGGTTGCTTCTGCAAAACCACGGGAATTATTCGTTTCCAAAGACGGAAACATTGATGACCTTGAAGCGCAGCTTTTCTCCCAGGGAATGGAGGAATAAGTCTCCTACTTTTTCACATGCAGGTTACTCAGATCGGGTAGGGGGCTCACGGACGTCCAGCCTCCGTCTACGACCAGACTTTGCCCGGTAATATGTCCTGAATGCGGCGATAAGAGGAATAATGCTGCATTCGCAATGTCTTCACAAATAGCAGGCCGGCCCATAGGCGTAATTGCAGACCACATTTTAGGGTAAGTCGGGTCTTCGGCTAATGTTCTCTCCGTAAGCGTCGCGCCTGGAGCGACCGTGTTAATTGTAATTCCGTGCGGGGATAATTCGAGAACAAGATTTTTAGCCAGCATTTCTAATCCGGCCTTTGTCATAGCATAAGCACCCAAAAACTGGTGCGCCTGATGCCCCACAACAGAGGACATTAACAAGATTCTGCCACCATTTTTCTGCATGCGCATTTGGCGCGCGCCAGCTTGTGTAAGCAGAAATGAACCCATCAGATTCACTTCGAGCACTTTGCGGAGATTTTCTTCGGGATAATCAAAAAAATCGCCAAAAAGTGTGATTCCAGCATTAGCAACCACAATGCTAAGGTGTCCAAAGCATTTAATCGCTTCTTCAACCATGCCTTCGATCACTTCAATTTTGGACGCATCGCCTGCAAATGCAACACATTCACCCTCCTTATCACGGATTTTCCTGGCAGCTTGCGCCGCCAGGTCCGCGTCAAAATCATTCAGGATCACGCATGCACCTTGGCAAGCCAGTTGTTTGGCGATTTCAAACCCAATTCCCTGGCCTGCCCCCGTTACAATTGCAACTTGATTATCAAATGTTTGGCTACTCATTTTGTTGTTTCTTAATGGGAATCCCTCGTCACCTTATCTCCCGAACCTCCGATTAAGAAGTCAAGATCCGCTCCCAAATGTGCCTGGGTCACGTGCTTAATGTGCAAATTCACATATCCGCGATTGTAACCCAATTCCAATGGTTTCCAGAGCGTCTTGCGGCGTTCCAGCTCTTCATCAGACACTTCCAGATTCAAGCTTCTGTTTTCAACGTCCAGTGTTATGTAGTCGCCGTCCTGCACGAGTGCGCAGCGTTCCGCCCACAGCTGCTTCCGGGGAAACGTGCAAAACAACTGTTCCAAAACCTGTCCCGCTCATCCGGCCATCAGAAATCCGCAGCATATCGATTACGCCTTTTGCCAAAAGCTTTTTTTGGGCAATGACATATTACCAACTTCCGGCATGCCCGGATAACCTTTTGGCCCCACATTTTTAAGAACCAAAACACTGTTTTCATCCACATCCAGGTCCGGATCGTCGAGGCGTGCTTTGTAATCGTCAATATCTTCAAAGACAACGGCTCTTCCGCCATGCTGCATCAGCTCAGGCTTTAACGAAGCCGAAGGTTTAATGACGGCACCATTGACGCAAAGATTTCCGCGAACGACAGCCAGGCCGGTAAGGTCCTTAACCGGTTCTGCAAGTGTTCCAATCACCTCAGGGTCAAAGCATTCAGCAGTGCTGCAATTTTCGGCCATTGTTTTGCCATTGGCCGTAATCACATCCTGGTGAAGCAAACCGATCATTTCTTTAATGACAACGGGAAGTCCGCCTGCGTAATAAAAGTCTTCCATGAAATAACCGCCGGAAGGTTGCAGGTTCAATAGCAACGGAACTTTGGCACAAAGCGCATTGAAATCATCCAGCGAAAGATCAACGCCGATACGGCCGGCAATCGCCAGCAAGTGAATGACAAAATTCGTTGAGCCACCAATCGCCGCATTTAGCATAATAGCGTTTTCAAATGCTTCTTTGGTCAATATTTGAGAAAGGCGCAAATCTTCGTGCACCATTTGCACAATCCTGCGTCCGGATAAATGTGCAAGCCTTTTTCTGCGCGAATCCGCCGCGGGAATTGCTGCGTTTTCAGGCAATGTAAGTCCTAGCGATTCAACCATACAAGCCATGGTCGAGGCTGTGCCCATTACTGCGCAATGTCCGTCGCTGCGGCACATGCAGGCTTCTGCGGTGGCAAATTCCTCCTGCGAAAGCTCGCCTCTCCGGTGCATTTCACTGAACCGCCAAACGTCGCTCGTGCCGATCGTTTTTCCTCTGTAACGACCAGTGAGCATGGGTCCGCCCGAAACCACAATGGTAGGAATGTTCACACTGGCAGCGCCCATCACGAGCGATGGCGTGGTTTTGTCACAACCGCAAAGCAGCACAACGCCGTCAATCGGGTTGGCACGGATCGATTCTTCGACATCCATACTCGCCAGGTTGCGGTAAAGCATTGCCGTCGGCTTCATCAATGTTTCACCCAGCGACATTACCGGGAATTCGAGCGGAAAACCGCCGGCTTCCCAAACGCCCCTTTTGACCGACTCCGCCAGTTCGCGAAAGTGCCCGTTGCAAGGCGTTAATTCTGAAAATGTATTGCAAATGCCGATTACCGGCCTTCCTTCGAATTCGTCGGCTGGATAACCCTGATTCTTCATCCAAGCCCTGTATATAAAGCCGTCCTTCCCGGACTTACCAAACCAACCTTGGCTGCGCAATTTATTTTCTTCCATTATATGCCATAGTTTTACATTCAAATAAGTAAAGGCCAATATCAGTAAAATATAATTCCGGTAACCCTTTAAAATAAATATTGTATCTTCGTTTTACACGCTCCCTGGAAGTCCATGATTCGGTTTAGAGGTTATAAATTGTTGCTTTACTTGCTTTTACAATCGGTTGCATTGCCTTCTTTCGCACAATTTCAAGCTGACAATTTCATTGAAAAGTTGCTGAAAAAGCATCCCGATCGCTTCGCCGAACTCCTCAAAGAACCAGACAAATACAAGATCCAGATCCTCTACACCCGCATTGACCGCAATAGAAAAAACGAGCCGCATTTTACAACCCACCGATATCAGGTTAACAGCGAAAAATACTTTTATCCAGCCAGCACCGTAAAGCTTCCCGCCGTTGCCCTCGCATTTGAAAAGCTCAATAAATTAGGAATTGATAAAAACACACCCATGCTCACCGGCGCTGACCGGCCGGAGCAAACTGCCGTAACCGCTGATTCAACTGCCGAAAACAAGCTGCCTTCCGTTGCACATTATGCAAAAAAGATCCTGCTGGTAAGTGATAATGATGCTTTTAACAGATTGTATGAATTCATCGGGCAGGAAGAATTCAATGATTCGCTTCATAAAAAGGGCTTTAAAGATGTGCGGATTGTGCACCGGCTTGATTCGCCGATCGGACCTGAAAATAACAGATATACAAACCCGATCAAGTTTGAAAAGGATGGCAAAGTGATTTTTGAACAGCCCGCTAAATATGCGGCGAAGGAGCTCAAATCGCCAACTCCGATTTTGGAAGGAAAGGGATATATGAAAGGCACTGAACTGGTGAATGAGCCTTTTGATTTTTCAAGCAAAAATTATTTCGCATTGGAAGATCAGCATCGCTTATTGAAAACGATCTTTTTCCCGGATCAGGTGCCAGCGAATCAGCGCTTTAACCTCACGCCGGACGATTACCGGTTTATGTATCAATATATGTCCCAGTTTCCGGTCGAGACCAGCTTTCCGGAGCATTATACGGACGATTATTACGATGGTTATGCCAAATTTCTGCTTTTTGGCGCCACAAAAACGAGGTTACCAAGGCACATTCGCTTGTTTAACAAAGTCGGCGATGCGTATGGCTTCCTTTTAGACAATGCTTACATTGCCGATTTTGAAAAGGGAATTGAATTTATGCTGACTGCTGTGATCTATTGCAATGAAGATCAGATCTTTAACGACGATAAATACGATTACGAAAAGGTGGGTTTTCCCTTTATGGCGAATCTTGGCAAAACAATCTTTGAGTATGAATTGAACCGAAAAAGATCGGTTAGGCCTGATTTGAGCCGATTCGAAGTGCAATATGACAAATAGAAGTTAAGAAATCTTCCATTTCATTCTTGGGGCAATCTGGCAAATGTAAAGGTTGAGCAAATGGCCGAAAATCAGTAATGCTGAGCCTGCATAACCCAGCCAGGTGAATATCGGATGCCGTGCTTCAAGAATTAATGAAACGGCAAATAAAGCCAACGCTCCCCAAAGAATAACCCGAACGGGCAGGGATTTGTGATTACGTGTTGCGTAGAAAACCGCCACGCCGTTGATCAATATAAAAAGATAATCAAGCGATACATATCCGGCATGCGAGTGATGCGAGGTCATAGTGGTTCCGAATGCCAACGCTGGCACCAATAGGCAATGTATAATGCATAACACCGAGCCTAAAATTCCAATATAATCTGCCTTGCTGTGGGAGTGTGTTGCTTTCATACTAAATACAATAACGTTGCAAAAATAAGGCTAACCTTTATCACTTGCAACAAAGTTGCATAATTATTTTTTATGCTTTTGGCCGGTAATGTTGGTTCAGGACGAAAAGGTGATTGAATATGAAGCTGCCAGAACTTAACTTTGGCAGGAAAGGTTTTATAAAAAGCATACCGGGTTGAAATGCCATTAAGGTTGCTGATAAATTATTAAACTGTTGGAAACAATGGACCAGTTAAGAGAGACGCTGAAAGAACACCATTTACGGACAACAACTTGTCGTGAAGATGTGCTTTCAACCTTTATCAATAAGAAAAACGCGTTGTCGCATGGCGATTTGGAAGGAGCGTTGGGAGAGAATTATGACCGCGTGACGATTTATCGTACGTTGAAAACGTTTCTTGAAAAGGGCATTATCCATAAAGTGCTGGACGACGAAGGCCTACGCTATGCATTATGCTCGCATAGTTGCTCGGAAGAAAAGCACCATCACGATCATATCCATTTTAAATGCAGTTCGTGCGGAGAGACCAATTGCCTGGAAACCATGCATATTCCTGCGATCCAGCTTCCCAGCGGTTACCAGCCTGAAAACTTCAATTTGCTGATTCAGGGTGTTTGTCCTAAATGTAATTAAGGAATTTTAGTGGAAGTGAAGTTGCCAGCAATTAAGAGCCGAATTTCCATTTAAGACGAAGCGAAGCATTTCTTCCCATCTCGTCAGCATAATATCTAAACCTGTTCAAATAGTCGCGGTAAGCAACATTGAACAGGTTTTGAACTGAAATACCAATCTCCAATTCCTGCTTTTCAGACAAATTCAGAGAAGCGCCGAGTTGCAAATTCCATAAAGAATATGCTTTTGGTGGCGCAAGGAAATCGCTTGCGGGCGGCACGCGCTTTTGCTGTGCTACAAACAGATTTCCAATTGAAAAATAAGGCTTGCGCCATTTCCCCACCTCCGGAACTTCATATTTAAGCATATTATCGACCCGGTTTGCGGGGATCATTACCAAATAATTATCATTTCTCTGGTCGTAAACACGCAGGTAACTCACTTTGCTTGTGGCTGTTACATTCTTCGCGAATTCCCAGTTGGCCGTCAGGTCAATGCCTTTAAAAGTGGCATCCGTTTGCGTGTATTTGAAATAGGGAAATGCGCCGCGAATGGTCAGAATAGGTTCTGCCTGCGGTTTTAAGTAAATAAAATCAGAAATGAAATTATAGTAACCGCCTATTTCCAACGAAAATCTTGGTGACGCATATTTGACACTGGCAATGGTGTTGAGCGCTTTTTCGGATTGCAGATTGTCGTCGCCCTTTTCGTAGGCTGCCGCCCCGTGGTGCACGCCATCGCTGAACAATTCGCTTACATTGGGTGCCCGCCACGCAGTTCCAAAATTTAATCTGGCTGAGAGGCGTTCGGAAATCGACTTTGTTGCACCAATTGTTCCCGAAAAATTAGCGAATGTAAAGTCCCGTGAGACTTTTTCCCGGTTAACGATGCGGTGCGTGGTTAATGTTCTGTAATCATATCTAGCGCCAGCTTCCAGTTCCCACCCGTTTTTCACATATCGCTCAATCCAGAAAAGGCCAATATTAAACTGGTTGAAATTTGGAATGAGCGGTCGGCCATCCATTAAATTATATTGATACAAAGAGCTTAAACCCACTTGCCCCGTCAGCTTTCCGGCAATCGGCTTATGGTCCCAGATCACATCATTTGTCAATGTGCTCAGTTTGAATGTCAGTTCGGGATGATTGAGGTTTGCTATGGAATCGTTTCGCGGGCGGTGCAAATCATATTCATTACGGTCGTTCAGCTGCCTCGCAATGGTCCATTGAAAGCGGTTACCGTTGGCAAAGTGATAATGTGCTTCCACTTTCAGCAGCTCATGGATCACATTCTGGTTTGGCCTGCCGATGCCATAGCTAAAATCGGATTTTACAAATGGCTCGCCGTTTTTGATCACATTCAAAAGATCCGTCACGCTGCCAATGTGGGAACCTGAAAATATGCCGATTTTCGTATCAAACCGGCTGTAAAATGCATCAATGCCAAAGCCTTTAACCCGATAACCTGCTGCCAGCGAAAAATTCTGCTCACTGATTCCGGTGTTGTCTAAAAAATAATTCGGTGTCCGAATGTTGCCGCCCCGCTTAATTGTGCCTTGTGCGCGCCAGCCAAAGCCTGTAAATCCTTTGATGCCGCCTTGCAGCGTTCCCGACGTCACACCCTGGCGACCATTTGTAAAACCCACAACATTCAACTCACCACTCAGCGATTTGTTGAACGGAAGCTCCTCCGGCTCCACCAAAATAACGCCGCCAATGGCATCCGAGCCATAACGAACGCCGGCCGCTCCCTTTACAACATTCAATCTGGTGGCAATAAAAGGATCGATTTCCGGCGCGTGCTCCGAGCCCCATTGCTGCCCTTCCTGGCGCACGCCGTTGTTCATGATCAGAATGCGGTTGCTATGCAGTCCGTGAATGACAGGTTTTGCAATGGATGATCCGGTTTGCAGAGAAGTGACTCCGGAGAGTCCTTTGAGGCTTTCTGCGAGATTTTGTCCGCGTGTTTTTTCCAAATCACTGCCGCTGATGGTCGACAATGGCTGTGAGCTGGGTGCGTCGGTCCGGTGCGCGGTAATCTCAACGTCTTTCAAATGGACTTCCTGTTCTTCGAGGTTGAAGTTTTCTTCGTGACCAGCCGTGAGATCCAGTTTTTCCTGAAAGGCATTATAACCAACAATCCTGCATTCCAGCGTGTAAGCGCCCGGACAGAGGTTTTTTAATTCGTAACGCCCGTTTGCATCGGTAAACACACCGCTGTTTTGCCCGACGATCAGAACCGTTGCTCCGACAATGGGCTGGCCCGTGTGCTGATCCTTCACAACGCCTTTGACAAAGCAGGCGCATCCCGGGTTTTGGGCTTGTGTAAAATAGGAGATTAATAAAAAAGATAGGCTTAAAACAATCCTGGCCATTGTTGATGCTGCGCTCGAAAAATAAATCTGTGCAACCGTGCGGTGTTACAATGTAAACTTATACCATTTGCAACTCTGTTGCAAATGTGAGTGATAACTATTTTTGCATTTTAACTGCGATTTAACCGCTTGAACGTAAATTTGTGATCGAATTTTACGCACCACCGCATTGTCTGATCTGCTTTTGGCCAAAATCCTGCTCATGCCTCCCTTGATTGCAGGCGTTACACTCGCTGTACGAAAATGGGGTGAAGGCCTGGGCGGCTGGATCGGAGGATTTCCCTGGGTCGCGGGACCGATTTCATTCTTCATTGCATTAGAGCACGGCCCATTGTTTGCTGCCTCCACAATCACTTCGGCATTGCTGGGGTCGGTCGGGACTATTCTTTTTGCGCTGGTTTATTCGATCGTTTCGTCACGACTTTCGTGGTTACCAACCGTTTTGATCAGTTATCTGGTCTTTTTCATTGTGGCAGTACTGTCATTAGGGAACACGATTTCGCTGATGGCGGCAGTTGTGTTGAATCTGGTCGTGCTTACGGCAGTTTTATATTTTTTTCCAAAACCAAAAGGAAAAGCGGAGGCGAGGAAACAGCCCGTTTATGACATTCCGCTCAGAATGCTTGTTGCAACGTTTTTTGTGGTGTTACTAACGCAGGCCGCCGATTATCTCGGCCCGACTTGGAGCGGCATATTGACGCCTTTTCCGATCATGACGTCTACATTGGCTGTTTTTACACATTCGCAGCAAGGTTCGGACGCAGCAGTTCGGATCCTTTATGGATTACTTTTGGCAGGATATGGGTTTGTCGCTTTCCTGGTCGGCGTCGCATATCTCGTGCCGACCATGTCCATCGGTGCAGCTTACGGAATTCTGACCATAGGAACAATGGTGATCAATGGCATTACCATCAGGCTGATCCGCTGAGAAGCGACTCAGCCTGATCTTCTCAAACTCTTTCCAGCTTTACGGGATAAGTCTTTTTCGCATTCCACTGGCAAACGTAAATGTTCTCATCATTGTCGACACAAACGTCGTGGCAATGCATGAAAATCGGTTTTTCTTGCACCATCAATTGCAGCTTGCCATTTTCATAAACAGGTTTCGTGCCGCCTGGGTTGGAAATTACTTTGTTGTTTTTATCAATAATCGTTACGAAACCAGAGTCAGGTGTTTGGTTGAGATAACGCAGGCGAGACCAGCAGACGCCAGCAAAAAGCGTGTCTCCATGAAATACGGGCCGACAAACAAATGCACCCGGCAGAAATAATGTGCTCAGATATTTTCCGTCCAGCGTAAATTTTTTGAAAGCATTATGTGCCCGTGATGTCACGAGCAGGGTAGGATTGGCCTTATCGCGGTAATCGATTGCAATTCCGTGCGCAGTTGAGAACTGGGCATCTCCATCACCTGATCCGCCAAATTTGTCGATAAATTCGCCTTTTTGATTGTATCGCAAAATCCATTGCGAGCCGTAACCGTCAGCAACATAAATGGTTCCATCCGGCCCGATTGCAGTTTCAGTGGGTTTAAATGGATCGGCTTCCTTATATGCGCCTACTTTGGAAGGATGCTCAATGGTCAGCAGGATTTTTCCTTTCAAGTCCGTTTTAAAGACTTTTCCAATGTTTGGGTCACAAATGAAAAGGAATTCTTCGCCGTTTGCATTCCAGAGCGTCAGTCCGTGCCCGCCTGGAAATTCGTGTCCCCAGGTTTCGAGCAACTTACCCGAGCGATCGTAAATGAGAATGTTGTTTTTAACCTCGTCACCCACCATGATGAGCCTGCCTTTGCTGTCCTGCACCATTTCGTGACAATTGTTGACAGGAAATTTAGCAGCATCCAGATTTCCCCAGCCTTGGTGCACTTTGTATTTATAAGCGCCATGACCAATGACTTCCCCGTCTACTTTCGGCTTGGCGTGCAAAATGTAAAATGGCTTGAAAGTCAGGGCAGCGGCAGTAACGGCTGTCAGTTTCGCAAAGTCGCGGCGGGTTTGTTTTTCAGGCATGACGGATGTTTTCTATGCAAAAGGCGCGGGCAATAATTTCTTACTACTTGGCACTTTTGCACACAAAAACCCTAGCTCGCGGAGTAGCGCTTTCCGTAACGGTTCAGCCAGTCCATCAATCGGTTAACATCCTGCATTTTGAACAGCTCGCTTCCGGAGTTCATTGTTGCGGCAGTTCCGCAGGCAACGCCCATTCGCACCGCCTCGCGAGGAGATTTTCCCTGTGATAATGTCCATATAATGCCCGCAAGCATGCTGTCGCCGGCGCCTACGGTGCTTTTTGGTTCAACTGGAGGAGCTGGAATATGTTCGACCTGATCTTCGGTTACGAGCATAGCGCCCATTGCACCCATGGAAACGACAACGATTTCGCATTGACCGCGAATAATAAGCGCTCTTGCGGCATCATCAACTTCATCGAGCTCTAATTTTTCAACCCCTACCAGCTCACTCAGCTCGTCAATGTTCGGTTTCAAAAGGTAAATCCCTGCCTCGGTTGCATATCTGAGCGCGTCGCCAGAAGTGTCCGCAATGAATTTGGCGCCTTGCTGATTTGCAATTTTGGCAATCTGACCATAAAAATCAGCTGGAACGCCGGGAGGAAGGCTTCCGCTTGCGATAATGTAGGAAGGCTTCGGATCAAGTTCTTCGAGGGTTTCCAGGATCGCACGCACCTCGGTTGGCATCATTTCGGTTCCTGGCATTCCAAACCGATATTGAAATCCTGTGCTGGTTTCCAAAACGTGGAAATTTTCGCGCGTCCATTGTTTGGTTTCAATCACCATTGTTTCCACACCTTCGGCTTTTACAAGCTTATGCAGCCTCTGGCCCGTAGGACCGCCGATTGTAAAAATGGCGATCGGGTTTCCACCCAGTCTGTGCACGGCTTTGGCAACATTAATTCCTCCTCCGCCCGCCTCAAAGTTGGGCGCGTCGCAACGCAGTTTATTGTCAGGGACAATGCGTGAAACGTTCGAACTTTTATCGAGGCAGGATTTATGGTTAGCGTTACAATAGGGCCGGTTGCCATATAATTACAATTGCGTGAGTTAAAAACCGAATAGTAGGATTACTTATCCAACGAATTTACGCGAATAAAGCAAAAAAACTGATGTCGCCAGCGTGCGGTACAAAATCTTCACACCGGCAACAAATAAAACGCTCTGCATTCCCTAGTGGATTGCAGAGCGTTTCTAAATTCCGATTTACTTTTTATGCTACGGAGCGCAGCAAAGACATGGATGATTTCTCAAACTTGTCTTTTGCATAATCAAGCGAAAGCGTAAATTCTTTTATGTCCTTTTGCGAAGGAAGATCGAACATTGCATCTGTCATGATCGACTCGCAAATGGCGCGCAAACCGCGGGCTCCCAGCTTGTAAGTCATAGCCTGATCCACAATGTAGTCGAGAACGGCTTCTTCGAAATGAAGCGTGATGCCTTCCATGGAGAACAACTTCGCATATTGTTTTACCAAAGCATTTTTTGGCTCAGTCAAAATTCTCCGCAAAGTTTCGCGATCCAATGGATTCAAGTGCGTCAAAACTGGCAGACGACCGATCAGCTCGGGAATTAAACCGAAAGATTTAAGGTCCATTGCTGTTACATAGCGCATCAGATTTCCTTTATCAAAAATTTCAATAATGCGATTGTCACCGGAAAAACCGATCGGGCGCGTGTTAATGCGTTTTCCAATATGTCTTTCAATGCCATCAAAAGCGCCGCCGCAGATGAACAGAATATTTTCTGTGTTCAAAGTGATCATTTTCTGATCCGGGTGCTTGCGACCTCCTTGTGGCGGAACATTAACAGACGAGCCTTCCAATAATTTCAAAAGTGCCTGCTGAACACCTTCGCCGCTTACATCGCGTGTGATCGAAGGATTATCCGATTTTCTTGCGATTTTATCAATTTCATCAATGTAAACGATTCCGCGCTCCGCCGCTTCCACATTATAATCAGCAGCTTGCAGCAATCGGGTCAAAATCGTTTCAACGTCCTCGCCCACATAACCCGCTTCTGTAACAACAGTCGCATCCGCCACGCAGAAAGGAACTTGCAGAATGCGTGCTATAGATTTGGCAAGATATGTTTTGCCAGTTCCCGTTTCGCCCACCATGATAATGTTCGATTTTTCGATAACAACATCATCGTCGGTAACAGCTTGGTTAAGGCGCTTGTAATGGTTGTAGACTGCAACCGCCAATGAGCGTTTTGCTTCGTCCTGGCCAATTACATATTGTTCAAGAAAGTGCTTTATTTCAGCTGGCGGGATTGGTTTAAGCTTCGGTAACTTCGTCTTTTTCTCCTTTTTGTCTTCTTTCGACCCCAGCTCCTCCGTAATTACCTGATGTCCCTGCGCGATGCAGTGATTACCGTATATGTGCGTCGATTCCGGAAAGTAATAAATCTACTTCGTTTTTTTTACGTCCGCAGAACGAACAACTTACTTGTGCCATTGATTTCTTTATCGTTTTGAATTTTACCGGTCGTAATCGAGGTCCGCAGTCTGTGAGCGCCAGTCTGTGAAAGGCTAAAACCGGAACCCAGTTAACAAGAAGACTGAATTTATTGTTTCAAAAATCTTGCCGACCTTTCATCCCTGTAGTTATAATTATACAAATTTCCGGTTTTTTGTCGGGGTTACCAAATCGACCCGGACCCTTATAATAAGAACCGCCCGGGCAGAGGACCTGTCCGGGCGATTTCAAAGGCATATGAGATTGCTTATTTATCTCTTGTCAAAACTTCGTCAATTAAGCCGTATTCCTTTGCTTCTAAGGCTTTTAACCATTTGTCACGATCAGAATCCAATGCGATTTGCTCAGCAGTCTGACCCGTGTGGTTAGCAAGGATTTCGTACAATTCGTGACGTAATTTTACGATTTCACACGTTGTAATTTCAATGTCAACCGACGTGCCTTGTGCACCTCCCGAAGGCTGGTGAATCATTACACGCGCATGGGGAAGTGCGGATCTTTTTCCAGCCGCACCGCCTGCCAGAAGCACTGCACCCATAGAAGCCGCAAGACTTGTACAAACTGTCGCAACGTCAGGACGCACATATTGCATGGTGTCATAAATTCCCAAACCTGCGTAAACAGATCCACCCGGGCTGTTAATGTACATCAAAATGTCTTTTTTGGCATCAGCTGATTCAAGGAACAACAGCTGGGCAACAATAATGTTGGCAATGTTGTCGTCAACACCTGTTCCCATAAAAATAATGCGGTCAGCCATCAGGCGGGAGAACACATCTACTTCACGGAAGTTCATCGGACGCTCTTCGATGACCGAACGCGTCATATTTTCAACTGTGTGGTTTACGTAGCCGTCAACTGTAAGGCCATTCATTCCAAGGTGGTGAACGGCGTATTTTCTAAATTCATTTCCGTGGTTCATCGATCAACTTAAATTTTAATTGAAGTAATAATAAAGGGCAAATAAGTAAAAGAACAAAAAGCGCTATATGTTAGTTTCTGATAATAATCCGGCCTCTTTATTCTTTGGTTTTCACAAAATTGATTATTTCATTGAATAATCCTTGTCTATTGAAGCGATAAATTATCGAAAATTGCGAGAGTCAGCAAGCGGGCACCTTGATTACATTGCATTATGAATTGATTCAAAAGCAGAATAAAATACAATGGCTATGAATGTTGCATCAAACTTATCTGAGCGAATCAGGCTCATCCGGCTGCAAAAGGGCCTTTCGCAGGAAAATATGGCTGATATGCTGAGCTTATCGACCACGGCATATGGCGATCTGGAAAGGGGAAGAACCGAATTGTCGGTTTCCAGAGTAGAAAATATTGCCAAATTACTAGACGTCCCGCTTCCTGAATTACTGGGTTTCGATTCGCTGACCATGTCTGAAACAGAATGGCTTCGTCAGGAAAATACGAGGTTGCTGGCAGAAAACAGGAGAATGCAGAATGAACTCGATCAATGGAAGGTGAAATTCCGTCAGTGGTTCGGCGACGGGATTATCCGGCATATTGGCGAGGAGCGCGAACGGATTGGCTTTAAATAAAAAACACCGTCCACGCCTTGGCGTGGAACGGTGAAAAAAATGTTTTTTGAAACTGGTTAAGCGGCTACTTCTTCGCCTTTGGCCAATTTCTCGAATTCGCTTACTTCAATGGTTTGCTCATCTGTAGAAACCTGGTTACGGATAATGTCCATCACCTTGTTATCAAAAACCTGATTGAACACATTGGTATAATTATCACGCTCTTTGTCAGCAAGGTAACCTTGTGCAACGCGGTCAATTGTTTCATTCATGTTATCGTCATCGCCGTAGATTCCGAACTGTCCTTTTACCATGTTGCGGGTAAATTCAAGGATTTCAGGATATTCTACTTTAATGCTTTCACGATCAGCGATCTTATTTTTGATCAAGCTCAATTTCAATGATTTTTTGAAATCCTCGAATTGCTCTTCGATGTGCTCACGCGTGAATTTTCCTTCGTTTGTGCGCTCTAACCAGTCTTTCAAAAAGTCACCTGGCAGTTCGATTGTAATGTTGTCAAGCAATGCATTTTCGATATCGCGGCGAAGCAATGCTTCTGTTTCGCGCTCGTAGTTGCCTTTGATGATTTCCAGAAGCTTTTCGTTGAATTGCTCTTCGTTCTCCACTTGTCCCGGTCCCAAAACTTTATCAAAAAGGTCCTGAGTTAATTCCGAAGCAGCTGAACGCGTAATGTCTTCAACAACCAATGTGAAATCGCCCGAAAGCTCACCAATGTCTTCTTTTTTCTTTCCGGTTACATGCGCAATCGCAGCTTCGTCAGAAAATGTATTTTGAATGTCAAAAACAACTTCGTCGCCTTTCTTAACGCCGATGAATTTTGAAAGTGAATCCGCATTAACCTGTTTTGTAGGAATTGCAGTGCGGGTTGTGAACTCAGAAGATTCTTGTTTCAATTCTCCGAAGATCATGTCGCCTTCTTCGCTAACCTCAGGGTGAATGTTTTCTGCAAAACGCTCACGCAGGCTTTCAACTGTTTTAGACAATTCTGCATCGTCCACATTAATGGTGTAACGTTTTACAGCAGGAAGCTCTGATAAATTAACTTCAAAATCGGTTGCAACGCCCAGGTCGTAAATGAATTCCAGCTCGCTTGGGCTGTCCCAGTTTACTTCGGCAGCTTTTTCACGGTTGGGAACAGGATCGCCCACCACCTGCAATTTGTTTTCTCTGATATAGCTGCTTACCGCAGTGCTCAGGAGGTTGTTCACCTCGTCAACCAGAATGCTTTTACCATACATGCGCTGAATCACATGGGATGGCACTTTACCCGGACGGAAGCCTTTCAGGTTAACCTTTTTGGAGTAATCCTTGATCGTCTTATCAATTTTTGGCTGATAATCGTCTTTGGTCAACTTAACTTTGAGAGAGGCTAATGTCGGCGAATTTTGTTCTAATACAACTTCCATGTGTCGCTTATGCTATGGTAAATACCTTTAAGATTAAATAGAAAAGAAAAACAAAAATGCCCTCAAAACTAAGTCCTGAGGGCATTTGACGGGTTTTACTTCGGAGCAGCTCATTTTTCTTATCGAGATAGGAATCTTGACGCCCCGTCATTCCCTTGTTAATCGTACGGGCGGAGGGAATCGAACCCCCACGCCTTGCGGCACTAGATCCTAAGTCTAGCACGTCTACCAGTTCCGCCACGCCCGCTCACTTATTTCCTTTTTTCGACGCCTTTTGTCGAATTGGGAGTGCAAAGGTATTCTTATTTTTTAGATAGATCCAAACTTTTTTAAAAATTTTATCTTCGGGTAAAATTAAATTGAAAAATGTCGCCGGAATTTGTTATTTTGGTAAAGCATACCAATTAAATATCTCAGTGGAGCAACTCGTTGAACCCCTCGCCATTGATCTGGAACAGGAGCGTAAGGATATTCTCAAAAAATACCGCAGGTTATTACAACAGCCAAGCCCTTTCTAAAAGACAATGATGCCAAATTAATAAAAAAAGCCTTTTACACCTCCGTTGACGCACATAAAGATATGCGTCGCCGGTCGGGTGAACCTTACATATATCATCCGCTTGCCGTTGCCCAGATCGTCGTTGAAGAGATCGGATTGGGGACGACGGGGATTGTCGCAGCCTTGCTGCACGATGTTGTTGAAGATACGGACATGCGTATCGAGGACATTGAGCGCCTTTTTGGAAAAAAAGTGGCCAAGATCATCGACGGACTTACCAAAATCTCAGGAAGGTTCGAATATGGAACCTCTCAACAAGCGGAGAATTTCCGGAAAATGCTCCTTACGCTTTCAGATGATGTTCGTGTGATTTTGGTAAAACTTGCGACCGGCTGCATAATATGCGGACGCTGGACAGCATGCCGCGGGACAAACAGTTGAAAATCGCGTCTGAAACGATCTTCATTTACGCGCCGCTTGCGCACAGGCTTGGACTTTACAGCATTAAGTCTGAGCTGGAAGAGCTTTATCTGAAATATACTGAGCCGCAGGAATATCGCGCCATTGCCCGGAAGCTGAGGGAAACCAAAGGCATTCGTGATCGCTTCATTGCGAAATTCATGGAGCCAATTGCGCAGGATCTGGAAGCTGCCGGATTGAATTTTATCCTGAAAGGTCGTCCCAAATCGATTTATTCGATCTGGAATAAAATGCGGAAGCAGAACAAGCCTTTCGAGGAAATTTATGACCTCTTTGCCATCCGCATTGTCTTAGAATCTTCTGCGGAGAATGACCGGGAAAAAGCCATTTGCTGGCAAGCATATTCCATTGTTACTGACCATTATAAGCCAAACCCGGATCGTTTGAAAGACTTCCTGAGCACACCGCGTGCGAATGGTTATCAATCGTTGCATTCAACGGTTATGAGCAAAAGCGGTCAGTGGGTGGAAGTGCAGATCAGGACTTCGCGCATGGATGAGATTGCGGAAAAAGGATACGCAGCGCACTGGAAATATAAAGGCAATGACACCAAGGTCCGCGGCAACATTGAGCAGTGGATTACGCAGGTTAGGGAGACACTGGAAAATGGTTTTGGTGACAAAACAGCCGCAATTGAGTTTCTGGATGAGTTTAGAAGCAACTTTTTCAATGAGGAGGTTTTTGTTTTTACGCCAAAAGGAGAGCTTAAAGTGCTGCAAAGCGGTGCAACCGCACTGGATTTTGCATTTGATATTCACTCCGAAGTCGGTGCACATTGCATGGCTGCGAAGGTGGGCGGCATATTGGTTCCGATCAGTTATGTGCTCAATAACGGGGATCAAATAGAGATTATCACATCCAGCAAGCAAAAACCAAACGAGGATTGGCTGCGGATCGTGGTTACTTCCAAGGCCAGGGCGCGGATTAAGGATTTCCTGAAAGAAGATAACCGCCGTTACGAAACAGACGGGCGTCAACTCGTTGAGAAAAAGCTGAAAATCCTTGGCATCGAGCTTACAGCCGAAGTTGTAAATCAGCTCAGGGCGTTTTTTGAGTGTAAAACAGCAGCCGATTTTTTCTACAGGATCGGAAAAGGATACATTCAACTTGATGAATTAAAGCGATTTAAGAGAGATAAAGAAGCCAAGGAGCGCAAGGCAACTGATAACAACAATGCAGTGCCCGCACCAGCGCCCGGGGCAGGTGATGGCAAGACATTAACCAAGTTTCTCAAACACATTCATGGCGACCGGGCAGACAGCGACACGCTGCTGATCGGCGATGACATGGATAAAATTGATTACAAGCTTGCTCCATGCTGCAATCCGATTGCGGGTGATGACGTTTTTGGTTTTGTTACCATTAATGAAGGAATCAAAATCCACAGAACAACTTGTCCGAACGCTGCGGAGCTGATGTCGAAACACGGAAACCGCATTATTAAGGCCAAGTGGGAATCGGGTAAAGATGAGGCATTTCTGGCAGGACTTTATCTCTCGGGAACGGACCGGGTGGGCTTGGTAAATGACGTTACCAGGATCATTTCAAACGAGCTGCACATCAACATGCGCGGGCTGACCATTGATACAAAAGATGGCGTTTTTAATGGTGATATTAAGCTTTATGTGCAGGATACCAAGCACTTGGATATTTTGATCAGCAAGCTGGAACAAGTGGAAGGAGTCTATAATGTGCAGCGTTTCGACACAAACCTCAGCGGAAAATAGCCGCAGTGAACGATTAGCATGCTGACGTGTTATTGAATTGTAATTTAGCAGGATAGTGACAAGTATGCCTGTGAGAGTGACTGTGATTTAAGTAAAAAAGCGTATTTTCGCGCAAGAATTTTTGAGATATGCCACAAGCCAGCAAACCGAATTTTGAAGCCGCAAAGAAAATCTTGACGGCTTACCTGGAAAACAAAGGATTGCGCAAAACGCCTGAGCGTTTCGCAATCCTGGAAGAGATCTACACCAGGGAAGATCACTTTGATGTGGATGAACTTTACATCAGCATGAAAAACAAACGTTACCGGGTTAGCCGCGCGACTGTTTACAATACATTGGACGTTTTAGTTGATTGTGATCTGGTAACCAAGCATCAGTTTGGTAAAAACCTGGCGCAGTTCGAAAAATCTTACGGTAACAAGCAGCACGATCACCTGATCTGCACCGATTGCCATAAAGTGATGGAATTCTGCGATCCGAGGATCCAGTCTATCCAGAACATGGTGGGCGAAATGCTGAATTTCAGCGTTATGCACCATTCGCTTATTTTTTATGGAAACTGCACCAAAGAGAACTGCCAGAACCGCGCCGAAGCACGGGAAACTTCTGCTGTTTTACGAAGACAGATAATGCATATTGGGCCGGACGACATTGATTGTCCGGCCAACCTTACACCATATTATTTTCAGTAATCATAAATTGAATGAAAGTTGACGTATTACTTGGTCTTCAATGGGGAGACGAGGGAAAAGGTAAAATTGTGGATGTCCTGGCACCACGTTATCAGGTTGTAGCCCGTTTTCAGGGAGGACCTAATGCTGGTCACACATTGGAATTTGACGGCATCAAACACGTTTTGCATCAGATTCCATCAGGCATTTTCCGTAGCGATATCCAGAATATCATTGGAAATGGCGTTGTTCTCGATCCGATCGTTTTTAAAAGAGAGATTGAGAATCTTGCAAAATATAACCTCGACCTCATCAGTAATCTGTTTGTTTCCAAAAAAGCATCGATTATTGTTCCTACCCACGCTTTGCTGGATGCTGCTTACGAGCGTTCGAAAGGTGATTCCAAGATTGGCTCAACATTGAGAGGAATTGGTCCTGCTTACCAAGATAAAGTGGCAAGATTGGGCTTGCGCGTAGGGGATGTGCTTTCTCCAAACTTTGCTGACAAATACAAAAAGCTCGTTGATGCTCATAAAGTAATCCTCGATTTTTACGCATTCGATTACTCTGAAGTGCTTCCGAAATCAGAAGAAAATTTCTTTGGTGCTATTGAATTCATGAAGCAATTCTCGCTTGTTGATAGCGAATACGTTGTAAATGAAGCATTAGCAGAATCAAAAACAGTTTTGGCAGAAGGCGCACAAGGCTCTTTGCTGGATATTGATTTCGGTTCTTATCCATTCGTAACAAGCTCCACAACCATGGCGGCCGGTGCGTGTACAGGTCTTGGGATTTCGCCAAGCCAGATTGGAGAGGTTTTCGGGATTTTCAAAGCTTACTGCACGCGTGTAGGAAGCGGCCCGTTCCCGACAGAATTATTGGAAGAAACAGGTGAAAAAATGCGTCAGGAAGGTCGCGAGTTCGGTGCAACAACCGGACGTCCGCGCCGTTGCGGCTGGCTTGACTTGCCTGCATTGAAATATGCGATCATGATCAATGGCGTTACGCAATTGATTATGATGAAAGTGGATGTTTTAACAATTTTTGATAACATTCGTGTCTGCACCAATTACCGCCTTCCAGACGGAACATTAACCGATCATTTGCCATACGACTTGTGTGATGAAACGGTTGAGCCGGTTTACAAAGATTTCAAAGGATGGCAAACTTCTTTGGATGGAATCCGTGATTTGGATGCGATTCCTGAAGAATTGCTGGCTTATGTGAAGTTTTTGGAAGAGGAATTGAAATTGCCGATCACGTTTATTTCAACCGGTCCGGATAGAGAAGCATTGATCAGCAGAGAACCTTCTGCATTGTCGGTTTAGACTTAATAATAAGATTATAATGATGTCATCCTGAGTTTCAGGATGACATTTTTTATGCCAGCAGGTTCAAAACATCTTCGCGGCTCAGTGATTTTATAAAGCCTTCTTCATTTGAAATCAAATCATCGGCAAGTTGCTTCTTCGTCCTTTGTAAGGCGAGAATCTTTTCTTCCACTGAATTTTTAGTAATAAACTTATAAGTGAAAACCGTTCTGTCCTGGCCAATGCGGTGTGCTCGATCTACGGCCTGTGCTTCAATAGCCGGGTTCCACCACGGGTCGAGGATGAAAACATAATCTGCGGCGGTGAGGTTAAGGCCTAATCCGCCTGCTTTCAATGATATGAGGAAGATTTTGATATCATTGTTGTTTTGAAAAAGCTCAACTTGTTCCTGCCGATTTTTGGTTGCACCGTCGAGATAAGCGTATGTTATTTCCTTTTCATTCAAAAATTGTCTGAAAAGATCTAAATGCTTAATGTATTGGCTGAATATCAATATTTTATGATTTTCACCAATGGCAGTCTGCATTTTGTAAAGCACATCTTCAAACTTTCCCGAGCCAAACATATAATCCGGATCCACCATTAAAGGGTGATTGGCTAACTGTCTCAATCTGGTAAGTCCTTGCAAAACAACCAGCTGCGACTTGGAAATCCCTTCCGTATCAATGCTTTGCAAGATCAGGTTGCGGTAATATGCCTTTGCTTCCTCGTAAGCTTTTTCCTGCTCCTCGGACATGTCACAATATTGAACGCTTTCCACTTTTTCAGGTAAATCTGTGGCAACCTGAGATTTTAAACGCCTCAAAATGAAAGGCTTAATCAGATTGTAAAGTCTTTTGGTTTTCTCTTCGTCTCCACGTTTTTCGATCGGGATCTGAAATTCATCACGGAAAAAAGATTGACTGCCCAATAATCCCGGATTCACAAAAGACATTTGCGACCAGAGATCCAATGTGTTGTTTTCAATCGGCGTGCCTGTTAACACCAGTCTGTTTGCAGAATTGAGCTTCCTGACTGCTTTGGTAATAATCGATGCCGGGTTTTTGATCGCCTGGGATTCGTCCAGAATTACGTAATTGAAGCGGTAAGACTGGATCAGATCAATGTCCAGCCGCACAATGCCGTAAGACGTCAGAATGAGATCATAATTATCAAATTGCGCCGTGTCTTTTTCGCGGTTCGTGCCTGTGTAAAGCATCACGCGCATAGAAGGCGTGAATTTTTTCGCCTCCAATTGCCAGTTATAAAGCAGCGAAGTTGGCATAATGAGCATGGATGGCTCTTTTACGCCACTTTCTTTTTCGGTTTGCAGCATTGCAAGCGTCTGCACAGTTTTTCCCAAACCCATGTCATCTGCAAGGCAGCCGCCAAAGCGATATTGCTTCAAAAACCGTAGCCAATCGTAACCCGTTTTTTGATAAGGACGCAGTGTTCCTGTAAAATCTTTTGGCGGCTCAACAGCTTCAATGTGATTGAAATCACGCAAATTTTCAAGTTTGCGGCTAATCGTGGCTGTCGCCAGATGTTCCTCTTTCAACTCCTGGACCAACGCAAGGTGATGCATGCGCAACCTGAGCGGTTCATCGCCACCGTCATGTTCGGTGAAAGAGAAAAACTAGCAGAATATTTGGTAAACCACCATTCCGGAATAACTGCGATTTCACCATTAGGAAGCAGGAATTCCTTCTTGCGGTTAAGAATATAGCTCCTTAATTGAAGGAATGGGATTTCAAATTCACCGAATTTAACCTTTGCGTTAATGTCAGAACCAATCGCGCCCTTCCTGAATAGAAGAAATGTCAATCGAGGAATATCCGAGGAAATAGCGTTTCGTATCATTCGTGTTTTGCCTGACGATGATGCTTGCCGTTCTCCGAAAGCACATTAGCATTGCCTTGCAGCCATCCAAAAGCCTGTGACTTAGGCATTTGCACACTTCCATTTCGAATGTTAAGTCCCCATTCTTTGAGCAAGGCAACATTCTGACTTTCTGTTTCGATGCTGCGTTTGACTTTGTTAAATAGATAATCGTTCCCTTTTTTCTCCATATGCACGCTCGATGCATGCGCAAAGCTGTCATAATGGAAAGAGAAATTGGCATATTGAAACGACAGATCGAACGCAACATCATTATCCTCTTCTTCCAGAACTTCTACATCCGAATCCTGGAAAAGGGCCGGCGTTTTTTTCGCATTGATGTTATATTCTGAAATCGTCAGCACCGTTTTCGGCATTGATGACACATTTCTGATTTCGAACCCTCGTGCCACAACGTCGTAAGAGGCAATCAGCGGCGCGACCGAAGCGGCCATAACATTGCTCCTCCACCTGACCGGGAATCGCAATGAATTTTTTGGCCAAAAATGGTTTGATCTTTTTCCCGTCAACATGTCCTTCAAAATGAAACAAATGTCCATCCAGAACCAGCCAGGCCGGTTCTTCACATAACAAGAAAGCATTTTTATATTGAAAATCGACTTTCTGAAACTTTGTGGCGGATTGTGGGAAAATAATGCGTGTTATCCTCGTTTCTGATAAAATGAAAGCGGATTGTCGCCTTTTCCGGCTCCCAGACAACGGGTTTCCATAACGGATTTCCATCGCTGCCCATAATGAAGATTTCTTTCCCGCTCAGGCGGTACCGGGATGCCAATTGCTTTGCAATTTTCCAGATAACCTGCAATCGTCTCCTGAACTGCTTTATCGCCTTTTTGAGGGTCATATACTTTCAGGAAAAAATCGACCGCATTTAGTTTCTTGGGATTAAATTTCCGCAAAATCACATCCTGTTGAATGTCGTCGATCAGACCAACCATACTCAACATCCCGCTGATCAATGCCGGTCCTGAATTCCTTGATGTTTTTGGAAGAAATATTCTGAATTTGAAAAGAAAAGTCGCCTTGT